>CAZJPR010000001.1:0-37759 GCA_964548265.1 uncultured Candidatus Saccharibacteria bacterium
GCCATCTCGACGAAGCCGAAGCCGCGAGAACGACCGGTCATGCGGTCCATGATAATACTAACGGACGTAACGGTACCTGCCTCTTCAAAGGCGGTGCGCATTTCATCCTCAGTCGTGCGGTACGGGATACCGCCGACATAGAGCTTGTTTGTTGCCATGTGGCTTGATTGACTGATGTATAACTTCTCGCCGAACTGAGCACTAGGGAGCGGGTTTGCCGCGCGAAGTTCTGGATACTGCGAGCTCAATCGCAGTATGCAACAGAATTAGCACTTCCACAAGAAAGGTGGGGACAGGGGAATCCGTTATACTGCTTGCATGACAGAAGGCCCTGCACAATGGGACGATAGCGAAAGCGGAGCGCCCATGTCGCTTGATGCGCTCACGGAGGTCGACACCTTTTCACACGAGGGGGCGACCTTTCACGTCTTTCGTGAGGAACTCAAGGATGGACGAATCCATCTCTATTTCACGCCTTCGCTCGATGCCTTGAAGGGCGTTGATCGGCGCGGCCGGGAGACTACACGTGTCGGCTACCGGGTATATGGGAACGAGGCAATACTACTCGGACTTATGGTGCCGCCCTCCATGGCAGGTCATCACATGGGGGAAGCTCTCATCAAGTACTTTGTTGAGCGATTGGATAAGGAAGGTTTAACGTTCATCGGGACAGGGAAAATAAACAAACCAATGATTGCGCAAACGCTGGTGCGCGCTGGTTTCGAGCCAGTCTCCCGTAACGTACTCGTCGAGATACTTCCGAAGCGTGCATCCGATGAATCCCGCGTCCCAAACGTGCAGGTAGTGAAGAATGAGCAGAAGGCGAAGCTCGTCACCGGAGCCAGTGGCGGCCCATTCTATCGAGTCATTAGCCCTGAGGAAGCGCTTCGCGTGTATCCTATTTCAGGTCCGGATACTATCGTCGCTATACAAACGAGGTACATCCTCCCTGGTCAGGAAGCGACTGAGGAGCCTTAAACTCTTGCAAGCGTTTTATGTCGTCTCTCCACCACGGGGAGTCTCGGGAGGGAAGAGGGGCTCTGCGGCAAAGGCGCCCGTCTCGAACTGGCTCGCGAAGGAATCCATCTCATCGTACAGATTCACCTTGGACTCCTTCGGTTCCTTCGCATGGCGTATGCCGAGGAATCGAGTGCTTCTCTTGGCGAGTACCACGTTCGCTTTGTCCGCCGCCTGCTTAAGCGCGGCTATGTCGACGGAGAAGAATCGCCGCTTGAGCGGTTTCGTTGGGTCCGGTTCGGTCGGTTTGTACATACGTCTGGCGTCTTGGATAAGCATCTTGAGCGGCCCGTCGAGAGAATAGAGCATGCCTTTGTGAAATTCCGTTCCTTCCGAACTTCCCACACTGCGGAGCGCGAGCAGGCTGAACGACCCAACAAATTTTATGAGACCGACCGCCTTGCCTTGGTCGGTGAAGACAATGCCTTCCAGATCCTTCCCAACCTTGAATAGGTTGAGCGGATCGAGGGCGCCCTCCGCACTCTTTCCTGTAAGTGTACGGAAGAAGCGTCGCTCAGCTTCGTCGCATACCTCCACGTTCGATTGGCCAGCCTCCCAATGTACTTTAGAACCCTCCACTCGTCCTTTCGTGAGGTCGACCGTCGTGCCGTCATGCGCGGTCATGAAGGAGATATCTGTGTTGAGGAGGTCGATAGAATCGAAAGGGACAGCGAGATCGTTCGGCTGCATATCGGCTCCAGAGAGTGAGAAGCACGCAGGCCACAGATTCTTCCTGCCTGGAGGGTTGTTGAGGTGGCACGAGTGCATAGCCGCGACGAGCGACGAGCGTTTCATATACGTGTACAAATCCTTCGCGTTGGGGAAGCGTTTTGCAAACTGAGTGACGCCGTTGTGAGCATTCGCGAAGTTGCTTACGAAATACTCGAGGTCGTTGATGCTGATGTCACCGTTCTTCACGTGTGCCTCGACGCGTAGAAGCCATGCGTCAGGGTTCACGCGAGTGCGTGCGGCATGGTTCAGTATTGCCTCACGCCCCTCAAGGAGGGGGTACTGTTCGGACTTTGCGGCTGGTTTCTTCTCTCTAAACATGGAGGGAGTCCCTATGTATACCATCCCAAGTTATCTGGCCCTGTACAACCTTGTCAGTAATCTTGGGTTGCCATTCTTTTTCTGCCGCCTGCACGCGCTCGGCAAGCGTCTCCGGTGTGTCATCTGGAAGTATGGGAACCGGGTGCGAGAAGAAGACAGGGCCTTCATCGAACTCAGGAGTCACAAAGTGCATAGAAACCGCTGACTCTGTAATGCGTCCTTCTTTGTATGCCTTTAGCACTGCCTCGTGTACAAAGCGTCCCCACAGTCCCTTGCCACCGAACTCGGGAAGGGGACCGGGGTGGATGTTGAAGGTGGTTTTCGGGTCTAGCCCTGCGACCAGTTTGAGCCACCCGGAAAGTGCAACGAAGTCTGCGCCAGTCTCTTTGACTATCTTCTGGTAGTTCTCGGCCGTGTAGGGACCGGGGAAGTACAGGAAGGGAATACCGAGACGCTCTGCGCGCTCTCGTACGCCGCCATGCTCGTGGTTAGAGACCACCCCGACCATATCCGCGGCCGTCACGTTCTGTACCAAATTCTCAAAGCCGCTCCCTCCACCGTCAGGAGTGCCGGATGCCAGGATGAGCAGTCGAGGCTTCATGTGCCTACATGATGCGTCATCGCAGCTTTTATGTCATCAAAGGTGCCCCCCACCTTCTTTCCTGGGTTGAAGAGGTTGAGGGGGTCGAAAATCTCCTTGGTCTCCTTGAAGAGTTCCACCATCTTCTCCCCGAAAAGCTGGGTGAGATAGGGGGTGCGGATAATGCCATCGTTGTGTTCACCGGTGGTGGTGCCTCCGTACTTGATGACCAGGTCGTACACTTTGGGAGAGAGCTCAAGGATAGTGTCGTGGGCGGATTCCTTGGAGAGGTCCATGAGCGGGATGATGTGGAAGTTTCCGTTCCCGATATGTCCGGCAATTGTATAGATGAGGTCGTACTTTCCAAGGAGTTCGTAGAGTTTGGGGAGAAACTCAGGGTAGGTGTCAGGCGGCACCACGAAGTCATCGATGAACGGACTTGCGTAGAGGCCTTTAAGATTCTTGCGTAGCAGTGCAAAACTCTCGCGCCTGACAATCCAATACTTCTCACTCGCGCGCTCGTCAACGTTGATTCTCGTTGGGAGCTTGAGATCCTTCAGGGATTCCTGTGCATCTTTTGCTGCCTTCAGCGCTGCGTCGTGTGTATCTTCTGAAAACTCTGCCATGAGCACCAATTTGGGTACACCGCCCTTGAGCACCAGTCCCACTTCTGGAAGGAAAGAGACACCCAGGCGAATGGCGCGCGCAAGCCCCATCTGTGAGAGCATTTGCGGGAGAAACTGTACTGCGAGCTTAAAGGTGTGGTCGTCGTAGGACTCAAATGATTCCGGATGGTATTTAAGAACGCGCTTCACCACCTCTGGAAGCACGTTCATGTCAGAGAGGAAGACCACGAGCATAGAACGATGCTCCTGTGGTTTTACCAGCGAGAGCTTCGCCTTGGTCATAAGCGCGAGCGTGCCTTGTGCACCGCAGATGAGTTTCGCAAGGTTAAACGAACCGTTCTCGAAATCCATCACGTTCCAGAGCGCGTAACCTGCGGAGTTCTTCGATACCTTGGGGCGTGCAGCTTCAATGGTCTCGCGATTGTCGATGATGAGGTTACTCATCCTCCGGTAGATGTCGCCTTCGAGATCTTTCTGGAGTTTCTTCTGTGCGAGCTCGTCTGGGCCCAGTGCCTTGAAAGTGGTCTTCGTGCCGTCGGAGAGAACGACTTCCACCTCCTCGATATACTTTTCGGTTTTGCCGTATTTAAGGGTGCGCTCACCACCAGAGTTGTTGTTCACAATTCCGCCCATGGCAGCAATTTCCCGAGAAGCGGGGTAGGAGGGAAGGAGGTAGCCTTTCTTCAGCGTTTCCTTTTCGAAATCACGGTAGAAGACGCCTGGTTCAGTGACCGCGTAGCCGTCTCCTACTTCAAGCACCTGATTCATATACTTGGTGAAGACCGCCACGATGGACTTTGTGAGTGGGCCGCCCGACATATCGGTGCCGGCTGAGCGGGCAGTCACCGAGACGTCTTCACCTGTTTCCTTAAGGGCATGGACCGCATGCACGAGGTTCGCGACATCGTTAGCATCCTTAGGATAGACGACGAGTGATGGACGCGCCTCAAAGACACTGGTGTCCCTCGAGAACGTATCGAGTGTTGCTTGATCGTCGGCGACGTCGCCCGTAATCGCCTTCGCTATATCGTCGCGAAGCATAGTACGAGTATCGTAGCACGCGCTATACTCGCTCTATGGATGACCCCAGGGAGTCTTTGGAGCGTATTAAGGCCCGCGAACGCGAGGCAATGCGTCTCGCGGGAATCCAGACACTGAATGCAGGGTATGGCTTTCTCAGGTCGAGTATCACTACCTACGACGAACACCTCTTTCCCGGAGATGAGTCTATTTTCGATAGGGTTCGTGCTATTCACGCCAAACACCCGGATCGGCCCGTCCGTATTCTTGATTTCGGCTGCGGCACCAACGCCGCCCTTCGAGAGCTCAAAGAGAGGATGCCGGATATTATGCTCGAGCTTGTTGGGGTGAGTATCGAGGACCCACGTGATGAGCTTGAGAAGCAAACTGACGCAAAGCTGGGGATACAGTTCATCAATGTGAATCCAAAGGGGACTATGAAGCCTTCGGGTCCTGAGGGGGAGCTGCGCAAGCACGAATCAAAGGCGAGTTTTGTTGCGGGCGAAGGAGAGAAGTTCGATCTCATCATCACACGCTTTGCGCTCCAACATATTCCAGATGTGTTTCGGGTAATGCGCGGACTCTATCAGTCACTTGAACCGGATGGTGCTATGCATGCGCACATAGGCGAGTACACAGCGGGAGAACGGTTTGCTGACCGTGGCAGCGGGACGCCCAGTTATGAGGACTATGCGTGGGGAGCTAAAGATTTTAATGACACAGTCGATGAACTCATCGCGCAAGGAATTGATATTACGCGATATCTCCCAAGTCTTCCTGAGGTCTATGTCATTAAGAAGTCACCAGCCAAGATGAAGTTCCCAAATATTCGCTACCAACTTGATGACACTCAGACCGGACGTATGTATCGTCGTGTTCGGGACTAAGCCAGGATTTCTTCTACCAATCGGAACGTATCATCCGGGTCCGCAACAGAGTGTGTGTCGATGACGCCCATGACGGGTTCGTCATTTCCTCCAGGGAACAATGCGTCTCCTATATAGAGGCAGTCTTCTTTTGACCAGCCCATGCGCTCAACGAGGCGAGCGACGTTGTATCCTTTGTCTTTTCCTTTGGGGATGAAGTTGAAGGTTGTGGAGCCTGCGGGAACCACTTCGACGCCCGCAGCGTCAAGCTGGCTCACCACGTGAGGGAGTGCGGCGAGCGCTGCACGGCGTTTAGTGTCGCCGGGGTCAAAGGCGTACTTCTTGTCGACGTCCTCATGAAATCCCAGCACGCTGTAGCCAACCTGGGCACCGCGGTTTTCGACGAGGTCGTTTTCGTCTTTAACCGTGATGGCGAAATAGCGTTTCAGTTCGTCTACCGCTCGCATAATGGCCTCCAATTGCTCGGGTGTGAGTGGCTCGTACCAGAACTCCCTCCCATCGGTATCGATTGCGTGGTTGCCGCTTTCGGGCATTGCAATGTACTTCCCGTTAAAGCGCGCTGTCGCTTGGTGCTGTATCTGCTCGAGTGAGCCACCAGTCACAATGACGACGTTTCGTTCTGCACACAATCGCTCGAACAGTTCCTGGTGGAGAGGTGCCATTGGCAGACGGCTCTTAGTGAGCGTCTTGTCGAGGTCGAAGAAAATGTGCGGGTAGCTTGATGCGGGTCGCATAGAAGTGGATGCGAAGAGTATAGCGGCAAGCTGCGGAAGGGCCAAAATGCTATACTAGCTGTAAATGGAGTCCGCTATTGAAATTAAGGACCTCAAGAAGGTCTATAGGAAGTCTGATAAGTCTGCGGCGGCTACCGAGGCGCTTAAGGGGATATCGCTCTCTGTTGCTAAAGGGGAATTCTTTGCGCTTCTGGGGCCTAACGGGGCAGGGAAGACAACCATAATCGGCATCCTTACCGGGCTTGTGGTGAAGAGCTCTGGTGAGGTGAAGGTGAACGGTGTCTCAATTGATGAGAACCCTTCGCTTGCAAAGACCCACATTGGCGTTGTTCCGCAGGAGTTCAACTTCAATATCTTTGAGAAGGTGCTCGATATTGTGGTCGACCAGGCTGGTTACTACGGTATTCCTCGTGCAGAGGCGCTCGCTCGCGCTGAGGTGGTGCTCAAGGACCTTGGTATCTGGGAGAAGCGTAACGACAAGTCTCAGGCGCTCTCGGGAGGAATGAAGCGCCGTCTGATGATTGCGCGTGCACTCATGCACCAACCGTCGGTGCTGCTTCTTGATGAGCCAACGGCCGGAGTGGATGTTGAGCTTCGTCGCGGCATGTGGGAGTTCCTTAGGAAGATTAATAGCGAGGGGACAACTATTGTGTTGACGACTCACTACCTTGAAGAGGCAGAGCAGCTTGCGCGCCACGTTGCTATCATTCGTAAGGGACAGATTGTTGCTAATGAGTCCATGAAGGACCTTCTCGCTCGTCACGGAGACAAGAAGCTCGAAGACATCTTTATTGAGATGACCGCAGAGGACAAACCAACCGTATGACAACTCAAGCAATGTGGACCGCCTACTACACCATGATCCGGAAGGAGGTCGTGCGCATCTTCCGTATCTGGTCGCAAACTCTTCTTCCTCCGGTCGTTACGACCTCGCTCTACTTCGCTATCTTCGGCGGGTTCATAGGAAGCCAGGTGCAGCCCATCGAAGGCTTCTCCTACATGCAGTTCATTATGCCGGGCCTTGTCATGATGACGGTGATCACGAGTGCGTACGCGCACGTCTCTTCCATGTTCTTCTCTGCGAAGTTCATGCGAAGCATTGATGAGCTGCTTGTGTCTCCAATGCCGCACTGGTTGATTGTGCTGGGGTATGTGACCGGGGGAGTGTTGCGCTCAGTCATTGTGAGCATCCTGGTGATTATTGTGTCACTCTTGTTCACGCATATTTCGCTCTACAATGTTCTCATCATTATTGCCGCAGGCCTTCTGACCGCCGTCCTGTTCTCACTTGCAGGGCTCGTGAACGGCATCTTTGCTAAGGGCTTCGACGGCATCACCATTGTCCCGAACTTTGTGCTTACCCCGCTGACGTACCTCGGAGGTATCTTCTATTCAATAGAGCTCCTTCCTGAGCCATTCCGCACTCTTTCTCTTGGAAACCCTATCCTCTATATGGTGAATGCCTTCCGGCACGGGTTCTTGGGGGTTTCTGATGTGAGCTTGTGGATGAGCTTCGGGATTACGATAGCGGTGACGTTGGTGCTCTTGGGGGCCACGCTGTGGAGCTTTACGAAGGGGGCGGGGTTGAGAAATTAGGGTTCGAATCCTGGGCGGCCAGCCAAGTTGAGATAGGTTATCGCGCACGAGACGCATCCGAATCCCAATCCATCAGGATTAATTGAACCTTGCGGTGTAGGTAACTGAAGAAGGTTCTTCAATAAATTCGAAGGTCACTTCAGGGTGGTTCTCAGAGATAAGAGCAGCAGCCCGTTTCAGATTCTCAACCGTGAATGGGCCAGATTCGTCAGGTGTATCCGGGTTCACTTGTTGTAAATACTGGATGAGAGATTGTCCTCCTTTTTCTGGGTTAGGATCAAGCTGTCCTGCCTTGTGCAATGCGCGTTCAGCTTCAAATTTATTGATTCTGCCGTCCTCCGTTAAAGGGATAATATGAGTAAGAGTCTTGCCTTCGCTATTGGCAACTTTCTCAGCAAAAAGAGCGATATGAAGTGCGTTCATTGTATTGCTGAGGTCTTTATGCTCATGGACGCTTAGAGGGCGAGTTGGAGGAGTAACCTCGCCTCCTTCAACGGTCACAGGTTCTCCCAATGCTCCTTCAACTGTTCCCACGGCTTTTTCTACCAGACTCGCTACCTGTTTAGTCGGGTCAATCGAGTTCGGTTTTTCTGACATACATAAGCATTATGAAATACACAGCAATCATAACATTATGATTGAAGTTCAACTCCTTCAAGGTAGTTGTTTCCAAGATCGTCTCAGACAGCCATAGGGAGGTAGTAGTATTTCAAGGAATTTTAGAGATAATACAAGAAAAGCAATATGTTAGAGCAATTTTTCCTAGCCAGTTTAATAGTGCAATTATTTCATTCAGTTGAGGAACTCTCAACTGGTTTTCATAGGAAATGGTATTTATTCAAGATGCCATTCTGGGTCTTTCTCTCTTTTGAGATTATTTTTACCGCGTTTTGGTTGCTGGTTCTCTTTACTCCTACTTTCCCATACAGAGAGACTCTCCAAGGGTTTTTCTTAGTGTTAATGTTGGCTAATGGTATCCAACACATAATTTGGTCAGGTGTGGTGAAAAAATACGCCCCCGGTCTTGTAACTGCACCACTACACGTATTGGTCTTTGTTGTTTACTACTTCCAGATTATTTAAGGGCAATACTGTATTTGTTCTGATAATATTAGTCAATGAATCTTAAGGTTTCCCTAAGGATACTAGCCCTCTTCTTTTGGTGGTATCTGGTTGTGTTTGTACTGTCTATTGCGCCACTTTTAGGCATCTCATTGCCTATCTGGTTTACTCCCGAATTCCGTGGCCAGTCTTATGCGTGGGACTTCGAACTCATGTTTACTGCCATCTTCTTCGTGTGGGGTTATTTCCTTTGGAGAGCAGCGACACAACCACTCGAACATAGATCTTTCATCTTATTTAGTATATGGGCGACCGTAGCTCATATTGCAGCGATGTTAGTTGTGGGGCTGATAAGAGTTGAAGATTTTCAACATTTGCTTACTGATGCTGCTGCCCTTTCCGTGCCTCTTTTATTGGTTGCTCAAGGATACAAGAAGGCTTTTCCTCGAATTCGCTAGATCAATTTCGGGAAGAGGTATACTGGAATCATGTCTATCTGGAACCGGCAAGCCGCTTCTTTTCTAGCAGCGATTTTGTTGTTTTTCTTGGTCGTTATCGGTCCTTGGGTACTTGTTTCAATGTCGTCAGGAGAAGGGCATATGGGATGCCCATTCATGCAGGGACAAATGTCCGTCTGTTCCATGACCGTATTCGATCACATAGAGCATTGGCAGAATGCATTTTTAAGCGTCCTTGTACAAACCATCTCATTTATCGCCCTTGTGGCATCGTTCGGTTTTGCGTGGTTGTTGCTTACCAAGCAAGAATGGTCACCTCCACGTCTTTTCAATCTCCACCGTCCTACGCTCTTTCAAGAACTTTTTTCACGAGGAATACTACATTCTAAAGCGTTTTAAATGCCCAACGCGGTGCATTTTATTCGTTTTATCTATTCATCCATGAATAAAAGTTTAATTATTACCGTGCTCGTCTCTCTGCTTATCGGCGGGGGAGTAGGATATGTTATCGGTGGCAGTCAAAACCATTCAGGAAACAACAACCGCCTGACTCAGGAGGATGCGCCTGCTCCTGGACAGCACGCAACAACTCCTGATGCTATGGTTCAGGAACTTATGTCGAAGACAGGCATCTCTCGTGACGAGACGTTCCTTGAAAACATGATTGTGCATCATGAATCGGCAGTTGCTATGTCTAAAATCATGCTCGGCAAGACTGAACGTCCAGAACTAGAACAGATGGCTCAAGACATAATCGCTTCTCAGACCAAAGAGATCGAGATGATGAAAGGCTGGCTCAACGAATGGTATGGACGCTAACAAAACATCAAACGTGAATCCGGTCTTCGAGAAGTACTCGACCCCGATTTCCGTCCTCTTAGGTTCTCTCGTTATTGCAGGCGCGCTGTATTGGGGTGATGGCACTCCGTCGCCGAGCGCACCACAGCCTCTCGGGGAACAAGGCCCATCTAAAGCGCAACTTGATGCTGTTGCTCCGGTAACGAGCAGCGATCATTTGCGCGGAAATCCGAACGCAGAGGTTATCGTCGTTGAATACTCGGATACGGAATGTCCGTTCTGCAAGCGATTCCACGACACGATGAAGCAAGTAACCGGCGAGTATGGAGAAGACGGCAAAGTTGCTTGGGTATATCGGCACTTCCCGCTTGACTCGCTTCACGAGAAAGCGAGAAGCGAAGCTGTGGCGCTTGAATGTGCTAATGAACTCGGCGGCAACGACGCGTTCTGGAAGTATGCCGATCGGCTCTTCGAGGTAACGCCATCCAATGACGGACTTGATGCTGCGGAACTTCCGAAGATTGCCAGCTTCATCGGGCTTGATGCGACTGCCTTCAGTGCTTGCGCCTCAAGCAATCGCTACGACGCACATATCGAAGCAGAAGCGCAGAACGCAATAGCAACCGGAGGACAGGGAACTCCATGGAGTATTCTTGTGACTAAGAACGGAAAGAAATATGCGCTTTCTGGCGCGCAGCCTGTCGAAGCCGTCAAACAAGCAATCGAGACAGCACTGAAAGGTAAGTAGCCATGACTCTCGAAACATATTCAGTTCTGGTTTCGCTCGGACTGTTCGCTCTTACCGGATTCATGCTCGCGTGTTTGGCGCTGTATGCGTTTCTACCCGCGTTCAGACAGCACGTACATCGCCACAGCTACACTGCGTTCTACGGGGCAATAGCAGCGATCGTGGTTCTCGCAATCGGCGGTGCGCTAGTGTATCAACTTATGTACCTGACACCTGTCTGCGAACTCTGCTGGTGGCAGCGCATATTCCTGTTCCCGATTGCAGTCATCGCGCTAGTCGCGGCATGGTATCGGACAAAAGAGGCGCATGTCATGGTCAGCATCTTGGCAGCCTTCGGACTGTTCTATGCTGTGTACCATTACTACTATCACTTCCAAGGACTCGTGCTTGGGAATGTTCTTGCGCTTCCGTGTTCGTCCGGTGGTCTTCTGCCTGCGTGTACGGACTCGCCGATACTCACCTTCGGATTCGTGACGATTCCGTTCATGGGTATTCTCGTGTTCGCTAGCCTACTTACTCTCGCGTTCTTCGTGCACCAAAAAGAACGATACGAGCGTAATCAGAAAATAATCTAACTCTCGTCTATGAAACTATCACTTACTAATGTAGGACTTGTTGTAGGTCTCATTGCCGCGTGCGTGCTCATCGTGTTTCTTCTGGCTCAACCGCGAACAGAGCCTGAAACCACAAATTTCTCGCCGGTAACTGCTGACGACTACACAAAAGGAGCACCTGACGGTGGTGTCGTGCTTGTCGAGTATCTCGACTTCGAGTGTGAAGCGTGTGGCGCATATTATCCGATCGTGAAGGGTCTTGAAGAACAGTTCGGCAAAGAGGTAACATTCGTCGCGAGGTACTTCCCGCTTCCAGGACATCGCAACGGTCTTCCAGCTGCGCTCGCCGCTGAAGCGGCAGCACGTCAAGGAAAGTTCTGGGAAATGCACGACATGCTCTTTGAGCGTCAGAAGGATTGGGGAGAAAAGCAAGCTCAAACGCCTGAGCTCTTTGAGGGATATGCATCAGAACTTGGCCTCGACATGGAAAAGTTCCGCGTGGATGTCGCTTCTGCTGAGGTTAAGGCACGAGTACAGCGAGACATAGATTCTGGCCGTGCGCTTGGCGTCAACTCAACGCCGTCGTTCTTCCTTGATGGAGAACGTCTCCAGAACCCGCAATCAGAACAGGAATTCTGGAAGGTTCTTGAGACAGCCGTTGACGGCATATAACCTTACTAATTTTTCTTGTACAAGTTAAAAAGCGTCCGCGTTGTGCGGACGCCCTTGTTTGTTGCAGTCTTTGTTCAATACGGAAGTATTTCCTTACTGTGAGCAGGGAAGGTACAATAAGAGAAAATCCCCCAGGATATCGAAATATCTATCGTATGTATCTGTTTCTCGTCGCTCTTGGGTTTTGTGTCATATATGCTCTCCTCCTGTTCCTTTACTCGATCTTCTTCAAGAGCGCACTGCCGATCTTTCGATGGCGTTTTGCGTATTCGCTCATCTATATTCTTCTCCTATACGCTGCCGTATCATTTTCAGCTGGAGCAATAGAAGATCTTGATCTTAGTAATCGAGTCCTCCATGTGTTCGGCGGCGGGTTCTTGGCGTTCTTCGTGTGCTTTCTTGTCGTTAAGGATCTGGGTTTACGAATAAGTAAGTTCCACTTCGCAGTATTCAGCTTGCTTGTCGTTTCGGCGCTCGGCGTTGCAAATGAGATCACTGAATACTTCCTTCAGAATTACACGAGCTTATCGTTCGCAACTTCGGCGAACGATACCTGGATGGACTTGATGAGCAACTCCCTAGGCGCGGTTATCGGAGCGCTGTGTTTGGTACCGTTTATTAGTGCAAAAAGTAAAATAAGAAGGTAAAAACAGAGACTGTCAACTCAAAAGCTCAGGAATGTACAGTGTATACTAGCAGGCATAACAATATAAAATGTAGCTATGAAAAACGTCCTCCTTATCGTTGTCGGTATTGTTGTACTTATTGGAGTAGGCGTATGGTACATAAATGCAAACAAGGGTGCAGAAAATACTTCTCAGGACACAAGCACTCCTACAACGGAAGCTGTAACACTTTCACTTGCTAACCGCACACTTACTCCGAACACCGCGACAGTAACGCAAGGAAATACGATTACGATACGGGTCGTGTCTGATGAGGCTGGAGAATTCCATATTTCAGGATACGAGATTGAAAACGATATGGAGGCAAATACAGAGCTCTCCTTCTCATTCGTTGCCGACAAGGCTGGACGCTACAACTTTGAACTTCATCCCAAAGCAGCGGAAGGTGCCGAAGACCACACTGAAGACAGTGAGGACGCGGTTGCCGGAGAAGACCATGCTGAAGCTGAAGAGGATATTGTCGTGGGCGCATTTGTCGTCAATCCTCGCTAATGGATAGAGTTGTTCTTTTCATCGCGCTCGCGCCGCTTGTACCGTTTGCGGCATCTGCTCATGGCTTCGGTCAGAAGATAGATTTGCCAATCCCACTCTACCTCTATTTGTTCGGAGGGGGAGGAGTAGTGGCCCTTTCCTTTGTGTTACTAGGGCTCGGACTAGATAAATGGACCAAGAGGGCGGATACGTATCCGACGCTAAACCTTACCGCATACACTTGGTTTAGAATGCTTTTGAGCCCGGTAATTATCAGTGGTATCAAGCTACTGTTCGTTGCGTTCCTGCTTCTTTCTGTCGCTGCCGGATTCATCGGTGTTTCAAATCCTGCGTTCAATATCCTACCTACAACAGTGTGGGTGCTTTTTGGAGTTGGAATAACGTTTGTAAGTGCAATTCTCGGGAATATTTGGAACGTGATTAACCCGTTTAAAACTCTCTATGAGTATCTAGAGAGTTTTCTTGTTCGTCTAAACGGCGCAACTGTTCGTGTTATCGCTTGGCCAGCATGGCTCGGAGTTTGGCCAGCCACTGGCCTATTCTTTCTTTACCGATGGATTGAGAACGTAGATATAAATGCCGCAATGCCTGCAAGTTTGGCCTTGGTTATTACCCTGTACGGAATAATTACCTTGGCCGGGATGCATCTCTTTGGGAAAAACGTATGGCTACGGATGGGGGATCCCTTCTCCGTATTCTTTGAATTTCTTTCTCGCTTCTCACTTATTGAAACTCGAGAGACTGACGGAAAGACAGAAATACATCTACGCCCCCTAGCGGTGGGATTATTGCGCGGTGAAGCGCTCAGCGTTTCTGAAACATGCTTCATTCTCCTCATGCTGTCCACTGTTGCTGCAGACGGGATACTCACCACGTCTTTTTTCACAAACATATTCGTGAAACTGGTGACTTTAGGGATACCGTGGAGTGTCGCTAAAACACTGGGGTTACTAGGTCTATTCGCCGTCTTCGCTCTTACCTTTGGCGCGTTTTCGTACCTCACAAGACTTATCGTCCCGAAGGTCAGCAATACTCTGGATGTCGGTCGGTCGTTCATCGTCTCCCTTCTACCCATATCTATCGCATATGAATTTGCCCACTTTGTTAGCTTGCTTGCGATTGAGGGGCAGCGAATCGTCTATCTTATTTCCGACCCGTTTGGAAAGGGTTGGAATTTATTCGGTACTGCAACATACGAGATTAATTACACAATCCTAGATCTGAAGATGCTCTGGCATTTTCAGGTTGGTTTTATCGTCCTTGGACACGTGATTGCGGTCTATATAGCACATGCAATTGCCGTGCGCGTATTCAAGAACAGGCAAAATGCCCTTATAAGTCAGTACCCCATGCTGGTCCTGATGATTTTCTACAGTATGCTTAGTTTGTGGATTATGGGACAACCAATTGTGGCTGTTGAATAGCAATGACTAAAATTCTTTTTTCGCTAGTGTTTGTAACACTAATATACGTATTCACCCCCGTTGGAGCTGAGGCGCACGGCGAAGATGTCTTGACGTTTACAGCAACCACCACGAATGGCTACATCATTGATATTGATTATGCTGGTCTCATAATTGAAGCGGGTGTGTCTGGCACGTTTGAATTCAACCTCTTTTTGGATGAAGCGCGTACCCAAGAAGTAGAATTTAAAGATCTTTGGGTTCGTATCGTTGAGCAGGATGGAAGTAAGATGGGCCGCACCATTTTTGCTGGACCGGTTGCCAATCCAGAGTTTGGACCGCAAGCTTTCCTCTACGTCTTTTCTCAAGGCGGAAGTTATACACTCTATGTTCGCTATAATCAAGAATCGGAAGGGAGTGTGTACGACCAAAAAGACATCTCTGCCGAAATACCTTTAAACGTATATAGAAGTGCCGAAGAAGAGAAGTTTAGTTTCACCACTGATGTCTTCGTTGGTATCGCTATTGGAGGGTTAGGCGCCTTGGTCGTAACACTCCCCATGCTTATGCGTAGACGCCGTGACGAGGCGGACGATACCGAGTAAAAGGATGAAGAATAGAAAAGCCATGGCGCACAATCATCGCGAGAAAAATATTGGTATAGCAGTCACGCTCAACGTCTCGTTTACGATAATTGAGATTATTGGTGGACTCCTTACGAATAGTGTCGCCATTTTGGCGGATGCACTTCACGATTTCGGTGACAGTATTGCGCTCATTACGTCGTACTTCTTAGAACGGCAAGCAAAAAAGCCTGCTGACAAGAAGCGCACGTTTGGCTACGCGCGACTCTCACTTCTCTCGGCGTTCATCTCAGCCATCGTGCTTATCCTCGGATCGCTTTTTATCCTCTCTCAAGCCATACCGCGCCTCTTGAATCCAGAAGAGGTGTACGCGCCCGGCATGATTGTCCTAGCGGTTATCGGTATCCTCTTTAACGGAGCCGCGTTCCTGCGTCTCAAGAAAGGGTCGAGTCTCAATGAGAAGGTAATTTCGTGGCATATGCTCGACGACGTGCTTGGATGGAGCACTATCCTTATCGGCAGTATCGCCATCCAGATATGGAATCTTCCGATTCTCGATCCTCTTATGACGATAGGATTCCTCACATTCACCCTGTGGGGAGTCACGAAGAATCTAAGGGAGAGCCTCAATATTTTCTTGCAAGGAGTCCCGGCGCACATCAATATCGAGGCAATAAAAAGTGATTTGCTGGCGATTGACGGAGTAACGGCAGTTCACGACGTTCATGTGTGGTCGCTTGAGGGAGAGACCGACATACTCACGGCTCATGTGGCGGTATCGAAAGAGCTTCTCTCAAAACCGGATGAAACCCGAGTCGCATTAAAGCAACGTCTTGAGGGACATCATATAGAGCATTCGACTCTCGAACTTGAGGGAGAAACTTTCTGCTCAGGGGAGTGTAAAAACGAAGATGTCGGAATATAGGAAGACAAACCCATTTGTCGACCTGTCGTAGGCGTGCTCGGTAAAATATGGCTTACATAATTACTTTCTACATCCCCACTTCTTCATAAAAGCAACATTGACCGTCAAAATGAGGCAGTTATACTGATGGAACTGGTTAGATACGGTTGTACTCAAGAAAAGCCTACAGAGGCTTTTTTGTATTATGAAGGAACGCTGAACATCCCTTGTTTCTCTTATATTGTCTTTTAAATCATTCTCCCGTTCTAGCGTTCGCAGGCCGAATCGGGACACATATCGAGTATTAGGGATGGCAATGGCTGTTCTTGTCGTGCCATTGTTCGTACACGCGATCACACCTCAATCCATTGATGGTGCATTTTATTTCACGCACAGCGCTCATGCTCAGACTGACGGTGAGGGAGGCATCTTACACGATCCCACCATCAATTTGCTTGAAGCAGCTACTAATTCAGATCCGAACCCGAACAAGAGTGGCGAACATGAAATAGAGGTCACTGATGGCTCTGCGCTGCTTCCTCACGGAGACATTGTCGACCAGGGCGAGAATGCCGGAGCAGTGCTTGGTGCTAGTTCTGCAAAGCCGAAAAAGAACGAGATTTCTGTCTATACCGTACAAGAAGGTGACTCACTCTCGGAAATCGCAGAAGAGCACGGGGTCTCTATGAATACGATCCTTTGGGCTAATGATATCCGCGATGCCAGCACTATCCGTATCGGCGGCGAGCTTATTATTCTCCCAGTTTCGGGAGTGCGACATATGGTAAAAAGTGGTGACAATCTTTCTTCGATTGCTAAGAAGTACGGTTCAGATGCCGAGGATATCGCGCTTTATAACGGCATGGAGGTGGGCGATATGCTGAAAATAGGTATTGAGGTCATTATTCCTGACGGTGCTTTCCCTTCATCGACAGGAACTAAAAAAGCATCTTCTTCTGCGAAGACCAGCTCCGGCTCCACAAAGTCTTCTTCCTCTAGCGGTACATTCGGCAATCCGCTTCCTGGCGCACCAATTACTCAGGCAACTCATGGTTATAACGCGGTGGATCTCGATGGTGAGACAGGTGATCCAATTTATGCATCAGCTGGAGGTAAGGTCATTGTTGCAAAAGGTAGCGGCTGGAACGGAGGGTATGGAAGTTATGTCGTTATCGATCATGGTGGAGGAGTGCAGACTCTCTATGCACACATGTCGAGTCTTGAGGTTTCGGGAGGATCTATCGGAAAAGGTGAGGTCGTTGGTTACGTAGGAAATACAGGAAAATCAACGGGCTCGCACCTTCACTTTGAAGTCCGTGGTGCAAAGAACCCACTCTAAAATAACCTTATCTGCTTGTTCTCCAACACGACTCTACTCTTTAGACATCCGAGAAGTTCTCGTTTTTCAACCTCAACCCCTTCTCGTAAAAGGTATTTAGCGTAGTTTCGTATATCCAAATCAGCGATCTCTACCTTCGTCTTGATTCCTAAAACTGACTGCTGAAACTTCTTAAACCGTCCTACCTCTAGTTCTATTTTTTCTTTAATTCCGATCTCATCGAGGGAAATAGTATCAAGCAATTTCTCAAACTGGTTAATCAGCTCGATCTCGTTTATATAACCACCCTTGCAGTTCTTATCCTTGGACTTGGTACAGCCGTAATAAACGTGCCGGTGAACATTCCCATTCTTCTGCTTCTTGAACTTCTCGTCGGCCGTTACGCCTGATCCGCAGAGGCCGCATTCCATAAGTTTGGTGAAGGCGAACTCTTTATTCTCGGAACGAATGAATTGACTCTTTACTTGTTCCTGTACCAAGTCAAATAGTTCCTTCGTAATAAGCGGTTCGTGTCTGCCCTTATACCAACGACCGGAATCCTTTGGGTACTCAAACGTACCGTAGTAGAAGTGATTATCCAGAATCATATAAATGTTGCTCAAACTCAGGTTCTTGTTCCCGTTTGAGGTCTTGAAATTCATCTCGAACTTGAGCCAGTTGTAGATCTTTCGTCCAGACCATTTCTCGTATGCGACTTTCTCGAACATCTGTTTGATAACCTTTCCTCGCTCCGGATCAATAATCACGTACCCTTTGCGATCAGCATGTTTTTCGTTCAGATAGCCAGTGGGAGCCACCGACGGCCATAGTCCCATTTCCACCCGCGTCTTAAGACCTCGCTTCACGTTGACGCTCTTATTATCGTTTTCAAGTTTTGCTTGCGAACAGAGGATCATAAGGAGGAACTTTTCACTTGGCGTATTTGTGAAGGTTTGTCCGTAAGTTCGGATCTGTACGAGTAATTTCTGATCCATCAGATCGACAACTGATCCTAAGTCCCCAGCGTTCCTACTTAATCGGTCGGGGTGCCAAACGATGATCCCGTTAAATCGCTCTCGCCTAATATCTTCTAAAAGTTCCTTAAAGACTGGTCGTTGTCCCGAATCTTTAGCGGAATGTGCCTCACGTCGTATATCTACGATCTCAAGATTCTCCCGTTCGGCTATTGCTAACATTTCCTTTACTTGAGATTCGATCGACAGAGCTTGCTTCTCGTCCTGTTCGGTCGATTTACGGGCATACAGGACATACTTAACCTTCACGACTACCGGAATAGGCGCTTGGCCAATAAGGGCTGAAATTTGGGCTGTATTCATAGGCCACCATTGATGCCAGAGACCCCTGGGAAGTAAAGGCTTGTTGTCTCCATAAGGCTTAGCAAACCTAGGTATCTGCGATACCATGGCAGACAGGTAGCTCTTGGGCTACGGAGTGGGCGGTAGGACCTAACCCTTAGGAATTCCTAAGGCATGGTCAAAAATCCTAGTAGAGATCAAAGGACTCCCGGTCGGAGTCACTCTACTAGGTCATATCTGGAAACGGGTATGGGTCTGGCCGAAAGGTTGGATCGCGACGGCCGGGAGTCCTTTGATCATATCGAGGGACTTTCGGTTCTTAAAAACCTAGTAGAAAACAATTACATATGGAAACGGCAGATTCGACGACGAAGCTTTGCCCGCATTGTCAGAAAGAGATTCCTAAGGGTGCGAAGAAATGCCCTGAGTGTCAGTCAGATCTTCGCAGTTGGATTAATCGGCACCCGATCATTACCACTATTATTGTGCTCTTTCTCGTCGGCAGCGCACTTGGTGCTATCAATGGCGATAGCGCTTCTAACTCGGTTAATGCTCCTTCCGGTCAAGCAAGCGTCGAGATTCTTGATATCTCAACGCGGGTAACAGAATCCAATAGCGTTTGGTCTAAGTACGCGTGGAATCTTACGCTCAAGAACAACACAGATCGTGAGCAGTCAGTAACCGCTGAAATTAAGTGGACCGACGCTGAAGGCTATGTCGTTGATACGGACACCGAATACGATCTCGTCGTCCCAGCTAACTCCGAGAAGACGTTCAACGACTTCGATCTCATCGACGCTGATGTGGCTGGAGACATCGAGAATATCGAAGCGGAAATCAACTAAATAAAGTAGATTCGCGGCACAACAGGAGGGTCTTGATACGTACTGTGAACGAGGTTCGCAAACGCGTCCGCAAGGTCGTCGTGCTTCTCGACACCTAAGTGGACGAGTTGCTGAATCAGCTCTTCCGCACCTTCGCGCGGGAATAGCACACGACCGTTCTTGATTGCGCTTGCCGTCAGAACAATTCGTGTTCGCTTGTCTGTTGAGCCAGGACGAATCGTCCTCACATACGCCAATCCTTCTTCTTTGAGTTGTTGAGGAAGTGCTTTCTGGTATCCCACATCTTCCACTACAAAAATTGGACGCGAACCACGCTCAGCTTGGTATTCGGATTCAAGAATGCGACACATATCCACAGTTTCTGGGAAGTTCATGCGCTTATTGATGATTCGAGGAAGGACGTAAATCCGATACCCATCTTCAACTTCGTATAAAAGTCCAGGAACCATAGCCGTATAATCGGCGCTTGCACTCTTTGAGATTGCGGGGTCGATACCGATTCGCACCTCTTTATGGGAGGAATAACCGCTTGTAAAACGTATAGGCGGGGGAATCTCATCGTAATACTGAATCCACTCGCGATAGATTGCTTGATCGTCCGCCGGAACGATCTTGAGTAGGTATTCACGTTGCCATGCGTATTCGTTTCCTGCGCGCCGCTTCTCGGATTCAACTTCCTCCATATTTGCGTACTTGCCAGGCCATAGAATCTGTTCGTCCTTGGTGACAAGCGGGTATTCCTTGAAGGTGCCGTCTATAAACTTATTCTCTGTATTTTCCTTAAGACGCATCAGCAGGGAATCCTCATGGAGCAGGTTCCCGATGACGACAATGCGTGTATTCCGATCGCCGGTTGGTATGACTTCTCCCGTGAACCACTGATAGGTCTTATCTCGCCCTTCGCGGGTCTTCGTGGACGCGATGTCTTCTACGTCGTCTCCGATAATCAAATCAGGACGATGCTGGTTATGGCGCAAACCGCGAATACTCTGCTCGCTTGAAGCGGCAGTGATACGCGCTCCATGTTCCGCGAACACGAGCGAGAACGAACCCCACTCGTCTGCTTCTTCCTTGAAGGGTCCTAGGTCGTTCTTGAGAACGGAGTTGTTTTCCAGCTCCTGTCGCAAGTTCCGCATGTGTTGTTTTGCCTGACTCTGTGTCTGACAGAGGATTAGCACGAACTTCTTCTGCTGTTTGCCGAGAATAGACCAGATAGGGTAGGCGGTCGTGATGATTGTCGATTTACCGCTTCCGCGAAAGGCAACGACGAACAAGTTTCCAGAACCCTCGTTATCTATCAACGAGATCATCTCGGCCTGGAACGGAGCCGTCGCGTATTTAACGTAGTGAGCGAAGTAGAAGTGAAAGAAGTACCACAGGCTCTCTTTAGTGATCGCCGTGCGTACTTTCCGATCCTTCAGCATCGTCTCCACCATGTTCGGCGGAAGTATCTGATTCATTGGTTTGTTCGTTAGGGAGGGTTCCCGCAAGACGCAATGCCTCGCGCACCGTCGCTTCTTGCTCCGGTGTCAGTTCCTCCTGTCTTGGCTTTACTTCGACCTCGATCTTGTCCTTGAATTTCGGGTTGCGCTTGCGGAGCCAGAATGAAATGGCGTGCCAGTTCTTCTCGCGGATAAGGACGAGGAGTTGGTTTTCGCTCATGTCGTTCACTAACGCTTCGCCCTCTTCAAGCGCGGTAGTGAGTTCTTTCTCGAACTCAGGGTCTTCGTTCTTCCAACGATAGACGCTATTGCGCGAGATGCCGACTTTCTCGCACGCCACTTGGATAATTGGTACTTTGCGAAGCTGTTCCAAGAACGCATCCTTTACCTTGCCCTTCTTCATACGCGTTCGATTACTTTTGCCTTGTCACCGGTCAGTTTCTCGTACCGTTTGATTGCGAGATCGCAGAAGACCGGCTCAAGCTCCACTGCATACACACGGCGCTTCAACTGCTCGGCCGCAATCATCGTGCTACCGGAACCGGAGAAGCTATCGAGAATAATGTCTCCTGGCTTCGTACAGCGACGAATCGCTTTCTCATGAAGCTTCGGCGGTTTCGAGGTCGCATGTTCGTATTCCTTGCCGGACAACCGCTTCACCATCCACACGTCGAGATGATCCAGCGTTTCTTCAATAAGATTGTTGCCGGTCGTGATTTCCTTGTTCAGCACCTCGTTCAGATTATTGATGCTTTTAGTGATGTACGGCTTCCCGCGCACGCCGTAGACGCAAGGTTCGTAGCACTTGTTGAACGCGACGGACGGCACGGGATTCTGTGAGTTCTTGAGCCATAGGCATACCCGCTTGTTCGCGATACCAAGCTCGCGATACAGGTCCTGCATAAGGCCGATGTAGATCTGATCGCACCAATAGAAGACGTGGGTATCGGGCTTTGCGACCGAGAGGGCAGCGATCATAGTCTTCGCGATGAACTCGCGGTACTCCGCGTCTGTACGGCTGTCTTCGACGTTGCCTCCGTAGTTTTGTTTTCCACTCATGCCACCGCTGTAGTTGAAGTCGATGTTGTACGGCGGATCGCTGTAGATCATTGAAGCTCGCTCATTGCCCAGAAGGCGAGCGAGTACAGAAGGGTCGGTCGAGCTTCCGCAGATAAGGCGGTGTTGGCCAAGTTGAATAAGGTCGCTGACTTTCGTTTTCGGTTTCTTGATCTCCTTCAGCTCCTTCTCTTCGTCGAACTCGTCATCTTCTGCTTCGAGATTCTCCGTCCACACGCTTGATAGGTCTTCATCGCTAAAGCCGATGTCGGTCAGGAAGTCCGGTTCGAAGAACTTCAATTTCTCGAAGTCCCATTCACCTGTATTGCGGTTCAGGCGTAGGTTCAGCTCCTTCTCCTTGTCGAGCTTCGGAATATTCACATACACAACTGGTACGGTCTTATGTCCCAGTTCCTTTGCAGCACGGAGGCGCATATGGCCACCAATGACCACATTCTTACGCTTCCGTGCGTCGTTGACGATAATCGGGTCAACGAGGTCGAAACGGGCGAGGCTTTCTTTTAACTGTTCCAGCGCTTCCTTAGAGATCTTGCGTGGATTGTATTCCGCAGGCTTGAGCGCACCGACCGGCACATACACGATATTGAGTTCCTTGTTCATACTCCTCAACGATTACGTTTGTAGGATGTATGGAAATAGAAAAGGCCTATTCCACACACGAAACGAGGAGAGGTTCGAAGCCTCAACTCACTTCTTGCGCGGAATAGGCATGGCCCGAAGGCGATACTCTACTCTACTTGTTACTACGCTATGTCCCCATTTTAATCCTTACGCTCTCCCTTAGCAAGACCTCGTAGGACACGCTTTCCATTCTTGCTGTTCATGAATTCGAGCGTGTCTTTACCGGGTACGATCGGAATACCCTTCTTAGGTATGGAGATAAGCACTTTGTATCCTTTTGCTTCTTCGTCCTGTACGAGCTTAACGAAATCAGGGTCTTGCTTAAGGAGTTCAAGAGTAAGTGTGCTGTTGCCTGTCACAGCAGACGCTTGAAGCGGGCCATAGATTCGATCTGGTTTCTTGGTCGTGAATGCCTTTTGTATCTTTTTGGCAACCGACGGGGTAGGGGTTTTCTTAGAGCTATGAAGTGCGATATCCGTGATTTGAATTACCCTGTATTTTCCTCCTTTCTTCAAGACGGCGGGCTTCAGTTCGAGCCTATAATTCAACTCCATATAGCGATTATACGCCAACTTCATGAAGGCGATGGAAAATGCTAAAGTTCCAGGACAAAGGGTATGAAAATCAAGCGTCCGCCTCTGGAGGTTAAGTACCTCGAACTGAACGAAACCGTCGTAAAACAGCGGATATTTCCTCGTTCTGAACTGGAAATGGAAGTCATCGAGCAAGAGGATCCTGCGGTTACAGGAGTAATGCTTAGAGAGGAGGGAAAGGAAGGAATTGAGGCCGAAGAAGCCTCAATTTTAGTAATAGGACCAGACGCTGAAGTTCCCGATTCGCCCAGTAAGATAATCCGAACAGAAGAAGAACCAACAACAGAAAATGTAGGAGATATCACCATGGGAGAGTGGGTTGCTCACCCAGAAATTACTCGACTAAAAGCAACGCCCAATCGACCGGAGGATGTTTTGGCTTCATGGGAAGGGGTTTTCACGTACAAAGAAGAAGATGCTGTCAAAGGCGTAAAGGGTCTCCGCTCTCCGCAGACAGGAGCATTGCATGCTGTGCATGCTCACTGGGTCACCGAGGATTCTCCAGCAACTGTAGTCATGCCGACAGGAACCGGCAAGACCGAGACCATGCTTTCTGTCCATGTTTCGAAACGATGTTCGAAGATTCTCGTCGTTGTCCCTACTGATGCTCTTCGTACACAAGTAGCAGGGAAGTTTGCGTCCATCGGAATCCTTAAAGAGTTCGGAGTGGTAGCCGAAGCGGCACAGTATCCAATCATTGGAATCATGAAAGAAAATCCGCGCACCATGGCGGAACTAGATAGGATATTCGCCGCATCGAATGTGGTAATAACGACGATAAATATTGCAGGACAGTTGCCTAAGGTGATGCAAGAAAAGATGGCCGCGCACTGCGAGTATCTGTTTATCGACGAAGCTCATCATATCGGAGCAAGGACGTGGAAGGATCTCAAGGCCGTGTTCAAGAAGAACAAGATTCTCCAGTTCACGGCTACACCTTTTAGAAACGATGGAAAGGTGGTCGATGGAAAGATCGTCTTCAAGTATCCGCTCAAGAAGGCACTCGAAAATGGTTACTTCAAAAAGATTAACTTCGATCCGGTTAGTGAGTTCGATGCTGACAAGTCCGATCGAGCGATTGCAGAAAAGGCGGTTGCTCAGCTTCGCAACGATCCAGAGAAACACATTCTCATGGCCCGGGTAGAGACCATAAATAGGGCTAAAGAGGTCTTCGAACTTTATAAGGGATACACGGAATTTAATCCGGTTCAGATTCATACCGGTATTAAGTCTGCGAAAACACGAAAGAAAATACAGACCGATCTAATGAGCGGGAAATCTCGCATTGTCGTTTGCGTCGATATGCTTGGTGAGGGGTTCGATCTTCCCGAGCTTAAGATTGCAGCGTTCCATGACATCAAGAAGAGCCTCCCAATTACTCTTCAGCTAGCGGGTCGCTTCACACGAGCGCGGGAGGACCTAGGAGAGCCTACTTTCATCGCAAACATCGCTGATGTAAAAGTGCGCGAGGAACTCAAGAAGCTCTATGAGCATGATGCGGATTGGAACTCTATTCTCGAAAGAACTGGTGACGCCGTTATCGATGAGCAGGTTGCTCTTCAGCAATTCACTGCAGGATTTATTGATCTTCCAGACGATCTACCACTTCAAAACTTGCATCCTGCTTCAAGCACAATTATCTATCGGACGAAATGTACCGAATGGTCGCCAGAAAACTTCGAGAAAGGGATCAAAAGCATGGGAACAGTCGACAAGCTTTTCCACGGCATTAACACGGAGAAGAAAGTCCTGCTTGTAGTCACTGGTCGCAAGGTCGCGGTCGACTGGCTAAAACTCCCAGAGGTTTATCACTGGGCATGGGATCTTTATGTCGCTTATTGGAATGAAGAGGCGAAAGCTCTCTACATACACAGTTCCAGTAATGCCGGATATTTCCCAACCTTGGCTAAAGCGATAGCGGGAGATGATGTGGAGTTGGTGACAGGCGACGCGGTCTTCCGATCCTTCAAGGGCGTTAAGCGATTGAAGCTTTTTAATGTCGGCCTACGAAAACAAATGGGTCGCATGATTCGCTATACGATGCAGGCCGGTTCAGATGTGGAAGCCGGTCTCACAGAGCTTCACAAAAAGACCTCGGTGAAGTCGAACATGTTCGGTGCGGGATATGAAAGCGGAGCCAGAGCCTCGGTAGGCTGTTCAAGGAAGGGGCGCATATGGTCGCGCCGCGTCATAAATATTGATGCACTAGTCCGCTGGTTCGATTTCATTGGGGGTAAGGTGCTTGATGAGACCATCGATCCTGACGAAGTACTCAAAGGTACTCTTAGACCGAAGATAATCGGCGCACGGCCTGACAAAGTGCCAGTACGTATTGATTGGCCGGAAAACTTCTACTTGGAAGCGGAGACCGACTTCTCCTTCGCGTTCGGCATTGGTGGTAAGGTACCTTTGCACTCAACAGAAATAGAACTCAAGAGTCTAGCTGAAACGGGCGATCTTGAATTCTCTGTTAAATCTGGAGACAAGGTGGCCGAATTGGCTCTACGGTTGAGTGAAGACGGTGACAATAAAATTTACGAATTCGTGAAGACGGGAAGAGATGACTTGAAAGTCTTTTCACATAGTAAAGAAGCAACAGCACCGGAGCTCTTCTTGGAAAATCCACCAATCTTCTGGTTTGCGGACGGCTCTTCTCTTGAAGGAAATATTCTTATCGAACTAAACGAAGCACCGACGGATATTGCTGATAATAAGATCGAGGCATGGGATTGGACGGGGACGAATATTCGTACCGAGTCTCAGGGCGTGACTAAAAAACCGGATTCGATACAACGTAAGGTCATAGAAAAGTTAATCGCCGGTGACCATGAAATTGTCTTCGATGATGACGGAGCTGGCGAAGCTGCTGACATTGTTGCTATTCGTGTCGTAGAAGGTACGAGCAAATATATTGAAGCCGATCTCTATCACTGTAAGTTCTCAAGTGCAGATGCCCCAGGCGCACGTCTAAAGGATCTCTATGAAGTTTGTGGACAAGTGCAACGGAGTGCCTATTGGAAAGAAAGTGCATCAAGGCTTTTCTCTCACCTCTTAAGACGCGAACCCTTGCGTGAGAATGGAACGGAGGTTACGCGGTTTGAAAAGGGCGATAAAAAAGCACTCGAAAAACTGATGCGAATGAGTGAGGTAATGGAGTTCCGGATGAACGTACATCTTGTACAGCCGGGTGTTTCAAAAGCCGCAATAAGCGCAGAGCAGAAGAAACTCCTTGGCGTCACGGATCACTATCTCTTGGAGACCTATGAGTTGCCGTTTAAGGTCGTTGTCTCTGCGTAGTAAAATAAAGAAATGCTAAACATTGTCAGCAAAAGTAACGTTCCCACCAAGGAAGCGCTCGCCTTGAAAGATGCTCTTGAGGACAAGGGCATCACTGTCTATAAGGAACTGCATGATGGTTTTAAGACAATCGACCTCGCCCTGCCTAAGGCAAAGATAAATATCGAGGTAGACGGGATTCAGCACCTTACGGATCCAAAGCAAATTCTAGCCGATCTAGGGCGCGGTTATTATTCACATAAAAACGGGTACGATACGATGCATATTCCTAATGAGATGATTCGTCTGCATCTTCCTGAGATTTCTACCGCCTTGGCTGAAGCGGCAAAGATCCGACAAAAGAGGCTCTACGTGCATGTGGACTAAAAGGGACAGGGAGGTGTAACTATTTACGTGACACTCAAAACCTCGTTCCTGTGTCACTTTTGTAACTTTCTGGTGCGCTCGAGACGCGTCGTTCTGAACTAGCCTCTACTCACTAAACGGGCTAACCTGGGCTTGACCGACCACGGTTCTAACCCGAGACGGCCAGCAGATTGGTATACTTAATTCAATATGGGAGCAGAGTCTAGCAAACCACCATTTAAAGATGCCCTCGTCAGTCATGCAGAACATGGCAGGAGTTCTGATGAGAAAGGAAAAATCCTTCAAATAGGAGACGATGCAGGGCTTATCGTTCGAAAAATCGATCTTTCCCATGATGACTATTTTAACGATGCAATTCCTGATAACCTCGAGGAACTAGCAGGTCTACTGAAAACTGCGCTGGCTGAATTGGAAGAAAAGTACGGAATTAACGTAACACCCACTCGCCTTGTTATTGCTGAAGGGGATGACGGGACCCCAACGCTTTTTGCGGTGAGCGATAACATAACTCGCTCTCAAGATATGGATGGACGAACAGAAGCCAAATTCGCCTTGTTCAATCAATTGACAAATTTTATTGAGGATAAAGCACGCTCCTCCGATATATTCCTATCTGACATCATTGATCGTAGTCAGTATGTGTATGGCAGAAAAGAAGGCGATACACAGGATTATTTATATCTTGTAGATGTTGATCCGAAATTTAACGTTTCAACACCTCGCAGCCTCGGTAGTGCAGTTGCTAGGTTAGACGGGGAAATTTACGATCACATTAGAAACGAGGAAGATCGATTGCAGAAAAGTCTTGAAGAGATGCGGGAATCCTATGCACCGCTTATTGAACGGCTGCGGGTTTTAAGGGAACAATTAAAATCGAAACAAGACTAGATAAGTTCCAACATCGTCCCAGACAGCCATCAAGGTTTATACTTCTTGCATGAACCTCATTATCGAGACCGTCGCAAACCCTGAAGCAATTCTCGACCAAGAAATCAAGCGCGTGCGCTGGTACGTGAAAGAGTGGAAACGGTACACGGAACTCGGCTACGACAGCGTTATTCGTCTTCCCACGGGAATTGACCCTGAAAACCAGAACACCACGGATGATGAAATATGTGCTGCGATACAAGAGGAGCTTGAGAGCAATCGAGCCGACTACGAAGCATACGCGCACACCTTCCGAGAAACCTGGAAGGCGATGCAAGGAAAAATACTACCTGTCATGGAGCAGGTGTACGGTTTTAAACCTGTCGGGTATTTCCGCATTGCACCAACCGCATACGGCACTGGTGGTGGTTCATTAGAGAAGGGCGAACCGGTATTCTTCCGGCTTCCAAAATTTCGACCGAACGCAGGCGCTACCCCAATAACTGAAATGGAAGCAATCACTCATGAGATTTTATGTCATGAATGTACGGCACATCTGCGCGAGAAAACCGCACTCGACGATTCGCCGATATTCGCCACGCATCAAGATGTAAAAGAACTCCTTATGGACTATCTTGGCAGGACGCTTCTTGTCCGGTCCGGGCTCATGAAGCGCGAGGAGGTGCACATGGTCGGTGGTGGCAGCGCGTTGGAAGGACTAGATTTTAATGCACTGTATTACACTGACTCGCAAAACCCGGATGAGAGTAATTTGCGATATGAAGGGCGACTACCGGAGTTGGTGAACGCTATTGTCGAGAAACTGAATGAGGCCTGAGCTCAGAAAGTTCCCAACATCGTCCCAGACAGCCAGCAAGGTATACTCTTTTCGATGCGGTCGCCGAGGTGGTTCAGGCGCTTGCCCGCAAGGTAAGAGACGTAGGTTCAAGTCCTGCCCGCATCTCCATATGTCACCAGACACCTTTATTCAAGAGCGGCTTGAGCGGTTGCGTGGTTCAGGTACAGCAAGCGCCCTAACCGAAGCGGACCTAATCGCCCTCGTCGAGAAGACCGTGCTTTCTAAGAAATTCCGTAAGTATGCAGTGGATGATGAATTTGTCCCGCACCTGCGTAATGCGGTGAAGCTGAATTTCGATAGGAACGAGCCTCTCAAGTTCATGTTCCCATTCGGGGGATACAAACTGTGGCGACTTGAAGAAGCGCCTGAAGCTGATTGGGCGGAATTGTTCAGCATGATGTACTACGCCTGGTGGCTTAAACCTATCGCTGATGCGTACGAGCCAGGGATATGGTTCGACTTTTCGTCAGACGACGTAATAGTCGAGAAGCTCAATCACATACCGAAAGCAGACACGTCCGCGTACAAAGCAAGCTTCGAACGCATCATTCACTTCCTAAGCGCATACATGCCAGAGAATTTCACCATGACTATGACGCCGGTGGGTGCACGCTATGCAACCGAGGAGGAATTCGATGCAGATCTCAAGGAACGGATGGCTGAAATTCTGGCAGAGAATGGCGGGAATCTGCCCGAGGTGCCAGAGGACGAGGCGGCGATGATAGAGCTCAACGCCAATCCCACAGAAGAGGAACTAAAAGACCCTTTGTGGCGGGAGAAGAATAAATTGCTTCACGACGGTTACATGGCAGTGACCAAGCGCCGCCCCTACAACAAGATGCCAGAAAAGATATCGGTATTCAGCAAACCGTTCCCGAAGACTATCGGGGTTGGTACGACCAAGACTTCGATTGCTAAGTTCTGGGCAGGAGTGGGTGCACTTAAGACAAGGGAAGAGAGTTTTATCGAGATGGTCCTGACGCCTGATCAGATTCAGTCCGCTTCAACTACGTGGGAACCAATCAGCCTTGAAGGCCTTGAAGGGAAGAACTTCAACAAGCTACGAGTGATAGAGTAACTTCATGCTCGCACTGCTCGCCTACCTCTTCTACTTCGTTGCCGCGAGTGTTTCTCCCCTCCAGCGCCGATGGCTCGCCAAGCGGCACCAGGAGGTCAGTAACGATGGGCAGATACGCCTTGCCTTCTACGCGATGCTTACCGTCGCGCTCTCGGGCGTGTTCCTGCTCCTTATTGAGCCAATCAAGTTCCAGGGCGACCTGTTCACCATCGTTCTCCTAGGCCTCGTTACGGCCGTCATTGGTGGAGGGCTCTATATACCCAATTATATAGCTCAGAAGCATGTAGAGGCGGGCGTCACGAATATCGTGATGAACATCTATACGCCTGTGGCCATAGTGTTAGCCTCGCTTTTTCTCCATGAAAGCCTAACGTTGGTGCAAATTGGGGGAACGGCCCTGCTGCTTGTGGGAATGCTCGTCGTCTCGAGGAAGCACCGAGTGGGTCGGTTCAAGTTCGACAAGTACTTCCTTATGATGCTCGCGAGCGGCACCATGCTTGGTGTCTGCATCGCGGCGGAGCGGGCGCTTCAGCTGGAGGCTGGCTTTACGCTCGGTACCCTCATTAGCTGGTGGTCTCAGACCATCTTCCTTGGCATCCTTGTCCTTTTCACGAAGACGAAGAACGAATACACTCCTATCGACATCAGCGTGACGGGAGTGCTTCGTGCGCTCCAGGCATTCTCTTGGGTGATACTGCTCTTCGTAGTAGGGAACTTGAGCGTTGTCTCTGCGGTGACTACGTTTAAGGTGGTGATTATTTTCCTCGCAGGAGCACTGTTTCTTGGTGAGCGCGAAGACTTCAAACGAAAGCTAGTGGGTAGCGTCGTCGCTCTCTTGGGTCTTCTCTTGATGTAACTCAGGAGCTCATTCGATACCCCACACCTCGTACGGTTACGAACGCGTCCTCTCCCACTTTCTTACGAAGATTCTTCATGTGTACATCAAGCACGTTGTCGTTGCCTGCGTCTCGTGGGAACGCATGCTCAATGAGCGTGGTGCGCGAGACCGTCTTATCTGTGTGTCGCATCAAGTACTCAAGTAGTGCGAACTCTCTCGGGGTAAGCGACACTGGTTCTCCGGCAACTGTGACGGTGCGCTCTGCAGAATCAAGTTTGATGTCTCGCACTGAAAGAGTTAACAGAAAGCTCTCAACTGGGCGGCGCAGCACTGCCTTCGCTCGTGCAACGAGCTCTACGAACGAGAAGGGCTTCACCATGTAGTCGTCAGCACCTGCTGAGAGGAGTTCTGTCTTGAACTCAATCTCTCCACGAGCGGTCACTATAATGATAGGTACTGTGATTCCTGCACCGCGCGCGGTGCGAGTGACGGTCCATCCATCAACATTCGGCATCATTAAATCAAGAACGACCAAATCATAGGGCGCACGCCCTGCACGCCCAGGAGAAAGTAATTGCGCAAGTCCTTCTTCGCTGTCGCCGTACCAATCAGCGACGAACCCACTCATCTCCAGACCCTTTTTTACTCCTTGGCCAATCTTCGGCTCGTCCTCAAGAATCATCACTCGGGGGAGGGTATGCATGAGCCGCCATGGTACCTATCGATTGGTGAAGAATTAGAGAAGATTCATTAAGGCCAAGATGCAGGGGTCAAAAATGCAGTCGTAGGAGGTTGTAATTCCTGGCCTCCCGGACCAGGGAAGACATGAGCCAGAAAGTATGTCATACGACACTATCCACATAGCGCGCGACTCGTGCCTCGCGTGATAGGATGTACATCCGCTCGACTAGTCCCCTAAATTCGCCATTTGTGCAGACGTACTTTCCGGGACTGAATTATCAAAAGTAACTTTTAGCGCGTATGACGAAGCAAGTAAAAAAGAGGAACGGACAGATTGCAGATTTTCATGCAGAGAAAATAACCGACGCGATGCGCAAGGCGTTTGCCGCAATGGAAGTCACCATTGCGGAGGACAAGCTGACCGAAATGACCCGCAGTATCTTTGCGGAGATAGAATCTCGTTTTGACGAGCAGGTCCCATCCGTCGAGCAAATACAGGACATTGTGGAGATGACCATCATGAACGAGGGTTACCACACGGTGGCCAAGCACTACATCGTCTACCGCTACGAGCACTCCAAGAAGCGCGACGAGAAGAAGCAGGAAGTACTCGAAAAGATTGCTGACAAGGAACTCAATGTCACCACGCGCACGGGAACCATCGTCCCATTTAGCGAAGAAGAAATTCGTAAGACACTTGCAGCACACATCAAAGGTACGGAGGGCATCGATGGTGTTGTTGATCAAGAGAAAATTATTTCTCAACTCAAGTACGAGCTCTACGAAAATATTTCAACGAAAGAAATTCAGCGTGCAGTGATTGCGGTGGTGCGTTCGATGATTGAACGTGATCCAGCCTACTCACGTCTTGCGTCGTTCCTTCTGTTGGACAAGATGTATCACGACGTGTTTGGTGAATACGAAGATAAGAATCTTGCCGAGAAGCATACAGAGATATTTGTCCGCAACATCAAGAATATGGTGGAGCGTGAACTCCTCGACGAGCGCATGCTTGAGTTCGATCTAGAATCGCTTGGCAACAAACTGAAAGTTGAGAACGACAAACTCTTTGAGTACATGGGTCTTGAGATCATGACGACCCGTTACTGCATGGAAGACCCTGAGACGAAGGCGCAAATGGAAACACCACAGATGTTCTGGATGCGTGTGGCCATGGGCACCTCACTCAACGAGAAGCCCGAGGACCGCGAGCGTGTGGCACTCGATTTCTACGACATTCTCTCGAACTTCTACTACACCCCAGGAGGCCGCACCTGCTTCCAGGCAGGCGCCAAGAAGGCGCAGCTCTCTAACTGCTTCCTTAACACCGTTCCAGACTCTCTCGATGGTATTTTCAAGACCTTTGCAGACAACGCACAGTACCTTAAGTGGTCAGGAGGCACCGGAACTGACTGGACGAGCCTCCGCGCTACCGGCGCCTTCATCAAGGGAACGGGAGTGGGCTCCCAGGGTATCGTGCCGTTCCTTAAGATTGCCAACGACGTCAACGTCGCTATTAACCGCTCTGGTAAGCGCCGTGGAGCCGGCTGTGTGTACCTTGAGTCCTGGCACCTTGATGTTGAGGACTTCCTTGAGCTTCGTAAGAACACGGGAGACGAGCGCCGCCGCACTCACGACATCAACACCGCTAACTGGATTCCGGACCTCTTCATGAAGAGGGTTCGCGATGGGGGAGAGTGGACACTCTTCAGCCCTGAAGAAGTTCCTGAGCTCCATGAGATTTATGGTGCAGCGTTCGAGAAGAAGTACGAAGAGTACGAGAAGATGGCTGACGAAGGAAAGATCAAGCTCTTCAAGCGCATGCCAGCGTCTGATTTGTGGAAGAAGATGCTCGCCATGCTCTTTGAAACCGGACATCCTTGGATTACGTGGAAGGATCCTTCAAACATTCGTTCTCCGCAGGACCACGCTGGTGTCGTGCACAACAGTAATCTCTGCACCGAGATTACCCTCAACACTGCGCACAACGAGACGGCGGTTTGTAACTTGGGATCGATTAACTTTGCGAAGTTTGTGGTCAACGGAAAGTTTGATCAGGAACTTGTCGGACGCGTGGTACGCAGCGCAATGCGCATGCTCGACAACGTCATTGACCTCAACTACTACCCGACAGAAGACGCGCGCTACTCCAACATGCGCCACCGTCCAGTGGGTCTTGGTATTCGTGGGTACCACGATGCGCTCTACATGCTCGGCATCAACTTCGATACACCGGAGGCCGTTGCGTTTGCTAACGAGAGCATGGAGATTGTGTCCTACTACGCCATCCTTGGTTCTTCGGAACTCGCAAAGGAACGCGGTGCGTACGAAACGTTCCCTGGCTCTAAGTGGGACCGCAACATCTTCCCGCAGGACACTATTGAGCTTCTTGCAAAGGAGCGTGGTGAATCAATAGGGGTTAACCTTGGTGGCAAGCTCGACTGGGCACCGGTACGCAATCATGTGAAGGAGTTCGGCATGCGTAACTCCAACACGATGGCAATCGCCCCGACTGCTTCCACTGCAAACCTCGTGGGCTGTGTCCCGTGTGTGGAGCCTATCTACAAAAACATCTACGTGAAGAGCAACAAGGAAGGGGAATTCATCGTCGTGAACAAGTACCTCATCGAGGACCTCAAGAAGTTGAACCTCTGGAACGACGACATGCTGAACAAGATCAAGTACGCAGACGGCTCGGTCCAGTCTATTGCTGAAATTCCAGCTGACCTTAAGGCCAAGTACAAGGAGGTCTTTGAGATTGATGCTCGCTGGCTCATTGATGCAGCCGCAGAGCGCGGAAAGTGGATGGACCAGTCCCAGTCCCTCAACATATTCTTTGCAGGTACCTCGGGTAAGGAGCTCTCGGATATCTACTTCTACGCATGGCAGAGGGGCCTCAAGACCACCTACTACCTACGTACCCTTGGAGCTTCCCAGGTGGAGAAGGCAACGGTCTCAACGGCAGCCTTTGGTTCTACCCACACCAGGAAGGCAGGAAGTGCTATGGCAGCCGCTGTAGCCACCGTAGAGGAGGCTGTAACGCCTTCTGGGACTCCTGAGCCGCTCACTGCAGCCGCTATGGCCGCCAAGCTCGCTCGAGTGGCAGCAGGGGAGGAAGCGGGAATCTGCGAGAGTTGCGAGAGTTAGAGAAAAGGCCCCTTTCGGGGCCTTTTTCGTGTAGGATATATGGATGATATTGGAAGGCGATCCTCCGGTACCTGATTTCTCTGCAAAGCTCGCTGAGTGGGGAGCAGTACCTTCTATAAGCGAGGACCGTGGCCTCGCGCTTCTCGAATCCAAAGACAAGGTCGTCTTCAGCCCCGGCATCAGTACAGCTGGCTTTGCTGAGATACGGATGGCGAAGCAGGATCCAGAAAGGAAGATTATTGCAACGACGATAGACCAGAAGGGACTCGAGTTTACACACGATGTTGTAGCAAAAGCCGGAGTGGGAGGACAGATAGAAGCCAAGAACGAAGACCTCAATGGACCGTGGGAGTACGCGCCCGAGTCATTTGATTTCATCTTCGCGCGTCTCGTCCTTCAGTATCTGACGGCTCCAGAACTTGACCGAGCTCTCGCGAACTTCCATTCCTCTCTTAAGAAGGGAGGAAAGATGTTCGTTGTTGTGCGTGGAGAGAAAGGCTTCGATCGGTCCGACCCGAACATAACCTACGACCCTGTCACACATTTCACCACCTACCCGACATACGCCGCTGACGGCAGCATTGAAAAAACCACGACGCGGTACCTCCACACGCTTGAAACGATGCGGGAACACCTGGCTAAGGCAGGATTCGTTGAGCAGAGCTCCCATGAGTATTCTGAACGGCTTTCCTATGATTACGAAAGGAGAAAGATTAATCCGGTCGATCGCCACCTGATAGAGATAGTGGTGACGAAAGAATAAGAAGAGTTATGCAATCGGGATTCGTTAACACTCTTCCGTACATCAGTAATCCGATTGAGGAGTTCGGTGACTATACCTTCGTCGATTGGGAATCTGGCATCTACCCTAAGTTCAAGGGCGGTACGAAGGCATCGGAGATTAAGTTCTTTACCGACCTCATCAAAGAGCGTGGACTTCGCAACATCATCGACCTTGGTGTCGGTAGTGGTGTTGAACTTGCCGGCATCGTGAAGGGATTGAAGAGTGAGAACCACCCATTTGATACCGCAGAAGCCAACGAAGTCGATGATACGTTCATCAAACTTGCGGCTGAACACTTCAAGGCTGAGGGTCTTGATATTCCAATTCACAAAGCAAACTGGCTCGACCTCCCACGTGCGACGCCGCCCTACACACACCAGTTTGATTTCGGCTTCCTCACTGGCAATTCTCTGACCTATATCGGAGGTGGAACGCGTGACTACACTAAGAAAGCGCAGCAGAGCGTCGTGAATAAGTTCGCCAGCATGATAGAGAAGGGAGGCTACCTTTTTCTTGATTCACGCAACTACGACTACATCCGTTCGCTCATGAATCTTCCAAAGGAAGAGATATTCAAGAACTTCACCTTCGACCACACGGTCTACTACCACGGCTTCCAGGAGAAGGTGCTGGTGTTCCCGGCCTATATTAGTGAGACGGTGGTGGTGAACCACTACTACGACAAAGAGGCGAAGGTGTGGTCAAAGCTCGACCTGTATCCCATCTACCAGAAGGACATGCTCGACATTCTCTCCGAAGACTTTGAAGTGGAACACGTCTACCATGACTTCGCTGAAGAACAGAAAGAGAAGAGTCTCTTCATTCAATATCTTGCACGACGGAAATAGTTACTTCGGTTTCGGCACAGTTCGCTGACGGATGAGAAGCAGTACCAGAAGGCCAATATTGGCCGCAAGAACTGCGAATTCGTAGGTGGCGGTCATAAGGTTGTACTCATGGAGTGCAAACAAGCTCAAAAGCGGCGCGATAGCGTAGCCAATCCAGCCTTGAACATTCTCGCTCCAAGGCTCGGCGAAAGACTTTCGATAGGTCGGTATATAACCAAGAAGGTCTATGCCAGTTGCCATAAGGACGGCTAGCGCTGGGTTATCAAGGCCCCACCAGACGAACGTTGCAAGAAGCGCGAACACCAGTACGATTGCGTCTCCTCTTGTAACGTTCTTCGTTCCGTATTTGAAGGAGAGGAGAAAGACGACTGACACGAGGAAGGTACTGATTGCGAATCCAAGTGTCACCCAGAATCCTCCTCCACCGAACCAAACTCCCGCACCTGCGGTAGCAACCGTAATTGCCCAAATAAGCCAGGTGTAGGCATGTGGCTCAGTCTCTCGCCTGAAGATTGACCGAAGGTAGGGGACATATGCAAGGATGACCGCCAGAGCGGCCAGTACGCCAAAGATGGATTTCCAGTCTACAAGGAGAATAGACGGCATCAGGGAAGTATACTATCCCTAACTATATGAAGATTCTTCGACGGACCGAGTTCGGCAATCCTATTCTCCGCAAGAAGGCGAAGAAGGTTGCCCTGAAGACAATCAGCACCGCATCGTTCCAGAAGTTGGTGCAGCAGATGGTCTACACCATGCGCAAGGTCGAGGGAGTGGGACTTGCAGCTCCACAGATAGGGAAGGGCATTCAACTCGCAGTCATGGAGACGAGACCGACGAAGACCCGTCCAACCCTCAAGCGTTCCGATGTGGTGGTTGCAGTAAACCCACGCATTACGTATCGCTCCAAAGAAACTGCTCCAAGTTGGGAAGGATGCCTAAGTTGTGAAGGCATACGTGGAAAGGTGCCACGCGCAAAGACGATTGCGGTTACGTACTACGACGAGTGTGGCGAGAAAGTGACTGCTGCAGCAAGTGGTCTCTGGGCAGCCATCTTTCAGCATGAGATAGACCACTTGAACGGCATCACCTTTCTCGACCGCATGAAGGACATGAAGACACTCATGACGGTGGATGAGTTCCGTAAGCGGGTATAATCACCCTATGAATCTCGCCTCCTCTGCTGCAGAACTCGTGCGCTCCACTCGCGAGCAACTTTTGCCCTACTACGGGAACGCAGGAGAGACGGTGGACAAGGGTGGAGGTGCGATTGATATGGTCACGCGCCTCGATACGGAAACAGAGGAGTATCTGGCCAGTGGACTTGCCAAGCTTGATGCAACTATTGGCTTTGCAGGAGAGGAGCGTGGAGGCTCGCGTGAGCAGGAGCGCTTCTGGCTCTGCGACCCCATTGATGGGACCGGACACTTCATACGTGGTATGCCGTTCTGCACCGTGATGCTGGCGCTCATAGAGGACCAACAAGTGACTCTCTCCTTCATCTACGACTTCGTAAACGACCACCTCTACAGCGCCAAGAAAGGTGAGGGAGCCTTTAGAAACGGAGAGCCTATACGAGTGAGCGAGCGCCCTATAGCCAATAGCTATCTTGGCTGGGAGACCCACATCGATAAGCCAGAGAACCTCGAGCGGTTCGTGAAGTTGCGTGACCGGTCGTTCCTGTTTAAGACCCTCTCCGCCGGCTATGAGTTCACCCAGATTGCCTCAGGCAGGCTTGAAGGCCGCGTGCACTTCGAGCCACATGGTCGGGACTGGGATTTTGCTCCAGGGTCTCTCCTTGTCTCTGAGGCTGGAGGTGTGGTCGCGAACCTTGGTAAGCGCACGTACGATTACCGCAAAACTGACTTCATTGCAGCGAATCCGCTGGTGTTTCGTGAACTGACTGAGGGC
>CAZJPR010000001.1:37769-101709 GCA_964548265.1 uncultured Candidatus Saccharibacteria bacterium
AGGGCCCCGACGCTCCCTTCCCAATAAGAGACTAGGTGGGCCTAGGGAGGCTGGTTATACACTTGCCCCGAACCCCCCAAAAGGGGACAATGGCATGACCTCTTGAGATTTACGATCTCAGATTACAACTAACCAAACAATCGTATGCCTATTCAGAAAGGAGCCGGAACCGTCGACATTAACGCCCGCCGCATCATCAACGGTAAGGATGCTGACGTGATGCAGCTCTACCCAATGCGTCACACGTTCGCGTGGGAAGCGTATCTTGCCGGTAACGCCAACCACTGGCTCCCGACTGAAATAAGCATGCAGCGCGATATCGAGCAGTGGAGGAGCACCACCGTTCTTTCTGACGACGAACGCAAGGCATTCGAGACCGTGCTTGGCTTCTTCACCACCGCAGACTCCATTGCGGCTAACAACGTGGTGCTTGCCCTCTACAAGCACATCACCAGCCCTGAGTGCCGCATGTATCTCCTTCGTCAGGGTTACGAAGAAGCAATCCACACGCACGCGTACCAATACATCGTGGAGTCTCTTGGCATGGACCAGTCGAAGATTTTCAACATGTACCGTGAGATTGAGTCCATCTACAACAAGGACAACATGGTGCTCGCGTTGAACGAAGGAATCTTCGACCCAGCGTTTAAGACTGGCACGTTTGAGAACGATCAGAAGTTCCTTGAGAACCTCATTGTCTTCTCCCTCATCATGGAAGGCATCTTCTTCTATTCTTCCTTCGCCGTTATGTTCGGCTTTCAGCGCCAGAACAAGCTCACGGGTTCAGCAGAGCAGATTCAGTACATCATGCGTGATGAGTCCCAGCACCTGAACTTCGGCATCAACATGATTAACACCATTAAGGAGGAGCAGCCGGAGCTTTGGACCCCTGAGTTCCAGGCGCACATCATCGACCTTGTGAAGAGGGCAGTGGTGCTTGAGTACACCTTCGCTACCGAGGTCTTCCCGCGCGGCATCTTCGGTATGAACGCCGAGGGCTTCAAGCAGTACATTGAGCACATCGCTGACCGCCGCCTCGAGCGTGTTGGGCTCCCGGCCCAGTTCAACGTCGAGAACCCTTTCACGTGGATGAGCGAGGCTATCGACCTCAACAAGGAGAAGAACTTCTTTGAGACCCGCGTGACCGAGTACAAGACCGGAGGAACCCTCAACTGGTAAGTATGATAGAGAACGAGCCTAAGACGTACCCTTGGGGTATTGCGGACGCTGAAACTGTCCGCCAGATGGTTAAAAACGCGGTCGCCAAGGGCGATGCGCGCTCACTTGAAGTGGTGGTGGATGACTTTGTAGACCGGGAAGGGGTGTTAGAGGCCGAATTAGGTATTGAGAAGGGACAGATAACCAACCACCCAGAGCTGGTCGACCTCCGGGCTCTTCGGGCTGAAGTAGAGGAGGGAAGAAGGAAGGCCTGGGAGCTACAGGGTATACAAGGTTCAGAGCAATAGAATGGCGTAGAATAAGGATATTTAGCCCATTTTCACTCTTGACATACTTCTCAAAAGTGTTGTAGAGCTTGACAAAAGGACCCTTGACTGATAGTCTAGCTTCACGAGGTTGTCTTTTGGACCCTTGTATCTATGACACCACTTATAGCCCTTATGGGCTTTTTTGTTTGGGCAGGGACCGCCTACGCGCCCGTCCAGGCTGAACAGACTCCTATCGAACCTGCGGAAACCGTAAAGGTAGCCGTTAAGGACGAGGTATCTGTCGCCCGGGACACCGTTGGTGAACTTTCCGTAAAGCTCACGGCCTACAACGCCGTACCAGAGCAGACGGACGGCAACCCCCTGGTGACCGCCTCTGGTGCGGCTTCTAACCCTGAGGTCATAGCTGCACGCTCCAAGGACCTGTCTTCCGAGCTCCCGTTTGGGACCATCATCTCTATTGAGGCTCCTGAGGACCCTTCACGCTCGTGTGGGTACGCTTCCGTTGAGCACCTTGTGGGCTACCGCGTTATTGCGGACACCACGCATTCTAGGAAGGTTGAGCAAATCGACGTTCTCGTGAATACGGAGGACACGGTGCTCGTGAACGGACGTGCCGTGAACCCTGCGCTTGCGCTTGGTGTGTGTGACGACGTGACCATTAAGGTGGTCGGCCGCATTAAGGTCTCTGACATCCCAAGGACCCAAGCGGAACTCGTCGACATTGTGACCGGCGGCAAGCTCGCTCTCGGTAATTAAAGAACCGCCCTAAGGGCGGTTTTCTGTTACGCGTCTGGAAGTGATTCTGCTTCTTCCTTCAAGGCGTCAATATCAGTGCGGGCTTTCATCTCAGCGAGGTCGGCGTCCTTTAGGTGACGGCGCATACCTAGGTGGTGCTGAATCTCGTCCAGCATGATGAGCATCTTTGTGATCTCCTCCTCAGAGCGAACATCAATCTCGAAATCGAGCTTCTCCCGAATGTCTGCGATGTGCCCTTGGCGGTTCTGGCTGATAAGCACGATGACTGAAAGTGCGATGGCTTCAAGGGAGACTGCCATCGTGAGGAGCGAATACGGGAAGGGGTCGAAGATTTCAAATCCGAGTGCACCCTCGTTCCAGAGAATCCACACAAGGAACACTATAAAGTTTATAAACAAGAACGTTACTGTCCCGAACCAGTGAGTCATGAGGTCCGCAAAGCGTCCTATCCAGCTGTGTTTGAATGCGAGCCGTGATTTGAGGTGACTGGAGAACAGGCTACCTGCGGGCTTCTTAGGTTCCATAGTGTGTGTAGTATACCGCCTGCCATACGCCGACAGCCACCGTGTGGGTATAGCGTATACTACTCGCATGAATAGTGAGGGAGACGAGCTCCATAACGCTATGCCGTCATGGCCTAAGGTTGTGATTAACGGCACCACTACCTTCGTTGAAAAGAAGGGGGGTGAGCACCACCGAGCGTTCGTGCAGGTGTCTCCTGGCAAGCGTGAGTGGTTCCATGTGAAGGCTCAGGGCGCTACGTTCGTACCATCGTATAGCGAACGGTACGCGTACGTTGGGGACGTGGGAGCCGATGGTTCTTTTGATGTCCAACGCCGGCGCGATGACGGGAGCGTAGAGCCAGAGTTCAGTAAGGCGACTCTAGTGTCCGAAGAATCCTCGTCCTAATCGGTCAGGAATCATATAGAGAGGAACGCCGCGGGATGCGGCGAGCTCAATCGTTGCTGAATCTTTGAGTGAACCACTCGTGGTGAGTATGGTGGTGACGCCTCCATCAATAAGCGTCTCGGGGCCATCTGGGAAGGGAAAGAAGGAGTCGCTGTAGGCTATTGCTCCCTTCACCTCATGTTTGGAGCGCTCGGCCCTCATAAGCGCAAGTTTTGCGGCTCCCACGCGGTCTTGTTGGCCGACGCCGTTACCAATGAGCATCCCATCCTTCACCAGCGCGATGGTGTTGCTATTGCTCGTTGCTCCGATGGCCCACGCAAGGAGCATGTCGTCTTCCTGCGCGGGTGTGGCGTTCCCGTACTTGGCGAGCTCAGCAGACGCGAGCTCAAGTACATACGTGTAGTTAGGCTGCGTGAGGAATCCGCCGCGCACGTATCTGAAGCGTGGGCTCGTATCAAGTGAGTTTTTTCCCAGAGAGGCAAGCGCTGGGTTCACAATGAAGCGGCACTTGTCGCCCTTGCGGCGCAGTTTCGTGATTGCTTCCTCAGTGAACGAAGGAGCAATAATGCCATCGAGCATGCGGCCAGCAATCTCCTCAGCCTCTTCAGCGCCAATGGGGAAGTTGGTGAGGATGAGTCCGCCAAATATTGCGAGTGGGTCACCAGCAATCGTCTTCTTGAGTGTCTCGGCATGGGTACCTCCTACCGCCGCGCCGCATGCGTTGCCGTGCTTGGCACCGACCGCGAGGTGCGGCACTTTGCCACGATTTACTTCAAAGGCAGCTGCGATATGCGTTGCCGTCTGAAGAAGACGGTCGATATCTGCCCAGTTGTTGTAGGAAGGAGGCGTGCCCTCAAGAACAGAGAACTTCGAGAGCGCAAGCGGGTCTTCAGTAGCAGAGGCGTAGAGGGCAGCGGGTGCCTGGATCGCGTTCTCGCCGTACTTACATTCTGCAATGCGCTCGCCGACAAATCCTGCGTAGTGGCCCTGACCCTGGTAGGTTGCAGAGGCGAGGCAGTAGCCTGCAATAGTGTACTCACCCTTGGCAGCGAGCTCCTCGACGAAGGCCTCATCGTTTCCTCCTGCGCGAAGCCACTCAAGTACGCGTACACGATCCTTAGGATCACAGACGACAACGCGCCCGCCCTTTGCTGCAGAGCGGATCATGGTGGGGCCACCAATGTCAGTCTTCTCAATGACGGACTCACGGGTGCTGCCAGTCTTGGCGATCTCTTCCTCAAGAGGGTAGAGATCTACGCACACGAGGTCTATAAACGGTATAGAAAGGTCAGCGAGCTCCTTGAGGTCCTCAGGGATATCACGTGCAAGGAGGCCTGCGTGCACTTCGCGAGAAAGAGTCACCACACGGTGGCCAAGAATAGCGCCACCGCCCACCAACGTTGCGACGTCAGTAACCGTAATGCCCGCATCAGTGAGCGCCTTCGCAGTGCCTCCGGAGGCGTAAATCTTCACCCCGAGGTCAGTGAGTCCTTGGGCAAACTCAACGATGCCGTCCTTGTGGTAAACCGAGAGGAGCGCCGTCTCTACTTTTTTCATGCTTAGTCGAAGAGGGTTATTAAATAGGTATCAATCTCGCGCTGGTCGAGGTCGTAAAAGTTCTTTTGCTCCTTGTGAAGGTGGCGAGCCAAATCGGTACCGACGAAGCGCCAGTGCCACGGCTCGTACTGATAATACCCGTTGTTCTCTGGGTAGGAAAGGATGAAGCCGTAGCGGTAGGCGTTCTCGGTAAGCCAGGTAAACGCCTTTGAGTCATCAAAGCCCACGAAGGTGGAACCAATGGCGTCAGTGGTGAAATCGAGCGTGGTGCCGAGCTGGTGTTCGGAGTACCCCTGGTCGGCAGAGAAAGCGTTTGCACCACTGCCGTAGGTGACCTTGTAGCTTGATTTGAGAGCTGCCTGCGTTCCGAAAGAGCGGAATCCTGAGATGACCTTGAGGTCGATATCGTCGTCCTCAGCATCCTCAAGCAGATCTTTCAAGAACGGCCACACCTTCTCATGTATGGACTCGCTTTCTCCATAGACGTACTTCTCGTCAATAGGTACGGCGCCGGTAGGCGAGTAATTCTCGTTGAGGAAATAAATCTTGGAATATTTCTGCAGGAGTTCAGGGTCGGTCTTGGCGAGCTTGTCGAGGTCGCTCACGGTTCCGCTGATATCTTTAATCTGGTCCTCAAAGGCATTGTTGCGCTCTCGTTCGGCTTCAAGGTTGCCGCCGAGCTGGGTGTTCTCCGCTTCCGCCTTAGCAAGGTCCGCAGAGACCGAAGCAAGTTTTGCTTCGTAGTCAGCTACAAGTGCGGCGAGCGTGGCTTTGGAGTCAGTGTAGTACCAGACGAAGCCGAGGACCAAGGTCACGATGAGTACGACTAGGGCGACGAGTGCCGCCTTTAGGTTCGCTGCCTTCATGGGGCTAGTTTAGCATTCTGGCCTCATCCTTCCCACATCGCACCAGGCTATACTTACGTCTATGAGAACTACCCTTATTTTTCTGGCGATTGTCGTTCTTGTGCTTGGAGGGTCATGGCTCACTTCTCGCATTGCGTCGGCGCCGCCTCACGTACCGACGGACGGCTGGCAGCGGTACACTGGCGCGGACTTCACTATCGAGTATCCACCCGGGTACATCGTCAATGAGTCCTACGTGTATGAGGGCCTCGGACCTGAAAACCAGATTCCTGGCGTTTCCTTCACCGTTCCCGCAAGTCTCACAGAGGGGACGAACCTTTCCTCGGATACTCGCTTCTCGGTCGAAAAGAAGGATGGAGCCTGTGAAGCATCAGAAGTGCTACCAGCGCTCGTTGATTCCTTCGCCGAGATTGATAACGGCGTGACCTACTCGGTCGCAAGCATGTCCGACGCTGGAGCCGGTAATCGGTATCAAGAAATCGTCTATGTACCAGTAGGCTCGGAAGAATGCCGTATCCTTCGGTATTTCATTCACGACACTGTGATTGAGAACTATGAGCCAGGAACAGTTCTCATGTTCAATGGTCCCGAACTCCATGACACCTTCGACCGCATGCGCCGCTCCCTCACAGAGCTCAACTAGTGTTCATCCATCGTTCATCACAGACGTAGAAAGATAACGGAGTGCGTAATCTGCACACGCCGCATCCGTCTGTATACGTATGCGGCATGACCGCACTAATGGAAATATCAACGGTATGAACACCAACTTTATGCAAAAAATTCTGCTTCCGGTACTTATCGCGGCGCTCGCGATAGGACCGGCAGCAGTGCTCGCAAATAACGACGGCGAAGAGAAGGAACACAATAAGAGTGTGCGCCCGGCTACGCTCGTGCAGCTTACTGCTAACGGTGGTGCACTCGTTCGTGGTGGGGAAGTCACGGCAATTAACGACGACGTGGTAACGGTGCAAACAGATCTGGGTGACGTTGAGTTCACGTGGACGGTAGATATTGATAGTGATACTGAGCTCCTTACACTTAAGGGCAATGACTTCGACCTCAGCGACCTCGAGGTGGGAGACACGGTTAGCTTCAGCGGTACGCTTGAATCTACCTCTCGCGTGGATGCGAGTGTCCTCAAGGAATGGTCTGAGGACGAGAACATCAACAGGAAGGACCATGCCAAGGAGTTCGGCATCAAGGTCAGAGATTGGTTCAAGGGCCACTTCGGTTTCTGGAAGAACTAACAGTTCTCTCCTCAAAGCCCCGCGAAAGCGGGGCTTTTGGTATGCTGGTACTCATGCAGGTTCAAGGTAATAGGCACCCTGGTGCTACGTCATAGGATATGGACTCGAAAGCGACTGAAACGGCGTTCCTTGACCTGCACACCCGCTTCGCGGACCCGCTCTTCCGGCATGCCTACTTTAAGGTAAGCGACCGCGACGTAGCGCTCGACATCACCCAGGAGTCTTTCCTACGGATGTGGGACTATCTCACGGCTGGAAATGTAGTCGACAACCCCAAGGCGTTCCTCTTCCGCATAGCAGGGAACCTGATTATCGACCACTACCGCAAGAAGAAGAGCTCCTCGCTCGAATCGATGCAGGAGACAGGGTTTGACCCAGCGGGGGCAGACGCAGCATCCATTACGGATGCCGCAGCAGGGAAGGAGGCCCTCGGACTGCTTTCAGAGCTTCCAGAGAAAGACCGCGAGGCGCTTCTCATGCGACATGTGGAGGATTTGTCGGTCGGGGAAATAGCCACTATTTCAGGCGAATCCCCAAACGTCATTTCAGTTCGCATCCACCGCGCGACCAAGAAACTCCGAGCACTACTCGACCATGGACCTACTTAACACACTCAAGCACTCGCTCTCTAAACTTCGTCTCTCGGACGCGGAGCGTTCCACTATGCGTGAGGTGCTCATCACCCGCATGCGCTCGACGCAAGCTACTCCGAGCATCCCGTCGCCCTACGGAGGTTTTTTCATGACCCTCACGTTCCAGAGGACTGCGGCCTTTATTGCAGTCTTCGCCGTTTTTGTAAGTGGCGCCGGAGGCGTGTCGCTTGCCGCTGAAGAGTCAGTTCCAGGTGACGCCATATACGCACTTAAGGTCAACGTCAACGAACCGCTCTATACCCTTACCGCAGTCACTCCTTCTGCGAAAGCTGCAGTCGCCACCTCGCGTACTGAGCGTCGCCTCAAGGAAGCGGAGGTCCTTGCTGCTCGCGGTTCGCTTGATGAGAGTGCCGTCGCAGAGCTCTCCGAGCGTTTCCATGCTTCGGCAGAGGAAGCTGCCTCACATATTGACGAGCTTTCCGAGAAAGCACCGGAGAAGGGAATTGACGCTTCAGTCGAACTTGAATCCGTGCTTTCAGCGCACGGTCGCATTATCGACGACATCATCGCTGCACGCAGCGGAGATACCGAAGACGCACTCGCCACACTGCGCGTTGACATTACTGAGAAGGAAGAGGAGGTCGCGCAAGAGCGCGATGAGAACGCCGCACCTTCGGAGGAGGAAAGCGGACATGTGCTTGCTGATACCACGCATGATGCGGAGGTCGCAGTGCGAAATCTCGCAGAATTGTCTGAAACACTTCCTGCAGAAGATGCACTTGCCATAGATAGTCGCGTCGCGCTCATCAACGAGGCAATCGATGAAGGCAAAGCTATGCACGAACTCGGCGCATACCAGGACGCTGTTGCGGAGTTCGCACGCGCCAAGACCGCCATCGGCGTAAGCTGGCGTCTTCTCGAAGCCAAGGATCGTTTCGAAACTCCTGGAGAAGAGGAGGTGGCAGATACTGCAGTTGAGGAAGAGGTGGCTTCTGAGCCCGCCCCTGAGGTGGCCACCCTTTCTGCGCCTACGGTCATGATGAAGGCTGTTGCGACGACGACCGCAACTACCACCGAGGAGGCTTCTGAGGAGGAGAAGATTGAGGCCCCACAGCGTCGCTCTGGCTCCTGGTATCGCCCGATTCGCATCGACTTGGCACCCTAAGGCGCTGGGGAGGCCGAAGGTGCTTCATGCACCGGCCTCCCCAGCTCTATCTCACAATATGGTCAGAAGCGCAGCTTCCGCGCTCTGTATGTAGGGTGCTCATAGATGCGTTATGACGATAGGTGACTATTAGGGCTGGTAATAGCTCACTACCGTATCAAAGCAACGATGAGTGGCAGATGAATTACGTATCGTCGCGCTTCTGGGGACCAAAATATTTAGAGAAATCCACCTCTACTTGGCCCATGCCGGACTCCTCTTTCTTATTTTTTGTCTCTTTGCCGCAAGGAAGCGTGACAGTGACGCTGGTGCCATGGTTGGGAGCACTCTTGATAGTGATGCTGCCATGGTGCATCTTCACCAGTTCCGAGACGATGGCGAGTCCAAGCCCTGAGCCGCCACTTTCGCGTGTGCGTGAGGAGTCAGCTCTATAGAATGGTTCAAAGATGCGTACCAGGTCCTTCTCCTCCATGCCGATGCCTGAGTCTTCAACCACGAGGTTTAGGTGGCCCCGGTAGTCGGGCGTGACCGCGATACATACGTTGCCTCCACTTGGCGTGTAGTTGCTTGCGTTCTTTACAATATTCATAACAATCTGTTCAAGTGCAGTGGCGTTTCCCCAAACGGTGCAGTACTCACTTTTTTCGATTGTAAGATTGATGCCCTTCCGTTTGATGAGTTCCTCAAGGTGTGAGGCGACACGGTCAACAACGTCTCCCATGTCGACGTTGGCGAACGGCACCTTTTCGGGACGTACGAGAACGTTCAGGGACAGAAGGTTGTTGATGATATCCGAGATACGGTCGAGCTCTTCGACCGTGCTCACCAAGGTGTCACGAGTATCCTTCGGGAGCGTCTCGTCGAAGAGTGTCACCTCCGTGTTGGTTTTAATGATGGAAAGAGGAGTGCGTAGTTCGTGCGCAACGTTGCCGATGAACTGTTTCTGGCTCTCAAGTGCGTTTCGGGTAGGCGCAAGTGTGAGGCGGGTGAGCAGGTACCCGAAGATGGCAGTGGTAAGCGCAATGCCCGCTGCAACGAAGAGAAGGTTGCGGTCCTTGAGGTATTCAAGATTGTCGACGATGAACGCGCTCGTCGTGGTGGCACCGCTTGCGATGCTCGTCATAATGCCGAGCAATAAGTTTGTTGAGACGTCGTCGTAGAGTATAGAGAACCCGACCGCTACCAAAGCGAGAATGAGCAGCGTGAACGCAATCTGCAGGACGATAACGTTCAGTTCCGTCCTGAAGAAAAGGTCGTGCTTGTACTTACGCGCGAAGGCGGTAACCAATCCCCCTAACCGTCTCAATGAGAGAGGGCTCATCCGGCGCGTCGAGTTTTCTGCGGAGGTTTTTGACATGGACGTCGATGACATTGCTGAACGATTCGTAATTGAAGTCCCAGAGATGCGAGAGCAGGTCCTCGCGGTTCACCACTTCATTGGGGTGCCGGAGGAAGTATTCTAGCAGTGTGAACTCCTTAAGGGTAAGAGGCACTTCCTCGCCATTGCGGCGCACGATGTGCTCGGAAGGGTCAAGCTCAATATCGGCTACCTTAAGTACGTCAGGGACGGTAGACACCGGACGTCTCAGGAGCGCGTGCACTCGAGCAAGCAGTTCCTCAAATGAGAAGGGCTTCACGAGGTAATCGTCGGCTCCAGAGAGAAGGAGACGCACCTTGTTCTCCACCTCATTGCGGGCGGTGAGCACGAGAATAGGCACCGTGACCCCGCGGGCCCTTGCTTCCTCGCAGACTTCATAGCCTGACTTTGAGGGAAGCATGAGGTCGAGAATCACGAGGTCGTAGTCGGCCCGGTGGACCGAGAGGCGAGTAAGTGCCTTCTCGCCGTCATCCACCATATCAACTGCGTATCCGCGCTTCTCAAGGCCCTTCTTGATACCCTCTGCGAGCTTCTGCTCGTCCTCTACGATAAGTATTCTCATGGAACGTTCGATTAGCTTCTAACCTGAACCTCCAAAGTTCATCATATCTATCATGAACGATTCATGAAAGCCCTTCATAAAGCCCTGGGATGAGCAGGGCCGCCTAGAAGGCGGCCCTGAGAGAAGGTAGTAGCTGAGGGGGGTGTCATTTCTTCTTTTTCCACTCGGTAATCTTCCCAGCTTCACGCTCGACATGGCTTGCCGCACGGAGGTAGCGTTTGTTTTTCTTAGGAACGATAGGGAAGTGCCGAATCCGGTCAAGGCGCTTGGAAATGTGCCAGAGGTCGCTCTCTTCCGTCACCCAGGTGTCCCCAAGCGAGGAAAGGTCGAAGGGAGTCGAGTAACTCTCGAGGGTTTTCTGACCATTACTGTTGAGGAAGTATTCGTGGAAGTAGGAGAGTGCGAGTTCTCGCACGCTCTCATAGATTGGGTCCCGATAGCGCAGCACTGCGTGATTGGTCTTACTTATCGCCCCCCAGTAGCCGTTCTTTTTGAAGAGCGCAACTACATGCTCCTGATCTTTCTTATGGGTCTTGAGATCAAGCAGTAGGGGCTTCTCGCCCTGGAACCAGAGCGCACAAGCTGCAAGCATTGCGCCCTCAAGGCAGTGCGCGCGTCGGGCCTTGAGCACTCTTCGAGGGGACATAAGTGTCTCTCCTTGCCTCTCAAAGTTGAAGGGAATGGACTCAAGATACTTTTGAATCTTCTGCGGTGTCGAGAGACGTCGCAGGGAAGCAAGCTCTTTCGGAGATAGGCCGAGCATATTCTCATAGTATAACGGCATCCGGTAAGGAAGATGGAAGTTGAACGTCATCTCTCTTATACTGTGACTATGAAGAGAGCCCTTTCAACGTTCCTCCTTACTGCGTTCATTGTGAGCGCGTTTCCAGCTCCTGCTCGTGCTGCGGACCTTGAGGTATCCGGATGGGTTCCGTACTGGAAGGTTTCCGAGGGAACAAAGGACGCGCGCAAGCACCTGGATGTGCTTACTGAGCTCAATCCTTTCGGGTATGCGGTAAAGAAGGATGGGAAATTGAATGATCTTTCAGGGCTCACAAAGAGTGCGTGGAAGAAACTTATCAAGGAAGCGAGGGAGGAAAATGTTGAAGTCATCCCAACGGTCATGTGGAGTGACACGACAAACATCTACCGCATCCTCTCTGATGAGAAACTGCGCGAGAAGCATGTGAAGGCCGTTGCCGACATGGTGAAAAAAGGGAAGTACGATGGCGTTGATATCGACTACGAAGGCAAGAATGCTGCAACGCGCCCGTACTACTCACTCTTCCTTAAAGAGCTCAAGAGTGCACTGAGGGGAAAGATACTTGCCTGCACAACTGAAGCGAGAACACCGCCTGAGTCCCTCTATCGCACAGTGCCCGCAAATCTTGAGTACGCCAACGACTACCAAGAGCTTGACCGCTACTGCGACCGCGTGCGCCTCATGACCTACGATCAGCAGCGCGCTGACCTCAAGTTGAACGATGCGCGCTCAGGCCAACCCTACATGCCGATTGCTGATCCTGATTGGGTGAAGAAGGTGATTGAGCTTGCGCTCAAGTCTTTTGACAAGGACAAGATAATGCTTGGTGTTGCCACCTATGGTTTCGAGTACACCCTCACCGTCTCGCCCAACTGGTACCAGAGCTACGTGAAGAAGTGGTCAGTGACCGAGGAGTACGCCGAGGACCTTGCGGATGACCTTCGTATCGACCCTGTGCGTAACGCCGCCGGTGAACTCTCGTTCTCCTATATCTCAACCACCACGCCGAGCGTGATTCCCGCAAGCATCAAAGCGCCTCGAGGAACGCTGGAAGGCAATGAGGCGGCAGCACGTGCGCTTGCGTATGCCAATGCAACGGGAATGACCACCACAGTCAATCTTCTCTGGTGGAGTGATGCTGACGCAATTGCGGATAAAGTGAAGCTTGCGGAAGACTACGGTCTACGCGGTATTTCCATCTTTAAGGTAGACGGTACTGAGGACCAGGATCTCTGGGACCTGTTCTAGACCCGGGTATACTACGGGGATGGCGGAAGAGGATAGGCCACCAGTAAAGACTGAGGGCATTGGAGGACAGCCCACACAAAACCGAGTGGAGTATCTGCGCGCCCTTCTGGAAGGGGGGAAGTGGAGCGCGGAGGAACTTATCGAACAATACCGAATCTCTCCTGAAGAAATGACGGCGTTGTTCGGCCCAAAGGAAGTGCCTCTCGTGAGTGAGTCTCCCGAGGGCGTGCAGGAGGAGGCACCTCCACCAGCGCCACACCTCTCTCTAGACTATCAGCCCTACACAAAAGAGCGTGGAGACTCGTATACGTACTACTGTACGTATCTTCTTGGTGAGACACGGGGGATGGTGCAGATTCTCGATCCAAATCTCTACAGTGCTCTACGGCGCAGCAGAGAGTGGGAGAAAATACCACTGCGGGAACTCTATGGAAGTGATCCCGTCGATTTCGCACGAGTGCACTATCCGGATCTATCAGCAGGTCAAATTGCACAAGTGAATCCTGCGCTCTACCAGTACCTGTATCGGCGTGATCTCCATCTCGTTCTTGAGCGGCACCGGGCAGGGGAACCACAACTGAGACAAGGGCAAGAGGGAGTGCGCAAACCCTACTGGGCGCGCGAAGCAAAAGCGTGGGCCATTATCGTGAAAGGAATAGAACAGAAGGCACCGCTCTCGGAGATGATTGCGGCGCTCAATCGTGAAGGGTTTTCATCGCTTCGAGACAAGTCCCTCACCAAAGACATTATGTTTGAGGAGTTTAATCGAGTTGGTCTCAAGCTTTCTAAGCGCGAGGAAGCGCTTGTGATTGCACAACAACGACTTCATGAATATGGCGACCTCACAGAGTACGAATCTCATCTTGCGCAGCGTGCGCTCGCAGGGACCTTTGAGGAGGGTGTGCGATGGCATTTGCATCCTGTGCCGTGGGCGCTGCTACGGCGAGCATTTGAAGCTCGTCAGCACATTGAAAAACGAGGAGTAGTCCCTGACGTATTTCTTACTGAAATTGCGACCGCTCTTTCGAAGCACGGTTTTGTACCGGTTGAAGGGACACTCCTTTCTGGGCAGATTCTCGAAAGAGCTCTGCAGAAGCGTTTTGGTCCTTTGAGTAAGCCAGAAACCCACGCGGCCATCATCACTCACGCTGCCGAAGAGGCGAAGTGGCTTACGATTGATGATAGGGCAATGCTTGACTCACTCTTTGCAGAGCTGTACCCACAAGAGAATGTGTCCGATGCCCCCCTACCTCCACCCACTCCCACACCGGAGCCCATTAAAGAAAAACCTCCTCGCGCTCCTCTGACTGAGCAGTATCTTCTTTCGTTTGCTGTCAATCCGGAGAAGCTCTTTGTGTTCTACGAGGACGGCAGGAGAACTGCAGACCGACTCACTCCCGATGCGTACATTGATACCTATCTTCGAGGTGCGTTTGAATGGCAGCAAAAAAAGCAGCATCCACCCTACGATTACCCTGCTGTCTTCCCAAAGAAAGGGAAGTAACCCTCTGCACCGTATCGTGTTCTGTGTAGCGAGTATGCGAGACCGCGTGTACCACATTTCTCGGCGATATCCTCAGCAAGCGTGCGCATATAGACTCCTGCGCTTGTCTGCACTTTTATCTTTACAAGAGGGAAGCGCCCCTCATGAAGAGTCTCCCACGAAGCAAGCACGTCTTTCTTCCTGAAATCTCTTCCCAGTGCTTTAGAATCCTCGGTCACGGGCGTAAGTTTTGAAATCTTTGCCTTCACGTACCGCTGTAGACGCGCACTTTCAATCTTCCGCATGTCTAGGTACTTTATGGAATAAATGGTGCCATCCTGAAGCGGTCGTTCAATATCTTCGTTCTCAAGAGCCCACTGGAACAATGGCTTGCCGTTGACCGTTTTTGACGAGAAGGCTGGATAGGGGGAACGGTAGGGTCCCACAAACGTCGACAGAACTTCCTTCATCTGTTGGGAAGCGGGGAAGACTGAGGCACCCTCCTCGATACAGCCCAGGATGTCTCCAGTATCTGAACCGACTCCAAGCAATACCTCAACCACATACTCCTTATCAAGTGCGTGGTACTTCTTCTGCTCTTTACACTCTTCGCCGACAAGGATAAGAATCCTCCCTGAGGCCATGGGATCAAGGCGTCCCGCGTATGCCAGAGGAACGTCATTGGAAATGTGGCGCCTGCGCCGCGCGTGCTCAAGTGCTTCGAGCGGCGTTTGGCCAACCTTCTTGTTAAGGAAGAAACTCACTTCAGCTCGTATGCGGGGGCGAGTTCTTTGAGTGCGCTGTATACAAACTGACGTACCAGTCGCACAATAGCGACCTTCTTTGCATCAGGAAGAGAGTCGTACACACCTGTCGCGCTGACAGCCTCTCGTACTTGGCGACTTATGTCGTCCTCGCCCGGTGGCGCTTCCTGCGGCTCTCGAGTACCGGTAAGCATGCCCAGTATGTTATCTGCCCCTTCACTCCACTTTAGAAGCACAGCGCGACCTTCTTCGCTTACTGGCTGCGCCACTGCATTTAGAAACGCAATGGCGTTCAAGGGAGCGTTAAATGCAGTGCTTGCGCGAAGTGCGTTTAATTCCAAATACTCCCACGCCTGAGGGTCACTCCTGTACAAAGTATCCCTCCATTCTCGCCGCCCCATTGTTTCCTCGGCAAAGTCTCCAGTGGTGTGTGTCTCGAAGGTATCGAGGATCATTGGTCGGCCAAGAACATCAGTAATAGTGCCAAGTTGCGAGACTACAAGCCGCTGTATAGTCTCGCTATCAACTGTCTCTGCTATGCGAGCCGCAAAGACTTCGGCTTCTTTAATGCGCCCTCGTTCCTCTCTAGTCGGGAGAATGATCTCCTCTATGACCTTTCCACGCACGCCGCCTGCACGCGCTATCTCCATCCCAAGCAGCCTTTGTGCTGCGTCAGGAAGTTCTTCCGGAGAAGATTCTGTGGGTGCTTCAACTTCAAATCGTAAGCTCATGATGCGGTAAGTATACTTAGGTCCTCATCACTTCAGCAAGGAGGTCGGCAAATCCAGGTACGCGCTCTCTGAGGAATGCTAATAGTCCGACAAAGTCTTCGCGCTCAAGATACTCACCTGCGGCCGCAAGATCTTCTGAAGAGAGCGCCTCCTCGGCACGTATGAGTATGCGTTGAAACACGGATGGACCGACGCGCTCAGCAAACGCTCGTGCACCTTCAGGCGTAAGGTCTGGCACCCCAAGCATCTCGGCAAACGCGATTAATTTCTGGTCATCGTTCATGGTTCGGGTGGAGGTTCAGATTCGTTTGGTAGAGCGCCCCCTATACCTTCGGTAGGCGGGACTTCTTGAAGAAGACTCACCGTGTTGTCCTCACGAAGTTCTTCCTGCGCGCGAACCACAACGGGCTCTTGTTGAGGGGGTGGTTCCGCTGCTCGGTCCGCCTGCTGAGTGGGTGCCGACGCATTGGTATCAAGGCCAAACACATGGCGTGGACGAGGGCCCCATCTCCTTTCCTCCGCAACTCCACCAGTACGTTGAAGGTATGCTGCGAAGGACTCGCGCTCAGTACGTGGGGGAGCTTCATAGGTGCTAGCAACAAGCGCAACATCTCCCGCTACGGTTGCAAAGAGGGCAAGGGCGAGGGCAGTCGTGATGGGGTCATTCTTGCCTCGACCACCCTTAGGAGCCTTGCTCCAGAGACTTTTCGGAGCAAATTCACTTTCAATGGCAGACAACATTATATGCTCGGCCGCTACCAACTGTGCTCTGAGTGCCGTTGCCGCGTCAGGACCTCGAGCGGCCCGCATCTTGTCGATGTACGTTTCCCTTGCTTTTCGATAGGCAGTTTCTGTCCTTAGAGTGTCGCCCTCAAGTGAGATTCGAACCTCGCGAGGGACACCCTTTGCCGAACGGGCAGCACGGCATGCATCAAAATATTCTGATGCTCTCTCACTGAAAAAGAGCTGCGCTGCACGCAGTGCCATTTCTTCAGAAGTCTCCGCACTTTTCCCCGAATGGTCAGGAAGTTGAAAGGGACCAAACTCCATTGAAGCTGGTTGAGGTAAGGGAGCGCCCATTCTATAGCGGGGGTCCAAATTGCCGTGGTACTCAGTCCAAGCCCCAAGACGTCCGACGCTGGGAGCGATTTCAGGCGGTATCGTAGCAAGGGGTCGTCCAAACACTTCTCCTCCTTTCTCATGGTAGAGGTGTAGCGTCACATCGATAGCTTTCAGGTATGCGTACGTGCCGAGATGCTGCAGGGCTGGAGTACCAAGCCTTTTTTCTAGAAGCACCAGATGTCGAATTGATTCGGTGATGCGTCTGTAGAGATCATTCCTTTCAGGAGTGGGGGATTCCTTTATTGGCTTACGAAGCGCCTTCTCCACGCTGTGGAGGTAGAAACTCACGTGGGCCAGGTCATGTTTCAGCCGAGCAAGGTTCACTCCGTACTCCTCTGTGGGTACTGGTCCCTCAACAGACTGAGGCACTCGGTCGCCTCGTTCTCCGGGCGCTCTTCGCATAAGCGTAGTATCACCTCACTCGGCCCTTGAGGCAATGTTGACAGAGGTTATCCACGGCCTTTTCTAGGTAGAAGTAAGGATATCTAGCTACACTTTTAATGTTAGTTCTTAGCAATTTATAATAAGTATGGAGCCAAATAACCTCAGTGAGGGCGAACTTAAAAATTTCCTTGAGATACCCTACGACCAGCTCGAGGAGATGAATACGAAGGCGGCGCAGAATGCGACGACGATGACGGCAAAGGAACTGCAGGCGGAATACACTGCATACCTCAAGAAGGAGAAGCGCATCAAGGCAGTGACGCTGTGTTTTACGGATATTGAGGGAAGGCTTCACATGCTCGATTACAACAAGACGTTCCTTCTCGACTCCCTCGAGAACCTGACCTTCGATGGTTCGTCTATTCGCGGGTTTACCCAGCAACACGAGTCTGACCTTCGTCTGGAAGTGGATTGGGCAAGTATCCGCTTCCTTCCCTCAGATATCTTTGGGCCTGGGAAGGTACTCTTCTTCTCGACGGTACACAATCGTGACCGCTCTCCCTACCAGTCTGATTTCCGCGGATTGCTCAAAGCACACACAGCAGGGCTTAAGAAGAAAGACGGCATCACTGCGTACGCTGCTCCGGAAATTGAGGGCTTCCTCGTTGACGGTCTTTCAAGCGAACAGGAATTCACTGATGAAGGGTTCAAGCTCATATCGTCCGGTGGGTACTTCCATTCGCTTCCACTTGATAGGCTTCGTGTGTTCATTGATAGGGCAGCGGAGGCGCAGCGGGCCATGGGCTTCAAGAATGAGAAGGACCACCCTGAGGTTGCTCCCTCACAGTTTGAAATGAACTTCTCCTACACCGAGCTCGTGCGCACAGGAGACAACGTTCAGCTCTACAAGCTTGTGTGTCGCCAGGTGGCTCGTTCACTGGGTATGACGGCAACCTTCCTCCCGAAGCCCTTTGCCGGCATCAACGGCTCAGGCATGCACACCAACTTCTCGCTCGCTAAGAACGGGAAGAACATCTTCTACGACGCAAAAGGGAAAGAGGGGCTCTCGAAGAGCGCATGGGACGTCATCATGCGACTCTTGAATCACGCGCCTGAGATCTGCCTTGTGCTCAACTCCTCAGTGAACGCGTACCGCCGTCTTGACCCGCACTTTGAGGCTCCTAACCAGATCAAGGTGTCATCCTTGGATCGTGGTTCGATGATTCGTATTCCGGTAGGTAACGAGAAAACCGCCCGCATTGAGGTGCGCTCAGTTGCACCTGACGCTAACCCGTATCTCGTCCTTTACACCATTCTGCGTACGGGTCTAGAAGGAGAGAAGCTGGTTAAAGATAAGGACAAGCGCGAGCGTCTGCGTTTCCTCTCAGGCAACATCTATGACGCCATTGCGCTTGCCAAGAGTAGTCGGTTCCTCGAGCGCATCCTTGGGAAAGAGAGCAAGGACAAATTTATCGCCTTTAAGCAGGTGGCGGCCGACCGCTGCCCTAAGGACCTTGGTACCCTTATCAAACCAAGCGAGGTGCTTTACCATCACGAGGTGACGAACCAGTATCTCTGGAATCGGTTCTAAGCGGTATACTGTTCTCTTGTGAAAATCTACGTTACCGGAGTCTCAGGAACAGGGAAGTCGTCTATTGCGCGAGAGCTCAATACCCGTGGTATTGCCGCAATCGACATGGATGAACTCTGCCACTGGCAGCACAAGCCAACCGGCGAACGCACAGGATGGGAGCCGGGGAAAAGTGATGAATGGTACGACAAGCACGGCTGGATTTGCAGCATCGAATCCTTGCAGGAGTTTCTAACCGCCAACGATAACGCTGTGGCGCTAGGACTCTCTTCTAACCAAGAGGAGTATCTGCCGTTCTTCGACAAGGTACTCGTGCTTCACTCAAAGCCCGAAGTCATCGTAGAGCGTATCAATAAACGAACAGACAACGACTACGGAAAGCACCCGGCAGAGCAGGGGCGCATATTGAATTGGCACAAGACCTTCGAAAAGGAGATGGTCGACAAGGGAGCCATCCCACTTGATGCGGACCGCGAACTGGGAGAGGTGGTGGACGAGATTGTCTCCTACCTCTAGCTCTGCATTCCTGGAAGCAGGTTAGCGCTCATGATATCGATGGTCCCTTGAGGGATGCCGAGGTGTGGGTGTCCAACGAACATTTCAGTTACTGCCTCGCGTGAGGGAGCTTCTACCAGTGAGTACATCATTATGTCGTTCCTGGCGTTCTTAGCGCCGTCCGGGGATACCGTTGTGGTAGCGCCAGCACCGGCAGTCTCAAGAATCATGCCGGCATGTTTGGTAGCCCACGCGTCCCAGTCAACTTTCATCTTCGACTCCATCACTTCGCGTTCAGCGGGAGGGGTCTTCATCCAGTCATCAAGAACGGAAGCAGGTGCACGGTAGAGAACAATGAATTTACTCATAGGTGAATAGGTTAGTGGCGTAGCGTACTACGCGTTGTATTGAGAGAAGATGAAGGTCGGGCCTCTTAGCCGCGTTTCTTCGTGCTTGCTGCTTTGCGCGCCATTTTGGTGGCGATGCGCTTCTTGGTCTTGCGGGTCTTGTTGGGGTTACGCTTTGCGCTCACTCCCTGGGTTCCTCTGCTCCATGTCATACGTGCGTTGTTAGCTTTTGTACGTATACCCTACAACACTCTTGAGAAAATAGCTCCTCTTGAACCTGTGGACGTGTTCGACCAGCGCCATACTGCGATATATACTTTTTTAGCTATTCCAGTTTCATGAAGCCACCCGAAAAACCTAGACAAACGACTGGGAAGGAAGCAATTGGTCTCTCAGATGTCGCTGAAGACATTGAATCTGGGCTCGGAAGTGTAGAGGCGGCGTGGAAGGTTACGGCGGTGACCACTCGTCTTTTGAGGGGGCTCGTAGGCGTTAAAGTGGCGGATAAGATTTTTGACGCCTTAAGTGAACTTGCTAACTCAAAGCAATTCAAGATTCTTTGTCAGTTCAAGCCGTATCAGGTGGTAAGAATTGTGCTCGCCCTTGGTTGTGCTACCGATGCAAGTGCACTTACCCAGGACACACTTATTTCAGCCCTTAACAGCGTCCACAACGCGTCGCGTATTGAGATGGTACAGCGAGCAAACGAGTTGGCGCCTCATCAGGAGGAGCGTGAGACGAGCGTGCAGCATTTTCTTGACGACGTGCGTCCACACATTGAGTCGGTGCGTGCACAGTTTGATTCCAAGGATCCTATCCAAAACCGCGCTCTGCGCTTTGCATTTGCGAACGTCTTTATTTCTTATGACAATCGCATTTCTGCCGGAGAATTTGATCGGTCACCAGAATATCAAGAGCGCATGCCACAGATGCTTGGTGCACCCATTGGGCTTGAGGATTTATTGGTTGGCGTGACTGATGAGGAACAGGTATTTGGCGTTCATACACAAGGACAAAAGGTGCCGCTGGATGACCTCAATCCTGATGGCACGCCAGAATCGCATCCTATGCAGACGATGTCTGAACGTTCACGAGAATACATTGCTTTCAAAAAACGATTGTTTGAAGTGTACGCTTCACCTTCGTTTAAGGCACTTCAGCAGCGCGTTGGGGATTCAGGAGTGCTCTTTGATTACGAAGTACTTATTGACCGCGACCTTGCTCCCCAGGCACTTGTCGCAGTAGCAGAGAAACGTGCTGCGCTCTCAGACATGCTGAGTTTGGTCAATCCCGATACCGTGCGTCACAGCTAAATTCGTTATTTTGGGTACCAGTCGAGCAGTACGACCTCTATGTTCGGGTCTCCAGCGTTCACGAGTTGCTTGAAACGGTTAACGTCCGAGAGCCCGTTCTGTCCGCGGTAGTGATATGGAAACACTTGCTTTGGTTTAAAGGTCAGCACCGCATCAGCCGCCTCCTCGACGCTCATCGTAAAGGGAAGGTTCATCGGCACAAGAGCAACATCAATATCGGAGAGCGCACGCATTTCCGGTATGCCTGCGGTATCGCCAGCAACATAGACGCGCAGTCCTGCTTTTTCAATCAGGTAGCCATTACCACGTCCTTTCGTGTGGCGACTGTCCGAAGACTCCGGCAGGTTGTACATGGGAAGTGCGAGTATATCGAAGTCGAGCTCGGTGGTTGTCTCGCCGTTTGCGAGCACTCGCGCGTGAGAGGCAAGGTCGGGAGGCAAAAGCTCCATCACTGCTTGTGGGGCAATGATAGTTGCGTTGCCGACGATTGTCGCAAGCGTCGACGTACTCAAGTGGTCGCCGTGGATGTCGGTGAGGAGAATGAGGTTGGGAGCTGGCTGGCCCGCGAAGGCCTCTCGGCCCCCAGTGGGGTCTGTATATATCGCAAGGTCCCCCCAGCGAAGCACGGCAGTTGCGTGTGATATGGGAATGACTTCCATAGAAGTGGTGTCAGCAGTGCCCGAGTCGCCCTGCTTTTCATTATAAATATAGCTGTTAAAGGCGTAAAAGAGGAGCACGAGCACCAGCACCATGCCGAAAATCCAGTACAAGGTTTTCATGCTCTGTAGTATATCAACTCGGTTTATTGAGCTTCGATGAAGACTTTTTGAGCCATTTCCTCAAAATCAAAGTTGGCAGAGAAGTGTTTTTCAAAAAGCTGGAGCGCAAGAGTGCCTGCATATTCTTTGCGCTGCGCCGCGTAGTGCATGGCAAGAATCATCTCCTCGGGTTCACCAACACAATCAAGCGGCTTAAATCCTTCAAGGCCAAGTATTTGCCTGAAGAGCGGAAGGAGGTGCCTCTTTGTATAGAGGTTAGCGCCAAAGATACTGACGACCTCCTTTTTCGAGAGGAATGCTGAAAAGCAGGCAAAAAGAAACACGCACTTAGGGCATTCGTTACACCAATACGGCGTACGTAAAAAGAGTTGTTCAGTGCGCGAGTAGCAGAAATAGGAGTTGCAGCTTGTGACCGAGTGAAGGTACTGCGGATAACGAACGAAACGTCGCACAATCTCGAGCTCGCTATACTTACGTAACAGTGAACGAGTTGAAATATCCGGGGTGATATAGCGTTGTATATAGTCGTTGGTCATCTTTTCAGCTTCAGATGACTTACACCACTGATGGTTCACCGATAAGCCACGATAGGTAAGATTCCCAACATCTGCACTACGTTCGTTAGAGAATATAATCGAATCATAGCCAAGGAGCTCTGCGAGTAAGGTAGCAACAAAGGTGAAAGTCGAAACTGAGGGGTAGGCAGCTGATGTTCTATGAAATAGCGCGGCCAGATTGATGCGTGGGTCACGACGACGGGTAACGCTAATGGTTTTTGTGCCCACAAGTGTGGCAACTCGCTCATGAGCACGTGAGGGGGTAAAGGCGAAGAAATCGAATGGCGTACCAGCAGCTTTTAACATCTCGGCGGATAGGATGGAATCTTTGCCGGCACCGTTTAAAAGAAGTGCTCGTGCGGGACGTTCGAACCGCGCAGGGAGAGGGGCCGTAGCAGAAGCGTCATACGGGAAGGCAATGAGGTCCTCAAAATTCATCTTCATTCGGTAGAAGAATTCCCCGAGTCCGTTCAAATAGAGCGCGTTCCAGAATTGTGCCTGCTCGCGCGTGAGGGCGAACCTCTCAATACGCATATTCCTCGTCGGGAAAACGGTCCAATAGTTAATTCCTATCATGAGCAGAAGGGATTGAAGTGTCGGCTCAAGTACGGCCTTCGGTACTTTTTCCCACGCCTCAGGTGGCAGGTCCTTCAAGAAGAGTTGATCGGTGTATCTCTTCTTTTTTCCACTTGGAAACTCCACGTGGTAGGTGAAGCTAATGACGGAGCGAGCAGTATCAACCTTGTAGGTACCAAACGTAAACGAGGAGACACGAGGCATTTTCGTCATCGTAGCACGCGACCTAAGCTAAAAAGTAGAGTGCAGATCTTAGGCACTTAGCGCAACCTCAGAGAAAACGTAACAGTTGAATCGTCCGATATACCTTCCGCTTTTCGTATCTTTGCTTTTAAGGGAAGGAGATAGGTACCGGACTTTTTGTCAGGGAAAATAGAGGTCTCCCAGACAGTTTTCCCAATCGTTACTGAAACAGGAAGCGACCCCCATCCTTTGGCGCGTGCCCCAAACTTTTCTTTGATTTCCTGACCCTGTTTTTTAGGAAGTGCTAAAAACCTCCACGCACTCATGCCAGGATAGACAAACACGTTCGATTTCAGTTTGTAAGCACCGGTAACCATGTATTAATCCTCGGATTTGGCGTCAAACTCCTTTTGCATTCGCTCCATCCACTGTGCCTGATTCTCACCAGTACGTTTCTCCATATCCATAATGCTTGCCTTGTGCGCCTCGTCAGACATCATGTGAGGCATACCTCTCTGAACAATCTCCATAAGGGTATCGCCGGAAAACTTTTCGTCACAAACACCACCCAACTCTTTACATGTAAATGATTTAGTCATATTTACATTATCCCAAGTATTCCCATGAAGTGCTATCTGCTCCGCGACCAGGACTCGAACCTGGAACCAACTCCTTAACAGGGAGCTGCTCTACCATTGAGCTATCGCGGAATATGGGCATTCTAGCCGAAAATCTAGATACGGCAACGTGACCCGTCTGGTATACTCGCCTTACAATGCTTATCCTCTATGTCCAAGAAAAGTGCCCCTTCTCTCTAAAAGTCATCAAGGCAGGCGAGCAGATGGGCATGACTTTCGAACTCCGAGATATCAAGGACCATAAGCTTGAGAAAGAACTCTTAGCAAAAGGAGGAAAGCGCGAGACACCGTACTTCATAGACACCAATACCAACGTCGCCATGTACGGCTCCGATGACATTGTCTCCTACCTCGTTAACACACTGGCATGACCTACGTTCGAGTGCGCGTCACCCCCGGCGCCAAGCGGGAGAGCGTCATTGAGATCGATGGAAAATCCCTCACTATCTCGGTCAAAGAACCTGCGGAACGAAACCTGGCCAACACACGCGTGCGCGAGCTTTTAGCCGGCCATCTCAACGTATCTGTGGGACAGGTGAAGCTGGTAGCTGGCCACCGTTCACCACAGAAGATATTTGATATCATTGAGTGATGAGACAACGTGGGCCGCGAATCAATCAGGAGGCGGAACGGATGGAGCGCGCGGCACAGGTGCCGCAGCACCTCAAGGAGAAAGACCCATTCCGTAAGCGGGCAGCCGTCGAAAAGTTCGTGTCCTCGGATGGAAAGTACCACATGCATGGTGTGGGAAGGGCGGGATTTCTTGAATACTTTGACCTCCGGGACCAATCCACCGGCGAAACCGTACTGACCTTCATCTATGATGACGCAACTCGCACACTCTCGACCATCCTCGAGAAGCGACCAGGAGCTCACTCAGATCCGGTAGTTCAAGAGTCTATACAGGCCATACGGGACCTTCTCAACCCTGGTCCGCTCCAGGGGCAGATAGAGTTTGTGTCTTCAGACGAGAAGTATCACCTCGTCAAGCATGTCAACGCAGCACAGCTCGATGAGGTTGGTGAGTTTCTAACCAACTGCCTCCGTTTCCATCGTTTAAGGCACCGTGAATTTCTTGAGCGCATACAAAGAGGGGAGATAGAGGTCTTCACACTTCAGGACCAGAATCAGGTGCCGGTGGTGGCCATCGAATTTGATGTGGCGGAACGCAAGATTGTTCAGGTGATGGGAAATGAAAACTCCGCTCCCGTGCTCATGAGCAAGTACCTCGGAGCCTTGTTTGAGGCAGTGGAGTTCCTTTCAACAGGCACTGCCTATGACCAGGATGGTGAACCCTACGTACGAGGCGCCAAAGACTTTGCCGGTCTCGATCGTACCGGATTTGAGACACGCATACGAGCCATGAAGCCCTATGGTGGTCTCATTACCAAAACGGGATATGTCGATGCTCAGGACGCACTGGCGCTCGGTGTTAAAGAAGCGTATCTCGGCATTGTACTCGTGCAGCCTGAAATGAATGAAGCCGATGTGCGGCAGTATGCTCACATTGAAGGGATAACGCTTGATATGACCAACGCAACAGAAGCGCAGCGCGCGGTGCTCACGGAGGTGAAGAGCGATATTCTAGACGGCTCTGTTGAGAACCGGCTTACGTATCCTCAGCTCCTTCACGCACGCACTATCAGTATTCCCGAGCGCATTGTGCATGCAGAGTTCCCCCTTCTCACGACCGTCAACCGTATTGTGACCCACTCAGACCTACTTTCGGTCCCCTCATTGAAGAAGGTCAAGAGTATTAGACTTAAGGTCGCTAGTGCACGGGTGAATGGACCAGGGAACGTTCTTACCGGCGGCGTGGTGCGCTACGGCTAACCAAGGGTCTTCTTAAATTCCTCGTACACGGTCTCCTTCTTTCCTTCAGGAACAATGCGTTCGGGAATGAACATTCCATTCTCAAAACGCGCACTTTTTATCTTCACTCGCAGCTTCTTTCCGCTTCGTTCTACAAAGAAATACGTTCCGGGAGATTCCGCATAGGCGCGGTACTTGTTCCAGTTCTCTTGCGCGTCTCCGGTAAGGTCGAGAAGGCCGTCTTCCTTCGCAATCTTTCCAGAATGGGTTGCCTGGGAATGATCCTGAGGCACCTCTTTTATTTCACCCGCTTCAAATGCCGGGAGGATATCCGCGAGGAGATTTCCACCTTCCTCAATGAGGCGAGCACGCAGTTCGACGGTAGTCTCGGTGGGGAGGATAGGTGTTTCCTTTGCAGCGACAATAGCTCCAGCATCAAGTTCGTACACCATCTTCTGGATGGTCACACCGGTCACACTCTCGTTGTTAAGAAGAGCCCCCTCAACTGGCGAGGCACCTCGATACTTCGGAAGAAGGGAGTAGTGGATGTTGAGGACACCTTTAGGGAAGGAGCCAATGAGTTTCTCGGGCAGAATTTTCCCGAACGCGACCGCAATGCCGTAGGAAGCGTTGTAGCCTTGGATGGTCTTCTGTGCCTCCGCATCAAGGGTGTCGAGCGCAAGGACCGGCACATCGTGTGCGAGCGCCCACTCCTTAACGGGAGAAGACGTCATCTTCATGCCGCGTCCGCGTGGGGCATCGGCTGAGGTAACGATGAGCGCTGGGGTGAGGCCTCGGAAATAAAGAATCTCAAGCGTATCGGCGGCAACGTAGGGGGTACCGAAGTACACAAAGGGTTCGTGTTCCATGTCTCCCACAGGCCCCGTTGCCCTGAGATCTGTGGCGTGATCTATGAAAAGGATGCCATCGAGGTGGTCAATCTCGTGCTGGTACGCTTGCGCAAGAATGCCACCACCACCGCGTTCAAATTTCTTCCCTGACTCGTCATAGGCAACAACAGTCGCACGCTCATGTCGCTCAGTTTTGCCGTACACACCTCGTACCGAGAGACATCCCTCGTCGACCTCCACTCGACGCCTCGAACTCTTTACAATCGAAGGGTTGATGAACACACCAATATCAGGCGCCTTCGTACCCTCGGTATTCTGCGGAATCATGCGGTCATAGCGAACGATGAAGATGCGCCACGATAGTCCTATTTGCGGAGCAGCAAGTGCGACACCGTCTGGTTCACCATCGAGTGCCTCCTCCATATCACGGAGCATCTTGGTGAGCTCCGGTGTACCAAAAAGCTCGTGCGGCACTTCCTTTGCGGGCTCGCGAAGTACTGCCTCGCCGGTTTGTACGATAGGAAGCGGCATACCTAGAAAGGGTTAGCGTCCTGGTGTTTCTTCGGGTCTACCTCCCACCAGAACTTCTTGGAGAAGTTCTTTGCGCGCCTACAGACACTCTGGAGGTAGTAGAGGTCTTTGGTGGGGATGCCTTCAAGAATCTTACCCATGCGAGACATGGTAAGAGGAGGTAGGCCGTCCTTGGAACGAGAGAGGTTGAGGTGTCGCGTGAAGAACCGCATCATCTCGCCTCGTTCGGTCTTACGCGTCCCCGATGGCTGTTGTGCCGGTGGTAGGAGGTCGCGTATATGCTTCATAAGTCGAGGAGGTAGAGCTTCTGATCTGAATAGACGACGATGGAATTCTCAGACCATGGAGCGACGCGTGGGTTGGTGCCGCGAAGTAGTGGCGCAAAGAATTGGGGAGCACGTGGGTCAAGTTCAAGAACGAACAGCGTCTGACCTACTGAGATGACGAGTGCGTCATCGCGGCCCGGATAGGGTAGTACCGCGTTGATGTGTTCAACTGGCGTCATGATGGCGGTTGGGCCGCAGTCCTCCTCAACACAGAGGTAGGGAGGCGGGGTGCAGGTTGCGGTGGTGCTGGCCTCTGCAACGATATTCTTTCCACTTACGTACACAAGGGCGCATCCTCCGGAAAGTGTAAGTGGAGCTTGGAGCGTAGGAAGCTTGGTCTTGCTTACCACTGCTGCAGCTTTTGCTGTGTCTTCTGCAGGCACGGCCATAACTGTCACTTTTACTGGAACGATGATCGGACGAGCAATGGTCTCAGTATCAGGGTCAATCGCGACGAGCTCATTCCAGGGCTGTGCACCTTCAGCGCTTACGATAACGACGTGGCTTCCTGGCAGCATGGCAATACGCACAGAACCTCCTGCGCTCAGGCGGCTGTATGCCTCATCAACATAGACGGATGCGCCGGCGGGGACGTCCTCAAGTACGAGTGTTCCTACGCGGACAATAGAGACACCTGGACCGATGCGGAAGCCGGTGAGGAAAAACAGGACAATCGCAGTGACGACCACGACAATCGTGATAAGAAGCCACCAGCGCTGTAGAAAGGAGTGTTTCTGCCGGGTCATGGAGCAAAGATAGCAGGAAACGGGTTCTCTCGCACCTAGCCCCCAAACGTCTCTACCGAAGCGCCTGCCTGGTTAAGGCGTGCGGCTATATCCTCGTAGCCGCGGTTGATGCTGTACACATTGCGGAGAGTGGAACGGCCTTCTGCGGCAAGCATGCCAATCAAGAGGATGGTTGCGGGGCGCAGTGCCGGCGGGCAGACGAGTTCAGCTCCGCGCAGGTGGCTTGGGCCGGTAATGTTTATACGGTGTGGGTCCAAAAGCTGGGTATCGGCACCGAGGCGGTCGAGCTCAGTGTAGTAAATGGCGCGCTTCTCGTAGACCCAGTCGTGTATGAGAGTGGTGCCCTCTGCTTGAGTTGCGATGACCGCAAAGAAGGGAAGGTTGTCGATGTTGAGGCCTGGGTACGGGCGCGCATGAATTTTTTCTGGGAAGGCAACGAGGTTTGAGGGCTCGAGTGCAATGTCGGCGAGCTTGGTGATGCCATTCTCTGACATTCCCACAGGAGTGACAGAGAATTTCAGCCCCATCTTCTCAAGTACGGAGAGTTCAACTTCAAGGAATTCAATTGGTGCGCGCTCAATAGTGAACTTTGAGCGTGTGACGACCGCAGCGGCAATAAAGAACATTGCGTCGGTTGGGTCTTCTGCAACTGAGTAGGACACATCAGTCTTAATCTCGGGAAGACCGGTGACGGTGAGGGTGGTGGTGCCAATGCCCTCGACGCCAACGCCAAGCATCTTAAGGTAACCGCACACTTCCTGCACCTGGTAGTTAGCGGATGCGTAGCGAAGGACGCTCGTGCCCTCTACGCGGGCGGCTGCCAAGAGGGCGTTGATAGTGGCCGTGTCGCTCGATTCGTAGAAGATGACGTTAGCAGGTGTAAGTGCAGCGTGACTGATGTGGAAGTGATCGGTCCTTGCTTCGATATCGACGCCGAAGTTCTCAAGTGCCCAAAGATGCGAACGCACTGAACGAAGTCCCAGTGTGCAGCCACCGGACTGTGGAAGATCAAACGATTTGAAATGGTGGAGCAGCGGACCGATGAACATGAGGATGCTCCTCGTGCGTGTGGCTGCAACACGGTCCATCGTGTCGAGCGAGAGCGTCTCTGGAGGGGTAACGGTGAGTGTGTGGTCGTTCCAAACTACCGAGACACCGATGGATTCCAACACCTCGATGAGACGGTTCACCTCCTCAATCTTCGGGACGTTAAGGAGGGTGGTCGTTCCTTTATTCAAGAGCGAGGCAGCAAGCAGGGCGACCGCGCCGTTCTTAGAGCGGTTGGTCAGGACCGAGCCAGAAAGCTGTTTTCCACCGTCGACGCCGAAGCTAATCTCCTCTTTTGGCATTCCGGGCATTCTAGCATTTTTTGAACTCAACGCCCCTAGACTGTATGATGGTGCGAATGGCTTTCTTCTCACCTCGTCTCGGCATCGACCTCGGCACCACCAACGTGCTCGTGTTCGTGCCAGGGAAGGGAGTGGTACTCAACGAGCCTTCGGTTGTTGCCGTCTCAGTTGAGAACAACAAGGTACTTGCTATCGGCACCGAGGCGAAGCAGATGGTAGGTCGCACACCCGATTCCATCATTGCGTATCGTCCTATGAAGGACGGTGTTATTGCCGACTACCGTGTGACGGAAGCAATGCTTCGTTACTTTATGCGCAAGGCGCTTGGGAAGTGGAACATATGGAAACCAACGGTTCTTGTCTCCGTTCCTGCAGGAGTTTCTTCAACGGAGAAGCGCGCAGTTATCGAAGCCGCAGTGAAGGCAGGTGCTGCAGACGCTTTCGTGGTGAAAGAGCCAATTCTCGCAGCTATTGGTGCAGGCATTTCTATACAGGAACCAATGGGTCGCATGGTGGCTGACATGGGTGGCGGCACCATCGACGTAGCGGTGATTTCTCTTGGAGGCATCGTGGCGTCAACGAGCGTGAAGGTTGCAGGGAACGCGCTTGATCGCTCCATCATTGATTACCTCAAGAAGCAGTACAACCTGGCCATTGGCGACAAGACGGCTGAGGACGTGAAGATAAAGGTGGGCGCTGCCGTACCGCTCGATGAAGAGCTTTCTATGTCAGTGAAAGGCCGCGATCTTGTGTCGGGTCTCCCTCGAACGGTGGAGCTTCGTAGCAACGAGATTGTGACCGCAATGAACCGCGATCTGCGCGACATGATGAATGCGATTCGCAAAGTACTTCAGGACACTCCACCAGAGCTTGCCTCCGACATCATCGACAACGGCATCATTCTTACGGGAGGCACGAGCCAACTTCGCATGATGCCTGAGCTGGTCTACCGCCGTACGGGCGTGGGCGCTAAGCTCGCACAGGATGCCTATTTCTGCGTAGCGCGCGGTACGGGTATTGCACTTCGTCATCTCGATACCTACAAGAAGAGCATTCTCGCCAAGCGATGAGCCACGCGTACTTTTTTGGAGGACAGGCAGAGGAGGGGATTGAGCGCTCTCTCGCGTTCATCGAGAAGGAACTGAAGCTTCCCACGACTGGAAATCCAGACGTGATGGTGGCGCGGTACGGCCTGCTCTCTGTCGACGATGCTCGTGTCCTCGGGGACTTCGCGCGTCAGGCGCCAGTGACGGGAGAGAAGAAAGCCATCGTCATGTCTGCCGGTCGCTTTTTCCACGAGGCGCAGAATGCACTGCTGAAACTTTTCGAAGAACCACCTGAGGGCACCTATCTGTTTTTGGTGGTTCCATCGGAAGGGAACATACTCGCAACGCTTCGTTCACGCTTGCAGCCACTTCCTGGTGGTGGCGGGGAAGGTACGAACGCCATTGCTGAGGAGTTTCTTTCGGCGACTAAGGCAGCTCGCGAGAAGATACTAGAAAAAGTCCTCGATCGTGCGAAGTCTGATAAAGATGAAGAGAAACGACTTGCTCGCATTGATGCTCGGCTTCTTGCCGAGGGCCTGTTGCTCGAAGCGTACACAAAGGAGCGAACGCCAGCGATGGCTGCCTTCCTTGAAGATCTGGATCGCTTCGTTCCCATCCTCCATGAAAGCTCAGCACCACTGAAGCCTATCTTTGAGCACCTTATGCTCATAATGCCAAAGGATTTGGTACGATAATTCTATGGCTCCTCATTCACTCGATCGCATCCAAGCTCCTGTTGAGATGTCTCCTCTTGAGGCAATTGATGCGCTATCAGAAATAGAACTTCTTGGTCTCGATAAGCCAAGACTCGAGCATGAAGTATCGACTAAGCATGAGGGAGAGTATCTCCCGCGCGCAGCTTTTGTGTTGCAATCACTTGCCCGAAACGAAGAGGCGCTCTCACGCTTCCTTTCTCGTTACGGAATTTCTTCAGGAGAATATGATGCAGAGAACAATCCCACTGGTCTTTTTGAACCCGGGTCCGGTCTTACGGAAGCAGATAAACAACGACGTATGTTGGTATTTGGCGCTCGGTTATGCGGTGTACCCACAGATATTCTTCGAAGTTTCTTCTCGTCAGAAAATACACTCCAAGGTGTCTCAACTGCTGCTCGGGAGAAGATAGGGGAGATTGATGTGCAGCGTGAAAGGTACCCAATCAGTCATATTCAGCAATTTCCTGCAGCGTATAAGGCATATCAGCGAGCGCGAGCACATGGCGCTCCAGAACTTGAAAGTATCTTTGATAAGGAGGCAACCATACCAGCCATAGGAGATTGGATTGTACGACAGGGGTACCAGAGCGACCTTCTCTTCGAGCTAACATTAACAGTGCTCGCGGACGCACTTTCGGGAGGTAAAAGTATTAATGACATTGCTCGTGAGCGTCGAATGGAGGCAAGTAAGGTTAGGAACCTTCTACGCCCAGCAAAGTCAGGTCGCAAGGTATACTCTCAGGAAGTCCTTGGGCTCATAAAAACAAGGCTCAAGAAAAACGAAGAATACTAGCATCCTATGGCATACGACTTCACCAAACTCAAGAACAATATTAAGGAGACCGAGGAATGGCTCTCTCGGGAATTCTCCGGCATCCGTACCGGACGCGCCTCCGTCGCGCTCCTTGATTCCATTAAGCCCGAAGTGTACGGCGCACGAACTCCCATCCAGCAGGTCGCCTCACTTTCAGTCGAGGACGCCCGCACCATTCGCATCATTCCCTGGGACAAGGACAACGGCAAAGCAATCGAAAAAGCAATCGCTGAGGCAGACCTTGGTGTCTCCGCTTCAACGGACGACCAGGGATTGCGCGTTTCGTTCCCAGAACTTACTGCTGAGCGCCGCACACTCCTTATGAAGCTTGCGAACGAAAAACTTGAAGATGCACGCGTGACGCTGCGTGGACACCGCAGTGAGACTATTCGTGAGATTGATGCGGCAGAGAAAGAGGGTGGCATGGGGATTGATGACGTGAAGCGGTATAAGGAAGAGGTACAGAAGCTCATCGATGGAGGCACTGCTGCACTTGAGGCACTTGCGAAGAAGAAGGAAAGTGAGATAAGCACCTAATGTCTATTCTCATCTTCATACTGGTGCTGGTGGTGCTCATCGTGGTGCATGAGCTTGGCCACTTCTTTGCTGCTAAGTGGGCAGGGATGCGTGTGGACGAGTTCGGCATTGGCTACCCACCGCGCGCAATGACGGTTGCGAAGAAAGGGGATACCGAGTACACCCTCAACTGGCTACCCTTTGGTGGTTTTGTGAAGATATACGGTGAGGATGAAAGCGAGGAGGGAGGGGCAGCGGCGCGTTCGTTTGTTAGTAAACCTCGCATCGTGCAGGCACTCGTGCTCATTGCGGGTATTGCGATGAATCTTGTGTTCGCTTGGGTACTGCTTTCCATAACACTAGGCCTTGGGGTGCCGCGTGCACTCACCTCAGAGGAAGCTCTTCATGCATCAGACGCAACTATCATGATTGCGAGCGTGCTTCCAGGCTCTCCTGCTGCAGGGGCGGGCATCAAAGCGGGTGACGCCATCGTTTCGGCAGCAGTGGGCGGAGAAGTGTTCTCAACTCCAGACCCGGAAGCCTTCACTGCTTTCATCGCAAAGGACACGACCGGGGAAGAGATTACGCTCACCATCGACCGAAACGGAGAGGAGACGACGGTGAACGCTACTCCACGCCAGGGCGTTGCAGCGTCTGACCCTTCTCGCTACGCGCTCGGTGTCGGCGTGGGTCTTGTTGGCACACTAGCGGTTTCTCCGCTTGAAGCACCGATTGAAGGTGCGCGCATTACGTGGGAAGTGACCAAACAAACAGCAGTAGGACTTTGGAATTTCTTCGGCAGCATCTTTACGCTCTCCGCAGATCTCTCCCAGGTCTCGGGACCTGTCGGTATTGCAGGAGCGGTGGGAACCGCCGCAGGGAATGGGTTCGCCTCACTCCTTTCATTGACCGCGATCATCTCGGTGAATCTAGCGCTCATCAATCTGCTTCCCGTTCCAGCACTTGATGGGGGCAGACTCCTCTTTGTCATTATCGAATCTATTATCCGTCGCCCCATTCCGAAGGGTGTGGCAACAGCAGTAAACACCGCAGGCTTTGCGTTCCTCATTCTTCTTATGTTCGCGATTACGGCGAGTGACCTGTTCAAACTCTTCACTACTTGACTATTGGTTTATAGTGTCCTCTAGTGTCAAGCTCCACATTTCCGCATACGGAATCTGTCCTATACAATAGCCCTGATGCGGCAATCAGGGCTTTTTACACGCACGCGCCGTGAGGCGCCAAAGGATGAGGTCGCGAAGAACGCGCAGCTCCTCATTCGCGCTGGCTTCGTACACAAGGAGATGGCGGGCGTCTACTCCTACCTCCCACTTGGTATTCGTACCCTTACGAAGATTGAGAACATCATTCGCGAAGAGATGGACGCGCTTGGTGGCCAGGAACTTCGCATGGCAACGCTGCATCCTTCAGAGCCTTGGAAGCAAACAGGCGGATGGGACAGTGTTGATGTGCTTTTCAAACTAGAGAGTCGAACAGAGAAAGAGTACGCGCTGGGCCAAAGCGAAGAGGAAATTGTGACACCGATTGCTGGCGAGTACGCCCTGTCCTACAAAGACCTTCCACTCGCCGTGTATCAGATTGGGCAGAAGTATAGGGATGAACTACGAGCAAAGTCCGGCATCATGCGCGGACGCGAATTCGGTATGAAGGATATGTACTCCTTCCACGAGACGCAGGAAGACTTTGATCGCTTCTATCAGCGCGCCAAGGAGGCGTATCTGCGTATCTACACCCGTTGCGGACTTGTAGCCAAGGTCACCGAGGCTTCAGGAGGCGCGTTCTCTGAGAAACTTTCCTACGAGTTCATGGTGCTCACCGATGCCGGAGAGGACGATATTTTATACTGTGATTCCTGCACGCACTGCGCAAACGTTGAAGTTTCAAAGCAGAAAGAAGGAGACATCTGCGAAAAGTGCGGAAAGGGCACGCTCGCGCTCGGTAAGGCATCGGAAGTTGGCAACGTGTTCGATCTTGGACAGAAGTATCCAAAGGCGCTCAACTACACCTACAAGGACAAGGAAGGGAAGGACCAGTACCCAATCATGGGCTGCTACGGCATTGGCACCACCAGGCTCATGGGCACCATCGTTGAAACCATGGCAGACGACAAGGGTATGGTGTGGCCGGAATCAGTTGCGCCGTTTACGATGCATCTCGTCTCACTTGCTCCCGACGATGCTGACGTGCTTGCGTTTGCTGATTCGCTATACAACGACCTCAGTTCAAAAGGTGTCGCCGTCCTCTATGACGACCGTGGAGCGCGTGCAGGAGAGAAGTTGAACGATAGTGATCTTATCGGTATCCCTACCAGACTTATTGTCGGCAAGGAGACAGTGAAGAGTGGAGAGGTAGAAGTTATTTCACGCGCCACAGGGGAGATGAAGAAAAGGTCACGCGAGGAGGTACTCTCGATGTAACTATGGCAAAGAAACTCAGCAAATCTTCGTTCTTTTCAAGCGACATCGGTATCGACCTTGGTACCGCTAATACCCTCGTGTATGTGCGAGGACGTGGGATTGTCATCACGGAGCCATCGGTAGTTACCACCAATGAAAAGACGGGCCAGGTCGTCGCTATTGGCAGGGAAGCGAAGGTGATGCTTGGCAAGACGCCGCCGCATGTGCGTGCAGTGCGTCCGCTCTCGCACGGTGTTATCTCCGATTTCGAAGTAACACAGGAGCTGCTTGCGTATCTAATACGCAAAGCACAAGGAGACCGCACGCGCCTCTTTGGTCCACGCGTGGTGGTGGGAGTACCAACCGGCGTCACCAACGTCGAGAGCCGTGCGGTGCGGGACGCTGCGCTGTCTTCTGGAGCACGCGAAGTCTACATAGTGGAAGAGCCTATGGCGGGTGCTATTGGCGCCAAGCTTCCGGTGAATGAACCTATCGGTACGATGGTGCTTGATATTGGTGGCGGCACTACCGACATTGCGGTGCTCTCGCTCGGTGGCACGGTCGCAAGTAAGAGTTCGCATGTGGCAGGCGACCGTTTCAATGAGAACATCATCGATTACGTCCGGAGCGAATTCCAACTTTCCATTGGCGAGCGCACTGCCGAGGAGACCAAGATTGCTATTGGTGCGGTGCTTCCGCTTGATACCAAGCTCAGTAAGTCGGTACGCGGTCGTGACCTTGCGACCGGCCTCCCGCGCGAGATTACTTTGACTGACTCAAACGTGCGAGAAGCGCTTGAGCCTTCGCTCGATACGCTTATGGAAGCTATGAAGGACGTGATCGAGAACACACCACCAGAGCTTCTCTCTGATGTGCTGCAGCGTGGTGTTACCGTATTTGGTGGAGGCGCACTTCTTCGTGGTCTTCCTGAACTTCTCGCGAAGATGCTTGGTGTTCCGGTGCACGTCGCTGCAGACCCTCTGACCGCGGTTGTGCGGGGTACGGGCATCATCACCGAGGACCCGCGCCCATGGGAGAGCGTATTCATGCATGAAGAGGCCATCATTTCAAAGGCGTAGTTTCGAGCGAGTTTCGCTTATCTCACCGAACGTTCGTTCGCTTGGTAGTATTGTGCTCGCACTCGTTTTGATTCTCGGTATGGTGCGTCTCGCGTTCCCAAGTGCGTTTACTACACTCGCGGCACCACTCTGGGGACTTGGTTCCTCACTCTCTAGTGGGATGGGAAGTTTTACGTCTTCATTCGGGAACGCACGAGCGCTTACAGAAGAGCGCGACCATCTCGTTGCCGAGAACGCGGCGTTGTCCGCAGAGCTTGCCACTGCACGTGCGGAGCTCTCTGATATTGGCAAGGTAGCCGGTGGAAGCAGCGAAGAAATGCTCGTAGGAGTGCTTGCTGGTCCTCCGGTCGCCCCCTACGATGTGCTCATTCTGGCCGCAGGAGCCAAGGACGGTATCCACACCGGTTTGTTCGTATACGGACAGCAGGGCATTCCCATCGGCACCATTCGTGAAGTTGCAGAGACCAGTTCACGCGCCGTGCTCTTCTCCGAAGCGGGAAGGGAAAACCGTGGTTGGGCAGGAGAGGACCGCATTCCGGTGGTGCTGAGAGGAACTGGAGCAGGAACTTTCAGTATGACCGCATCGAAGGACGCGGGACTTGCTGTCGGTGACGTACTGTATCTTCCTGGCCCTGGTGCCATTCCGGTCGGTCTCATACGCAAAGTCGATACGGACCCTTCGTCTCCCGATGCACGCGTGCACATCTTCCCGTACGCCAATCCGTTTTCTTTGCCCTATGTGCGCGTCGGGCCTGCGTCACTATGATTCGCGCGCTGACGCTTCTATTCGCGCTTAGCGCACCCTTTTTATTCCCCGCTCCTATTTCGATTGTCTTTGCAGTTATTGCCGCGTTCTTCATTCCGCTGTCCGCGCTTTCAGTTGGGCTGCTTCATGACATGCTCTATCTTTCTGACGGGCAGTTCCCAATGGGTATCTTGCTTGGGGTGCTCGGCACCCTCATCGCGCTTCTCGTGCGTAGGTTCGTAGAAACGCGTATCATAGGAGGATGATAGGAAGGAGAAAAAAGCATAGGGATAAAGAGCTTGCTCCGGACGAGATTTTCCTCGACTCCTCAAACCTGCCGTCCTTCGACACTACCCGTCTTGAAGGAAGGCTCGAGAAGCCTATTAGCGAGCGCACGTTTGTGGGCGTCACGGTCGTCATTCTTCTCATCCTCTTTGGGTTTGCGGTACAGGCGGGAAGTTTACAGGTGGTGCAGGGAGATACGTTCGCGACACAGAGCGAGAATAACCGCTTGCGACCAGAGGTTATCTTTGCTAAGCGCGGAGCCATACTTGATAGGAATGGAGTGGTGCTCGTGGAGAATTCGCCATCGGAAGCAGGGTTCGTCGAACGTTCCTACATGGCTCCCGGGTTCGGGCATCTGCTGGGGTACGTGTCGTATCCGAAGAAGGACTCTTCGGGAAATTACTATGAGACTGACATCAAAGGCCTCGCAGGGATTGAGGCTGCGTTCGACGAAAGGCTTTCAGGAGAGAACGGCCTCTTTTTGATTGAGGAGGATGCGCTCGGGGAACTGCAGTCGCAGGGAAGTGTGAAGGCGCCGATTGATGGTACGCCGATGACGCTCTCTATCGACTCACGCGTACAGTCGGCGATGTATGACGCGATCAAAGAGCTTGCTGACCGCATTCCCTACAAAGGGGGTGCTGGTGTCGTGATGGACGTTGAGACTGGAGAGATTATCGCACTCACGTCGTATCCCGAGTATGACCCGAACATTCTTTCGAAAGGACAGCCTTCGTCAGTTATCGCTGGCTACAGTGCAGATCCGCGAGAGCCGTACCTTGACCGTCCCGTGAACGGCCTCTACACTCCCGGTTCCATTGTGAAGCCGGTGATTGCTGCAGGTGTCTTTACCGATGGCATCATCTCGCCGGAGAAAATAATTGTCTCAACGGGTTCCATCTCCCTCCCGAACCCCTACGACGCATCAAATCCTTCTATCTTCAAAGACTGGAAAGCGCTCGGTCCGATGAACATGCGTAGCGCGATTGCGTATTCTTCTGACGTCTATTTCTACACAGTGGGAGGTGGGTTCGCAGACCAAAAGGGCCTTGGCATTAATCGTCTTGATTACTGGTACAAGACATTCGGTTATACCAGTGTGACGGGCATCGAGCTTGCGGGAGAGTCCGAAGGATTTATCCCAACGCCGGAATGGAAGGAGGAGACGTATGATGAGCCGTGGAGAGTGGGCAATACGTACCACACCGCCATTGGGCAGTACGCCGTGCAGATTACGCCGCTTGAAGCTGTGCGCTCGATTGCAGCAATTGCGAACGGTGGGACGTTGATAAAGGCAACGGTACTTACAGGGCAGCCTCCATCGGGAGAAGCTATCAACGTCTCACAAGAGGGACTCCAGATTGTGCGCGAGGGCATGCGCATGGGCGTGACGGAAGGAACGTCAGTTGGTCTTAACGCACTGCCGTACGTGAATGCGGCAGGGAAGACTGGCACCGCGCAGCTTGGCGTCAATAACGAATGGTACAACTCCTGGGCAGTCGGCTTCTTTCCCTATGACAAGCCTAAGTATGCCTATGCAGTGGTAATGGAGCGTGCACCGGCCGGAACCTCAGTTGGTGGTATCTATGTGATGTACCAGACGCTCTCGAAGATGAAAGAAGTGGCGCCAGAGTATTTCGACTGATTTGACGGCATCCTGCCTTCCCGTACAATACGGCGACACTATATATATGACTGATCAACAGGCCGTCGTGAGTCAGGAGAAGTTTGATGAGATGGTAGCAGAGCTCGAGAACCTTAAAACCGTACGTCGTACAGAGATTGCAAAGAACCTTGAGTACGCTCGCTCGCTCGGGGACCTTTCTGAGAACGCAGAGTATCAGGAGGCTCGCGAACTGCAGGCAGCTACTGAAGAGCGCATCCGCCGCCTCGAGGACCTCGTGAAGAGGGCGCAGATTGTAACCGACGGCAAGAAGAAAGATGTCGTTGGTTTCGGCTCGGTCGTCACCATCTTGAAGGAGGGTAGCAAGGAGGCGCATGAGTACACCATCGTGGGCAGCGAAGAAGCTGACATGCGTATTCGCAAGCTCTCCCACGTTTCCCCACTTGGCGCAGCACTCATGGGCAAGAAGAAGGCTGATGTCTTTACGTTCGAGACGCCGAACGGCAAGCAGACCTATACCGTTCAGAAGGTCGCGTAGCCTCGTGCTACGATAGCCGAATGTTCTGGGCCGACCGCATAGGGAAGGAGCTGCAGGAGACGCGTAAACCGCGAGACGGTAAGACGTTTATCATACGAGACGAAAAGACGCTCTCGGGTCGCGTACACATTGGCGCCATGCGCGGTGTCGCTATTCACGGCATGGTGAAGGAAGTACTTGATGAGCTCGGACTTCCAAATCGCTTCCTGTTTGAGTACAACGACTTCGACCCCTTCGATACGGTCCCAGGGTACCTCGATCAAGAGAAATTCAAAGAACACCTTGGGAAGCCCTTATACGCAGTTCCATCTCCTGAACCTGGTTTCGAAAACTTTGCAGAATACTACGGCGCAGAATTTGCAGCAGTGCACGCGAAAGCAGGATTCCATCCTGAGTACTACCGAACGTATAAAGAATTGTACGCAGCAGGGAAGATGGATGCGCTTACGAAGACGGCACTTGAGCGAGCGACTGATGTTCGTCGCATTCTTAAGGAAGTGTCGGGCTCTGTGAAGGACGAATCGTGGCTCCCTGTATCGGTCGTCTGTGAGAATTGTGGAAAGATGATGACCACGCGTGCGCATGACTACGATGGAGAAACTGTCGGCTACACTTGCGACAAGAGCCCTGATGAGACGGTGCCCTGTGGTCACACCGGACGCGTAGCGCCTGTGAAGGGAGCGGTAAAGCTGTTCTGGAAAGTAGACTGGGCCGCTAAGTGGGTAGTGATGGGCGTTGATATTGAAGGAGCGGGCAAGGACCATTCAACTAAGGGAGGTTCGCGCGACGTGTCTGCACACATCGCGAAAGAAGTGTTTGGGTTCGAGGAACCCTACGACATCCCCTACGAGTTCTTCCTCGTCGGTGGGAAAAAGATGTCGTCTTCCAAAGGTCGCGGCTCTTCTGCGAAGGAAATGTCTGGCCTCTTCCCAGCTGAAGAGTTTCGTCTCACCCTTCTTGGTAAAGAGCCGAATCAACAAATTGATGTTGATCCGTCAGGAGATGCAGTACCACGTATCTTTGATTGGTACGACGAGTTGGCAGAGAAGGTGCGCGAAGGTGTCGCTGACGACTTCACCCGTCTCTTTGCATTCTGTGAGCTCCCTAAAAATCGTGCTGAAACAAAAGCAACGTGGCAGCTGCGCTTTGCGCAAGTCGCGTTCATCGTGCAGATGCCGCATCTTTCTCTTGAAGAAGAGGCAGCGCGCGTGAAGGGAAGCGCTCTCACCGAGGATGAGAAGGCGCTACTTGAGGAACGAGCAACGTATGCGCGTTTCTGGCTCACCACCTACGCGCCGCCTGAGTACAAGTACGAACTCCAACAGAAGGTTCCTGAAGGCTTTATTCCAACCGACACTCAGAAGAAGGCACTCACTGTCCTCAAAGACTTCCTATCGGAAGCCCGAACAGGGGAGGAACTCCACCTCAAGCTGCATGAGATGAAGACCGAGGTGCCTATAGCTCCTAAAGAGCTCTTCAGTGCCCTCTATACGCTCTTCCTGGGCCGTACCTCGGGTCCTAAGGCAGGCTGGTTCCTATCGGTACTGCCTCGGGAGATGGTCGTACAGAGGCTCACAGAGGCAGTCTCTTAGATTCCAAAGTTACGAAAAAGGCCGGTCGTGTGACCGGCCTTTTTCGTGTGGATAACCCAAGGAGAAGTGGGATGAAGTGGCATATACTTACCTACTAGTGGGATGAAGTGGGATTCATGAAAACTGCCTGAGTTCCACCACTCCTAGAGATACCTACTATGTTCATCGGAGAATATCGCCACACGTTCGACACCAAGAACCGAATCTCTCTCCCGGCGAAATTTCGTAAAGAACTCGGTAGCTCAGTTATCGTGACGCGCGGTCTCGATCACTGTCTGTTTGTATACCCCAAGAACACCTGGAAGGGAGAAGCGGGAAAGATTGCACGCCACTCGACCGGCGGAAGCGCTGGTCGAGGGCTCGCGCGCCTTATGCTCGCGGGTGCGAGTGAGGCAGATGTTGATACTGCTGGTCGCATATTAGTACCTGATTACCTAAAGTCTTTCGCGGCTCTCTCGGAAAAGAGCGTCATCGCGGGAGTGAATGACCGCGTTGAAATCTGGGATGAGAAGGCGTGGAAGAAGTACACCGCTTCTATCGAGCGGGATGCCGATGCCTATGCTGAAAAACTTGGAGACGCTTCGTTGTAAGTCATATGATCTCGACCCTTCAACCTATGGCAGCTTCTATACGAAAAGTGAACGCAGACGTCGGGCACGAGACCGTGCTTCTACGGGAGGCGGTCGATGGGCTCGCCATCAGCTCGTCCGATACGGTAGTTGACGCAACGATTGGTGGAGCAGGACACTTCAGGGAACTGCTTGCGAAACTCGATGCCTCGGGAACATTGATTGGCATCGATGCTGACGACAGTGCCATCGAACGCGCAAAACAAACGAGCGCACATGCTGAACCGACCGTGCACCTCGTTGAAGATAACTTCCGCAACCTTAACCAAATACTCGATGACCTACATATTTCTGCAATTGATAAATCTCTCTTCGACCTTGGCTGGAGCGGTTTCCATCTCACCAGCGGACGTGGATTCTCGTTCCGTGTAAACGAGCCACTCCACATGACGTATGGCACGCCAGTCAAAGGAAAGACGGCTGCCGATCTTGTAAATACCGCCTCTGAAGAAGCAATTGCTGACATGCTCTATTCGCTTGGCGAGGAACGCTTCGCGCGCCCAATTGCTAAAGGCATTGTCGAGGCGCGTGAGGTGTCACCGATTGAGACTACCGAAGACCTGGTGAACATTGTGCTCGCCACCACTCCACGTTGGTATCAGGCACGTCGTCTGCATCCTGCAACCAAAACGTTCCAGGCACTTCGCATTGCGGTGAATGATGAGTTCGGCGCACTACGGGATGGACTTTCAGCCGCTATCGAGCGCACACGCGAGGGGGGACGAATCGCCGTCATCACTTTCCACAGTATTGAGGACCGTATCGTAAAGCAGATATTCCGTGACGCTGCGCATGCCGGACAGGGGGCACTCATCAACAAGAAACCTTTTACACCAAGCCTCGCCGAGGTGAACGCGAATCCACGTTCTCGAAGCGCTAAGTTGCGCCTCTTTGAGCGGGGGACCATTCAAACCTATGTATAGTCGAGCCATTCCAATTCTCGGGGGCACGTGTGTGGTGGTAATCGCCCTCTACCTTCTTGGTGTTGCTTCCACCGTTTTCTTTGCAACCTGGCAGACAGGACTTGCGCGCGCGATCCAAGAAACTGAAGGCATTGTTATCACGCTTGAAGGCCAATACTACGACGCGGTGCAAACCTACTCCGATATTGAGCCTGCTTCCGCTGGATACGTTACTCCTCGTTCGGTAGGTTACGTTACCCCCGCCGGCGTCGCAGTGCTGTCCCGGGCACAGTAGAGTATGCGGGCCGCACTCCGGCTTCGTTTACGGGTGCTTGCGGGATTCCTTATCCTCATTGCATTTGTCCTCATCGCACGGCTCTATTTTGTACAGGTAGTTAACGGAGGCGAGTATTCATTGCGTGCTGAGCGTCAGTACGTAAGCGCCAGCCACACGCTCTACGATCGAGGCAGCATCTATTACACCCGTAAGGATGGAACGGCGCTTTCAGGCGCTGCGCTCGCAACGGGCTTTCTCGTTGCTATTGACCCCACAAAACTAAAAGGCACTGATAAGACGTATGAAGCGCTTCAGGCCCTTCACCCCATAGAGCGTGAGACGTTTGACCTCGCCGCAGCAAAGACGGAAGATCCTTACGAAGTACTTGCGCGACGTGTTCCGGAAGAGGCAGGGCGTGCGATTTCCGCACTTGAGCTTCCTGGTGTCATCGTTGAGCGGGAGCGTTGGAGAATCTATCCTGCTGAAGAGCGTGGCGCACAGACCATTGGCTTCGTCGCCTACGACAATGATAACGAGCTCGCTGGTCGCTTCGGTCTTGAGCGTTACTACGAGGACGTGCTTACCCGTAAGAACAAGGGCCTCTTCGGTAACTTCTTTGCAGAGCTCTTTGCAAACCTCGACAGCGCAGTGGGTGACGCGTCAGGCGCACGCGAAGGGGACCTTATTACCTCTATAGAGCCTGTGGTGCTCGACAAGCTCGACCAGGTCTTAATGGAAATCCAAGGAAAGTACTCGAGTGCTGAAACGGGTGGCATCATTATGGACCCCAAGACCGGAGAGATTATTGCTCTCGAGACGGTGCCTTCCTTTGATCCCAACACCTTTGCTGATCAGGATTCCGAACACTTCGGTAACCCTATGGTGGAGAAGCGTTACGAGTTTGGCTCGATTGTAAAAGCACTCACTATGACTGCGGGTCTTGATGCGGGTGTGGTGACTCCCGATACGACCTACAACGATACGGGAAAGATTACGCTCAACAACAAAACCATTTCTAACTATGATGGGAAGGCGCGTGGTGTGGTGCCCATGCAGCAAGTGCTCTCTCAGTCGCTCAATATTGGTGCCTCCTACGTTGCAGGAAGGCTTGGGCATGAACGGATGCGCAACTACTTTACCGAACTTGGCATGGGCGCTGAGACTGGCATTGATCTCCCCAGTGAGATTACGGGTACCATCGACAACATTCTTGAGAGTCCGCGTGATATTGAGTATGCAACCGCGTCCTTCGGGCAGGGAATTGCGCAGACTCCGGTTGAAATGGTGAAGGCACTTGGTGCGCTCGCCAACGACGGTAAGGTCGTGACGCCGCATGTGGTGCGTGCAATTAAGCTTGAGTCTGGCATTGTCAAAGAACTCTCGTGGGGCACTCCAGAGCAAGTGTTCAAGCCAAAATCAGTCGAGCAGGTGACCCACATGCTCGTTAACGTAGTCGATAAATCACTCGCGGGCGGCACGGTCTCTATTCCTGAGATGAGCGTCGCTGCCAAGACGGGAACTGCTCAGATAGCGGGTCCTGGAGGCAAGTACTACGACGACCGCTATTTCCACTCCTTCTTTGGGTACTTCCCGGCCTACGATCCGAAGTTCATCATCCTTCTTTATACGCGGGAGCCGAAGGGGGTGCAGTATGCCTCTGAGACACTCACGCACCCGTTTATGGAGTTGGCACAGTTCCTAATCGGGTACTACGCCATAGCGCCGGACAGGGTAGAATACGGTCCAAGCGAAGAGTAGCCATGAAGCACCTCATCAAACACAGCGTCGCCAGTATCCTTGCACTCCTTGCGCGTGCGGTTATACGCAAGTACAAGCCGAAAATTGTGATGGTCACCGGGAGCGTAGGAAAGACCTCGACTAAAGATGCGGTCGCAAGCGTACTCGGACCTGAGTATTTCCTTCGTGCGAGCGAGAAGAGTTACAACAGTGAGTTCGGTGTCCCGTTCACCATCTTTGGAGTGAAGAATCCTTGGACCAATCCATTCGCCTGGGTGCGCGTGTTCGAGGAGGCGCTTGCGCTCGTTCTATTCCCCAACCACTACCCAAACATGTTGGTGCTTGAAGTGGGAGCTGACCGTCCGGGCGATCTCGCCCGGATTTTGCGTATAGCAACTCCGGATGCAGTAGTGGTGACACACCTACCGAGCATTCCGGTGCACGTGGAAGCGTATGCCTCACCGCGTGCAGTACACGAGGAAGAATTCGCTCCGGCCTACGCGCTTCCCACCGATGCTCCTCTTATTCTTTCGCATGACGATGGGCATGCAGAGGAAATGGCAGCGAAGCTGCCGGTCAAAGTAACGACGTTTGGATTTACGCAGGGTGCTGATGTCCGCCTTTCTGGAGAGAAGCCCTTTCTAACGGACGGTAAGCCTGCAGGTATGGAGGCTGCTATGACTGCCGCCGGAACCACCTATCCCATCCGTGTTGCGGGCGCCCTCGGGCGCCCGCAGTTGTATGCTCCTGCAGCAGCGTTCGCCGTTGCGCTCTCACTTGGCGTACCTACCAAGCGCGCTCTCGAGAATCTCGCTTCCTACGTTCCTCCTCCGGGTCGTGCGCGCCTTATCGCGGGGGTGAATGGCTCTACACTCATTGATGATTCCTATAATGCGTCTCCTGCCGCAATGCTTGAGAGTCTGTCCGCGCTTTCTTTGATGCAGGGGAGCCGTAAGATTGCGGTACTTGGTGACATGCTCGAACTGGGCCGCTATTCGGTCGAGGAACATGAGCGCGTGGGGGTTGTAGCAGGGAAGTCTACCGATATCTTGGTTACGGTAGGTATCCGCGCCAAGGCACTTGCGAAAGCTGCGCGCGAATCTGGACTTCCGGAGACCTCTGTCTTTGAGTACGACGGAGCGCGCGAGGCCGCTGATGCACTGGTTGGCATGGTGAAAGAGGGGGACTTGGTGCTCATTAAAGGATCGCAGGGCATCCGTACTGAGCGCATTGTTACGAGACTTCTTGCGAACCCAGAGGATACCAAGAATCTCATCCGTCAGGAGCAGGAGTGGCTACTGATTAAGTAGCTTGCCGTAAAGAGGCTTACTTGGTATTTTGTGCGAACTGGCCTCATCGTCTAACGGTTAGGACGCTAGCCTCTCACGCTGGAAATCGGGGTTCGATTCCCCGTGAGGTCACCAGTTCAGTGTGCTACACAGGTATTGCTATAAAACAGACGGGCTTCCCGGGTTGCTGATATTTTGTTGGCTTTGGAAACACAATCACGCCGTCTCGGTCGAGTGTGACGGCGTCTTCTCCTTGGTGCCCAATTACTTCACCTGCACGCACAGGTTGGAAGGAGTGCGTTCCCATACCTTTCTCAAACTCAAAGCCGCGAGCACTCAGCTTTATGCTCTTGTAGAAGCGGTAGGTTAAAGGCTTATTCTTCGGAAGTGGGGGAGCGGGGATATCAAGAAGACCATGCTCCACCATCACCCCCTCGCAGGCCGTAATAATCGTGTGGAGACTTTGGAGGTCTTCTGACATACCAGTCTCGACGCACACTCCCACTTTTCCAATGCGGTCCATGTATTCTTCAGACGTAACGGGCGCGTCGCCAAATACGTACTCGGGGTCCTCGATAACATTATCGAGTGGGAACCATTTGTAGACGCGCTCGTGAGCGGCATCTACCCGACTGCACGCAAAGGGAGTGGAGGGCTTATTGGTGGAATGGAGGTCGATGAGAATATCTGCGTCCTGACAGAGTTTTGCGAGTGTTCCTACACGTTCTTCTTCCCATGAACCCTCAACGCCCTTGAGTAGGTGAGCGTCAGTGAAGTAACGATTGAGGTCCTTCCCTCCAATCCATCGTTCGTTCTCTGCCATTGCCTTGGTGTTGGCTAGCGCCAGGGTAAGCGTTCCAGAGGCCAAAGTGCGAGAGCCGTCAGAGAAGGCTTTTACCAGATGCTTCACCGTCTCGATGCCGGTTTTCTCGTTACCGTGGATAGCACCGAACACCAGCACATGAGTGCCGGGATGCGCGCTCTCGACGCGCCAGATGCTGTCGCCAATCTCGTGAACCATTAGGGGGAACGTTAGGCGAGTAAACTATCGACGACGGACTTTACGTCTCCACCGTCCGCTTTTCCTTTGAGTTCTTTCATCACTGCGCCGGTCAGTTGACCAGCTTTGGATTTGTCTGCGTTCATCTCTGCAATCTTCGCTTTCACCACCACTTCGATTTCCTCACGAGACATCTGCGCAGGCAAGAGGGATTCAATGATGGCGAGCTCTTCTTTCTCAGGGGCAGCAAGTTCGCCACGTCCTGCACTTTCAAATTGTTCAATGGAATCCTTCCGCTGGTTGCTTGCACGCTTCAAAACAGCCATTGCTTCCTCATCCGTAAGGAATTCATCAGGCTTACGCTTCTTCGCAACTACCTCGTTGGTCATGGCGGTCACCAAGGAGCGCAGTGTACGCAGGCGTACCTCGTCTTTTGCTTTGAGCGCATCAGGGATGCTCGCTTTAATAGAGTCGTGGATAGCCATATTTGAATAGGGTACCATATAGGGAATGCAGGAACAGACGTGGCATGCGCTTGCGGCCGATGAGGTCGCTCGTTCATTTTCTACCGATTACACGAAGGGCCTCTCGAAAGAGGAGGTTGAGGCCCGTCTTTTGAAGGGTCGCAATCGTCTTCCCAAGGTACACCGCGATTCACTCCTCACGCGCATCATTCGTCAGTTCGCAAGTCCGATTGCGGTAGTGCTGGTGTTGGCTGCAATTGCCACGACCTTTCTCTCTGACTACACCGATGCGATTGTCATTGCGGTTGCACTTCTGGTGAACGTGGTCATCGGGCTCTTCCAGGAGGGTCGTGCGTCCAAAGCTTTTGAGGCGCTCAAGAAGAGCGAAGCCAAGCACGCTTTCGTTATTCGCGATGGTGAGCCTATGAAGATATTGGCCGAGGAGCTTGTTCCTGGCGATCTCGTAACTCTAATGGCAGGTTCTTCGATTCCCGCAGATCTTAGATTGACTGAGGTACATGCGCTAACCGTCAACGAGTCGGCGCTCTCTGGAGAGTGGCTCCCGGTAGAGAAGGACACCACGTTGCGCCCTGAAGAGGCACCACTTGTTGAGCGCTCGTGCATGGCCTACTCCAGCACGCTCGTGGTTTCAGGGGCAGGGAAGGGCATTGTTGTAGCGACCGGAATCAATACCGAGATTGGAAAGATTGCAGCAGAGCTTGCGCACGATGACCGCACCGTGACTCCGCTCATGCGCGACATACGTCAGATTGCACGCGGCATCGTCATTATGGTGGCGGTCATCATGGTGTTCATCATTCTGCTCGGGCTTTTGCGTGGGCTGCCGCTTGGTGAAACTCTACTCACCGCCATTGCGCTTGCAGTTGCGAGCGTTCCAGAAGGTCTCCCAGCCGCAGTGACGGTGGTGCTCGCGCTCGGTATGGAGCGTATTTTGAAATCAGGCGGGCTCGTTCGTAGTCTTCTTGCAGCCGAGACTCTGGGTACCACGAGCATCATTCTTACGGATAAGACGGGAACGCTCACCAAGGGACAGATGAGCATCGCTGCCTACGTGACGTATTCTGGTACGTCTTCCGAGCGCTCAAGTGATGGCGCACGATTCCTTCTCTCGGGAGCAGTCCTAGCCTCTGACGCGTACGTCGAGGAGCGTCCAGATGCAGAGGAAGGGGAAGAGAAGTTGGTGGCGCACGGTAGACCCATTGAGCAAGCAGTGATCCTTGAAGGGCTTAAGACGGGCATTGCAGGTCCTGAGCTTCGAGGAATGTGTCCACGCACCGACGAGCTCCACTTTGATTCTTCGCGCCGTTTCGGCGGCATGATGGTGCGTGAAGACGGACACTCGGTTGCCTATCTTTCGGGTGCTCCTGAATTCTTCCTTGCGGAAGCCACACATGTACGCGACGAGAGCGGTCATATGCACCAACTCACTGACGAGCTTGCGAGCCGGTTTGCGCTCGCGCTCAATTCTGCCGCCAAGGAAGGAAAGCGAGTGATTGCTATCATGCGGGCAGAACACACGGAGACGGTGTTCCCGAAAAAACCCGAAGAGATTCTTACCAAGGGTGCGATTATGGGCCTCATTGTGTTTGAGGATGGAATACGGCCTGAAGTGCCGGCGGCCGTCCGTGACATGCAAGCAGCAGGGGCACGCGTAATGATGCTTACCGGGGACAATCCGGAAACAGCTCTTGCTATTGCGCGGGAAGCGGGGATTGCGGGGCCTGACGACCGTGCCTACATCGGGGCTGAGCTTGAGAAGCTCACCGATCAGGAACTTCTTAAGGTGCTTCGTACACACTATGTATTTGCCCGTGTTGCACCTGCCCAGAAGCTCCGCATTGCTAATACTTTAGTGGGAGCAGGTGAGGTGGTTGCTATGACGGGCGACGGTGTGAATGATGCACCGGCGCTCAATGCGGCTTCGATTGGCGTGGCGGTGGGCTCTGGAACGGATGTAGCGAAGGAAGCGTCCGACCTCGTGCTGCTCAACAACGGCTTTGAGGTGATTACGGCCGCTATCAGGGAAGGAAGGAGACTCCGCGATAACTTTAAGAAGATTTTTGTGTACATGCTCTCGACCAACTTCAGTGAGGTGGTGCTCATCTCTTTCACGCTTCTGTTCGGTCTTCCGCTTCCTATTCTTCCAACCCAGATTCTGTGGTCGAACCTTATTGAAGGCGGGCTCATGAACTTCGCTTTTGCGTTCGAACCTCTCTATCCTTCTGCGATGAAGCGTCGCCCGAAGGATCCTGATGTTGCGAAGGTGCTTTCACCTAAGCTCCTGAAGCTCATTACGCTTGTCGGTAGTGTGACTGCCATCATACTTATATTCATCTACCTCATCCTTCACTCCTTGCGGCTCCCACTCATCGAGATACAGACCATGATGTTCATCGGCGTCTCTATCAACACTATCTTCATCGCCTTCTCCATCAAGAGTTTCGGCACCCCAATCTGGAAGATGCCACTCCTCTCGAACAAGTTCCTTCTTATTGCCCTCGGTGCAAGTGCGGTGCTGCTTGCGGCGGCTCTGTATGTACCCGCTCTCCAGGCCCTCGTCCACACAGTCCCCCCATCTCCGTTCTACCTCTTCATTCTCATTGGCTTCGGTATCGTGAACATGCTTACCATCGAGGTGGCCAAGTGGCTCTTCTTCATCCGTCCGGAGGAAGAGTCTGAGCACCACGCGAGCAATTCCGTGGTTGCCCGGGTATAATTAGCGGATGAACTGGCTGCTTATAGGTGGTGTAGTCCTTGCGCTGCTTCTCATTCAGGGCGTGATGCTCTGGCTTGTTGTGGGAAGACGCAAGGGGGCCGACGAGACGGGAGGGATGGTGCTTCTTCAGCGTCAGATGGAGAATCTCGAGCGTGCACTCGATTCTCGAATGAGTGAGTCGTCCAAGCAGATGCACGACACCATGCGCACGCAACTAGGAGAGTCCTCGAGACTCATCAAGGAAATCACCACCGAGCTCACATCAGTCAAAGAGATAGGGCGGCAGACTCAGACCTACGCTGAACAACTCCAGTCACTCCAGGACCTTCTCAAGAACCCCAAACAGCGCGGCATACTCGGTGAGTACTACCTTGAAACAGTGCTCAAGAATGTGATGAGCCCTGAGGACTACCGTATTCAGTATCCATTCAAGAATGGCGAGATTGTCGATGCTGTGATTGTTATTAACAAGAAGTTAGTCCCTGTCGACTCCAAATTCTCGCTTGATAACTACAATCGCTTTGTGGGTACCCCGGTGGGGAGCGCAGAACGAATGGCTGCTGAGAAGGTGTTCGTGAATGATCTGAAACTTCGTATTGCGGAAACCGCCAAGTACATCCGGCCGGAGGAAGGGACCATGGACTTCGCGTTTATGTTCATCCCAAGCGAGGGGATCTATTACGATCTGCTCACCAATCAAATTGGGGCAGGGGATGAGGAGAACCTTATCCAACGCGCGGCGTCACGTGACAAGGTTATTATCGTGTCGCCGACTTCATTCCTCGCGTACCTCCAGACGGTTATGCAGGGGTTGAAGGCGCTCCAGATTGAGCAGAAGGCAGTGGAAATTCAAAGGAGGGTTGGAGAACTCGGTAAGCACATCGGCTCCTATGAGACGTACTATAAGAAGCTCGGTACCGCGCTTGGTACTGCGGTCTCACACTGGAATAGTGGCTATAAGGAATTGGGGAAAATAGACAAGGACGTCTACCGTATCTCTGAATCGAAGGCGGGCATCGAACCGACCCTTCTTGAGAAGCCTGCGGAGGACCACGAGGATTGACATTTTATAATACTGTAACCTTGTAAGGGTTTACATACCACGGCTTTTCCGGTAGAGTACCGAAACTATGGATATCGCAGTAATCAAGACCGGAGGGAAGCAATACGTCGTTGCAAAGGGCAGCACCATCACCATCGAGAAACTCGGTCGTGGCATCAACACGCTCGCCCTTACAAAGGGAGACACCGTCACGTTCGACGAGGTTCTTATGACCGACGATGGCAAGGAGACCACCATTGGCACGCCTTCCGTAAAGGGAGCCAAGGTGACCGCCAAGGTCATGGAGGTAGGACGTGCTAAGAAGGTGGAAGTCGTGAAGTACAAGGCGAAGAGCCGGTACCTCAAGCGCCGCGGACACCGCCAGCCGTTCATTAAGGTAAAGATCGACAGCCTCTCCTAAACAAAAAGCCCCTCCGGGGGCTTTTTACGTTTCCTTTCTGTTCTGGAGTGCTCCTCGCAGCGTCTCCTTATCTGCGTACTCAAGCTCTGACCCTGTGGCAAGTCCGCGCCCGAGGACGGTGAGCTTCACCTGGTCGCGAAAGGGAAGTAGGAGCTCTCGCACGCGGTCAGCCGTATTCTCTCCTTCAGAGGTTGCCGAGAGTGCGAGCACAATTTCTTTAAGTCCATTCTTAAGACGAGCAGCCACTGCCTTCACCAACTCTTTCTCTCGAATCACTCCCTTGCCCGAGAGCGTGAGCACCCCTCCAAGCACGAAGTACCGTCCTTTATAGGTTCCGGTGCGCTCCATCGCAGCGAGGTCCTGGTCTTTCTCAAGAATCATAAGCATGGAGTCGTCGCGCGAGGAATCGGCACAGTAGGAACAGGAAGGTCCGCCACCATTCCCATAGCGCATGCATTCAACACACTGCTTCACATCCGCTCCAAGAGCGCTCAACAGCTCCGCCATCTTTACGCGGTCGCTTTGGGGAAGGGAAAGGAGAAAGTAGACGAAGCGTTTTGCCTGGCGCGGGCCAATACCCGGGAAGCGTTCAAAGAGACGGGAGAGGTCCTCAACACGGTCCGCCATACTAGTTATCGAAGGCGTCGCCCAGGTCGCCGTAGCCTGACTTATCAACTGAGGCAAAGGTTGCACGCTTCTCGTCGAAGTAGAGTTCAAGTCTTCCCGTAGGGCCGTTACGATGCTTCTCGATAAGAATTTCAGCGATGTTCGTGCGCTCACTGTCAGGGCTACGCTTGTCTTCACGATGGATGAACATCACCACGTCTGCGTCCTGCTCAATAGAGCCTGAGTCACGAAGGTCGGAAAGGCGAGGCTTACCACCGCGCTGCTCCACAGCACGTGAGAGCTGGGAGAGAGCGAGCACAGGCACTTCAAGCTCACGAGCAAGGGACTTGAGGGAGCGGGAGATTTCAGTTGTCTGCTGCACAAGGGAATCAGAACTCTTCGCACCCACAGGGGCCATGAGCTGGAGGTAGTCAACAATCAGAAGTCCGATACCGTGTTCACGCTTAAGGCGACGGGCAACGGCGCGCATGGAAAGAATGTTGTTGCCTGGTTTGTCATCAATAAAGATTGGAGCCTTGGAGAGGGACTCAAGTGCGTCGCGAATCTTTGCGAAGTCATCTTCGGCGCGAATAGCACCCGTGCGCATCTTCCACGAGTCAACATAGGATTCAGCTGCGAGCATGCGGTCAATCAACTGCTCAGAGCTCATCTCGAGTGAGAAGATGCCAACAGGAGTGTTGTGTCTGACTGCAGTGTTGCGGGCGATATCAAGCGCGAGAGAGGTCTTACCCACCGATGGACGTGCCGCAAGAATTACGAGATCAGAAGGATGGAGACCCGAGAGCATGCTGTCGAGCTCGGGGAATCCGGTTGGAACACCGCGGATGCCTCCTTCTTTCTTCGAGAGCGCTTCCATGCGGTCCCATGCATCTCCGAGTTTGTCGGCAATTGGCGTGAACTTGTGTGCGGAGGACGCATTACCCACGGCGTAAATCTTTTTCTCTGCTTCGTCGAGTACTTCACCGGTATCGCGCGCGTCATCGTACGCAGCCTCATTGATTTCGTAGGCCACTCCAATAAGGGAACGCATGATGTGCTTACGAGAAACCAGTTCTGCGTAGTGGGCGAAGTTACCTGGAGCAGGAGCGCTGCCGGCAAGTTCCGCGATGTAGGCCCGACCTCCAGCGCGCTCGAGTGTTCCTTTGTTGGTGAGCTTTTCGGAAAGCGAGAGGATGTCGATAGGTTCTCCACGGTCGGAGAGTTCCTTCATCGCTTCAAAGATGATGCGGTGTCGTTCTGCGTAGAAGGAGTCAGGACGCACCAAGTCGGCAACGTCGTGAATAGCGTCAGGCTTCAGAAGAAGTGCACCGAGAAGGCCGCGTTCTGCTTCGAGACTCTGAGGAGGGATGCGGTCGGCCATAGGGGCCTATTCTACTATCTTTCGGTGGTCGTGAAGAGGGGGCCGGAAGGGGTGTCTTCCACATGATATCCCCGGTTCAAAAGGTGGATACGTAACTCGTCTGCCTTGGCGAAATCCTTGGCCTCCCTAGCTTCCTCACGCTCTTTGACGAGGGCACGCACGTCTTCGGGTAAGGAAGCGAGTGAGAGGGCAGCAGCGGCCTCAGGGGGGTTAGTGAGCGAGAGACCAAGGAGCTCTTCGGCAGCTTCGACCACACCCCATTTCTCGGCTTGGGAGAGATTGTCATCCTTGAGTGCCTCCCAGAGGAGTGCGAGCGCTTGAGGGGTTGCGAGGTCATCGAATACCACGGAGCTGAGGCGACGAGAGCTATCGGAAATTGTGCCGTGACGTTTCAACTCCCGTACTGCGCTCCAGAGTCTCTTGAGTCCTTCATCTGCTGCAGCAACCGCGTCCCAGGAGAAGGAGAGAGGGGTGCGGTAGTGGGCCTGGAGGAAGAAGTAGCGCAGCGCAAGCGGATGGAAGCCACGCTCGGTGACATCAGAGAGTGTGTGCACGTTACCCACTGATTTAGAAATCTTCGCTCCTTCGATAGTAAGGAATGCGTTATGGAGCCAATAGCGCGCGAGTGGTCGGCCCGTTGAGCCTTCTGACTGCGCAATCTCGTTGTTGTGGTGAATGTTGATGTGGTCTTGACCACCGGTGTGTATGTCGATGGTGTCGCCAAGAAGTGCGCGTGCCATCGCGGAGCATTCAATACTCCAGCCCGGGTTTCCTTCACCCCATGGAGACTCCCACTTCTGCAAATCATTCTCACCTGCGAAGCGCCAGAGCGCGAAGTCGCGTGGGTCGCGTTTGCCACCAGCTGAGACGCGCATGCCCGCTTTCTGTTCAACGTCGCGGGTGTTGCCGAGTTTTCCGTAGGAAGGAAACTTCGCTGTATCGAAATAGATGCCGTCCTGGGTCTTATAAGTAAGACCTTTCTTCTCAAGCGTTTCAATCATCGCAATCTGCTGAGGGATGTACTCAGTTGCACGCGGGAAGTTGATGTCGTGGAGGTCGAGGTTGAGCGACCGAATATCCTGCATGTAGCGGTCGGTGTAGCGCTTAGCAATCTCTTCTGGTGTCGTCTTCTCCGCACGAGCGCCGACAGTCATCTTGTCCTCGCCCTCGTCTCCATCTCCAACGAGATGCCCGACATCAGTGATGTTGATGACACGACGCACGCGATAGCCTGCAACCTTGAGTGTACGCGCGACCGTATCCGCAAAGACCGCAGCCCGGAGGTTCCCAATGTGTTGAGCCCCATAGACCGTAGGACCGCAAGAGTAGAGCGTCGCCCGGCCCGCAGCTAATGGCGTAAAGAGCTCCTTCTTTCCGGAAAGGGTGTTGCTCAGGTAGAGGGGTGCACTAGTTTTGGATTTGTTACCAAACGGCCACATAGATTAGAGCCAGCGCTTGGCGTGCGCGAACCAGAAGAGCCCTGTTCCCACCAGAATCATGATGCCGATAATTATCCAGAAGTCATACGGGAGCCCGATAATCGGCATGTGGATGGTGTCCATCGCGAAGATGGCTGCGATGAGCGTGAGCGGGAAGGTAAGCAGCGACATAAACGCCAGGTACTTCATCACATCGTTCTGCGACGCAGAAAGGAGAGAATCGTTGGTGGTTCGTAGTTCCCGGACGACGGCGCGGTAGGAGAGTACGAGAGCGGCCACGTGCTCGCGCTCCGCCTCAATCGAAGCAGCGTGCATCTTGAAGGAAGGGCCGAAGAAGCGCTTGTCAGAGAGTTCCTCGAGGAAGGAGGTAAGCGGTTCCTCGTGACGCTTGAGGATGGTCTCAAACCGCAATAACACGCGACCAGCGTCAGAAATCTTGCGAACGGTTTCTCGCTCCTTACCGGAGAAGACATCCTGCTCGATGTGCTCAAGAAGGCGTGCGGTTTGTTCGACTTCTTCGCGGATAGCGTGATAGAGACGGCGAACGACCAGTTCAGTGAGTTCGGCACCGCTTGCGCGTTCGGGGGCAGCAACATCAAGGAGGTCTTCAGCCTCAAATATCTTGTGGAGATTATGGACGGAGGCCACCGTCTCGTAGCGGACCGTTACAAGGAAATTCTTACCGACGATGAAGTCAATTTCCTGGCTGCGGGTGCCCTCGTTTGAATCGGAAACAGGGAAGTGGAGGATGAGATAGGCGTAGGTGGGAAACGAGACGGAGAGCGGATAGGGTGTGGGGTTCACAATCTCGTCCTCGACCCTCGCAGAGATGCCATATTCTTCCATCACCTGCTTCAACTCTTCTTTGGTTGGGCATTCAAGGTCGGTCCATGTGGTCGAGCCGCATTTGTGACGTATCAGCATGAGAAGAAGTATAGCATTGTGGTATAATACTGGCGTATTTATGCCCCCTGACGCTACCCCACGAAGTCGCTTTGGTCGTATTGCGCGCGTTGCGGTAGTCCTCGCACTCGTGGTGGTCCTCGCCTTTGGCGCGGGAATGGTAGCAGGAGCTCAAGGTGGGGGCCGCATCCTCGCCAATTCGATTCCGCTCATTTCAGATGGGCTCGATGCGACTCCGGACAGCACGGTTGACCTCGAGAATTTCTGGAAAGTCTGGAATACGCTCGACGCAAAGTTCGTTGAGAGCCACGCCACCTCCACGTTCCCTGACAGCAAAGAAAAGCTCTGGGGCGCTATCCAGGGTCTTACCGATTCCTACGGCGACCCGTACACGATTTTCCTCCCACCGCAGGAGGCAAAGATTTTTAAGGAGGATATTCTCGGAAACTTCAGCGGCGTGGGCATTGAAATGGGCGTGCAGGACGGTCTTCTAACGGTTATCGCTCCTTTAAAGGGGACTCCCGCCGAGAAAGCAGGTGTTCATGCTGGTGACGGCATCCTCTCCATTGATGGAGTTTCGACCGATGGCATGTCCACCGACGAGGCAGTGAAGCTCATTCGTGGTGAGAAAGGCACGCCGGTAGCATTCCGCATCTACCGCAACGGCAAGGTCATCGAGATTTCTGTTGTTCGCGACACCATCCAGGTACCGACCATCGACCACAGCTACGACGCAGCCTCCGGTGTCTACACTATTACGCTCTACACCTTCACCGGGACCGCAAACAAACTTTTTGCAGACGCACTAAATGACTTCAAACGCTCTGGTTCTGACAAGCTTCTTATCGATTTGCGTGGGAACCCAGGAGGCTACCTACAGTCTGCCGTACAGATTGCTAGCCGCTTCCTTCCGAAGGGCGACGTCATTGTGACGGAGGATTACGACGGAAAGCGCGAGAATCTCGTTCATCGCTCAACTGGTTCCATTGGTGTGGCTGCAGGTACGAAGATTGCGATTCTTATGGATCAGGGCTCAGCGTCCGCGTCCGAGATTCTTGCGGGAGCGCTTCACGACCACGATGCTGCGACCCTCATCGGCACTGCGTCCTTTGGTAAAGGTTCGGTGCAGGAGCTCGTTGAAGTGGGTGGTGGTTCGCTTAAGATAACGGTTGCGCGCTGGCTCACTCCTGACGGCGTCTCCATTTCCGATGGTGGCATCGCTCCTGACATACTGGTAGAGCGTACCCAGGAAGACAGAGAAGCAGGGAAGGACCCACAGAGGGACAGGGCGGTGGAGTTCCTCACCACCGGAAAGTAGCCGCCTTCCTTGCCTCTGCTCAGGAGAAAGGGTAGGATAGCCCCACTATGAAAGTCGTAATGATAAAGGACGTGAAGGGCACTGGCCGCGCCAACCATGTCGTCGAGGTAAAGGATGGCCACGCTATTAACTTTCTCATTCCAAGGAAGATGGCCGTTCCGGCAACCGGAGAGGCGGTAAAGAGGGCAGAGGCCATGCAGAAGCAGGTCAAGGAGCGTCAGGAGCTCGATGACAAGCTCATTGCAGAGCGCCTCACCGCGCTGGCTGAGGAGCGCATTGTCTTCATCAAGAAGGCCAACGAGCAGGGCCACCTCTATGATGCAGTGGATGCTAAGGAAATTGCAGAGATGACCAAGCTTCCAGTTGATGCCATCTCCATCGAGCGCCCATTTAAGGAGCTCGGTACCTTTGATGTTCCAGTCGCCTACGGCGAGAACTTTGGAAAGATTACGATAGTGGTTGAAGCAGAATAAGAAAAAGCCCCGGGAGACCGGGGCTTTTTTGTTAGATGACGTTGGCTACCTTCCTGCGGATGGTGCTACCGTCGTAGCGAGTCTTTCGCTTCTCGGTGAAGGAAACCTTACCGGTAGCGAGTGAGAAAAGGGTGTGGTCCTTTCCGGCACGGACATTCTTGCCGGCCATAATCTTGGTGCCGCGCTGGCGAACGATAACCATACCCGGACGAGCTGCTGCGCCGTCACCGAGCTTTACTCCAAGGTATTTCGCTTGTGAGTCGCGTACGTTCTTTGTTGAGCCTCCCGCTTTTGTTGATGCCATAGTGCTATGCTGTTGTGGCATGAATATAGCAGAGATAGGCCGTAGAAGCAAGGAACTGGCGGCCAAAGTCCCTGAGGACGCCCTGGTGCTTATGGTCGTTGTTTTAGCCACGTCTGCGAGCTTCTGGCTCGGGATGCTCTATGAGCGGGATGCAGGGCAGGGGAGTGATTTCTCGATCGAATACGCTCAACAGGGGACTGCTGTAGCTCAGGCGGTAGCACCCGAGAATGCCCGCTATGTGGCCTCAAAAAGTGGGACTAAGTACCATCTCCCGACCTGCTCAGGTGCCAAGACCATCTCAGAAACCAACAAAGTCTTCTTTGCCTCCAAAGAGGATGCAGAGGCCGCCGGGTATGCCCCGGCCGCTAACTGCAAGGGAATCTGATGAGGTAGAATAGCGCGTATGGCTGAAGAGATACCCGAACCGCCTGATGCAATTCGAAAGTTAGAACTTCAAGCGAGACTTGCTTCCTTTGATGGACGCGCCGCACGGGAAGAAAAGATTCTTGAGGATATCGAAACGCTCTTTAGAGAAGTGGACGGTCTCATTCCTCAGCTACCTCCCATGAGCTCAGACGAGCCCATTACTGATGCGCAGCACAATGCACAAGAAGGGATTATCGAGAGATACAACGCATTCTATCAATTGGGGCAGCTCATGCTCTTTGAAAACATGGAGCTTAAGGATGGGCAGAGTTTTCTTGATGTTCCGTACACTCTCTTTGAAGGGAAAGTGGATGATCTTGAGACCTTAACCAAGGAGGGAATTATTACTCCACAACAACGCCTCGAACGGACAGCAAGTCAGATGAAGCGTAGTAGCAGAATGGTTGCAGGCTACCATCGATGGGGACAGATTATGTTCGCGCATCGCGAACAGATTTATCGCAAGTCATGATCGTCCTTGATGTAGAAGCGACTGGTGTCGACCCTCGTAAGAACTCCATTCTTTCGATTGGGGGGTTGGATTTGGATAACCCTAGTAATCAGTTCTATGACGAATGCCGGGCCTGGGATGGTGCGCATATTGAAGACGAAGCCTTGGCGGTGAATGGGTTTTCAAGGGCTGAGGCAACTGATCCAGAGAAGAAGACCGAAGCGGAACTAGTGGCTGCCTTTATTGCCTGGGCGCTTGAGATAGAGGAACGTACGGTGGCTGCGCAGAACGTTTCCTTTGATCACGACATCCTTCGGGCTGCCTGCGAGAGGGCGCGCATGGAGTTTCCGTTTGCTAAACGCACCATCGATGTGCATACACTCGTGTGGACGCACATGCGGGTGAATGGAAAGGAGCCTCCAATGAAGAACAATCATTCAGCCATCGACATGACCTATGCGCTTGCATACTGTGGACTACCAGCAGAGCCCAAACCACACAATGCGCTCACCGGAGCTTTTTGCCATGCGGAAGTCATCTCACGTATAGCGTATAATAAGAAACTGTTACCCGATTTTGATACGTACGACATACCATGGATGACAAAGTAACTGATTCTCACACCGTTCCTTCCGTGACGGACCCTGTAGTAAACAGGGAAGAGCACCATGAGCGCATGAAAGACACCCTCGTGGATGCCATTCAGCAGGGAAAGCCTGAGGTTCCCACTGAATTCAAGCCACTGGTGTGTAAACCAAAACAGCTTGAGTCGTGGCGCATCTTTAAGATTATGTCCGAGTTCGTGGAAGGCTTCGAGCTTCTTTCGAAGTACGGTCTCGCTGCGAGCTTCTTCGGGAGTGCACGCGCAGGATTCGGTGAGGAGATTTCTAAGGCAGCCACGGAGCTTGCAGGGAAGCTCGCCAAGCGCGGTTTCGCGATCATCACGGGCGGGAGTAGCGGCATCATGGAAGCGGCAAATAAGGGAGCCTTTGAGGCAGGCGGAGCATCCGTGGGTCTTAACATCCGTCTCTCTCAGAATCAGGCATTGAATGGGTACCTCACGGATTCGATGACGTTTGACCATTTCTTCGTCCGCAAGACCATGCTTGCGTTCGCCTCTGAGGTCTACATCTACTTCCCAGGAGGCTACGGCACCATGGATGAGTTCTTCGAGATTGTGACCCTTGTGCAAACGAAGAAGATTCAGCCAATTCCTATAGTGCTCTACGGTAAGGAATACTGGACTCCCATCGTTGAGTCCTTCGAGAAGCGATTCTTCACTCAGTATGCCGCTATTGATGAGAGCGACCTCAAGCTCTACAAGCTCGTCGATACGGTGGACGAAGCCTTTGACTACATCATTGAGAACGTGAAGTGCTAGCTGTGGTTCCAGGGCAGGGGAGCCATCAATCGGAGAGGGCATATTAGAAGCTCCTCCCTCCATCCCTTCCCGCCTCTTCACAAGGCTCTGCAAGATTTCCTACAGACAAATCATTAGGTCTAAATATTTATATAGATCTAGCGGTGATGGTCTGGCGAGGAATAGGTGTCTTCATTTGAAAGGAGAGAGGTTCTAGGCTAGCCGAGGTTGAAAGCTTTGCACTTCGCACAATATATCTTTTGCGTAGTATGCCTGGGAAGATAAAGAAGGCTTTAGGCTGGCGCTTTCTCTACTGCTCTTCTTCCCTTTATGTTCTTTCCTTCACACTGTGCAGACTCTTACGTACGTTGATTCTGCAAATCTCTAGCTCGTTCCCCCGAGAACGAGATGAAAAACATATAAAGTGGGCGGTTAATTAGCTAGTCTAATTTGTGCCCCTATTTATTATTTTTTGATAAGCAAAAATCTTCTCCCGTACTGCATCCGCAAATGCTTCGTCAGGTCCGTTACTTCGAATTTCTCTCCCGAGAGCCATAATCAAAGGATCAAGCTCCCTGTTTGTCTTCCCTGCAAGGAAGGTATCCATTGCCGTACCGAAGGCCCTCTGAGCCTCATATTCTGTATCTCGCGCTGACATTACACCTCGGTCCTCAAAGGTGGCCCCCATAGCACCCTTCGCCGTTGTAGCGACTCCTGCAGCGGTCGCCCATGCATCGTAAGCAGGACGAACATCCCTTGCCAGGTCGTCCATTGTAAGTGCTGCACCTTCACTTCCCATTTCTGTTCTTGCGCCGAGAGCTGCTTCAGCCTGTCGGTGGTCTAAGGGTTTGGACATAAACGATTGGTGACTTCTATCAGTTAATTCTGCTTCGTTTTCATAAAATGTCTAGCCCCCGAGAAGCCTCGTGGTGGGTTCAAAAACGATAGATATAAGCCAGCCAGCTATGGTCGAATAGAGACTCAAGGCTTCTCCTGGAAAGAACCAAATGGTCACAATGAGGATCAGGACCAAGATAAGGGTAAATCGAGACTCTTTCATATTTTCCATCCTACCTCCCTTCGTTCCAGCGTCTAGAGAATTGAGAGGATAGAAATAGTTAGGATAACTTCCTCATCTGTGTCACACTGCGTGTCTATCAGTAAAACTCCAACTACATGGATGACACCAATCCTGTAGCACCCGAGATTGTTGACGAGCCTGCTATGGTTCCGGAAGCACCGGTTGCTGCACCTGCTGATGAGCCGATGGCATAAGCCTCTGCTCCAACACACAAGGCCCCCGTTTGGGGCCTTGTGTGTTGCTTAGTACGCTAGAGTCCAGGTCGCGCCGCGTATTGGATACGTCGCCTTCACCGCTCCGTCGGCGTCTACTCCAATGGCATCTATTATGAATTGCTTTCCTCCTGCGCTCCCACTTGTTTTGCTCAGAATCGCTTTAATCGTAAAGACTCGAATCTGAGAAGGCTCAATGGTTACATTGAGCGGGACGAACACCTGACTGTTCTTAAACTGCTTGGTGCCTTCAACGCCCCCTATGGTCGACCTTGACCCACCCTTATCGTCGCTCGTGGTAAATCCTATGACGAGATCGTCAGGCGCAGACCCTGTTTCCTTGAGCGTAACCCCTTCGAGTTTTACTGGAACCTGGCTCGTATTGACTATCTTGAGGTATTCGACCGGTATAGAGGCTCCTACGGCTGCGGTGCCACCAGTAAGGAGCGACAGCTGCGACACGGTAATTGAACCCTTGCCTTTCTGTGGCTCGGGGCCGAGTGCAAGCATGCCGGTCGTGATGGAGTTAAGTTGGTAACCTTTGTCGCCGTATAAGGTAACGAGGTAGTTGCCGTCAGGAAGCTTCTTTGAAACACGTTCGCTCCATTTGCCGCTGCGAACTTTGAGCTCTTTAGAGAGATAGAGTCGTTTGCCGCTGCTGTCTTCAATTGAGAACTTTACGGTCTTGGTTCCATCGGCCGTTCCTTTGATGGTGGGACGTTCGTCTTCGGTGACGAGCGAGCTTGCCGAGATTTGACCATCGACCGCATGCAATCCAACGGAACAGGTGGTCTCAGCTGTGCTGTTTGAGAATTCGTAAGAAAAAGTGGTACTGCCGTCAATCTTGAGAACTTTTGCGCCCGCAAGCGTACTTGGCTTCCCTTCACTATCTTGTGCTGAGGTTGCGTTCTCGCTGAACCAAAGGAATCCAAGTACTTCTCCTTCTTTCACCATAACCTCCGGGTTTTTCGCCGATGGTACGACACCACGCATGGTCACGGTGATAATTTCGCACGAAGGTTTCGTAGCGGCGAGTGCACCGGAAGGCATGAGAAGCAATGCAATCAAAAGAAGGAGGAAATATTTCATGCTGAATCAAGTATATAACGAACTCTCGAAGGTGTGGCTTCGAGAGTTCGTTTAATAATTTCGTGTTGTTTGTTTGCTACACACCCGACACGTTGTCTCCGAGTAGTTCGGTGTCAGACGTATCGTCGAGCCTGATAACACCGCTGTGAACACCGATGCCTGGAGCCGTTGCGATTGCCGTTTCCGGAGTCGCTGCGTCTATCGACATCACTTCACCGCTTGTGTTGACGTAGGCATACATCTGCGCGAAGGAAGCGGCCGGAAGGGCTGCGACCGTGAGTGCCAATGCTCCTAGAATGAGAGTTTTCATATCGTTACGTGAATTTCGGCTTATATCTATGTGCTCCCAAGGCAAACCGTACGCCTAGGGTGGTGAAAATTACATGAAGGGATTCATGAACCCTTCTCTTCGAGATGGCGTGTGAAGTGCTGCTTAATGGTCTGATCAAGTGCTCGATTGAACTCTATGGCGTGCTTAGGCGACAGCACGACTTCTCCAATAAGCTGACCGGTTCCCGCATTAGGCCTCACGTAGGCAAATTGCATGACCACTGAGTCATCTGAGACATAGACTTGAGCCACGTTTGAGAACCCTGGACGGGCGTCTGAGGGAATGGTGATAGTGACCTTCTTTTTATCTTCCATGACCTAGGTAAAGATACCTCGTACGGTATCCCACATATCAAGGAGCCACATCTTAATCATGCTCCAGCCGGATTCAACCATGGCAAAGACAAAGGAGAGGTTGTCCTGGTTGGTAGGGTTTTCGACGAGTCCGCGAAGCGAGATACCGAAGAAGGAGAGGGCAAGAAGGCCGATAACAATCCAGATGATAAGGCGTACCATGACAGTAGTATATACGTCGGAAAAGTGGCGTGAAGCGGGCTATGGGTATAGCGTAGGGCGATGGACGCACAGGTAAAAGCAGCACTTGAACACTGGAAGTCAAGGGACCCCATCCTGTACCAGGCCGCACTCCCCCACGCGTCTGGTCTTGCCGAGAAGACAAAACGTCGTAAAGGAAACGCAACATTATTTTCTGCACTTGCAAGCTCGGTGGTGAGTCAGCAGCTTGCGACCAAAGCTGCTGACAGCATTTGGGAGAAGCTGCGAAAGACGTGCGGCGGCAAGGTGACGCCCGAAGTAATTCTCAAAACCTCACTTCCCCGCTTACGGAAAGCCGGACTCTCTGGTGCAAAGGCAAAGACACTTAAGGAACTCGCCAAGGCTGTAAAGAACGGACTTAACCTGTCTTCCCTTTCGAAAGCAACGAAGGAAGAAGCTACAGAAAAGTTAACAGAAGTTTGGGGCATTGGTCCTTGGACCTGCGAAATGTTCCTTATGTTCGCAGCCGGGCATCCTGATATCTTCTCTGCAAGAGATTTGGGCCTTGTACGAAGCATGGAAACGCTCTACGTTCTAAAGCGAGGGACGCCTTCAAAGAAACTCGAGCGCATGGCTGAGCGATGGGCGCCGTATCGAACGCTTGCGTGTCGCGTGTTGTGGAGGAGTAGGGATGCTAAAACGTAACCTCTTTTTCCTCTTCAAACGCAAAACGATCTCCAAACTCTGTTTGGTATTTTCTCACAATGCCCTTGCGTTCTAGACTTTCCCACATGCGCCACCCTGGTTTTACACCATCACCTCTATCAAGATGGTAGCGCTCAAGGTCGGAGTGCATTAATTTCCCATACCGCTGTTGTGAAAAAGCATTCATAAGTTCCAAAACATGCGAGCCGATGCCTTGCTTGTGTTCGGTTACGGTGCCCATGATCATCGCGACTGGTAGATCCTCGTACAGTCGTGGCAATTCTGAATCCTTCGGTCGGTTTAAGTTATTGAAGCCGAGAAGCGCTTGATTGGAAAATTCGCCACCTTCAAACGTTGCAAACGAAACATACTCTCCAGCATCTGGATTGCGGGATTTATTGATGAGTACGTACACTTTTTCTTG
>CAZJPR010000002.1:0-24573 GCA_964548265.1 uncultured Candidatus Saccharibacteria bacterium
TCGAGCGGCCGTTGCGCGCCAGCTTCAAGGAAAGCATGGAGCGCGGCGTCGACATCGAGGGCTATCGCACGAAGCCTCCGCGAGTAGAGGTCGTCGGCGAAAAAACCTTCAAGATACGCCTCACCGAGGGCAAGAAGCACCAGATACGCCGCATGGTCGTCGCGATGCACAACGAGGTCCGCGACCTTGAACGCACGAGCGTGATGAACATACGCCTCGGCAAGCTTCCGAAGGGCGCGTACCGGAGGATCGATGGTAAGGAGCTACAGGAGTTCCTCGCCATGCTCGGCCTCTAAGGGAGGGGGCGGGTATCCATTGGCTCCGCGATCTCGACCATCACCTCGTTGCGCGTCATCCAGGGCGGCGTCAGCGGATCGTTGTACCCGGCGTACACCGCCTCTCCTTTTACGGGCAGGTTGTCGCGTTGGACGGCCTTGAGGAGCATCTGCTTCTTCGACTCGACGCGCTCTGGCGTGCGCAGCCATGAGAATCGCATGGCTGCCATCCTTTTTTCCGGAATCGCAACCAGTTTCACCCTGGGGTCTACTGGAGCCGGGAGCGTGTCGAGCGTGTACGCGCGAGGCATAACGAACGAGATGGTATGGGACTCCCCTTCAAGGGTCGCGAGTACCGGCGCGGTCATGGCTATCTTCTCGCCCTCCCCTTTGCGCTCAGCAACCGGCGCGGTCATTGCGATGGTCTCTTTCTTGGCGTTCGCTCCGAAAATATAGTTCGCGATGATGCGAAACCCTTCGTTAAGGGCCTCTTCGTAGCCGCCTTCGACCGTGGTCTCGGCGACGATGTGCTCGGGGTAGAGGCGCACCTCGTATTCCTTCCCCGAATCCAAGACCTCGTAGGCGGCCTGCTCGACCCTTGATGACGCGAGACCCCAGGCGGACCAGAGAAGGAGGAAGACGGCGACGGCGACAAGTATGTGCATGCATGAATAGTATCACCGCAGCCACGGACGGTTTGCAGCATGCAGAAGCTCTATGCCATGACACGCCCTTTCGGCTACAAGTACGATGAGATACGGACGTATGTCGGTGGGCATCGTCACGAGTTCCTGTCCGCAGCACTTCTTATACTCTTTTCATGAAAGCAGAAAACCGGCTTACGCCGGTTTTCTGTCTTGCTTGTTGCGGGGGCCGGAATCGAACCGGCGTCTGGAGGTTCTTTTACACGTACTGTTTCCAGTAGGAATGGACTATCCCATGATCCCTACGAGGGGATCCTCCCATTATAGTCTCTGAACCTTTCCCGAATATCGAGACTTGGCTGCTGATTACCGAATCTCTTTGTTTTTCAGACCTTCGCGCTCACTCTTTCGAGTCACGCTGTGGTACAAAAAGCTCTAACGGCGTTCCAGCAATTTAGAGAGTTTTTCCACTACCCGTTACCGGATAGGGTCACGATTTTCTCATGAGCCTCCCGAGGTACCTCTCCTCTACCCCGCGTTATATTGCTTCAGTACTGAAGCCCAACGCAAGGTTACCATTTCAGATACCTGAGAGCAACATTTGTGCGAAGTGGGAATCATAACCTAATATATACTTCATGATGCTATAGTGTATGTATGCCCTTTAAGGACCCACTGAAACAGAAGAAGTACCATGCCAAGTATATGAGAGAAGTGTGGTACCCCAAAAATAAAAAACGACATCTTAGTTATGTAAAACGGAATAAGCAACGGGTGACAGCATTCATTGACACATACAAAAGAGAGCAATCGTGTGTAGATTGTGGCTTCCTCGGAAAAGAATTCCCGTATGTCTTAGATTTTGATCACCTGAATAAAGGTTCAGTAAAAAAATTCACCATAGGGAGTTGGTCACGTGCCGTACTTAGTATTGAAGCAATAGAGCGCGAAATAGAAAAATGTGAACTAGTGTGCGCAAATTGTCACCGTATACGAACATTTAAATTAAAACGTTGGAAACCTATCCAGTCCAAAGATTCTACGCGTCAATAGTATTAAACTCCCGGAAGACTGATTCGTAGTGCTTGATGGCACGATACGCAATCTCGTCGCGAATTGGCTCATCCGGATTGGCCGCCATTTGGTTGCGCACGTTATGCGCCTCCCATGCATCGTTGAGAGTCTTGAAGCGAGCCGGGTCTACCTTTGAGAGTTTGTCTGCCACCGTATTCCCCTCGTATCCTTGCTCCGTGAGTACTTCGTCGAGCATGATGTCGGCCTCAATCAGTGCCTGGCGCCAATCACGCTCCTGCGAACTCTCTATCAACGAGGCCACATGCACCCAGCGAGAGCGGTCAGTCTGACGGTCTGCTTCTTCGAACTCAATGTCTTCGTAGAGATGTTCCTCCTGGTGTCGTATCTGGTAGATGCGCACAGTGGCGAACACGAGGAACATGAGAAACAGCAGCGAAAAAACAAACCCAAGTACTGTCGCAAGGTTCCAAATAGAGCTCAGGAACGGTCCTATCTGCATCGCCCCACCGCTTACCGTGCCCTCAAAGTCCCCACCACGAAACATCGACTCATAGAGGAGCCGGAAGAAGTATTCGAGATTGAGGAAATGAATCGGTCCAGTCGTTCCTTCAGCCATTCCTTCAATTATAGCGCCTCTTTCGTCACCATCGCGCCGACTGTGAACAGGCTATCGTCATCCCCGTGTGCTCCCATGAACTGGATCCCGACCGGTAACCCTTTGCCTTCCCGCTTCAGCGTTCCCATAGGAACCGATATCGCAGGTAGACCGGTCAGGTTAGCAGTAACAGTGAACACGTCCTCAAGGTAGAGCGAGAGAGGGTCAGCGTGCTCGCCTATCACGAACGCGGGGCTCGGCATGGTGGGCGTCGCAATGAAGTCAACCGACTTGAGCGCCTGGTCCATTTCGTGCCTCAATATCTTGCGTGCCATGTCCGCCTTTCGGTAGTAGGCGTCGATGTAGCCTGACGAAAGCACGTACGTCCCCAGCAGGATGCGGCGCTTGGTTTCTGGACCGAAGCCTTCTGTTCGAGAACGTACGTAGTCCTCAAGCAGTGCCTCTCCTTTTGTGTGTACCCCATACCGGACGCCATCGAATCGAGCGAGGTTTGTCGATACCTCGGCGAAGTTAATAATGTAGTAGGCCGCAAGTGCAGGTTTAATTGAAGGAATTTCAATCGGCACTATTTCGTAGCCTTCAAGACTGGCTAGTGTTTCTTCAAAACGTGCCGTTACATCAGAAGCGAGTGACCCGTCCATAAGTGAACGCAACACACCTATTTTCTTTTTTAATGGGAGTGAACTTCCTGGAAGGTCGATGGAAGTGCTATCAAGCGCATCCTTGCCGCGAATGGCATGGAGAAGAACACGGGCATCGCGTACCGTCTTCGTAAGAGGCCCCGCCTGATCAAAGGAAGAAGCCGCCGCAATAAGACCTGTCCGTGGTACAGCTCCATAGCTCGACTTCACTCCTACGAGTCCACAATAACTTGCTGGGTTGCGGAGAGAACCACCAGTATCGGTACCCAACCCCCCAATGGCCATGTGCGCAGCCACTGCAGCTGCAGACCCTCCTGACGTTCCTCCTGCCACGCGCGTGCTGTCGAAAGGGTTTCGTGTTGGACCAAATGCTGAATTCTCTGTTGAGCCTCCAAGTGCAAATTCATCCATGTTTGTCCTTCCTATGAAAAGCGCATTCGCGTCCTTCAATCTCTTGGTGATGGTGGCATCATAGGTGGCCCGGTGTGTCGAAAGGAGTTTCGAAGCAGCGCTTGCAATCTTTCCTTCTATCAGGATGTTGTCTTTCATCGCGAGTGGGATGCCGCACAAGAGCGGGGCGCTGTCGCCCTCTTTCTCTATGCGGCCTTGTGCGGCAGCAATTGCTACCTCGTCGGCGTCAAAAAGCTCAAGATAGGCGTTGAGCTCAACATTCTTCTCCTTTGCCGCATGCGTGCATGCCTCAAACAGTTCATGCACCGAGCACTCCCCGACACGCAGAGCGCGCGCCGCTTCTTCAATGGTGAGTTCGTTGAGCTTCTTACTCATAGGAGATAATCTGCGCTACCCTGAGCGAGTTTCCGTCCTTATCCGGAAATTGCTCCACAATGTTCTTCGTGTACTTGGCCTTCTCGTCCGGCTCGCCGTCCTCGCGTAGCACATTACGTAGCGCAGGCTCGAACTCCATTCCTTTGGGAGTCTTGAGTGCCTCAACCTGCCCCGCATATTCGAGGATACTGTCGAATTCCTTCGAGAAACGCCCTACTTCTTCATCGGTAAGGGCTATGCGGGCGAGCGCCGCCAGCTTCCGTACATCGTCTGCAGACGTCATGGGAGCTACTGTAGCACGTAGGACTTACTTCGATAACGACCTCTTTTCGTACTCCATATGGAGTGCTGCAAGCTCGTTCCAAGGAACGACGCGACCGTAGAGCGCAATATAGACACCGGGAGGGAGGGATTGGACAGCCGCCGTCGCCATTCCTATGTTGAACCGCGCGTCAGAGGTAACGAATTTCTCGGGAAGCATGGCTCCCGTAAGCACAATGGTTTTATCGGCAATGGCGCTCAGTACCTCGGCAGTCTTTGCCATGGTGTCGGTCCCATGAGTGATGACAATCCGATCGGCACTTTGAGATTGAACCGTGCTGAATAGTGCTCGTCGGTCCTCATCAGTTATATCGAGGCTATCTTTTTTCAGAGCCTCGACGACACTGTAATCGAACATAACGTGCGAATACGGAAGCACTGATTGGAAGGCAGGGTCTGCGATTTGGAACTCGTAGCCGTGGTCTGTTTCCCCCCTTGGGTAATCCTTATCGATGGTCCCGCCTGTTTGTATGAAAACGATATGCATATGCCCATTAAATCACAGTCCCAGGCGCTTCCGGAATTCCGCTTCCGTGATGACTGGAATGCCAAGCTTCTTTGCGTTGGCAAGCTTTGAACCCGGATCCTTCCCTGCCAGCACGAAGCTGGTCTTTGACGACACCATGCCCGCGACCGTGCCTCCCGCTTTCTTTACAGCAGCCTTGGCGTCTTCACGAGAGAATCCTGGGAGTGTGCCAGTCACCACCACCGTCTGTCCTAAGAGCTTGCCAGAAGTCGTCTGAGGCTCCACACGCTCTATCTTTAGGTGCTTCTCAAGTCGCTCCATGAGCTCCTTGTTGGCTGCGTTGTTAAACCAACGGTCAACTGACTTCGCAAGTATCTGACCTACGCCCTTCACTCTCATGAGATCTGCCTCGGTAGCTTCCGCGAGTCTCATACGGGACTTGAAGCGCTCAGCAAGCAGTAGCGCCGTCTCCTCCCCCACATGATCTATGGAAAGTCCTACAAGGAGACGATTGAGCGGCACCGTGCGTGCTTTCTCAATCGCTGCAAGAAGTTTCTTTGCCGACGTGTCTTTAAATCCCGGGAGTGCAACGAGCTCATCATAGGTAAGGTCGAAGATATCATCGTAGTCAGACACAAGATTATGCTCCATCAGAAGTGCCACGGTCTTGCCTCCAAAGCCGTCGATATCAAGCGCACTCTTCCCGACGAAGTGGGCAATCTTAAGTTCCTGCTGCGCAAAAGAACCCTTCACCGCGCAGCGGTGTGCCGCCTCGCCTGGTACCCGCTCGATTCGTCCGTCCCCACCGCACAGTGGTGAGGTCGAAGGAAACTTCCACTTCCGTTCCTTTCCGCTCCGAAGTTCCGGAAGCACTGCCACAATCTCTGGGATAATGTCGCCGGCCTTTTGGAGAATAACGGTGTCGCCGATACGAATATCCTTCTCGGTTATGAAATCCTCATTATGAAGTGTTGCACGCGCTACCGTGGTCCCCGCAACCGACACGGGAGCCAGGTGCGCAACTGGCGTAAGTTTTCCAGTCCTCCCTATTTGAAGCCCAATGTCCTCAATCGTAGTGGTCACCTGTTCAGCCGCAAACTTAAGCGCAATAGCAAAGCGCGGACCTTTCCCGGTGTGGCCGAGTAATTCCTGCTGCCTACGCTCCTCAACCTTGAGAACAACACCATCAATTAAATAATCTTCGTTCTCACGCTTCGCACCATGCCAGTTGTTCCAATACTTGATGACCTCCTCGAGTGTATCGGCATGTATGGAGTTCGTGTTCACCGGAAGACCGAGCTTTGCGAGCACCATAAGCTCATCCGACTGCGTCTTCGGGAACGCTTCTGAGAAACGCTCAATGTCATAGAGGAACGCACCAAGCGGCCTCGCCTGCGCAACCTTTGGATCGAGCTGGCGCACTGCGCCTGCAGCAGCATTGCGGGGATTCGCAAACTCAGGCTCCCCGTTCTTGCGCCGTAATTGGTTCATTTTCTTGAAACCCGAGCGCGTCATGTACACCTCCCCTTCAACAATAAGATCGACGGGACGCGGGAGCTCCTCCGGTACGCTCTCGATGGTGCGCACCGTATGCGTTACGTCCTCTCCTATAATGCCGTCGCCACGCGTCGCAGCGAGCACAAGCTTCCCCTTCTCATACGTGAGAATGATGTGGAGCCCGTCAATCTTAAGTTCGCAGGCATAGGTCGGGCGCTTTGTGTCTCCCGCCTTCAGAAGACCTTTCTTGACCCGTTCATCAAACGCGCGAATATCTCCCTCATCAAACGCATCATCGAGCGACCACTGCGGTATGGCGTGCTTAGTTTTTGTGAGCTCCGCAAGTGCCTTACCTGCAACCCTTTGCGTCGGCGACGTTCGGGTGATAAGCGCAGGATACTCGGTCTCAAGCTCATTCAATTCCCGCTTCAAGGAATCAAGCGCCTCAGGTGAAATGGGTGACTCGTCCTTCTCGTGTTGCAGCGCACGATACTTCCCGATGGTCTCGCGAAGCTTCTGTGCGCGCCGGCGTATGTCCTGCGGCACTAGCATGATCAGTAGAGCACGCGCACCCCTCGTTCAAGGCGGCGACCGTCAGCAGTATCACAGCTGCTGTAACCGGTCGAATAGAGGCGGTTAGGCTCGCCAGAAGTCACTCCTTTATATATCTCAACACGAGCATACTCGGTAGTCGACAGTGCAGGAGCGGCACACGGTATGACAAAGGTGGTGTATTTCGGTGAGCTTCCCGAACTGGTGAAGTTGATAGTCCGACCGTTACAGGACACTGTCGAGATGCCGTTGGGGTTGGTGCCGAATGCGTCATAGCGCTGATCATAGAAGAGAATACACTCAAGCCCGCTATCAGCAGCGTAGAAGGCAAACTGCGACTGTTTGGCGGTTGAGGCAAGTAATACCTGCTTGTACGTTACGTCCAAGAGTGCGAGTGCGAGTGCGAGCATCACGGATGAGAGAACAATCGCAATGAGAAGAGTAAACCCGCGTTGTGGTGTGGAGTGCATCATAGCCAATCGCGGATATTCTCGGTCAACGTTGTGCTGTAGGTCACGCCGCGCGTCATCCAAGAGACGCTCGACGTCACCTTCGCTTCCGTTTCCCCCGCAAGGGTAGTAATAGATATGGTTCGCGTGTAGATGCTCACCTTGTCTCCTGCAGACGACGCTTGGCTGTAGAGACCTCCGGTGCTGAGGCGGAGTGGAGCGACCGTACCACTTATTGTTCCGTACGCCGTATCAATAACGCACGGACCAGGCTGGCAGGAACCAAGCCCGGTCAACCAGGAGGAGCCACTAAGATAATTGGCGTCACGAACGCTACGGATATATTCGATACCCTCTTGAGCGAGAGAGGTCGCCACTAACTGGTCGCGAGCGATATAGGAGTTCACGAGCGCTCCCCGGAGCGCGTTGAAGGGACCTGCGACCGCAAGCGTAAGCACTGTGACGGCGACCAACGTCTCGATAAGTGTGAATCCTTTCATGGTCATATCTCTATAAGGCGCTGGGTAGCGCTGGTCTGAATCGAGAAATCCAGCGTGTGATTCTTATCTCCCTTCATTGTACCTCGAAGGGTAAAAGTCACCTGCGGCTGCACCCCTGCACCACTTCCAGACGTTCCGACACCTCTCACGTAGAAGGTAAGACCATTAGGATTGGAAATAGTGATATTCGGGTCAGTAAGTGATATCGCTGAAGCGTCGGTGCACACTGAGGTCCCTGTACAACGTCCAATGGTACCGTCATTTTTGCGCTTGTACGTCACCTTGCTACCAAGTGACACGTCGTAGTAGGAGAAGGAGGTGCAGACTGCGTTAGTTCCTGCTGAAGGGTTAAGGGGGTCTCCCCCGGTCGAGCCGCAACCGTAGGAGTTCCCGGTGCGAATGCCGCGCGACATACTATCAAGCGCAAAGGAAAGGTTCGTCACAAGTGAGGTGCTTGCTCGCAGCTCGCGGTCAAGCCCAATAAGCGAAAGATAGGCTCCAGTGACAATCAACATCACCACACTGAAAATGCCTACCGCGACAATCATCTCGAGAAGCGTATAGCCGCGCAAAGGTGTGGAAGTCATCATGGGCATGTAGAGGTAGCGACCGCAACCTGGCCAACCTTCGAGACACACACAGCACGCGTTGCTTGCCCATCGGCAGACTGAATGTAAATCTCGGCGTCCGTGAGCTCGACTTCACCGCCACTTCGAATTCCTATGACCGAACTCTCCGTGTTGGGGCGGAGGAACACGATTGAGAGACCACTGATGGTATTGCTAGTTCCAGAAGAGCAATACTGTACGCCTCCCTGAGTTTCTCCACAGAAGCGCGAAACCGTAAAGCCACGGTCAAAACGGTACGTCTTTATGATGGTGTCCTGCCCAGAATCGTACTTACAATTGCCCGGTCGTGATTCAGGGCCGGTGAGATTGGTGTGCCCAGCGCACTTACCACCCAAATCGTTGCCCGGCTTTGTTGGATAGATGTCGGCGTATTGCACGTAACTCGTACCTGGCGTGAAATAGACGCCATAGCCTGCGTTCTGGATGGAAGTCTGCTGCACCTTCCGGCTTGAAAGACCAAGTGACTGCGACTCACGGATGGAAAGCGCTACAGTGTATGCCGTGTCAGTGAGTATGAGGGATCGGTTGAAGGTCGATTGCCCGACGAGCGCAATACCCGTAATGATGACGATGATGGCGAGCACCACGAGCATCTCGACCAGGGTGAATCCACGGTGTGGAGCGGGCGTCAGTAGCTTGTAACGATTGCGAGCGGGTTCCATGAGGTAAAGAAAGCGAGGAGAAATCCAGCTGCCAGAAACGGCACGAACGGGACCTCTATACCCATTCTATGCCCTTTCGGACGCGTAACCAATATAGCTATCCCGACTATGCCGCCAATCCAGAAGGAAAAGAGGATGCCGGAGATAACGTGCCCTGCCGCAAGCAACGACAGCGAGAAGGCAATTGGCGCATCCCCAAGACCCATAACTCGTCCGCTTGAGAGAAAATACGCCATGAAGAAACAAAGCCCCACGACACCTGCACACGCGAGCGTAAGCCCAAAGGACTCGAGACTCTGTAGCGTCATGAGCGCGTACCCAAGTGAGAAGAATCCGAACAATAAAGACGGACCTGGCGGTACCACCGTGTGCCTGAGGTCGTAGAGCACAATGACCGTAAGAGTGCTGACCGCTCCCAGGAAGAACGCGAGTGGGACACCGAGACCAAGCGTCGTATACGCGAAATAGAACACGAACGCGAGTGCTGCTTCCACTACTACATAGAGTGCCGTGATGGTTGAGCCGCACGAACGACAACGTCCAAACGACACCAGCCAGGAGAGAACCGGCACAAGATCGAACACGCCAAGTTCGCGCGCGCACGAATTGCAGCGAGAGCGCTCACTCACCCATGATTCTCCGGTATGAAGTCGCTCAGCAACAACGCCGGCAAAGCTACCAACAACTGCACCGAGCACTGTGAAAAAAAACACGAACATCACGGACAGACTGCTGCAGCCGTTCCACCCCCGAGTGAGGTCGACGTAATCACTTTCCCTGTTCCTTGTGAGTCAACACACCAATACCCGGTCACGGACTTGGTTTCAATTGCAACCGCCCAACTCTGGCCGTTCGCACCGATAGCAAAGTAACCAGAGTCACCGTCCGCGATAGCTGCGGCAAGTGCCCGGTTGCTCTGCTGATCCGAGATGAGAAAATTCGCACCAGCTGCGTTGTAAGCAGGCGCTGCAGTGATGGCTGTCGATTGCACCGCAACTGCCGCACCATAACTCCCGAGATTCGAATGCCGGAGTTCCGCCTGATTGCGAATGGTGCTGAGATTTTCTTTCGTTGCAGCGTCGATACCCCTGTTACGCGCAGCGCTTAACGACACCACGATGACCGTCGCAAGTACACCAATAATCGCAATGACGGTGAGAAGTTCAATGAGCGAGAACCCCCGAAGTACCTGCCGTTGCATACACTCAAGTATAACGCTTACTTTCTGTAACCACTGCTGTGATGGGTATAAAAGAAAAGAGCCCGTACGGGCTCTTTTCCATTCACACGAGAAAACGTTGCTTAGCAGGTGTAGTCAGTTGAGCCGGCGAGCATGCTCGAGCTCGAAGTGGCTGCTGCACCAGTGCTGTCCACACAGTAGTAGCCGCCGGTAGTACCGTTCTTAAGGTACGCCTCCGCTCCCCATGCCGTTGCTGAGTCATTGCAGGTTCCTGCAGATGCGGTGGAAGGACCAGTGCCAACTGAGGTTCCGCCCGTAGCCTGGACTGCTGCGAGAACTGCGGAATTGATGGTCTTCACACCGGCAGCCGCGGTAGTCCCACAGACGTTGAGGGTACCATTGTCGTAGCTGTTGCCGTTAGCATCGTAGAAGAGCTCTGCCTGTGCGCGAGCGCCGGCGAGGTTCGACTTCACTGCCGTGTCTGCACCCTTGTTCCTTGCGGTGTTGAGGGAGGCGAGAACGACGGACGAGAGAATGCCGATAATAGCGATGACCACGAGGAGCTCAATGAGGGTGAAACCCTTCATGTGGCCCTGACGGGTCTTAGAGAATGCGAATTTCATAATAACGTTGGTGTGGGTTACGCGGCGTATAGTAAATGTCCGCTTCCCTTCATTCTACGCGAGTAGAGACACTCTTTGTGCCTCTCTGTGGATAACGGACCTAGATACCGCCGGCGAGGTTGTAAATCGGAATGAGGACGGCAGCAAGCAGTGTTCCAACGCCAAGACCAAGAAACACAATCATCAAAGGTTCGATGAGGTCGACAAGGGTATCAACTGCGTTACTAACCTCGCGGCGATAGAACTTAGCGAGTGTACCGAGGATGGTGCCCAACTCACCGGTCTCCTCTCCCACCTTAATCATGGCAATCATGATGCCTGGTATCTCGTCATGCTTACCAAGCGCCTCTGAAATGGAGGCGCCCCCTTTCACGTCCTCAGCGACGTCCTTAAGAATACCTTCGAAGACAGCATTCTCGACCACGGTCGACGTAATCTCCACCGCCTCAACTACTGGGACGCCCGACACAAGCCTGGTAGAGAAGTTATCCGCAATACGAGAGAGGTAGAGTTTCTCGTAAAGGTCCCCGAGGTACGGCATCTGGAGCTTTGCCGCATCAAAAACGAGGCGCCCCTCTGCTGTCTGCATGGAACGGTAAGCAAAGAACCCACCGACAGCAAGAGCAACAAGGAAGAAGGCGCCGTAGTTGACCAAGAACTCTGAAAGGGCAATGACGACTTTGGTATAGAGCGGTATTTCTTGTCCAGACTCAAGAAGAATCTGTGAAATGCGCGGAATAACCATGGTCAACATGAGACCCATCACCGCCATAAAGGTGACAATCACGAACGCTGGGTAGATAAGTGCGTTCTGCGCCTTGCTCATCACTTCGTAGGTGCGGTCGAGGTAGTCGGCAAGATACATGAACGTCTGTGAGAGCTTTCCAGACTCCTCTCCCGAACGCACCATGTTCACGTAGAACGTGCTGAACACTTTCTCGTGCTTTGCCATCGCTTTACTGATTGGACTTCCGCCTTGAATATCATCGGCTACTTCGGTAAGTACATCAGCGAGATATTTGTTGTCTACTTCTGAGGCGAGCAAACGGAAGATACGAAGCGCGGAGACCTGAGCCTCAAACAGCGTCGCAACCTGCCGCGAGAGAATCACCACGTCCTTGTGCGAGACGCCCTTGAAGAGCCCGAGGTCCATCGAGAGGAACGATTTCTTGTCTGCTGGCTCTATGGAGGAAACGATGAGGGAGCGGCGCTGCAGCGTCGAAACAGCGACATCCATCGAGAGGGCTTCAATAGAGCCTTCGCGCTCGTGTCCCTCAGCATCGAGGGCGCGGTAGTTAAACAACATATAAGGAGATTATCGCATGCCGGAGAGGCTCTGCGGAAGCCCGTAGGGGATTGCCCTACTTCCCGAGATCGAGCACCTCGTCGATGCGTATCTGGGAAACGAACTCAGGCACGTGCGAAACGAGTATCATCGCCCCCTCGTATGAGGAGAGCGCGTTCGCTATAACGGGCAGGTGACGGAAATTGATGTGGTTGGTTGGCTCGTCGAGGATGAGAAGACCCGGGCGCTCCAGTACAAGGCGAGCAAAGGCAACGAGTCCCTTCTGCCCTTCTGAGAGTACGCCAATTCTCTTCCCAATCACGTCGGCGGTGATAAGAAAACCTGCAGCCGTAGCACGCATTTTCTCTTCGTCCTGCTTCTCCATCGCGGAGAGTAAGGACTCGCGCACTGTGTGCTCGAAGTTGAGCGTGGAGAAGTCCTGACGGTAATAACCTACTCGTACCCCATCATGAATCTTCGCCCCCTTAGCAGTACCGTGCGCGAGTGACTCCAAAAGGCTCGTCTTACCAATGCCATTGGGACCTGAAAGCAGGAGGTGATAATTTTTCTTAAGCACTAAATCCTTTTTGTGCTCTTTTGGTTTGTGCGTCTTCGGGTCCATCGTGCTGTAAGACGTGATGGTCAACAGTGGCCCCATAAGCTCCGGCTGCGCAGGAATAAGGAACGGACGGATGGTCTTATCTTCTTTGCGCACGTCCACCTTGTCTTCCTCCATCTCCTCAATCTCGGTGCGCATCTTCTTGGCAACGAGACGCATCTTGCCTCCCTTCTGTGCAAAGAAGTTTGCCTTGTCTTTGTTGTCCTGGATTTTCTTAGCCAGCTGCGCATTCTTGCGGTTTTCTCGTTCAATACGAGCAGAGATCTCTTCAAGAAGGTCGAAATAGTTGCCGGTGTACTGTTCAATTTTTCTCGTGTGCACATCAAGGTACAGCACGCCGTGTGTGAAGGAGTTAAGGAACTCAGCGTCGTGCGAAATAACGAGACAGCTCTTTTCGTAGTTCTTTAGGAAATCAGTGAGGTGCTCAATACCCGCGGTATCGAGGTTGTTGGTAGGCTCATCGAGCAAGAGCAAGTCTGGATCCTGGATAAGCGCGCTCGCCAAAAGAAGGCGCGCCTGCTGGCCGCCTGAGAAGGACTTCACAATACGGTCCTTGGGAGCGCGTAGGTTCACCACCTCAAGCACGGCGTCTATCTTAGGGTCGATGTCGTAGACCTTCTGCTTCGGGAAGCTCGCTTCAAAGAATTCACGGACGGTGACCTCACGAAGCGCTGGTGGAATGACCTGACGAGCAAGCGCAATGGAGACGCCATGAACTACCTGCACCTTGCCGTGTTCGGGGGCAAGGTCGCCAGTAATGAGATGAAACAGGGTCGACTTTCCGGCACCGTTCTGTCCCATGAGTGTCACCTTCATGCCGCGACGCAATGAAAAATCTACCTCATCGAGGATGGGATGGTTGTGTCCGTATTCGAAGGACACTCCCTCGAAACGCAATAGCGCTTCGCGGGGAGGCGTTGCCTCCTTGGTACTGGTCTTCTTGGCTGCCATTTGTTCTACCCTACGCCATTTCGCGCTTACGCGCTACGAATTTCCTTTACGCGGTATGCGATGACCTTACGAATGAGTGCGAGTGGCAGCGGCTTGTCGTGCGGAAATTGGATAGTTCCCTTAGAGGTCTTGAAGGTTGCGAGCTCCTTCTTGAAGGCTCCGGTCGCTTTCGGGAGTACAAAGAGACTACTGTGCCGTGCAAAGCCTCCGAAATAGAGAAGTGGTGTGCCGCCCAACGTGTAAGCGGGTATGCCGTAACTAATCTTCTCCTCCACCTTTGGCGCTGCCTTCTTCACAAGAAAGCGGATGGCTTTGAGTCGCACTGCCGTGGCCTTTGGAAAGGATTTGATATAGGCGTCGACACTCTCTGCACGCAGGGTCATTCCCACATTCTATACCGAACCCTTAGAGATACCGCTCGAAGGTCTTCTGGTCGAACGCGCGTTCGTAGGCGTCTTCAACCGTTACCTCTCCCTTGCGCACCAGCTCTGCAAGCGAACGGTTCATATCAAGCATGCCTTCCTGCGACGAGGTTTGGATGACGGTCGAGATTTCGTGCGTGCGTGCCTCGCGAATCAGGTTCGACACTGCGCTGTTGTTGATGAGAAGCTCAAAGGCCGGAATGAGGCCGCCGGCAATGCGTGGTACAAGCCGCTGAGAGAAGATGCCAGTCAAAGAGCCCGCGAGCTGCACACGCACCTGGTCCTGCTGAGCTGAGGGGAACATGTCGATAATGCGGTCAATGGTTTGAGCAGCGTTGTTGGTGTGAAGTGTCGAGAGCACCAGGTGTCCCGTTTCTGCGGCGGTCACCGCCGAAGAGATGGTCTCACGGTCACGCATCTCACCCACCATGATGACGTTCACGTCCTCGCGGAAGGCAGATTGGAGCGCGTAATGGAAATCAGGTGTGTCGATGTGGACCTCTCGCTGGTGTATCAACGACTTCTTAGGCTCAAACAGGTATTCAATCGGGTCTTCAATGGTGACGATGTGCTCGGCGCGCGTCTCGTTAATACGTTCAAGAATAGCGGCAAGTGTCGTCGACTTACCCTGTCCCACCGGACCCACCACCAGGAAGAATCCCTGTGTCCTCTGTCCGAAGGTCTCGAGAATGGGTGGGAGGTTGAGCTCAGTGAAGGTGCGCGTCTGGTGCGGAATAAGACGCATGGCGATAGCGACCGCACCCTGTGCAACATAGCCGTTCACACGGAAGCGGTTCTTGTCCGTGTGCGCATAGGAGAAGTCGACAGACTGCCCTTTCTCAAAGAGGTCCCAACGACCTTCCGGCACAATGCTCTTCAAAAGAGCGGCCGTCTCGGCAGCCGTAAAGGGTTCTTCATCAGTAAGTGAGATGAGTGTACCGGAGACACGCACAATAGGGCGCGTGCCCGCAGAAATGTGGAGGTCGGAGCCGTTCTGCGCAACGACGGCATCAAGAAGTTTGGTTAAACGAGTGGACGCGGTCATGCAGGCTTCTCAACTATTGCAAGCGTCTCCGCAAGCACCTCCGAAGGGATGGCAGAGGCCTTGATGATGTATCCGTCAGCACCAAGCTCACGCGCCTTGTCGATATCACTGTCCTGTCCCTGGTTTGAAAGAATGACCACCTTCATGGTGCCCTCGCCAATCTTTTCCTTGCGAATCGTCTCTAGAATTTCAAAGCCTGTCATGCCCGGCATGATGACATCAAGCAACAGCGCGTCTGGTGCCGGGTCCTTTCGGAGAATGGCGAGTACTTCGTCCCCGCTCTGAAACACGGACACCTCATGTCCTGCATTTTTGAACTTCACGGCATACATGTCGAGAAGAAAACGATCGTCGTCTACCAGGTAGATGCGGTGAGTCATGGTGTGGGTGGAGTTTCTGGAGTCTCGTCTTCAAATGACAGGTCCCCGCCGAGAGTGTTCACCTCCTCAAACGGAATCTGTCCAGCTAACGCCTTAATGATAGCATCCTCGCGCATGGTCAACATGCCCTTTTTACGCGCTGCAGCAAAGACCTCTTCCTCTACCGGTTTGGTGAGGATGACATGTTCAAGGTCCTTATCCATCTTGAGTATTTCGAAGACGCCAAGGCGGCCGCGGGTACCGTTCGGGCAATCACTTGTGGGAACCGCCTTGTAGACGGTATCGAACGCCGGAAGCTTCTTCCGGTACTCAGGAGAAAGATCTGAGAACTGCTTCTCAAGCAACATCCTCACACTCTCAGAGACGGGCTCGGCCTCGCCACCACCATCGCAGAGCTTGCGCACAAGCCTCTGGCCGATGACCGCAACCAAGGTCGGAGCAATAAGGAAAGGGTCGACCCCCATATCAATCAAACGTGGGATGGCACCGGCTGCAGTATTCGTGTGAATGGTGGAGAACACGAGGTGACCGGTGAGCGCCGCCTGAATGGCAAGCTGTGCGGTCTCCTTGTCGCGGATCTCTCCAATCATGATGGTGTCCGGGTCCTGACGAAGGATGGAGCGAAGTCCTGAGGCGAAGGTGTACCCAATTTCCGGATGTACCTGTGATTGAGCGACACCGGCAATTTCGTACTCAACCGGGTCTTCAATCGACACGACGTTCGCAGACTCGCGATCAAGCTCAGAGAGCATGGCAAAGAGCGTGGTCGATTTACCGGAACCAGTAGGTCCTGACATGAGAATGATGCCGTAGGGCGCCTTAATCATTTCGCGCACAACCGCGAGCTGCTCAGCATTGAAACCCACCGTCTCCATGGTAGCGGTTGCCTTCGAGCGGTCGAGAATACGCATCACTACCTTCTCGCCATACTGCGTGGGGAAGGTCGACACACGGAAGTCAATGCGCCGGCCTTCCACCGATGTTGAGAAACGCCCGTCCTGCGGCTTTCGTTTCTCGTCGAGGCGCATCTGCGAAAGAATCTTGATGCGCGCCACCACTGCCGGATGCACCTTCTGCGGAAGTTCAAGTGAGGTATGCAAATCGCCATCCATACGGAAACGAACGCGTGTGCTCTCAGGAGTCGGTTCAATGTGAATGTCGGATGCACCTCCCTCGACCGCATACCGGAGCACCGTAGCGACAATCTTCGTTACCGGCGCATCCGCCTTGATGGTGTCCTCAACATCTTTTTTTGACGGCGCAGGCGAGGAATCAAGCTCAACCGGCACTTCGGAACCCTCGTACTCGGTAAGCGCAGCACCCACTTCCCCGGTGAGGTTCTTATACTCATCGATAACACGCACGAAATCCGCTTCGGAAATAATGAACAGCTTGTATGGCATCCCAATTCTGCCGGCAATGAACTGGAGCGCATCGAGTGCTTCGATGTTGTCTGGGTCGACGATGCCAACTTCAAGCGCCCCCTCACGCACCAATAGTGGGACGGCACGATAGTGACGGGCTGAATCCTCAGGAATGTATTGCAGCACCGACTGCTCAATAGGCATCTGCGCCGGAAGAACGCGAGAAGGAATGCCGTAGCGCTCGCTCTTGAGCGCAAGCAAATCCTCTATCGAAATACCTCTGCCAATGAGTGCCGCCTCAAGAGAGACTCCTGAATCCTTGGCCTCGCGTTCAATTGCCGCGGCATCACCGGGCTTCAGTATGCCCTTGTCCTGAAGCAACGAGAGAAGGTTCGTCATGCGCTACGGCTTCTCGGGAGCAAGTCCCGGGAGCGGCGCAAAAGGATCAGTGCGTCCCGCAGTCTCAGGAAGAATCACGGTACGAATATCACGGAGCGTTGCAAAACGTGGGTCAGTAAAGACATCGGTATCAAAGGTGATGGCGCCGATCTCCGCAGTGAGCGCGAGGAAGGCACTCTCGGTCTCATTCTCGCCGTCGGTTTCTGAGATAGCAGGTGCTGCCTCCCCTTTTGCGAGCAGCATGTACGCAGCGGCACCAAGGACGATGAGTCCGAGGACGATGAGAAGGACGTTAGTGCGTGAGTTCATAAAAGTAATTAGTGGAGCCAGTAGATACGGAAGACCATGTTGTAGGTATAAACGCCCGTTGCGGAATCGCGAATCTCAAGCCCAATAAGGTCGAGTAGGCGCAGCGAGTGCTCGGCGCCATCAAGGAAGGCACGGAAGGCACCATAGGTTCCGGTAGCTGAGACCGAGAGGGTGAGGGACTCCGCCGGCTTCTCGCTCACCAGCGGAAGACGGTTCCCAGTGAGCTCGGACTCCTGTTTCGTATCAGGAGCAGCCACATCGAAGTTCGAGAGCTTAAGACCACTGCGGGTAGCAAGCGCATCGAGGTCAAGAATGAGCTGCACGTTATCGACCCCATCAGGGAGGAACGTCTGCAGACGCTCGAGTTGTTCCTGAGGCAGCGCACTCTTCTCCGAAAGCAATTCGCCCTCCTTCTCAGCAAACGCGCGAGCGGCAGCGAGTGCCGTATCATAGCTTTTCACTTGTGCACGAGCGGCAGCGACTTCGCCGGTGTACGTCGGATGTATGTAGCCTACAAAAAGGCCAAGTGCGATAAGGATGCCAACAATGGGAAGGAAGCGGGTCATAGGCGTGGGCTGGTAGAGGCAGTTGTCGTTGTTGCTGCTGCGCTCGTCGTGGTCGTGGCGGTAGACGTCGCCGTAGACGTTGCGACTGGCGGTACAAACCGCTGCTGCGCTGGCAAGTCAGCTGGGTCCATCATAGCAACCAAGGAGGGCGAGAGATCGGCGGTAAGAGTGAACGAAACTGAGTTGTTTGGATTCACTTTAATGCCCGAGAAGATCGCACTCTTAATGCGTGTGTCAGTACCAAACGCATTTGATTGCGCAGCAAGTGCGTTGAAACTACGAGCCGTCCCGGCCATCTCGACGGTCGGCGTGCCATCATCCTCGAGCGTAAAGCCCATCGAACTGAAGCGGACACTGGCGAGTGTCGTTGATTCAAGCACGGTCAAGAACTGAGAGAGCGCAACATGCTGGTCAAGCAGCTCCTGACTTGCAGTGAAGCGATTGCGGACACGGATGAATTCCTCAACCGTGGAGAAGTTGATGCGCTCCTCTGCTGCCTTGAGGTCAGCTTCCTTACTTGCAATGACTCCCTTGAGATACTGCTGGTACCCAAACACGGCAACGGAGCCAAGGACCGCTGCACCAAGGAGAAAGAAGGAGATGACCAGGAACAAGTTTGCCCCGCTCGATTTCGGATGGTTCGGAACGGTGCGCAGTACCGGCTGCTTAGGTACGAAGGAAGTCGGTATGGTCGGAGAAAGAGCCATGAAAGCAGTATACCAGCCCGAATGGCGTCCTACGTATCCCCTCCGCACACGTGTGGAAACAGCTACTCGAGGTTTTCAAGCTTACGGAGCGCAAGTCCAACCGCAACAGCAAACTCTGGTCCTATTTCCTGAAGCACCGGGCGCATGAACGCAGGAGCTGCGGTCTTTGCGAACGGATCGGCAATGCGCACATCAACCGAGAAGAACGACGTGGCGTAGGAAGAGAGTTCCTTCGTCACCGCTCCTCCGCCGGTAAGCACCAGTCCCGAGATGGCCTTGTTGTGAGCAGTCTCATACTGCACCATCACGCGCTTCGCCTCCTCGAAGATTCGAGAGAAAATAGTCTCCACCGTCGCTCGGTCGTAGCCGGCACCTGCTGCAAACCCATGTTCTTTCTTCTGCGCCTCAGCTGCAGCGATGGACAGTCCATGTGCGGTCGCAATCGAGCGAGTGATGTCTTGGCCACCCGCACGAATGTTGTGTGAGAGGGCAACCACGCCGCGCTCGACCACGTACACTTTGGCGGCAGACGCACCGATATCAAGCACCAACACTGGCTTCACCGGCTCGTCGACAACAGAACGAATGGTACTGAAAATCTCAATCTCATAGAAACTTGCTTGCAGTTTCGCTGCGGTAATGACGCTTTGCAAAAGCGTAAGCTCATCATTGTGCACCGCGACCAGCAATACTTTCACCTTCGATGGAAGTTCGTTCCCTTCCGGCAGCGTCTCTGGCACGACGAACCAGTCGAGCTGCACTTCTGACACTGGCACCGGAATGTATTTCCTCGCCTCAAGCGAGATGATGGTCTTCTGCTCTTCCGCATTATCCCGACGAGGAAGCTCCACCAAGGTGAGGAGCGAACGAGAAAAGGGTATAGAAATGCCCGCGTCGTTGGTGGTAATGCCTACCTCGCGAATGAGATCAGTGAGCGCCTCAGCAACCTTCTCGGCAGGAAGATTCGTTGCGGTCCCTATTTCAGAACCGGCGTAGGGACCAAGTGCGAGCTCACCGTAGTTTTCAAGAACAGCGGTCCCGCCCTCGCGGCGCAACTGCACCACCTTCAAGGAGGAGGAGCCCATGTCGATGCCAATGACGCTCTTCGTCTTCTTTTTAGGTACGAACATGTCGAAGATGCCCATTCGCAAAGTGTATCATGTCGACATGCGCGCGCTCCTTGATGTCTTGTTTCCTCCGAGGGAGACGGAGCGCATCGTGCGGACTATCACACTGGAAATGCTTGCCCTCAAGATCGACCCACAAAGAAAGGAAGATGGCGTGGTCGCACTCCTCCCCTATCGAGACCCAGTCGTTCACGCAGTCATCGTCGAAAATAAATACTACGGCAACACAACTGCTGCCGCACTTCTTTCTGCACTCCTCGCTGACTATCTCCTCGAACACATGTCTGAGGAAACAGCACTCGAGCGTCGAGGGATCAAAGTGGTGCCCCTTCCACTCTCTGGAAAGCGACGCCGCGAACGTGGCTACAACCAAGTGGAGCGAATAGCAGAAAAGACGTGTAGAGAGCTCGGCGAGACCGCACATCTAGAGACCAGTATCCTTCTACGCACGCGCCATACCGCTCCCCAAACACGGCTCTCGAAAGAGGCGCGCAGGGAAAATCTTGCCGGTGCGTTTGCGGCGAGCATCCCAGACCCTGCGTATCTCTATATAGTGGTGGACGACGTCTATACCACTGGGGCGACGCTCGGAGAAGCGATAGCCGAGCTCCGGAGAGCTGGAGCTGCCGCACAGGGCATTGCGCTTGCGTATTAATCGGACACTCCGTACGCTATAGCTATCTATGCCGCACTCTGACGAGCGCCCGAGGAAGAGAAAGAAGAAGGCTGGAGAAGGGCCCGACAAGGAGAAGAGGAAGTCTCACGAAAAACTACCGAGCATCAACGACTTCCCAATGTTGGTCTCAATACTTGAGGGAGGTGAAGGGGTAGAAATAGAGAAAGAACTTGAGCGTAGGTTCACGGAGAATCCAGACCATAGACTCACCAAGGCGCAGCTCGGACCCTACGAGACGCGCCACATCATGCAAAAGTTCGTCACGGTGCTTGACGCACACGGAATGGAAGTTACCTTCCGGCTGCGCATCACGCGCCAAGACGGAGGCGAGGGGCTACTGTACCGTATCGCACGCAAGGAACGCACGGGGACCTCGTTCGAGAAAGAGGAACGCCAGGTGCGCTTTGCTCCTACCGACACCGACCCAAGGAGCCAGGAGTTTCTGAAGCTCTGGAGAATGGAACACACCCGCACTATTGAGCGCCAACGCTACTATATTGACCACACGTTCCCAAACACGGAGCCACCCATTACGTGCCAAATACATTATGAGAAATGGATAGGAGGAAAAGAGGACGGTTTTGTACGAATAGAGATAGAATTCTCGAGCCCTGCGGATGAGGAATACTACAGCACGCACGCTACGGATGAGGGAATTCTCCCAGAATGGGTGGGCACCGACGTCACTCTCATCAGCGGCTACCGTGCAAAAAACATCACTGCACACGGCCTTCCTGAGGAGGCACGTGCGGCACTTAAGAAACGGCGAGGGGAACTGAAGGGATAGCGTCTAGGGCGTGCAAATGGTACTTTGCTTCCTACGGAGACGTGGCTGAGTGGTCGAAAGCGCCTCACTGCTAACGAGGTAGGGTCTAAAAGCTCTCCAGGGTTCGAATCCCTGCGTCTCCGCCAACACGGAATGTTCATGCACATTCGCACAAACTCATAGTTCCTGTTATAGAAGAGGAACTATGAATCGATTCTTGAGGGGCCTGCTCCGTGCGCTAATCATCACCTTTGCGGTGATAGGCTTGGCCTTTACCTTGGTGTTTATCGCCATGCAGTTTGGGTTATTGAATGTGCGTGGCTCCATACTTGAGCGCAACGCATTCTTTACCGAGGGCGAGGACCTCCCCGCAGAACCCTGCATTAAGGACGGGATCTCCACCTGTGACTGGAAGGAAACGCCGGAGTGGGTGGTAGTTGCGGGCGGGCTTACCAAGGACGCTGCACTTATACAGCGGGTGGCTCGTGAGACTGGTGTGTCTGCACGCCTCATAGCTTCAGTTGTCATCCCCGAACAGATACGTTTCTTCACCGCAGAGCGCGAGGTCTTCAAGCGCTATTTCGAACCGCTCAAGATTCTTGGTTCCCTCACCCAGTTCTCCCTCGGGGTCTCTGGCATTAAACAGGAGACGGCGCGGGAAATTGAACTCCACGTGTCTGACCCCACCTCTACCTTCTATCCCGGTCCTGAGCTCGCGAAGCTCATTGCGTACCCGCCTGGCATCGACCAGAACGCTGAGCTCTACAACCGGCTCACCGATGATAAGGACCACTACTACTCCTACCTCTATACCGCTCTCTATCTCAAAGAAGTGGGAGCTCAGTGGAAGCAGGCGGGCTTTGACCTCGGCAACCGCCCGGAGATTCTCGTGACGCTCTTTAACATCGGCTTTGCAAACTCGCGCCCGGGACCCTCACCCGCAGTCGGCGGTGCCCCTATTGAAGTAGGAGGTAACGTCTATAGCTTTGGTGACTTAGGAGGCCGGTTCTTCCGCTCCGACGAACTGCGCGACCTCTTCCCCAACTAGAGCTACACAACAGCACCACCAGAATTATCAAGCGGTTCGAAAGTGGGTTCATCGGTAGATGTGCGCATCCAGAACGCTTTGATTCGATCCTCGGTCTTCCCAGTGTTACGAACGTCGTCCACGATTACAGCGTTCGCTGGGCGTTCAAAGTTTGGTGACAAGCCGCGCACACGACCGTCCGGTGAGATGATGTACCCGCAAGGATGGTTACTGAGCGTTCCCACACCCTCTGATTCATCCCCTTCCGACATATAGGTAGGCATAAGGATGTGAAGTTCCTTTCCTGCTTCACGGAACGAACGTACAAAAGACGTAAGGCCGAGGAATGCGGAGTTTCCTACGAGGAATACAGGACGAGTGTCCTTAGCAAGTACGGCGGCCTTGTGTGCGTAGCGTTCGTCCCAGAAATCGAACCCAGCACGATTGAGACGATTGAGGTTTCGAGCTCCCACACTCCAGTCCTTGGGAAGATTCGTAATGACCTGCTCCGCGTAGGTGCGCAGTGCCTGGCGCGCCCTTTCATCCTCCCCTTCGGGTATATCTTTGAGGACTGCCACAGCCCCTTCAATGAGCTCTCGTTGTCCCTCGCTATCGTGCGCGGCCTCCTTGAGAAGCAAGTAGAGAGCGGCGTTGGCAAGATGGGTGGGCTCGTTTGAACCGTCGCGCACGAGACGAAGCACATTCTCCCTATGAAGCACTGCCCCAGGGTTAGTGTGGAGGTCGGTCATCACCGAAGGAGGGAGACCCACTTCCTTCGCTGGTGCGGGCTTCGGTCTTTCTGGAAAGCCGAACCATTTACCAATCATACGGAATTAAATCTTGTCCTTGCTTACTGAAAAGTGCACGTGGTTTGCTGCAATCCCACTCTTCTTGAGGCGATTCCTGATGAACTTCCGGAGTCCGGCGCCATCCTTGAATTTGTGTGTCTTCTTTCCTTCGCGCACCTTCCATACCTTTACCGTATCAAGTACGTCCATCTTGGAGAGCACGAGGTGCGTCACCCCATTGAGGCGCACCGCGCGCTCAAGCAGCTCGATATCAAGCCAGTTGCACTGACGAGGACGACCGGTGGTGACGCCGTACTCTTCCCCCACCTCGCGAATCTTCGGGAAGATGGGGTCCTTGGGTTCGAACTTCTTCTGTCCGACGTAGGTCTCATACACTTTTGCAATACCCCAGACATCACGAACCGTCTTCGGTGCAAAACCGTTAAGCAGCGCACCTCCTGAGAGGCAGTGGCTTGAGGTCACGAACGGGTAATCTCCCCAATCAATGTCGAGGCCAAACCCCTGTGCGCCTTCGCAGAGTACGGATGCCTTCTTGAGACCTCCCTTGAACTCTTCGTACATGTCGATGAGATACGGCTTAAGTGCCTTCACGTCCTCAGCGCGTATGCCAATGCGGGAGAACTTGTCACGATAGGCTGGGCCAATGCCACGTTTCGTGGTGCCGATTTTCTTATCGACGCCATCTTCTTTCTTGTGAGCGGCAGTTACCACATGGGCATTCTTCGCTACAAACAGGTTGCCCTTCACTTTAATGCCGTGCTTCTCAAGCTCTGCTGCTTCTTTCATCAGTACCGCCACATCCACGACGCAGCCTGGACCGATGATAGACTTCACGCCAAAAAAGACACCCGCCGGTATTTGGTGGGTAGCAAACTTCACGCCCTTATGGAAAATAGTGTGTCCTGCGTTCGCGCCGCCGTTATAGCGGATTACGTGGGTGTACTTATTCTTCTTACACAAAAAATGGGCTACCTTGCCCTTTCCGGAGTCTCCGTATTGGAGATCGACGATGATATCGAGCTTCGTCACAGCTGCCCTAGTATGGCCTATGAATGAAGAATTGGCAAAGCCTGTAGCTAGCGCACTCCCCCGCATTCCGGGGATAGCCACATTTGCTAGAATGCAGGGAGCAACCTAACCACCACACCATGAAAATCCTCATCATCGCAGTTGTTGTCATTGTGCTTGGCATCGGTGCCTACTTCGTTCTTGGCGGACCAGCGCGTGAGCCTGTGCCCACTCCAA
>CAZJPR010000002.1:24673-66376 GCA_964548265.1 uncultured Candidatus Saccharibacteria bacterium
CAGTGCACCGGAACTGGCAGCGGCACTACCTGGGAGTTCACCTTTGATAAGGCAGGTACCTTCGGCTACCACAACCACCTTGGTGCAAGCGACTCGGGTACAGTTGTGGTGAAGTAGAATGCGACCCTTCTCACTCCCGCTTCCAGAAGCATTGCTGCGAACCGCAGTCGCACTCTCGTTCCTGTATCCACCACTCTCCGCCCTCGTTGACCCCTATACCTGGATTGGGTACTTCCCCCAGTTCCTAATGGAGCTTGCGGGTAGCCAACAGATGCTCATGCTCCATGCCTTCGGTGTGGTGGAAGTCGTCCTCGCTCTCTGGATACTCTTCGGCAAGCGTGTGTTCATCCCAAGCGTCATTGCAACCGTGATGCTCCTTGCGATTGTTCTTCTCAACTGGAACCAGATGGAGGTACTGTTCCGCGATATCTCAATTGCGCTTGCAGCAATCGCACTCGCCCTCATGAACCGAAAGGCTTAGAGCGCCTTCTTCCCGATATCGGTGCGGTACTGTGCGCCTTCAAACGAAATCCCTTCGACGCCCCTGTAGGCTTCCGCAAGTGCTTCCTTTAGTGTGTCTCCAGTTGCTGTCACGTTCAGCACACGCCCGCCGTTGGTGACAAACGTATCGCCCTCTCTCGCTGTGCCCGCATGGAACACCACCGTCTCATCCCTTTCCGCTTCCTTGAGACCAGTTATTTCCTTTCCTTTCTCGTAGGCTCCAGGGTAGCCTCCTGACGCCATCACGACGCACGCCACTGCTCCCTTCTTCCACTCGAGCTCTACTCCTAAGAAACTTCCTTTTGCCGACGCAAACAAAAGAGGAACAATATCGCTCTCCATAAGACGCATGTACACCTGTGCCTCTGGGTCACCGAAACGTGCGTTGAATTCAATAACCTTTGGTCCTTCCTTGGTGAGCATGATGCCCGGATAGAGAATGCCGGAGAACGGGCGCCTACGCTTATCAAGTTCCCTAAGCGTAGGGCGCACGATGGTGTCTTCTATTTGCTTCATCACCTCCTCTGATACCTGTGGGAGTGGTGCAACAACGCCCATGCCTCCAGTGTTAGGGCCTTTGTCTCCATCGAAGATGCGCTTGTGATCCTGTGACGACGGGAAAAGAAGCGTGTCCGTTCCGGCACAGATTGCGTGAACGGAGAACTCAAGTCCTTCCATGAACTCCTCGACGAGGACTTCCTGTCCTGCTGTACCAAATTTCGCGTCTACGAAACATTCTTTGAGTGCCGCATCTGCTTCTTCAAAGGTCTGAGCAATGGTGACGCCCTTACCGAGCGCGAGGCCGCTTGCTTTCACGACGACCGGAAGTGTATGTGTAGCGAGGTACTCACGAGCTGAATCATAGTCCTTGAAGGTTTTACTGCGTGCAGTAGGTACGCCCGCAGCTTCCATCACCTCCTTTGCGTATGCCTTGGACCATTCAATCTCTGCTGCCTTACGCGTAGGACCGAATGCAAAAATACCTGCAGCAACGAGGGAATCCACAACGCCGGTAGCCAAGTAATCATCAGGGCCGACGACGACCAGCTCGATGTTCTTCTCCGTACAGAAATTCACAATTGAGGCATGGTCGTTAATGTCGAGGGTAACATTCTCTCCACAGGAGAGCGTCCCTCCGTTACCTGGTGCAATGTACAGTTTCTCGGTCATAGTGGATTGCCGAATCTTCCACGCGAGTGCGTGTTCCCTTCCGCCGCTGCCGAGTACGAGGATGTTCATGACTGTATGGCTGTAGCGACCGCCCCCACCACCCGCTCATCGAGAATGTCAGGAATGATATGTTCGGCATCCGGCTTCTCCACGAGCGCAGCAATTGCCTTTGCGGCATTAAGCTTCATATCTTCCGTAATCTTCCGGACTTTGGCATCAAGCGCACCACGGAAGACTCCCGGAAACACGAGTGCATTGTTTATCTGGTTCGGGAAGTCAGAACGTCCCGTTGCCATAATCGCAGCTCCGGCCGCCTTCGCCTCCTCCGGCATGATTTCCGGTACCGGGTTCGCCATCGCAAAGATAATAGGGCCTGCATTCATCAGCTTTACCATCTCGCCCGAGAGGATATTGCCCTTCGATACTCCAATGAAGATATCTGCACCAGTAAGAGCTTTCGTAAGATCACCTACATTCTCCCCGGCAATAATGCCATCATCAATGAGCGAGCGCTTCTCCGCGCTGAGCCCCTCAAGCCCGCTCGAAATGATTCCTTTGGTATCAACCGCAAGAATAGTCATGCCGGGTGCGTAGCGCTTGAGTAAACGCATGATAGCGCTGCCCGCAGCTCCCACGCCGTTCACTACAACTCTCGAAGTGTTCAAATCACGACCCGTCACCTTGGCTGCATTAATGAGACCCGCGAGCGTAACAATAGCAGTACCGTGCTGATCGTCATGCATGACTGGAATAGCAAGCTCCTCAATAAGCCTGCGCTCAATCTCGAAACACTGTGGTGCGGCGATGTCCTCGAGGTTGATACCACCGAAGTTGGGCGCTATCGCTTTCACAATGCGGATAATCTCTTCTGGGTCCTTGGTATCAAGCACCAATGGCCACGCATCAATGTTTGCGAGTTGTTTGAAAATAAGTGCCTTGCCTTCCATGACCGGCAGCGCCCCATACGGACCAATGTTGCCAAGCCCCAGCACTGCCGTACCGTCGGAAACCACCGCAACACTATTGCCCTTGATGGACAGTTCACGTGCATCCTCTGGATGTTCTGCAAGATGTGTCGAAACTTTTCCAACGCCAGGAGTATAGAAGAGTGCAAAATCTTCCTTTGACGTAAGGGTCACCTTGCCGCGAGTTTCAACGCGTCCACCCACTTTCCGGTAGGCAGCAAGAATGTCGTCGGGAGCCATAGGCACCCATACTAACAGATACCAAAACACCCGCAGAGCAAAGGCTCTGCGGGTGTTTGTGGGGAAAGGTTAGTTCCCGAAGAGTTCTTTGAAGCCCTTAAGGATCTCATCAAGCTGGCCCGTAATTGACGTGAGCGCAGCGGCCGGCAATTGGCCTCGATCAGTACGCTCGAAAACACGAACCGTCAGAGATTTCTCAACCGAAGGTCCGTCCTTACCGGTACCAGGATCGTTCGCACACCAGAGGCGGTACGTGGTCGTTTCGAAAGGATAGACGTCGTAGTCGACACTGTTCGTCTCTACCTTCCTCTCCATGCCGAAGTTGTCTGAGAGTACGCACCGCTGCGCGTTGGTAGTGCTCCACGAGAGCGCTGCAGGTTCTCCTGGAAGCGCAAGGCGTGGGCCACTGAAGCTGAGGGTTGGGGTCGGACGTGGTGTCTCGGTCTCAACGTATACCGTTGTTGAACAACCTGCCTTGCCTCCGCTCACCCCATAAGCGGTGAAGCTGAAGGTTTTTGTTTCCGTCACCTCGTAGGATTTGCTTCCGCTTGCAGCGAGCTGTTCTCCGTTTGGCCCCCTCATGTAACTCGTATTCCTGCTTGTCCAGCTAAGCACTACTGATTGTCCTGCTGACACACGGGTATCATCTGCCGTTACCGTACACGATGCTACCGGCTCTCTCGGGATAACGGTACCCGTCACCTCAATCCGTACCGTATCTCGACCGTGGCCCTCAACGAGGTAACTTACGAGATAGACGCCTGGTGTGGTGTAGGTGTGCGTGTACGACTGCGTCAAAACCTGCCGACACTCATACGAGCTGCTGCCACCGGTTGTTACTACCTGCGACAAAACCGCACTGGTAGTGCCATCTCCCCAATCAAGCCTGGTGTCAGGGAAATCAATCGGACAGTCAGTGCTTTCTGCCTCAACCTGTCCTGTGACGACGACCGTAAGGGGGGCAGGCCCTTCATCTGCATCATTGACTTCAACTTCGATATCGTTTATCGCGAGTATCTCGTCCGCATCCACACCAAGGAGCACTAGTGCGCGATCAATAAGATCTTGCGCCTCGACGATTAGATCAAGCGCGCTCGCAGTATCCCCGTCATCAAGAAGCTCCTCCGCCTCTTCGAGGAGGTCATCTGCGTCTTGCAGCGTCGCCTCAGCGTCGGCGGTGTCGACACCGTTGTCATCCGCGTCCTCAAGATCCTCCCTCGCGTTCTCAAGGTCGTTCCATGCGGCTTCAAGAAGCTCGCGTACCCCATTCTCGTCTTGGACAATCGTAAACGTGTCACTATCTACCACCATGTCGGTACCAAGTTTCCTTGCGGACGCGATATACGTTCCGCTCGGTGCACCTGAGGGCAGTTCAATGAATTTCGATCCGTCTCCTCCGTTTGGAACCTGACTTCGAGTTATGCTTCGGAACCGATTGTCCTCATTAAGCCAGAAGAGTTCGATATATGAATACACAGGGAGGTTTTGGTAACGTACTTTCACGCCATTGTCCCTGACCTCAGTAACCGACACTCTGCGTATGCTTGATTCCTCGCCCACTACGACCGTCGTTGTCTGAAGAACCCGTTCTCCAGAATTCGTGGTCTCGTACAGCGTTGCGGTATAGGTTCCCGCTTCGTCGTACTCGTGCTCCGTATATTGCGTATAGGCGTTGCAGGTACCTTGGCTGAAGCGGAGCTCGTCTCCAAGACCATCATCGCCATAGTGCAGGCGGTATCTTCCCCCGTCACAGCTTTCGCTCTGATTCATGACGTACTTGAAAGTAACGAAGAGTGGGTCGTCTTCCGACACCATGCCCACAAGGGCGTAGCCCTCTACCTCCGGTGCTCCTCCCTGCAGCGCTGCAAGTTGCGCCATAAGCTGAGCAATAAGGGCTTCAAGCTCAGCAATGGTTGAGGTCTGCGCAGATGCATATGAAGGAACGGCAAGCACGAGGACGGCGACTGCCCCTGCAAGCCAATTGCGTAATGAAGACATAGGATACGGGTTAGATGTACCACCTAAGCGTAGCATGACCCCTTTGGGACCAAGCACTCGTTGGGGACTAGTTACGGAGCGACCGTCTCGCCTGCAATACGAACGCGGACACCACACTTCTCATTCCCTCCTATACCAATGAACTTGAACTTATATATGGTGCGCTGAGTTGGGGTAACCTCCATGCTGCCGGCTGGAGCAATGGTAGATCCATCTGGTCCGTAGGTAATGATGGAATGTGAACCCTTCCAGGAAATGGTGACGGTTTCCCCCTTTTTCACGACCTTCGTGGACGCTGTTACCTCACAGGTGATGTTGGTCTTCTTGGTAGCAGCGTCTGCCGAAAACGGCATAGCAAGGATGAGAACGGCAAGCACGAGTGCGGAAATCTTCATACTCCTAGTATATCAAAAACCCGCCGCTTGTAGAGCTGCCTTGGTCTTGGGTCCAATCGAGCCCGTCTGCTCAAGACCTTTGGACGCTTGGAAGTTCTTCAGCGCTCGCACGGTGCATTCTCCTACGTATCCCGAGACTGGGCAGCCGATAAGGAGTTCCCCGGTAGGCGGATAGAAGCCGAGTTTATGAAGCGCTACCTGGAGCGCATACACCTGCGAACTTGAAGAACCCATTTCAAGTAACCCCGTTACCCACGGATACGGAAGTGCGAGCGTATCATCACCAACGACCGGAGCGCCGAAGAACTTCTCAACCCCCAGATACGTCTGATAGGCGAAATCAGATGTTACAACACTGCGTGCTTCGGGGTATGAAATCTTTGACTCGTAGATATAGGCATACTCAACAAGAATGCTTGCAAAGTTCGCCGTATTAAAGGAGCCAAGCGCAATCAGATCCTGATCCGGCACCACCCCATAGTTCTCAATGGGGAGCGTCGACGTCGCATTCCAATGGTTGAGCTCGAAAGCAACCGCTTCCCCAAGTACACGACTCACCGAAGCGTTGCCGTAGTGCTCGTCGGGAACGTACACCGCAAACCCTGAGTGGCGACCAGGGTTACTCAACCCGTGGCCGAGATTGTCGTTGAGGTGCACATGGATAGCAAGGTCGATATCGTTCTCGTTACCCCATTTGTTAATGCCGTAGAGGCGGTAGGCCACATCAGTTGCGGCAGTGTTGTGCGCAACTTCAAACTCCCGGTCCTTAACCTCCCCTTTCGTAAGAAGCTTTGCCATCGCCTTCTTCTGCGTCTTCACGAATTTCTGTATGCTCTTCCAGTTCTCCTCGAAGTACGTCGAAAGTTCCTCACTCCAGGAAAGCGTGTCGCGCGCAACGATGACCTCGAGCCTTGGGTCTTTGCGCAACTCTGCCGCGAGCTTGTTTGCGATTTCAACCGCAACGTCTCGCTCGCGTATCCCTCGATACTCCGCACCACCGTAGCCAGGCTCATGCCCGGGCATCACCAGGACCCGTATCTTCTCGCCTCCCGTTCCTGCGAGCTCATACTGAGCGCGAAGCAAATCTGTGCTGGCGCTTGGCGTCACGGCGTCAGCCGCATGCGCAGTGGAAGCGCTTAGGAGAAGTAGCAGTGCTAGTAGGACGTGCATGTCCCTATAGTACCGCACGAGACGTATGAAGAACGAGAGAAGCTACCGAAGCGTAAAGAACGATTCACTTATGTCCTGTGCGAGCGTTGCGCCGTCCTTGCCGCCTGATGCTTTTGCACCGATGGTAACGCGCGCCCAGTAGTCGCCAGGACCAAGGTCGTACCCGGCCGTCTGAATAAGCTTACCAGTCATTGAGTCCTTACCGTTCTTTGCTTTCTTGCAGGACTTGTCTCCCGGAAAGGCGAACATACCGCCAGCACCACCTCGTTTTTCAAGGACGGTGCATACGGTCGCGCCCTTAGGAACACCTGTCGCTTCCCATTTGATAGAGAGTTTCTTGTTTGAGCCTGCAACATAGGACTCACCGCCATCAGGAGAGGTGAGGTCTACAGTCGTACCAGTGTCTCCAGTCGACTCAATCGTCGTGCCGGCATCGTTTCGGACAGTGAACGTAACCGCCTTCCCCTTCTTTGAGAGAAGCTTGCCCGCAGGCGCCATATCGCAGCCCTTGGGATTGCATTCATGAAGTTCAGCCCTTACTTCGTACTTGCCTGGAATCGTCGAGTTGAGTCCCCAATCATGCACAAAACCTCCTGTCGTCTGGCCAGCATAGAGGGTGTGCTGATAGCCACTTCCTGAGCTGAAGCCTATGCCAGGGTGCTTGGTGTCCTGCTTCACGAGCTTGAAGTTCGTAACCACGACCATAGGACGAGTGACGTTCTCATACTCAAACGAGACCGGCATCTTTGCCAGGCGGTCGTAGCTTGCCCCCTTCGTGGGAACGAGGATAGTAACCGACGGCTTCTCTGAAGCAGCGAATGCACCTGCGGGAGTAACGAGAACGGCAAGCACGAGCGTAGCGGTGATGAGTTTATTCATAGGAATTAGTGTACCAGGGTATAGGTAGCTCCCTTGAACGGAAGGCCTGTCACCTTTACGGCGGTTACAAGTGCGGTTGGGCTGATTGTAAAGCTCTTTCCGGCATACGCACCTGCATCCTTACTCAAGGACGCAGTGATGGTGTAGATACGTGTCTCTCCCGGTTTCAGGGTCGCATTCGTAGGCACGTAGGAGAGGCCGTCCTTGAACGGACTGTAGCCTTCAACACCTCCGCGACCGCCGCTCGCCCCACCAATATCGTCTCCAATTCCAAGACCGATGAACGCGCGATCGGATGCCGAACCAGTCTTCTGAAGATAGACTCCAGTGAAGGTAGCGAGACCTTTACTGCCGTTGCGGATCTTAAGATACGCTACAGGAACTTCCTCTTGTGGACTGGCTGTATCGTCTGCGATTGTACGGTCCTGACTCACGGAAAGAGAAGGGGTGCCACCACTAGTCACCGTGAGCGTTCCGGTAACGATGTAGTTAAGGAGCATATCCTTCGGTCCGTAGACATTCACTTGGTACGTGCCGTCGCTAAATTCCTTGGGTACTTTCACTTCCCATTGTCCGTTCTTTACCCGGACATCCTTACTCGTGTAGATGGGGTCGCCGAAAGCATCCTTTGCAATTGTGATGCTGACCGCTTTCACGCCAGTGGCGGAACCCGAAATCACCGGCTTCGACTTCGTCGTCGTGAGCGAGGCATTAGTAATCGACACGTCCGTGACGAACGCTGCGGCAGCACAGGTTGCCTTACCCGCTCCCTTGAAACGATATTCGTACACCGCGTCTTTTGAAGGAGTTCCCGTCTCGCTGCCGAAGAGCGCAATGCGCTTTCCTTTCGCATCGGTGGCGCTGTCGGCGTTCGCACTTTCCCACGTGACCGTAATGCGATCGCCCTTCGAGAGAAGCACCTTGGCGCTCTTTGCTATCTCTTCAGTCCCACGTGAGGTGTTGACGGTAAGGGCGCAAGTGGTTTTTGCGCTTGCAGCAAGAGATACGGACGGCACCAACAGAAGCACGGCAACGAGCATTCCGATAGCGAGTTTGTTCATAGGGTGACCATGCCACAAGAAGCGTTGGATGTAAACGCGTTCTATACTAGGTGGATGCATCCGGGAGACCCTATCGAAAAGCACTTCACTCGCCTCAAGCCGGAACAGAAAAAGGCACTTGCGAAACTTGGCATCACGACTATTCGCGATCTCCTCTACCACTACCCCGCTCGCTACGAAGCAGCAGGGCCTGCGGGCACTATTTCAGGCGCAACCTTCGGCGGAGAAGTCACCCTCTACGGCACCATTCGCAAGCCCGAGACCAAGAAAGCATGGAAGAGTCGCCGACCTATGGCAGAAGCGTGGCTTGAGGACGCAAGCGGGCGGATTAAATTGCGTTGGTTTTCGCAACCGTACATTGCGAAGATGCTCACCGATGGACAGGTGGTGAAGGTCACCGGGAAAGTCACCGGATCTTCGTCTTCTCCCTACATCGCAAATCCAGCAGTAGACCGCTCCGCCGTCCGTCCTGAAGAAGCGGTGGATAATCTCTTCGCACACAACGAGCTGCCAAACGGTGAAGCGCTCTACCCTATCTACTCCGAGAGCAAGGGTATTTCTTCTTTGTGGCTTCTTCACGCTATGAAGCGCGTGTTCGAGGCCAGAGCACACGAGACGATTGAAGACCCCATTCCGGAAGACATACTCGACCGCTACAACCTCCCCGGACTTTCTACCGCGCTCGTATGGGTGCACGCGCCCCGTAAACAGAAAGATGCGGATGCGGCACGAAAGCGCTTCGCCTTTGAAGAAGTGTTCGCTATCCAGCTTGCCGTGCAGTCGAATAAGGCGAAGTCACTCAAGGAACGTGCGCTTCCTGTCGACGCCAACCGAAAGGCGCTCGCCGACTTCATAGCCTCTTTCCCCTTTCCTCCCACCGAAGCGCAGAACAGGGCTATTGAAGACATCGTTGCGAACTTCGAAGAGTCCCACCCAATGCGCCGTCTGCTTGAAGGAGATGTGGGCAGTGGGAAGACCGCGGTGGCAGCAGCAACCGCGTACATGGTCGCGAGCTCGCACCCCGCAGTTGATACGGGTGCCAAAGGAATACTGAAACGGCGCCTGGGAGGATACCTACAGGTTGCCTACATGTGCCCCACTGAAATACTAGCCAAGCAACACTTCTCCACCTTCGTTTCCTACTTCAAGCAACACCCCATTCCCATTGGACTCATTACCGGAAGCGAGTGTCGAAAGTTCCCGAGCAAGATACATAAAGAGGAATCGACGAAGATTTCTCGCGCGCAGTTTGCCAAATGGGTAGCCAACGGGGAGATTCCCATTGTCATCGGTACACATGCACTGGTGTACCAGTCACTGCAGTTCCAGAACCTTGCCTACGCCATCATCGACGAGCAACATCGCTTCGGTAAAGCCCACCGCCAGAAGCTGGTACGTAAGGAAGGACTCTCCCCGCACCTGCTTTCCATGACCGCAACCCCAATCCCTCGCACACTCGCACTCTCCATCTACGGAGACCTCGACCTCTCCCTACTTGATGAGATGCCTGCCGGACGTAAGCCGGTCATCACCGAAACACTGGGTCCTGAAAAACGAGAGCAAGCCTATGAGCGAGTCCGCGAACAGTTGGCGCTAGGCCACCAAGCGTACGTCATCTGCCCACGCATCGATGAGCCAGACCCGACGAAGGAGCTTGCACTCCAGGCGAAGTCAGTGAAAGCAGAAGCTGCGCGCCTCAAAAAGGATGTCTTTCCTGATGTGGAGATAGATATTCTCCACAGCAAGATGATTCCCAAGGCGAAGGAGGAGGTCATGGACCGTTTCGCCCAAGGTGAAGTGAAGATTCTGGTTGCTACCTCAGTGGTCGAGGTGGGAGTGAATGTCCCAAACGCCACCGTCATCCTCATAGAAGGAGCCGAGCGCTTTGGGCTCGCACAACTTCATCAGCTTCGTGGCCGCGTTATCCGCTCCACTGACCAAGCGTACTGTTTCGTGCTTCCTGAGAAATACGGCCCAGCAACGCGCGACCGATTGAAAGCACTCGTCACCGCAAAGAACGGTTTTGAACTTGCTGAGTACGATCTTGCACTGCGTGGTGCGGGAGAACTCACCGGTGCACGTCAGTGGGGCGTCTCAGACATCGCCATGGAGGCACTTAAGAACATAAAGATGGTGGAAGCTGCACGGAAGGAAGCATCAGCACTTATAAAAGCAGACCCTGAACTGAAGAAGTATCCAAAGCTTAGAGCGATTGCTCAACGCGCAGACGAGAGCGTGCACCCAGAGTAGTTAGTGCGCCCACCAGGACTCGAACCTGGGACCGGACGAGTATAAGTCGTCTGCTCTACCAACTGAGCTATAGGCGCTCTGCTATGGAATCACATCGCTTCCTTCTCCGCAAACTGCGAACGAACATGCTCAAGACTCATAAGTACTCTCTCTATTAGGTCGCGGTTGTCGACCAGAATGTTACAAGTCCCGTGCACGAATCTTTGAGTATGAGAAAGCATAGATTGTTTCGAGTCTTTGATGTACGTTTTCCTAAACTGCGAGAGAGGAATTTGCAATTCTTTTGACCAAAAGCGTAATTCCTTAGCTTCATTCATATCTTTATATAAATGAAGTTTTACTCGTAGCCGGCTTCTTGAAACTCCTAAAGCACTCAACCATCTCACAAAGAATTTGAGTACGGCAGGATCCGTATTTGCGAGAGCAGTACAAGCAATTGCAGTTTTTGTACCTTCACCCCAGTAAAGAAAAAGGCCGCCAATAAAAATATCCCGTTCAGACAGTTTTCCTATGTCCATCCCTGCACGTACTCTGACCTCTCGCAGCCGTGTCTCACGTTTATGGCGCATTGTTTCCCTAAAGCGTTCAATCCGGAGCGGATTCTTGCCTCGTAGCTCGTCAAGTCGCTTTTTTGATAAAGGGAGGCCTCTGAGCCAGAGACTGAGAGAACTCTTGCTTACCTTCAAAGTTTCTTTTATTTCTGTGTAACTTGCACCTGCCTTGCGCATTACAATTGCCTTTTCCTTCTTCTCTCGCAATGCCATTGTCGAACCATTATATACCAAGTATATAATCTATACCCCTTGGGGGTGGACACGGAAATAGGTGAGCTAGACTTTCACGTCGCCTTCCTCTTCCTTCGCTTTGGGCGTAATGCCGTTAAGAACCAGGAGCTTCTCAAATTCCTCGCGCTCAAGCGTCTCTACTTCTATAAGCTTTGTGCTCATCATATCGAGCGCTTTGCGATGGCCGGTAAGCACCTTGTATGCCTTGTCCTTCGCCTCCTCAATGATGAGCGAAACTTCTGCATCAATCTTGCCGGCTACCTCCTGCGAGTAGTTAGCTTCTATGGTGCGGTCGTTACCAAACGCAACAGGACCGAGCGTGTCGCTCATGCCGTAGCGTGACACCATATCGCGAGCGAGCGCGGTTGCAACCGAAAGGTCGTTGTGCGGACCAGTGGTGACGTCATCAAAGACAAGATTCTCTGCAACGTATCCCCCCAAGGTGGCTGCAATGTCATCGAGGAACTGCTTCTTCGACTGCATCTTCTTATCTTCAAACGGAAGCTTGAGCGTGTAGCCCGCAGCGCGACCACGAGAAATGATGGAAACCTTGTGCACTGGATCTGCGTACGGAAGGATGGAAGACACAAGCGCGTGACCCATCTCATGGTACGCGGTGACTCTCTTCTCCTTTATAGAGAGCAGGTGGCTCTTCCGCTCGGGACCGAGCATGACCTTCTCGATGGAACGAAGAAGGTCATACTGCGTAACCTCCTTGCGGTCTTCGCGTGCAGCAAGGATGGCGCCTTCGTTCATGAGCGAGTAGAGCTCAGCACCAGAGAAGCCTGGCGTGCGCTCGGCAATCACATCAAGATTTACGTCAGGGCCAAAGGGCTTCTTGCGGGCGTGGATGGTCAAAATATCGACACGGTCCTTGCGGTCCGGAAGATCGATGGTGACGCGCCTATCAAAACGTCCCGGGCGAAGAAGTGCGGGGTCGAGGACATCAGGACGGTTGGTTGCGGCCATGACAATCACCTTTTCGGTAGGCTCGAAGCCATCCATCTCCACCAGAATCTGATTCAATGTCTGCTCACGCTCGTCGTTACCACCCCCTGTTCCCCCGCCGCGCACGCGACCTACCGCATCAATCTCATCAACAAAGATGATTGCCGGAGCAGAACGCTTTGCAAGCTGGAAGAGATCACGCACACGAGAGGCGCCGACACCCACAAACATCTCGACGAACTCGGAACCTGAAATTGAGAGAAACGGAACGCCTGCTTCTCCTGCCACTGCGCGAGCAAGAAGTGTCTTACCCGTACCTGGCGCCCCCATAAGAAGAATGCCCTTTGGAATGCGCGCACCAATATCAAGGAACTTCTTTGGGTTCTTAAGGAAGTCGACAATCTCAAGAAGCTCTTCCTTTGCCTCCTTAGCACCCGCCACATCCGCAAAGGTAACGCGATTGCTTGAGTCCGACGGATCAATCATCTTTGCCTTTGACTGTCCGAACGTAAATGCCTGCATGCCTGCCCCCTTCACCTGACGTGCAAGGAACCAGAACAACACGGCAAGGAAGAGTATAGGAATGGCAATTGGAAGAAGCGTTGCAAGCCAGAAACGCCAACCGGACTCACCGGTGATATCAATAGCAATCTTGGAAAGCTCGTCGGGCGTCACACCATATGCCGCGAGCGTCTCTGGGAGCCCTGCTTCAGGACTCTTCTGGGATTCCTTCACCGTCGTGTCAGCGTACGTAACGTTAAGCGTGTCGCCGGCAACCTCAATCTCGGTTACCAATCCTGCTTTCACATCATTTGCTACCTGTGAGAGGGCAATCTTCTTATCCTCCTCCTTGCCCGTCATGAGGAAGGAGTAGATGCTCATGAGAATGAGGAACACCAGAATGGTGGAGAGGAGGTTCCCCATGAATCCAGGCTTCCCAGTTGACGGAAGCAGGCCGTGAGGTCCACGACCACGTGTTGAGCCCTTCCGTCCCTTCTTCCCGGACGGAGCCTGTTTACCTGTAGGCGCCATAGTAGAAGACACTATACAATAGGAGGATAGCTTTATGAAACCAGATGCCCTCCTTATAGAGAACAAGAAGGCGCGCATGCGCTACACCTTGGTCGAGACCTACTCGGCTGGCCTTGAACTATCAGGGAGCGAAGTGAAGGCACTACGTGGGAAACACGGTTCACTTGATGGCGCGCGCGTCATCGTGCGCGGAGGTGAAGCGTATCTGGTCGGCATGACTATTCCCCCGTACCAAGCGAGCAACACCAGTAAGTCCTATGAGCCAGACCGCACACGCCGCCTGCTTCTTAAGAAGAATGAAATCGCCGCCCTCTCAGACGCTGAGTCCAAAAAGGGCTTGACAGTAGTGCCATTAGCGTTGTATAATAATAATTACGTAAAAGTACAGGTTGCCATCGTGAAAGGCAAAGGCAAGGCTGACAGACGAGAGGACCTCAAACGTCAGGATGATAAGAGGGATATGGACCGAGCCCTCAGGCGAAAGTGACCGCTCCCGGAAAGTGCGTTCTCGAGCTAGAATACGCTTCCCGGGGGTGACCGGTTTTGACGGTCTGCTCTTTGACAGACGTGCGACGCGGTGGAAGTCTGCTGACCACCTTAATCCCGCAGGCACCCAAACTTGCCAAGAACACTCTTGCAAGCGTGATCTCGCCTTACTTTAGTAAGTCCGATTTCGCGTTCGCTTACGCGCGCGTTGCATAAACGCCTCGCCTAAGCGACATCCGACCGGCTCAGCTTCCGTAGTGTCCGGCCCGGGTGGAATCATCTAGGGAATCGAGGTACGTCCTCCCGAACGTATTCTCTAAATCAGGGATCAGGTAGGAGTGGTTTAGTTCTGGTTCCTCGCACCCTACCCCAGTACCTAACCAGGACTATGCGTCGTAGAGTCGCTGTCGAAGACGGATTCGGACGGGAGTTCAATTCTCCCCACCTCCACAAAATATAAAGCCCGGAAGGGCTTTTATTATTCCAACTGTATTAACTATTCAACAGCCAGTATTGATAATTCAAGTACGCAGCGAACGTCACCCACAAAAGATACGGAACGAGTAGTAGTGCAGCGGTGCGCGAAATCCGCCAGAACGCTCCCATAGTCGCAAGAATAGCGACCCACAGTACTCCTACTTCTAACAATGCGAGAGCAGGAGACTGAAAGCCGAAGAAGAGAATCGACCACAGTACATTGAGCACGAGCTGAGTGGCGAAGAGGAACAACGCGAGACGTACTCCCTCTCCTTTACGCCACACGAGAAACAGCGCAATACCCATTAAAAGGAACAGCATCGTCCACACGGGAGCGAATATCCAATTGGGTGGCGCGAGCTCTGGCCGCACAAGCGTTGCGTACCATGTGGGAATTGCAGAAGCCGTAAAGAAAGAACCAATCAATCCTGCGGCCTGCGGAATAAGCAGGGCGACAACAAGCTTACCGAGATCTTTGTACTGCATGTTAACTATTGAGCAGCATCACCACGTAATTCAAATACGCTGCAAAGAATACCCAGACGGTGTAGGGCACCAGAAGCAATGCGGCTTTGGGGGAACGTGGATAGATGAGAATCATGAGCAGCAGAACTGCAACACCGAGAACAAGTGCGCTCCACACCGCAGCCCCAAGGAAATGCAGATGAAAGAACACCACACTCCATACAAGGTTAAGGAGCACACTTACTACGAACCCTCCCATTATCCATACGAACCGGTTGTCGCGAAGAATTGTATTCCAGACGATGAGCAGAGACCACGCGGCGAGCACGTAGATAGCGGCCCATATAATCGCAATGATATCTACTGACGGATTCCACGACGGAAGTACGAGCGTGTGGTACCACGCGATACCTCCACTATTTACAATGCCCCCAAACATAAACGCGAGCACTGCTAGATACGGGATGGCAAGATGATTCAGCTTCATGGTGTGAGGTCGTCCGTTGTTTCTCCTTCAAAGTGTTCCTCGTCCTTGAACGCATCTGCTTTGGTTGTGTGCACAATCCCATCCTTGTGATGCGGTGGCGAATAGAGTGTGTAGAGCTTGAGCGCACTATTGGGAGACGTGTTCTTAATATTGTGCCGGATGCCAGCAGGAATTACCACCACTGAGCCATCCGTCAAATCCCGCTCGACCCCATTAAGAACGCTCTGTCCTTCTCCCTGCTCAATGCGTATGAATTGATCGACATCCTGGTGCACTTCCTCACCGATATCTCCTCCCACTGGGATAGACATGACTACCAGCTGGGAACGCTCTGCCGTGTAGAGCACGCGGCGAAAGTCATGGTTGCCGAGCGTAACCTCCTCAATATTGGTTACGAATCCTTTCATAAGTTTATGGTACCACCTCTTCAGGTGTACACTACCTCCATGACTGAGAATGCAAAGACTGATGCCCTCTCGCTACTGAAAAAGCATCCCTCTGGAATGGTCGCCAAAGGATAGTAGGAACTATTTCTGAGTTTTCCGATACCGTACCGTAGAATGACTCAATGAAAGTCACGTTCTCCGTAGTCTTCCTAGCGCTTGTGACCCTTGTCGTGTTGATTTCCTGGCTCCTAGGCGCCCCACCTCTCCCCGCTCTCTACCCAGACATAACATCTCCTTCCTCTACTCAAGAGAAGGAGCTAGTGAACTACATTGAAGTGATAGAGAGTTGCGGACCCCACCTCGAGGGCGAATGTCTCAATGTTCGTTCCGGACCCGGAAGTACCTTCCCTGCCGTAGCGCAACTGCGAACTGGGGTGGTACTTGCGGTGGCAACCACCACCCCTGACGTGGACGGAATAACCTGGTACAGAATTGTCTTCAACGAGTGGGTGCGCTACCCAGGCCGCATCAGCAAAGAGTGGTATGTGGCAAGTCCCTATGTTCGAGGGTTTACGGATACCGGGGCGGAGGAACTCGAAACTCCTCTTCCCTCTCTTTTGCACGAGGCAGAAGAGCAGCTTGGAGTAATGCCGAGCGAGAAACGCATTGTCATCGACCGCTCCGAACAAACACTCTCTGCCTACGAAGGCGACCACCTCTTTTTAGAATCGCCCATTTCAACCGGACTCGATCTCACTCCTACGCCACGCGGAACGTTTAGCGTTTATCGAAAAACACCGAGTCGCTATATGCAGGGGCCGCTTCCGGGCATAAGCGACCAGTACTACGATCTTCCTGGTGTTCCTTGGAATATGTACTTTACCCAAGAAGGGGGTGCTATTCATGGCGCATACTGGCATGCCGAATTCGGGAAGCAGTGGTCACACGGCTGCGTGAACCTTCCGCTCGAGACAGCGCGTACGCTCTACGAGTGGACGCCACTTGGTACAAGTGTGCTCGTTCAGGACTAAGGAATAACTACGGTTGCGTAGTCTTCCATTACACTCACAAACGAACCTGGAAAGTGCAGCATGTTATAGAAGCCATCATCCTTTTTCATCTTTGGTGAAACAAGCACAATGGCGGAAAAAACCGCGTTGGTTTCGGGCGTCAGAAACACCATGTCCTTCGGGTAGACGCGCAAGAACTTGTGGGAACGGGATGCGGTATAGGAAAGGTGGTACGCCGGTTCTCGTCCGTGATACTTACCTTTGTAAATGCCTCCACGGGAATTGTGATAGCCGTGCTTCTGTCCGAGCGGCATATACAGCAACCCACTTGAGAGCGGCACATACGGAACGGTACGTGCGTGTATCTGTACAAAAGAAACTTCAAGAGTGTCCGGCTGTAGCTTGAACTTCCCACACAACTGAGCGAAAAGACTAGGTTCCATGTACCCCACCCGGCATCCCTGGCGTTCCTGAAGCTCATGGGTGAACAACCGATGCTCCCCAAGGTTCTTTTCCTTGGACTGCATCATGCGATGCTCCACGTCCCAAAGGAGCTTTTCAATCGCAGGGGGTGGTCTAATTTCTGAGTTAATCATAGGTGGAAAAGAAAACGCCCTCCGAGTGGAGGGCGTTTTCGAATCAAGCGGTGTAAGTATTTTAGATACTAGCGCGCATGGACCAACCCCTCCGTAGACGGAAGTGCCACTTGTACATACGGCGGGTAGTCAACGAAAACATAGTGTAGGCAGTATAGCGCTAGGCTTGCGCAAGCGCGAGCACCTTATCTACCACCTGCTGCGGCTCATAGTCACTCTTGATGAGGTACTCCTTCGCACCAAGCGCAAGTCCTCTTCGCTTATCTTCGTCTCCCGAAAGGTTGGTGAGCAACACCACGGGAATAGCGGCCAGTTCCGGATTCTTTGTAAGTTCCTGAAGCACCTCGAAACCGTTCTTTTTCGGCATCATAACGTCAAGGATGATGGCTGCAGGCTTTGGGTTCATGGACGCGAGCTTTACCAGCGCCTCCTCGCCATCTGTAGCAACCTCAAGCGTGTGCCCCGCGAGGGTAAACACCCGTTCATAGAGGCGGAACATGAACTTATCGTCCTCAGCTATGAAGAATGTGGCCATACAGAAAAGAATATCACGCAAGCGGAAGCGTGAAGGAGAAGGTGCTGCCCTTCCCGATCTGGCTTTCCTCAAGCACAATCTTGCCACCCATGGAGTTCATAATGAGCTTCGAAATGTAGAGCCCGAGCCCTGTGCTCTGGGAGTTATCACGCGCAAGCGTATCTTCGCCCGCCTGTTGGAACTTACGGAACAGAAGTGATTGGTTCTGCTCTGAGATTCCGACACCCGTGTCCGTCACACGCACAATGACCGTGGCACCAACCTGCTCGGCCGAAACGGTAACGCCACCTTTCTCAGTAAACTTGATGGCGTTTCCTATGAGGTTCTCAAGCACCTGTTCAGTGCGATCGACATCGGCGAGTACCGGAGGGAGCTCGGAAGGTGTATACGAAAGCGTGAGTCCCTTCTGTTTAGCAAGCTCAGTCAAACTGCGCACCACTTCTGCAATCGTCACGGCCAGAGCAAAGGATTCCCGTTTGATTTCGAGCTTCCCTTGTTCAAGACGAGAAACCTGAAGGAAGTCATTCACCATTGTGATGAGACGACCACTGGATGCATTAATATCTTCGAGCATCTCCCGCATCTCAGGATCCGGAAGCCGATCTTTATAGGTATTGAGAAGAAGATTCGTGTTACCTCGAATGGCGGTAAGCGGGGTGCGCAGCTCATGCGACGCAATCGAGAAGAACTCCTCGCGACTGCGCTGCATTACTTTCGCTTCAGTAATGTCCTCAACCAAAAGCACATACCCGATTGCGCCCGTTCCACCATCAGCACTGATGGGAGCGCACAGTATGCGCAGTAGCTGCGTACCATACACGATGTCAGATGTCTCTCCCGGTACGCCACGCGCAACCGTCTCCGCGCAGAAAGTGTCGAGGTCGAACGAGCTCGCAAGCACGCCAGAGAGGTCACTGATGCGGTCGGGTGGTTCAGAGAACCTGAGGATGCGAGCAAGCGCGGGGTTCTTGAGGAGAATTGCGCCATCTATCGCCGCAATCACGAACCCGAAGCTAAGACTATTAATGGAGGCAAGGAGTCTCGCTTTCTCCTCCGCAAGTTCCTTGGTGCGTACCTTCACCAAGTCCTCGGCATGCTCCTTCCCAATCTTCACTTCCTCAAGCAGCTGCTTGGTTTCCGCACGAGAGGCAGAGAGCCAGACAAGCATCTGGTTGACGTTATCTGCAAGTTTCCCCACTTCGTCCTTCACTCCCCCTGCAAGACGGATAGAGAGATCCTGGCCAGTATTAATGCGCTCTACATCGCTTGTAAGTCGCATAAAGCGAGCAATGACGAGGCGGTCCAGAAGCCATAGAATCACAATCCCGAACAGGAGAAGCGCCACCGCTCCAATGCCCATGAACACAGCGAACGTGATGAGTCCTTGCGAGTACACTTCGCGCGGCGTCTCCACACGCAGAACAAGTGCCGCATTGCCCTCTATGTCATTGATAAGAGTGTAGCCAGCGATTCGGTCGTTAGAAAGTGGGCGGATAACTTCTTCACCACTCACAAGACTGGTAAGTGCCGCATCAACATCTTCCGGAAGGTCCGCTCCTCGAACCGGATAGAGGGTCATGTCGAGATGCGTAATCTCTGCAAGTTCTGCAATCTTCTTCTCATCGAGATACCGCACAAACGTAAGCGAGCCATGAATCGGCCCTTCCCCCTCGCTCGTGCGGAGGGGAAGCGATACAAGAATCATCGGGCCATCGGGTAGGAGCACGATGCCCTGTGTCTCGTCAGTGACTGCTGTGTGACGAATGCGTTCGGGATGCACAATAAAGTAGGCAGCCATTGTCTCCGAAGGGACCTCGGTGCGCGTAGCAATGTCGACCGCTAGTAGGTGGAAGATTTTTCCTTCTGTATCACTCCAGACCATACCGTTAATGTCGAGGTTCGCGAGTCCGGTAGGGTATACCGTCTTCTCCACCCAATCCATGTCACGGTCTATAGCGAATTCATATGCTTCGTCCCATGCGGCCCAGTCGGAGAGCTTAATCATCTGCTGATTGGAGAACTCTTCTATCGCGTCTTCGGCACGACGAAGATCCTCACTCATGCCTGCCCGTTCAATATCGCGATAGCTCGTAAGGAGCACCATGTCCGAGAGTGCATACGCAGTGAGCGAGAGCGCTACAACGCTCGCAACCACCGTGAGGAGAATTTTTGACCGGACCGAAAGAGGTTTCTTAGTAGCCACGATACGGGAGGCGCCGCCTAAGGATTCCGTAGGCGTGCTCGTTCTCCCTTAAAGCGCCAAAAACCAAAGGCAAAGATAAGTGCACTTACCATAAGCGCGCTGAAACCAAATACGGTTGAGGGTACGTCTGCAAGAAAGTGGAGAGCGAGTATACCAAGAGCAGCAATAGAGACTGCGGTGCGAATGTAGGCAAGGAAGGTTCGCTCGTTAGCAAGCGCAGTCCTCTCTCGTGCGAGCGTATCTAGAGAAGAGGGGGCCATACCGTGATTCTACTCCTCTCAGAGAGCGGTTCATGAGTCTTGTCCCCACTCTTCATGAACTGTTCATCCCTCTTCGTATACGGTACGCGCGTGCATTACCCATCACTAGTACGAATACATGGATAAGAAAGAAGCACGCACCGCCTGGATTGTCGCTGGCGTCCTGGCCGTTCTCCTCATCATCACCGTCATCTTCTGGATGAATGTGAAGAAGGACTTCGACGAGGTGCAGCGCGATGGTTACAAGAATATCGGTATGCTGCGCGACCGCATCGCGCTTGACTGCCCGAAAGAAGACGCAGAAAGCCAAAAGAGGTGCCGTCAGCACATCGACGACCTCTCGGCAGTATTGACGGAATTCTCTGAAGACCTCAAGGAGGCGACTGAGACCGAAACCCCGACACCAACTGCGCCATAGACCCTCTATGAAGGAAGCGCCCCGGACACTCTGGGGCGCTTTTTGTGTACAAGGCTCCTCAGGCTATACTCCCGAAGTAGTCCTATGCTTCATAACAAAGCGACACAAACCTGGTCCGGCTTCACGGGATAACCAATCCCCGGCCTCCTGCCGGCCCTCCGTTTGCGCCCGTGGCGCTTTATTTTCCTAGTAATCATTCATGAACCAGCTATCCGACAGTGCACTCCGCAAGCTCCTCATTGCGCTTGCTGTCTATATCACCTCGTTGATCGGTGCGAACACGCTTGGCATAAAGATTATGCCGTTCGTGTTCGACTCCCATCTCTCGGTAGGTATCTTCATGTTCCCAGTTGTATTCCTTATGACCGACGTCATCGGTCAGGTGTACGGCAAGAAGTTCGCCAAATTCTTCGTGCTCGCCGGTGTCATCTCGACCGCCCTCTTCATTCTCTACAACGTTATCTCCATTGCGGCTCCATGGTCGGCAGATGGCGCATGGGCAAAGGAGAGCTACGAAACTATCTTCGGTGTCTCTTTCCGCTTCGGCATCGCCTCGATCGTTGCGTTCGCGGTCGCCGAGTATCAGGACGTGCTCTCGTTCTTCTTCTTCAAGAAGAACGCAGGTAACAAATTCTGGCTCTCTTCGACACTCTCAAACCTCTGGAGTCAGTTGCTCGATACGGTGCTCTTCATGTCGATTGCCTTCATTGGTATCTACGAGTGGTCCGTGCTGCTCTCACTCATCATTAGCTGGTGGCTCTTCAAGGTCGCCATGGGCGTGCTTTACACGCCGCTTGCCTACGTAGGCATCTGGTTGCTAAAAGACAAGAATGGAAGTCAGACCAATTAAGACTCGAGTATTCCACGAGAAGGAGAATCTCGCGGACTTCATCGTCGCGCATATCCCGAAGGTTAAAGAAGGGACGATTCTCGTTGTCACTTCTAAAATCGTGGCGCTCGCCGAGGGGCGCACAGTCGAGATTGTAGACGAACACACTCGTGAGAAGACAATTAGGAAGGAGGCTGACTTCGCCATGCGTACCATGTACACCTGGCTCACGCTTAAGGACGGGCTTCTTATGTCGAGCGCGGGTATTGATGAATCGAATGCCGAGGGTAACAAGCTCATTCTTCTCCCGAAGGACAGTTTTGCTGCAGCATCGAAACTCCGCACTGAACTACGGAAACGCTATAAGGTAAAGAAGCTTGGCATTCTCATCCCCGACAGTCGCGTGCTGGCGCTCCGGGCTGGGGCGGTAGGGGTTGCTATGGGCTACGCAGGTTTCCGTGGCATCCGCGACTACCGCGGCACCAAGGATATGTTTGGCCGCGTCATGAAAATCTCGCGCACCAACATCCCTGATTCATTAGCCTCAGCTGCAGTACTTGTCATGGGTGAGGGTAAGGAGCAGCAGCCACTTGCCGTCGTAACCGGGCTCGATGTTGAGTTCACCGAGCGCACCAGCCGTAAGGAGACCATTATCCCGCCAGAACACGACATGTACCGCCCGTTCTTTGAGGAAATCTCTAAGAAACAGAGAGGTAAGAAGCTCGCCCCCTTCAAGCGTCCCCCTCCCCGCAGGCGGTAGCCGCAGGGGGCCCTTCGTGCTAAAGTCCTCTCACACGTGGCGACTACTGAAAAGGTACGAATAAACCGGGAGATTACCGCACGCGAGCTGCGGGTGGTCGGGGCCCAAGGCGAAAACCTTGGGGTCCTTTCCCTTGCCGAGGCCCTTAAAGCGGCTGAGGAGGCGGGTCTAGACCTCATTGAAATCTCTCCAAACGCCGTCCCTCCCGTTGCGAAAGTGACGGATTATGGTAAATTTCTCTACGAGCTGAAGAAGAGGGAGGGCGCTGCCAGGGCCAAGGCCAAGGTCTCTGAGACCAAGGAGGTCCAGATAAAGGTGGGCACCGGCGAGAACGACATGCGGTTGAAGGCCAAAAAGGCCGCCGAATGGCTCGCCGAGGGTCACCGGGTCCGTGCTGAACTCTTCCTCAAGGGCCGCTACAAGGGGATGGATGAGAAATTCCTCAAGGAGCGGCTCGAGAAGTTCCTTCTCCTCATCCCGTACGCGTACCGGGTCGCCGAGCCAATCACGAAGTCCCCTAAGGGATTCGCCGGCATCATCGAGCGAGACCCAAAAGCAGCAAAGGCCCCAAGCGAGAAACCAGAACCAACCCATGAAAACAAATAAGTCATTTTCCAAACGAATCCGCGTCACCCGTAAGGGCAAGCTTGTTGTACGCAAAGCGGGTCAGGACCACTTCAACGCCAAGGAGAGCAGCTCAACTAAGGGCACCAAGAAGCGTGCACACTCCCTTAAGATGGGTACTGCGCTTCGCCGTCGCTTCCTCCCAGGGTCGCCGAACACGAATAACCAGTAATTTTTGATATATGCCACGAGTAAAAGGAGGAGTCACCAGCCTTAAGCGCCGCAAGAACGTTCTTAAGCGCGCCAAGGGATACCGCCACGGCCGTTCTAAGAAGGAGCGTGCTGCTAAGGAGTCTCTCGTCCACGCTGGAAAGCAGGCCTTTGCCCACCGTCGCGACAAGAAGAACGATGTTCGTGCACTCTGGATAGTCCGCCTCAACGCCGCCGTCCGCGACAACGGCCACAAATCCTACAGCACCTTCATCGCTAAGCTTAAGAAGGGAGGGATCCAGCTCGACCGCAAGGTCCTTGCAACACTTGCCACTGAGAACCCTGAGATATTCGCAAGAATTGCTAAGAAGGTAGTGTAAAGAAAAAGCCCCGAAAGGGGCTTTTTGTTACAGGCGCCGCTTCGTTACCCAACTTCTACCGAGAAGCCGCCGTATGCCATGCGCTTCGTATCGAAAGGCATCGACATGTCTTTCTCGTTTGCATACTTCTTACTGAAGTAGGCCATGACCGCCTTGTTTACCTGGTTGCGGTGCGCCCTGCTCTTGAAGGTGATGAAGGAGAACCACACCGTCTCACTTGGCTTTGCTTTGGTGAGCTTCGTGAACGAGAGTGGGGCTGGCATGTCTTTTGACCCTTTGATGTTCAGGTCATTGCCCATGCACTCCTTGTAGTCGAGTGCACCGAACTTCTTCCACGCTGCTGCGCCATCCTGTGCCATTTTCTTATAGGCTCGGATGTTCTTTTTGGGAACAACGAACACAAACCCGTCTACGTATTTAGCACCTTTGATTTTTGTTTTCATACGAACTTACTATACCAGCAGTGCAAGCTGTGTTGGAGCGATTTGCTATACTTACTAAAATAACAACACACCATGATATCGAAAAACACCATTTGCCTCTGGTTTGCTAAGGATGCGGAAGATGCGGCAAACTTTTACTCCGCCACCTTCCCTGATAGTAAGGTAACCTCTGTTTTTCATGCACCTGATGACTTCCCGGGTGGCAAGAAAGGCGACGCGCTAACGGTGGAGTTCACTGTCTGTGGCATTCCCTGCGTCGGTCTGAATGGTGGCCCTATATTTCCTCAAAGCGAGGCTTTTTCCTTCCAGATTGCGACCGAAGACCAAGAAGAAACGGACCGCTATTGGAATGCCATCGTTGAAAATGGTGGCAAGGAGAGTGAGTGTGGGTGGTGCAAGGACCGCTGGGGAGTATCGTGGCAGATTACGCCGCGCACGTTGATTGAGGCACTTGCCAGTGGTGGCGCTGAGGCAGAACGCGCCTTCAAGGCGATGATGACCATGAAGAAAATCGACGTCGCTGCTATTGATGCAGCACGACGCGGTTAACTCTTCCTACGCATTATTCCCCGCCACATAGCCCGTAGTCCAACACAGCTGAAGTGAATATCCTCCAGAAGGGCGCTGAATGTGAAGTAAGTCACCTATCACGAAGAGGTTCGGGGAGAGGAGCGAACGCATAGTACGCATATCAATCTCGGTGAGACGTACACCGCCGTCAGCAACAACTGCACGGTCATACCCCATAAGTCCGGATATAGAGGCCGGCAGCGCCTTGGCCATATCGACCAACGCCCGCCGTTCCTCCTTGGTCACAGAGTGCGCCTTTTTTTCTGGATCAACCTGAGGAGCAAGCGCCAGAAGTACATCCACGGTTCCTGGTGGCAGAAACTCATGCGCAACATTCTTGAGAAGCTTGTTCTTGTTCGCATCAAGATGCTCACGAAACTTTGTATCCAACTCCCCGATATTGAGCCCAGGATAGAGGTCTATCGTAGCAGTTACCGACCCTTCATGGAGCAGGTCCGCAACTTTTCCGGCACTGTTAAGAATAGTGGGACCAGAGAGACCGAAGTGTGTGAGAAGAATGGTGCCCGTACTGCTGAACTTCTTCACACTCCCCAGGTAGAACGTTATCTTCGCATCAGGTAGGGACTTGCCCGCCAAAGAGCGTACCCACGCGTCCTTGGCCTTCAGCGGCACAATGGTTGGCGTTGGCTCTTCCACCGTGTGCCCGAGCGACCGCAGCCAGCCAAAGCCGTCCCCTGTGGAACCAGTCTCCGGGTGTGATACACCGCCAGTCGCAAAGATGTAGGAGTCAGCAAAGAACTCTCCCCCGCTTGCGATAAGCTTCTCTACCTTCCCGTCCGCGACAACCACCTGCCGCACAGGCGTACCAAGCCGCACATCTACCTTTCCCTCCCGCACATACGAGACGAGTGTCCGCACCACATCAGGTGCCTTCTCGCTTTGTGGGAAAGCACGCTTACGTGCCTCTACTTTAAGCGGGAGCGAACGCGACTCGAAGAACGTGAACGTTTCCTCCATGCCAAACTCAGAGAACGAGGAGTACAGAAACTGCTCTGCGGAACCGTAGTGAGAAAGGAGTAGCTTACTATCCTCCTCTGCGTTGGTGATGTTGCAACGCCCGCCTCCAGTGATCCGGAGCTTCTCTCCTGCCTTCTGGTTCTTTTCAAACAACAGAACGCGTTTGCCGCGCTCTGCTGCGCGACCAGCTGCCATAAGACCGGCTGCACCTGCCCCTATAACGATGACATCAAAGTGATGGGTGTCAGAAACCATGCTGGAACTATACCTCGCAGCTTAAACCTACGCCTCAAACCCCTTCTGGCTCTCTATTCTTTTCACCCCCTCCTTCGTCACCTCCCATACATCCCCCTTTCCTGGCACAATCGCACGCGTTCCAAGAAAATCATGTATGCGCTGGGCAAGAAACCGTGCAGAAGACGGTTCACCAAGCGTCACGAAAAAATTCTTTGTTCGTGGCAGGCACGACTCCGCAAACTTCAGAAGCCCATCTCTATCTGCGTGCCCAGACCACCCATGCAGCGTCTCAATGTGTCCGCGAACGGTAACGTCTCGATGATCGATGCGCACCTTCTTAGCACCATCCTGGAGCATGCGTCCCGGGCTTCCTGGTGCCTGGTACCCCACCATAATGAGTGTGGTCTTGGGGTCTGGCAGGTAGCGGTGTTCCCACTTCCCGATGCGACCACCATGACTCATGCCTGCGCCCGCAATGATAATCTTCGGGTCCTTCACCTCCGCAATAGACATAGATTCTTCCCGAGATTTGGTCATCCGCAAGAACGGGAAGTTGAAGAGGTCATGCTCGCGCTTGAGCTCTTCCTGAGCGGTATCCTTAAAGAACTTCGCACCATGCTTGCGATAGATATTCGTAACCTCAATGGCCAGAGGTGAATCCAAGAAGACAGGCACCTGTGGCAGTTCCCCTGCCTCCATGAGGTTAGAGAGCTCGTAGAGCATGAGCTGCGTGCGCTCGATAGAGAACGAAGGAATGAGGATGGGGCCACCACGAGCAAGCGCGCTCTTAAGCGTATCCCTAAACTTCTCGACACGGTGCGCCTTCTCGGGGTTGAGGCGGTCTCCGTACACACTTTCAATAGCAACAGCGTCTGCGTCAGTAATAGGCTCTGCGTCTGGCAGAAGTGGGGTGGGTGAATTCCCAATGTCGCTCGTGAAGGCGAGCGCCACTCCTTCCTTGTCAGTAAAACGCACACTCGCTCCCCCAAGGATGTGTCCAGTGTCACGCAAATAGAGGGAGAGGTCATCGGTGAGCTTCGTCTCTGTACGGTACTCAATCACTTTGATAAGCGAAAGAAACTTCGTCACGTGCTCCTGTACGTAGAGCGGTGCGAGGTCACGCGCCTCAGCATTCTGTCCAAGAATGTCGGCACTATCGCGCAACATCGCCTCCGCAATGTCACGCGTTGGTGCCGTCATATACACGGGACCCGTATACCCATCCTTTACCAAACGAGGAGCACGCCCGATGTGGTCGAGATGCGCGTGTGTTATCACCAGCGCATCAATTGCTTTCGGGTCGTAGGGAAACGGGTCATAGGAACACGACTCACAATAATCTTTTCCTTGCTCAATGCCGCAGTCAACGAGCACCTTGCTCGTTCCACTCTCAACGAGAAAATTTGAACCAGTGACGGTGCCTGCACCGCCGTAGAAGGTTACACGGAGCGCCATAGCGACCTTTGAGCAGTAAAATATGCGAGCGTTGCACCGAGCGTGCCGAGAACAAGATCGAGCACGGTATCAAACGCATAGTTCTCCTCTCGCGGAGAACCAACTATATACTCGAACACCTCCCACCCGACGATGAGGACGATGATGGTTATATAGAATACAGAGCGTCGCGGCATAGTCATAAGCCCTGCAACGAAGGCACCAAGCGTCAGCCCACCCAGAAAATGCATCGGGCTATCGAACCAGACATACTTCCAGTACATAAACTCGGCCGTGGCCCAGAGGTGGAGTGAGAGAAGGAGAGCGCTCAAGCACAGCGCGAGAAGGAGCCAGCGAATCCGCATAGAAACCACTTTAGCACGAGAAAATCCCGCGACGCGGGATTCTTTCGTAGAGCCATTCCCGTTTGGCAACTCGATAGTGCCAAGTGGGTGTCCGCATCGCTCGAATCGGAACAGAGTTCACTATCGAGCGTAGATATAAGACTCCCGTAGGGAAAGTAAGTTGCGTTTCAAGGAATGGCTCCACGTATAAGTATACTCCTCCTCGATGAATTGGATGTGGATACCTAAATCGCCTTTATTTCCTTCGCTTACTGAGCACCCCTTTCACTGATGGACTCATGGACTTATCAGGGCGATGAATACACCCAATCCAACAGCATGGGCGGCGCTTCCCTTCTTTTAACTGACTGCGCACTCGTCGCACATGGTCCTTTCGTGTTTCTGCTTTTTGTACAGAAATCGTCCAACAAATCCATTCATTACGTGCAAGCGGCGTCAGACTCCCCCATGCCGCACGTGCCTTGGCATCACTAGCCAATACCTTTCGTACATCAGACGGTAGCGCGTGTACCGTGCCGCCAGAAATCCTTGTCGTAGCCATAGAGTGAGAATATCACTAATGGCTGTTTTCTTTTCTATTCGAGAATACCGTCGAGGTTAACGTCGTAGAGAATCTGTTCGCCAACGAGACGGTAGTTCAACACTTCCGCCCCAGGGAGCCAGAGTGCAATCTCGCGCTCAGCCTCTCCCGGCTGGTCTGAGCAGTGGATGAGGTTTCGTACCGCGCGGTCATCAATAGCCGAAATGGAGTAGGAGTCTACCGTGAGGTCTCCGCGAATAGTACCGACGTCTGACGTTGCGGGCTCAGTACCGCCCACAAGCTTCTTCACCACAGCAACCGACTGGTTGCCCTCAATCACCATCATCACGACCGGACCTGCGGTCATGAAGGTGACGAGCGCACGAATAATATCCTTGCCGTACTCAAGTGCTTCCTTCTCTACTGGAAGTCCTGCGGCCTGCCGGTCAGCCATGATGCCTGCCCCCTTCTTCTCGAACCACACATCATCCTTCCCGTAGTGCTCCCACAATTTCTTCTCGTCGAGCATACCGAGCTTGAGGTAGGCGAGCTTGAGGCCGGTGTTCTCGAAACGACGGATGATTTCACCAATGAGTCCGCGCTGGACGCCATCAGGTTTAATCATCACGAACGTGCGCTCTTTCTTGGGGTGCGGGGTAGGCATAGTTCCTATAGTAAAAAATCGCTTTCGCGCTTGTATGTGGGGAGTATAGCCTAAATCCTGTTACTCGCCAGGGCGGCGTGTAATCACGAGCGTCTTCCCCTTCTCTACCAAAATAGTGTGCTCGAAGTGAGCGGAAATAGAACCATCCTTAGAACGATACGTGTACCCATCGGGAGCAAGGATGACTGATGCTTTCCCTGCGTTTGCAATGGGCTCGAGGGCGAGCACCATGCCCTCCACAATTTCAGGACCGGTGCCAGGAGTGCCAACGTTACTAATCCATGGCTCCTCGTGCACCGCCGACCCTACACCATGCCCACCAAGTACCTTCACCACCGAGAATCCGGTGCCCTTGAAGGCGGCTTCGGTAGCATGCGAGATGTCGCCAATGCGGTTCCCGAGACGAGCTGCCGCAATAGCGTCTTCAAGAGACTGCCGCGTCACCTGCATAAGCCGCTTCGCCTCGTCACTCACTTCTCCAACCGGAACCGTGACAGCAGAATCGGTAACGAATCCCTTGTGGATGAGCCCTAAATCAAGCGCAACAATGTCACCCTCTGCAAGAATCCTCGGTGCTTCGTTTGGTATCCCGTGCACAACCTCGTCATTTATCGAAACGCACAACGTCGCTGGATACGGACGCACACCGCGCTCGGGCGTGTAATCGAGAAAGGCGGGAACGTCTCCTCCTTCGCGAATGAGTTTCTCTGCCAGGATATCGAGGTCAGCCGTTGAGACACCAGGCGCCACAATTTTTGCGACCTCAGACAACACAACGCCAAGCCGGCGTCCTGCTTCAATAATTCCCTCTCGTTCTTCTGGGGTATGAACAATCATCCGAGGTTTAGTGCTTTGCGAATCTCTGCCTGAATAGCGTCGACCTCTCCCTCGCCATTCACCTCAACGAGCTTTCCTGCCTCACGGAAGACCTCAATGGAAGGCTCAGTGAAGATACGATACTCATCGAGTCGCTTCTCAACTGCATGATCGTCAGCGCGTCCCGAGACGCCCTTTCGCTTCTCAAGACGGTCAATAATCTCTGCATCAGAAACCTTCACATGCACCGCGGTGAAAGGACGTCCAAGCCACGTGAGCACATCAACAACAACCTTCGCTTCTGGCACCTTCCGGCCGAAACCGTCGAAGATAACTCCTTGAGTGGAAGAAAGCGTAAGCACCGACTTCTGGAAGAGGTACATCGCAAACCAGTCCGGAGCGAGTAAGCCCTTCTCAATTTCCTCGCGCATCTTGGCACCAACCTCCGTGTCCTCCTTCATAAGTGCGCGAAAGAGGTCACCAGAGGCGATAACGTGAAACCCTGTCTTCTCCGCCAGGAGCGCAGCCTGCGTGCCCTTGCCGCTACCTGGCTTACCTATAAGGAGTACTGTGTTCAAATCCATACCGCACTACTGTAGCACAAGGGGAATTAGTATTCCTTGAGCGAAACCTGCGCGTCGATTTTGCGGATGAGGTCGAGCACTACGGTCACCGCAATAATAAGTGCGGTACCACCAACGAGAATGGCAGTGATGCCTGTGAGGCCCTGCACGATGAACGGCACAACGGCAATGGCACCGAGGAAGAGAGCTCCTGGGAAGGTCACGCGTGAGACGACGTTACCAATATAGGTCTCGGTCTCACGTCCAGGGCGCACACCAGGGATGAAGGCGCCAGACTTCTGCAGGTTCTCAGCAACGCGGTGTGGCTCGAACGTAATAGAGGTGTAGAAGAAGGTGAACATGAACACGAAGAGGAAGTAGACCGCACCATGCAGCCATGGGTTTGCGGAGAAGGCTGCGTAGCCTGCAATCCAAGGATCAAGGCCGCCCACACCAACCGCAGAGAGGCCAGTGAGAATAACCTGCGGAAGAAGGACAAGGGAGAGACCGAAGATGATTGGCATCACGCCTGCCTGAAGAATGCGAATCGGAAGGTACGTAGCTGCTCCCTGCTGATGCGCAGCACCACGCACCTGACGAGCGTAGGCAATAGGAACCGAGCGCTCCGCCTCAGAAACTGAGACCACTGCGTAGATAGCAGCAAGAGAGAGAAGGAAGAAGCCGAGGTAGGCAGGAATGTTGGCGGCCGTTGCAGTGTAAAGAATCTGCGTAAGACCTCCAGGAATCCCAGCGATGATACCCGCGAAGATGATGAGTGACACACCGTTACCAATACCAAACTCGGTGATGAGCTCACCAATCCACATAAGGAGCATGGAACCTGCTGCAACGAGGAAGACGTTCACCGCAAAATCAAACGGTGAGAGCGAGGTCACGACACCCTGCGTCTCAAGGAGCGAGAGGAATGCAACGGCCTGGAGGATGGCGAGCGGGATGGTGAGTGCGCGAGAAATGGCAATGAACTTGGTGCGGCCTGCTTCACCCTCTTCAGAGTACATAGCCTTCACTGCTGGGAAAATAACGGTCGCAAGCTGCATGATGATGCTTGCCGTAATGTAGGGGCCCACACCGAGCATCACAATGGAAAGGTTCTCGAACCCACCTCCGGAGAAGACGTTCAAGAGACCAAGGAACTGGTTGTTTGAAAAGAATTGCTCAAGCGCGAGTGGGTTCACGCCTGGGATTGGCACCGCAGCGAGAAAACGGAAGACGGCAAATGCTGCAACGATGAAGAGAACGCGGAACCTGAGGACTGGGTCCGTGACGACGAGGGAGATTTTCCTGAAGAATTCGCTAACCATTGAGGATGGAGCCACCTGCCTTTTCAATGGCGGCTTTGGCAGTTGCAGAGAAGCTCACTCCTGAAATCGTAAGCTTCTTGGTGAGTTCACCTGCGCCAAGAATCTTGATTGCCGGAACACGTCCCCCGCGAGTTGAGATGATGCCCTTCTTGATGAGGATGGCTGGGGTAATCGTATCGCCTGCGGAAAACGCAGCTTCAAGGACGGCGAGGTTCACTGGCTTAGCAACGACGCGGTCGAGACGCACGGTGCGGCTGCGGTTCTTGCCGTGTCCACGGAGCTTCGGAATCTTCTTGATGAGGTCACGCATCTCAGGGCGCATCTTGCGACCTGAGCGTGCCTTCTGACCCTTGGTACCACGACCCGAGGTCTTTCCGCGCTTACCACCGCGACCGACGCGCATGCTTGTGACGCGCTTGGACTTTGCTTTGAGTGTGTTGGTCTGCATAAATAAAAGGTTAGCCCTTGAGCTGCTTGAGTGCAGCCACCGTTGCCCGCGCAATGGTGAGCTTGTTCTTCGAACGAGTGAGAATCTTCGTCACCACATCTCCAATGCCAGCGAGCTCGAGCACCGTACGCATTGCGGAGCCTGCGACGAGTCCACGACCCGGGGAAGGAATAATCGAAAGGGTGGTGGTGCCGTACACCACAGAGACATCGTGGCGAATGGAGCCACTCTTGGTGCGAGGAATGGTGACGAGGTGCTTCTTGGCATCACGCGTCGCCTTATCGATGGCAAGAGCAGTATCTGCACCCTTACCAAGACCAACTCCCACACGTCCCTTGCGGTCGCCAATCACGATAGTAACCGAGAAGGAGAAGCGACGACCTCCACCCATCACACGAGCCACACGGCGTACGTCGACCGTTACCTGGTCGAACTCAGAGCGTTCACGCTCACGGCGCTCGCGAGGGCGACCTCCGCCACGGCGGTCACCCCCGCGTCCGCGTCCTCCACGCTGTGGTGCATCGGTACGAGCAGCCTCAACAGGCTTTGCCTCGACTGCGGGAGCGTCAGTTGCTACAGGGTCCATAGTTGCAGTATCGGTCATGATATTAGAAAGAGAGTCCGCCCTCGCGTGCGGCGTCAGCAAGTGACTTTACCTGTGCCGCGTACGCGTAACCCGCTCGGTCAAAGACAATCGTCTTCACGCCCTTTGCTACTGCGCGCTCAGCAATAGCCTTGCCCACAGCAATTGCCTGCTTGCCGAGTGGGCCAGGAAACTCACGGCCATGAGCAGCAACAAGCGTGGTGCTCGCATCATCATTGATAATCTGCGCGCTGATAAAGCGGTTTGAACGGAAGATGGCGAGGCGCGGGCGCGCTTCGGTTCCCTTAATCTTTCCACGAACACGCTTGTGACGGCGGACGCGGGATTCAGATTTTGTAAGAGTCTTAGGCATATGAAATATTAGACGGCCTTCTTGCCTTGCTTGCGGCGGATGACCTCACCCTCGTAGGCAATACCTTTTCCAAGGTAGGGCTCCGGTGGCTTAATCGAACGAATCTCAGCAGAGAACTGGCCGACCTGCTGCTTGTCAGAACCTTCGATCGTAATCGTGTTCTTTACCACCGCTGCAGTCAATCCCTCAGGAACGGTGAGCGTAACCTTGTGCGAGAAGCCGACGGTGAAGACAAGGTCCTTGCCCTGGAGCTCAACCTTGTAACCGACACCGGTGAGGATGAGGTTCTTCTTGAACGGCTCCTCTACTCCCTTAATCATGGTCTTCACGTGTGCGGCAAAGGTGCCAGTCAACGCATGCGCGAGACGGGTGTTGTTCTTTGGCTTAATCTCAACGCCCTCTGAAGTGACTTCTATAGAAAGAGAGGTGTGTACCGGGCGTGTGAGGGTAGCCTTTGAGCCCTTAACGGTGAGCACGCCGTCAGCCGAGGTCACCTGGACCTTGGAAGGGATTGCTATTGGCTTTTTTGCGAGACGGGATGCCATACAGTATTACCAGATTTCAAACAGCTCCTCACCCCCGACCTTTACCTGACGAGCTTCCTTGTCAGCAAGAATGCCCTTCGGGGTTGAGATGATGCGTGCGCCAAGACCATTCTTGACCGAGTGTGCAGTACGAGACGACACATACAGGCGACGACCCGGCTTGCTGATGCGCTTCACATCGTTAATTTTGTGAACGCCACGCTCGTCATAAGCAAGACCAACCTCGAGCATCTTCTTACCTGCCTTCTCGCGAACCTCAACAGAGGATACGAACCCAAGGTCTTTGAGCTTCTTAGCAATGTCCTCGAGGTGACCGGAGTGCGGAAGCACAACCGACGTGTTGCCGATGGCACCGGCGTTCTTCAAGCGGATTATGAAATCTCCGACGCGATCGCTTACCATGATGCTTTCTTTACGCCCGGGATCTTGCCCTGGCGGGCCATCTCACGGAACTGGATACGGGAAAGGCCGAACGCCCGGATGTAGCCACGACCACGGCCCGTAATCGAGCAGCGGTTCTTGACCCTTACTGGGGAGGAGTTCTTCGGAAGCGACTGTAGGCCCTCAAAGTCCCCCGCTTTCTTCATCTCGGCACGCTTAACAGCGTACTGAGCGACGAGCTTAGCGCGCTTCTGGTTCCGGGCGATTTGGGACTTTTTGGCCATAAGAAAAATAGCTCCGAGGAGCGTCAGGACAATGTATCAACAGAGGAGGTCAGTGTCAAACGACGCTGATTCTACGCCTTAAAAGGCACACCGAGGTGAGCAAAGAAGGCCTCCGCCTCCGGCTTCGACTTAGCCGTCGTTACAATCGTGATTGCCACCCCAAACACGTCCTTGAGGTCCTCATCCGAGGTCTCAGGGAAAATCGTGTTCTCCTTGATGCCAATGGTGATGTTCCCCATGTCATCAACGGTGGTCTTTGCGATGCCGCGGAAGTCGCGCGTGCGAGGAAGAGCGATGTGGATGAGCTTATCAACGAAATCAAACATGCGAGCGCCACGAAGCGTCACCTGGTAGCCAACAACATCGCCCTGGCGCACCTTGAATTGCGCAACTGACTGCTTTGCACCACGCGGAGATGGCTTCTGGCCCGTGATGACTGCCAGCTTCTTCTCAACGAGTGCCTTCTTCAGCTTGTCGGCCTTACCAACTCCTGAGGAGACAACTACTTTGGTGATGCGCGGAGCTGCCATTCGGTTTTTGTACCCGAATGTATCTGAAAGTGCCTCGAAGGCAGTCTGCTGGCGTTGTTTTGAGAGCATCATAAAAGTTATTTGAGGACCGTCTTACTCTTCTTGGTGACACGAACGTTCTTTCCGTCCTGCTTGGTGCGGCCGACACGGGTTGGCTTCTTGGTCTCAGCATCAATAAGCATCACGTTTGAGGCGCTGATGGCTGCCGGGTGTTCAACGATGCGGCCAGACTGACCACGTCCGGTCTTGCGGAGGTGGCGCTTTACCATGCCAATCCCGTCAACGACAACACGGTTCTGCTTTGGAAGGACGGTAAGAATCTTACCTTCCTTTCCCTTGTCCTTACCCGAGACAACGACCACGTGGTCGCCCTTCTTGAGCTTCATCTTCATGATGACGATCTTCGGTGCGCGGCGAGAGTTCTTCTTACGGCGTCCTGCAGCGTAGGACTTCTGCTTGGTCTTGGTGTACTTTTTCATACTTAAACGATTTCAGGCGCCAGGGACGCAATGTTCTGCCACCCCTTCTCGGTGAGCTCACGAGCAACCGGACCGAAGACGCGGTTACCGCGAGGACCCATCTCCTTACCCTGCTTCTCGATGATAACGACGGCATTGTCATCGAAGGCAATGTAGGAACCGTTAGCGCGGCGTGCGGCCTTCTTGGTGCGTACGACGACTGCCTTCACCACATCCTTCTTCTTCGTTGCCTTACGAGGCTCTGCAGTCTGGATGGAAATAACGACCACATCGCCGAGGCTTGCGTAACGGCGCTTGGACCCACCAAGCACCTTGAAGACACGGCCAATCTTGGCGCCTGAGTTGTCTGCAACGGTAACGATAGTGCGGTCGTGAATCATAAGCTTATGCGGTAGCGATCTTGAAGCGCTTCATCTTCGAAAGTGGGCGGCACGCAACGATAGTAACGTTGTCACCAACCTTGACCGTGTTGCCCGGGTCGTGGACGAGGAACTTCTTCGTGCGGGTCTGGAACTTCTTGTACTTCGGGTGCTTCACGTAGCGAGAGACCGCCACCGTAGCGGTGTCCTTCATCGCCGTCTTTACGACGACGCCCTTAAAACTCTGGGGACGGGAGGTAGGAGTTTCCATACTTAGTTGGTTACCTTCGCGCGAAGCGTGAGTTCCGTCAAGATGCGGGCAATATCCTTGCGAATCTTCGCAGGAGCATTGCTCTCCTTCGCCCGGGCTCCTGCAGCCTCAAAACGAAGCTTGCGGAGCTCCTCTTTCTTCTCGAGAAGAATCTTGTTGAGCTCTTCGACGCTCGTATCCTTGAATGTAAGTTTCTTTGCCATAAATGATTAGGAACGAAGAACGACGGAGGTCTTAAGTGGGAGCTTGGCACCCGCGCGGCGCATAGCATCGCGAGCAACCGCATCCTCAACACCATCGAGTTCGAAGAGCACACGACCTGGGTGCACCTCAAACACAAAGTGCTTCGGATCTCCCTTTCCCTTACCCATTTTGAGACCGTCTGCCTTCTGCGTAATTGGGCGGTCAGGGAAGATACGAATCCAGAGCTTGCCTCCCTTACCAGTAACGCGGGTAAGCACCTTACGAGCGGCCTCAATCTGGTTAGAGGTGATGCGAGAAGCGGTGGTTGCCTTCATGCCGTGAGAACCGAAGGACACCTTCGTACCACGCGTATCAGGACGCGCCATCTTGGCTGGGGACTTTCGTCCAGTCTGCCACTTGCGGTGTTTTACTTTCTTTGGAAACAACATACGAAAAATATTATGCGCGAGGTGCGGCTTGCGGCTGTGCGCCGCGGTTACGCTCGGTGAACGTGTCGCCCATGTACACCCACACCTTGATGCCAATCTGACCGTACGGAAGGTGTGCCTCCGTGTGTGCGTAGTCGATGTTTGCACGGAAAGTCTGAAGCGGAATACGACCACGCTTAATCTGCTCGATGCGAGACATGTCAGCGCCACCAAGACGACCAGAAATCACAATGCGCACACCGACAACGTCGCGGACGGCCATGACTTTCTCAACAGTCGACTTGAGCACGCGGCGGAACGGAAGACGCTTCTCAAGTCCTTCTGCAACCATCTGACCGACAACTGAAGCATTAGTCTCTGGCTGACGAACTTCCATGATGTCGAGCTTCACGAGTGACTTGCGAGCAGCGGAATCCTTAGGAGAAGCCTTTGCAATAACGCCGGCAAGTTCCTTGCGGAGCTTCGTTGCGTTCTCACCAGAGCGGCCGATCACCAAACCTGGGCGCGCAGTGTGAAGAAGCACGCGAGTTTCCGTAGCTGAGCGCTCAATCTCAATGTCTGAGACGTGCATGCCCTTAAGGCGCTTGGTGAGGAAACGGCGTATACCCTCATCAATAGCGATGTTCTCGCGATACTGCGCCTTGCCACGGGCAAACCAACGGCTCTTCCAGTCTCGGATGATGCCGAGGCGGTGTGCGTAAGGATGTACGGTGTGTGTCATATAAAAGTTATGCGAGCTCGACGCTTATTTGGCTCTTGCGGCGGCGTACCGGTGCTCCACGGCCCATGGCGCGGGGCATGTACTTCACGAGCATGCCAGCAGAATTGACGGTGATGTTCTTCACCTTGAGCTTAGAAACATCCTCGCCCTTGTTCTTGGCGTTGGCAGCAGCAGACTCAATCAACTTCTTGATTGGAGCGGCGGCGCGCTTCGGGAGGAAGGAGAGCGCAGCAAGTGCGTCTTCTACCTTCTTGCCCTTCACGAGGTCAGTCACGAGACGGACTTTGCGCGGAGGCTGGTTGTGGCTTGTAAGTGAGGCTTTCATAGTTATTTCTTCTTGGCAGGGGCTGCGGCAGCGGGCTCCTTGGAGGCCTTAGCGGCTGCAATCTCAGAGTCCTTCTTCTTCTGCTCGAGCTCCTTCTGCATCTTTCCTCCGTGGCGGATGAACTTCTTGGTAGGGGAAAACTCACCAAGGCGGTGACCCACCATGTCCTCGGTAACGAGCACATCCACGAAGGTCTTCCCGTTGTGGACGCCGAACGTGAAGCCGACGAACTCAGGTGCGATTTGGGAATTGCGGGCCCATGTCTTAATTACCCCCGCCGAAGCTGGTTTCTGGTCCTTGACCTTCTTGAGGAGTTTGACGTCCACATACGGTCCTTTCTTGAGGGAGCGAGACATGAGTTAAGCAATGAAAAGCCCGCGTCGCGGGATAGGTGAAATCTATAGGAAAGAGGCAAGAGTGTCAAATAAAGGCCTATTCTTCATGATTCCTTCCTGGTAGGGAGTAGTATAGAGAGGTATGTATACCAACAAAAAGCTCGCAATCGGTGGCGTCGTGCTCATTCTTATCATCCTGGGCGCCCTTATCTGGTATATGGCGAATACTCCGGCTCCAGAGGCCCCTACCCCCCAAGCGGGAGAGCCCCAGGGGGAAATGGGGGTTATTACGGAGAATGAGCAGTATTGGGAGATTGAGGCTACGTACCCCACCTCTACCCCGCTTAAGGCCTCTGCAGGCGCTGGAGCGGATGCACACGCTGTTGAAGTCATGAAGCAGTTTGCAGAGATCTCGGTCCAGTCTTTCAAGGAAGAGAGCGGGTTGCTCTCGCTATCGGCGGAAGACATTGCCATGCAGGGACTTGGCGGCGACAGAAAGTATGCGCTCGGCATGGACTACGAGCTCCACAGCTCCGACTCGACCGTCTCCTACGTCTACCTCATCTACGCAGACACACTCGGTGCACACCCGAACGCCTACTACCGCACTTTCACCTTCGACAGCGAGACTGGCACAGGACTCACGCTCGGAGACCTCTTCGTCCCGGGGAGCGATTACCTTGCAAAGCTTTCCTCAAGCTCACGCGCAAAGCTTGTGACGCAGATAGCAGAAGCCTCAAACGTAAGCGAGGCAGAACTCAGCATGGACATGATTGATGCAGGCACGACCCCGGACGAGGACAATTACCTCAATTTCTACCTCGAAGGGGATGCGCTCGTCATCATCTTCGCCCCGTACCAGGTAGGTCCCTGGGCCCTTGGAATGCAGGAAGTACGGCTTCCTAAGAGTGAGCTCACCGCGATACTGAAAGCTAAGTATCAGTAACAAAAGCCCCGCAGATGCGGGGCTTTTGTTACTTGATTTTTTTATCTAAGCCTTGTTAAGTTCCTCCAAATATATCTCTTCGAGGCGATCTCCCTCCCAAGCACCACGCTCCTTGCCCTCTGGGGTCGGCATCTGTGACATCCTTTCTGCTGCCTTTTCTGCAGCAGCACTATTCCAAGGAAGACCACCTTTTCCTTTTAAACGATTTTCTAACAATTCAACATATCGCCATTTCTCATGCACCTCATCCGCCTTGGTTAAATCATAAGATCTCCCTCGGTCGTCCATCATAGGATCTAAGGCGCCGGAGTCCAGCCAATCTTCATTCGGACCCCTATTATTTCTTTCTGTTTCTATCGACATACGCCGTATGTGTTAGATGTACTTACAAATGATAGCAACAGAAAAGGCCGGTGCAACCGGCCTTTTGTTTATCCCTTCTTGCCAACCTTTCGGCGAGAAACGATGTGTGCGTTTGAGTACTTCTTCGGCGTACGGGTTTTCTGTCCCTTGCCCGATGGCTTGCCCCACATCGTCTTTGCACGACGGAGACCACGACCCTGGCGGCCTTCACCTCCTCCGTGTGGGTGGTCTACCGGGTTCATAGCGGTACCACGCACCGTAGGGCGAATACCCTTCCAACGTGAGCGTCCTGCCTTTCCGTATTTCACGAGGCGACTCTCTTCGTTACCGACGGCACCGATGGATGCCCAACAAAGGTCAGACACCTTGCGAACCTCAGTCGAAGGAAGCTTGATCTGCGCGTACCCCGCGTCGTGCGCGATGACTTCTGCGTAGTTACCCGCAGAACGTACGAGGCGTGCACCTGCACCCACTTGGAGCTCGATGTTGTACACAAAGGTGCCCGTCGGAATCTTGCCGAGCGGCATGCGGTTACCAGTCTTCACTGGTGCATCCTCAGACACGACGAAGCTATCGCCGACCTTAAGTTCCTTTGGTGCAAGCACGTAGCGGCGAGCACCGTCTGCGTAAAGTGCGAGCGCAATGAAGCCTGTGCGGTACGGATCGTACTCAATGGTCTCTACCTTCGCAGGGATGTTCTTCTTGTTGTACTGGAAGTCGACATCGCGAAGGCGCTTCTTGTGACCACCACCCTGGTGGCGCGTCGTGACGCGGCCCTGGGAGTTGCGTCCTGCCTGGTCCTTCTTGGCCTTCAAGAGAGCCTTGAACGGGCGGTCACCAGAAAGAAGCTGCTTGTACGGCAGTGTGGTCATTCCACGGCGACTCTTGGTGTACGGTTTGTAGGATTTCATATGAATACAGGTTAGACGAGGGTGATGGTGTCGCCCTTCTTGAGGTAGACGTAGGCCTTGTGACGGCGTGCACGTGTTCCCATGCCGCGCTTGTGGCGAAGAGCCTTGCGCTTACCTGGGAGATTCACCATGCGAATCTGGCGAGGTGTCACCTTGTAGATGGTCTCCATGGCAGCAATGACATCAGTCTTAGTTGCCTGAGGTGGTACTTCAAAGACGTAGACTCCCTTCTCAGTGCCGATGAGGGCCTTCTCGCTCATCCACGGTGCCTTAAGCACGGTGTTAGCGTTCATGACCGCAGGCTTCTTCACGGAAGAGGCCTTCTTCGTCTTCGTTACTTTCTTCTTTGTGTCGGATGAAAAGAGTCCCATAAATTATTTCTTTAGCTTGCCGGACAGGACCGCAAAGGATTCCGTTGGGTTCTCAATCACGAGGTAGCGGCGGTTCATGATGTCGACCGGGTTGAGGTTGCGAACTTCCTCGCTCATGATGTTACCGATATTGCGGAAGCTCTTCTTAACTGCAGCATCGTTGCCCGAGAGCACGATGAGTGCGGCATTCACGCGCTTCTTGGTGAGGTTTGGTGCATCAGCTGCCTTAGCGAGTGCTGCAAGCGTCTTCACTGCGGCTGAGGTCTTTGGGGTGCCAAAGGACATCTTCTCAACAAGAATCACCTCGCCATCCTTCATCTTGCGAGAAAGGACTGACATGAGAGCGGCAGTGCGCATCTTCTTGTTGATCTTCACGCTGTACACGCGCTCTGCGCGAGGACCGTGAGAGGTACCTCCACCTACCCAGATTGGGGAGCGATTAGAACCGTGACGAGCACGTCCCGTACCCTTCTGCTTCCATGGCTTCTTACCTCCTCCAGAAACTTCACCGCGGAACTTAGTGTTGGCCACCGTTGGGCGGGCGTTAGCCTGCATACCAACGACGACCTGGTGCACGAGGTCTGCGTTCCACTGCACGCCGAAGAGCTCTGCTGGGAGCGCAACGGTGCCGGCCTTCGAGCCGTCCATGCCGAAAATAACTGCCTCACCCTTACCTGGGGTAATCTCAGGCGCCTTCTTTGCGCGCGGCGCTGCCTTCTTAGGAGCGGCCTTCTTTACGGTTGTCTTTTTGGTGGTTGCCATACGAAAATTTATGCGGAAATGATTTCCACGACCGAACCACGTGGGCCAGGGACTGCGCCTGAGATAATCATTTCACCGGACTTTGTATCAATGTGAAGCACCTTGAGGTTAGTGACGGTAACACGCTCTCCGCCCATTCGGCCGGCCATACGCATACCCTTGGCCACGCGGCCTCCGTCGCGACCGCCACCACCGATAGATCCTGGTTCTCTTTCGGAGTGCTTCTGGCCGTGGGAACGGCGACCTCCATGGAAGCCATGGCGCTTCACCACACCCGAGAAGCCCTTACCCTTTGAGGTACCGACAACGCGCACGCCGTCTCCTGGAGCGAAGCTCTCAAGGGTAATCTCATTGCCAACCTCGAAGCCTGCGGTGTCCTCAACACGGAACTCCTTCAATACTTTGAACGCCTTGCCGAACTGCGGCTTGTTGAGGCGCTTCTCAGTCTGCGCGTCCATTCCTACCTGGACAGCAGCGTAGCCGTCCTTGCCGTCCTTAGCCTTCACCTGCGTGACGACGTTCGGCACCACCTTGAGGATGGTTCCGGCGTGAACGATACCCTGATCATCGAAGATCTGGGTCATCGAGTCTTTGCGAGCGAGGATGAATTTCATGAAATGGAAAACGCGCCTTCAATAGCGCGTAGAGGGTTCCCCCTTTCCGGCCATTGGTCCCTCCAGGGAGGTACGTAGCGTTTCGAGGACTATACAGG
>CAZJPR010000003.1:0-64390 GCA_964548265.1 uncultured Candidatus Saccharibacteria bacterium
TGCCTCCCGAAGCCCTGCCGCTACCGCCTGTACCTCAGTTGGAACACGAAATTGCATGCAAGCATTCTAGCAGCACAATGTGGTAGTGTGCCCATACGCTCCTGTGGTGAAACGGATATCATGACTGCCTTCGAAGCAGTTGTTCCAGGTTCGAGTCCTGGCGGGAGCACAAGGTATACTGTAGAGACATGAATTCCTCTCTCCACCTCGTGCGGCCTATCGCATCTAAGCGAACCGCGTAATACAAATGAATATCAAAACACTGGTACGCAAGTACCCGACCCCCTTATACGTATACGACAGGGCAGTCATCGAAAAGCGCTGCCGCGACCTTCGCAGATACTTCCCCGATACGAAGATTTTCTACGCCGTCAAAGCTAACAGCAACCCTGAACTCCTGAAGATTATCCAGAAGGAAGGTCTCGGCATTGAGTGCGTTTCACCGGGTGAAATCAGGGCAGGGCAGGCGGCAGGTTTCCCCAAGACCGCAATCAGCTACACTTGTTCGAATCAGATGGAGAGCGACCTTCTCTTCGCTGCACAGAACGCAGGCTACGTGCATATAGATTCCCTCGTGCAGCTTGAGACGTGGGGCCGTAAGAAGCTTGGTAAGGAAGTATCGCTTCGCATCAATGAAGGCATTGGCACTGGGCACCATCGCCACGTCGTGACCGGAGGACCTGACAGCAAGTTCGGGATCAGCGAGAAGGATATCCCTGCAGCGCGCCGGATTGCCAAGAAGTACGGACTTGTTATCGTCGCGGTCGAGCAGCACATTGGTTCGAACATCCTCAACAAGGACGCAAATATTTTCTTGCGCTCCGTGCGCAAGCTCCTACGAACGGCACGCAGTTTCCCGGACGTAAGACATGTGGACTTCGGCGGGGGCTTCGGCATCCCGTACAAACCAACAGATCGTGCGCTCAACTTAGCTACGCTCGGCAAGGAATTCACGAAACTCACCGCTGCCTTCCGCAATGAACGACCGGGAGCAACATTCGCCCTCGAACCAGGACGCTACGTGGTGGCTGAGTCGGGGACCCTCTACGCCTCTGTGGTGGACCTTAAATCAACGTCTAAGCATGACTTCGTGGGAATAAACTCTGGCTTCAACCACCTCATCCGCCCGGCCATGTACGGCTCGTATCACCCCATACAGAACGTCAGCCGAAAAGGCCCACAGAAGTCCATCACCGTTGCAGGCAACGTGTGTGAATCCGGAGACATCTTCGCCACGCATCGGAAGATCGCGAGTCCAAAGATTGGTGACCTCCTCGCCATAGGGAATGCTGGCGCCTACGGCATGAGCATGGTCTCTGTCTACAACCTACGCGAGCTCCCGAAGGAAGTGCTCATTGAGAAGGGGAGGACACGCGATATTTCTTTCTCTCCAGAAGCAAGGGTGCGAGCAAAGAAGTAGCCCTGGAAGCGAGCTGGTACGTCATGGTATAGTGCCAGCCACTGCGGCTATCGTTTAGTGGTAGGACGCGTCCTTGCCAAGGACGAGATGGGAGTTCGATTCTCCCTAGCCGCACCAACATGAAGAAAACGGCCCCAAAAGGGCCGTTTTCAATACCTTGATAAGTCTGTGGATACTGGGGATAAAGGACAAAAAGACAACCTGAAGAAATTATTCTTTTTCTCTTAAATACCCTGTATATCAAGAGTATTTCTTTCGGTCGTCTTTTATGAAGCGTCCTTCATGTGTATTCAACAAGCGCGTTGTGCTAGGATGCGCGGACCGGGCCGTAGTATACCGGTAGTACATCTGCTTTGGGAGCAGACTGACCGGGTTCGATTCCCGGCGGCCCGACTACCTAGTGAATCGCTTCTTTTATCACGTCGAGAAGCTCGGCGGCATCGTCCTCGTATCCTGACACGAGGGCATTCGTATTTCCCGAGAGATAGGTGTCGAGGTCCTTGCCTGTTTCTCGCTTAAACTCGCGGCGTATGTGGTCGATGGTAATTGCTTGAAGATCGCGCAATGAAAGATCTGCCTTAACGGTGCGGGTGGTAATGGCCCCTATGAAACGGTCCTTGCTATCCAAGACACCTCCTCCGGAAGAACCTTCCTGAGCGGCTGCCCCGGCGTTAACAGAAAAGATATCAGGATTGCCTGTTACCTTCGAGAAGGTATACGCCTCCTTAACAGAGCCGAAGGCTATGGTGGGGTAGAGGGAAGAACGTATCTCAGAGCTTGTGAGAAACTCCGCACCATAGGAGCCACTCGATACCTTGTCTCCCGCAGCTATCCTCGCCCCCGTGGGAGCCAGTTTCACCGCAGGGAAGGAAGAGGGCATGGAACCCGTGAGGCTTCGCGTGATCGCTAGGAAGGCGAAATCGTCCTTACCCGTGCCCTTTGGGCGACTGGTTACAATGGTTTCAGGATTCTCCTCAATCCATGTGGAGGACAAATAGATGAGCTCGGCATCATAGGCGTTTTTGGCTGGGCTTCCGGTTCGGATCACACAGTTCCCCGCGTCCTTGGTAGGGAAGTCCTCAAGGAGGAAATTCTGTGCGACGTGTGCAACAGTAATGATGATGCCGCGAGGGTCGATAACCACGCCAGTGCCTGACATGCCCTGAACGTTATAGCCTTTTGCTGGAAGACAGATGATGTTAACCAGGGCACCCTTGAGAAGTGCAGTGGTCGATGTGTGCGGTTGAGGATCTTCCGTTGTTGGGAGTGGAGTGGTGGTCTCCGTTGGCGGAATAACGACCGGAGGGGCGACAATCACCGGCGGGCGGACAGGCGAAGGCGCAGGAAACGTAAGCGTCGGGGTCGAGGGGGAAGAATCGGTTGCAATGGTGTCTTCAGCGCCCTGGAGTAGGTCGTAGATAACTTCCTCAAGCGTTGGTGGGTGCACGCCAGGGTTCCAGTTCTCAAGAGCTGGCATTGGTGGGGGAGCGACCGCCACCTTCTCCTCAAGGACATCCGAGCTTCCAACGCCGAGCACGGCGGACACGAGCCCTAGGATAAGGGCGGCGCCATTGACGAGGAGTTCCTGAATGGCTGACATTATGCGTACGCTACACCATTCATACGAAAAGGGAACGGGTGGGCGAATACATGTCCTTTATGGTATCCTCGCCCAGAAGCGGGATTAGTTTAATGGTAGAACATCAGTTTTCCAAACTGAGAGCAGGAGTTCGATTCTCCTATCCCGCACCCTTTAGTGCTAATCCGAGAGACTGAGGTGCTTAGTTGGTAAGTTTCTAATCCCCAAAGAATCAAGTTAAAGTCTCTGTAATGGTCAAAATACCCAAAGTAACCAGAGGGAAGCTACTTAAGGCTCTGAGGTCTTTTGAACAGCGACGAGAAAGGTTCCCCAATATAATTCTTCTACAGGAAGCATCTACTTTTGAGATTGACGACCCATCTCATCCAGACTCTGACGTAAGCGAGGTAAAAGTGACGGTGAGGATAGAGTATCCAAACTACCAGTACTTGGTAGGAGAAATTTACGGAAGTTCAGAGCTGCGCGATGGCCCTTTTGGATTCAAGGCACCTGTTGGAATTATTCGTGATGAAGTTCTGCGGATGGCCAACGATGGTTTGGTAACGTTAGAGATGCAAAGTCCGATTTTTACAAGAATAGATAAAAGGAATGGCGAAGAAGTTCGCTACGACCCGGGCAAATTTTTTAGCAGGGAAGAAATCAAAGACTACAAAACAAAAATAGTGCTTACTACAAAAGGAAGGAGTGTGCTCGAATACTGGAAGTCTAGCTTCCCAGAAAATGCTGTTGCGTGGCTCTCGCTCTTCGTTTCTCTCCTAGCATTACTTACCTCGATTTTTATTAAGTAGCCCAAATCGAGATGCCTCATTAAGAGGCTTTAACCCTCGCGCCTAGTGCAAATAAACTTATAATAAAAGTATGTCGTCTGCGGTTAATCGAGCAAAAAGGCGTTTAGTAGACAGCATCATTGCTGGGCGACGTAATGCAGAAAACGCAAAATACGGAGCATTCATTGTTCAGACAAATGAAGTTCAACTCAAACTCGCTTTGGCTGTTTTGCAGCGATCGGGCTTGCCTGATAAGGACTATGTAGAGAAATTGGAGAGATCAGAACTTGGCCCACTCCTGAATCTATATAAGGCCTGCGTAAAGAGAGTATCGCCAGCAGCCGTAACGCTAGTTCGAGATCTTGGAACATATAAGGGCTACAGGAATCGTCTTGCACACAAAATGTTCGGAGGAAAAAAGCTGACTCCTGTCGAGTGCGAAGAAGCGATAAAACTGGGAGAGTCTATATTACGGCGTCTGAATCAGTTAGTGGGTATATATAAAAATGCGAAGCCGAGAGTGCAAACCGAGTGGGAAAAGGTAAAGACCTAGACCGAGATGCCTCGACTTCAATCCTAAAACCCCGCCAAAGAACCCTTGAAGTGCCCCACTCTACCTAGTTCGAGACCGAGGTGGGGCACCCACTAGTGCTAGTTCAAGAGACTGAGATACCTTAAGCATTTTATGCTGCCCCTTCGGGTATACTCAATACATGTTAAGCACGCTGCAGTACGGTTTACTATATCTTGTTTCAGTTCCGGTGTTCTTTATCATTGACCTGTTTTGGTTAGGGATAGTTGCTCCTGGTTTTTATAAATCGCAGATAGGGCACCTACTCAGCCCAACGGTTAACTGGCCAGTAGCAATCGTGTTTTACCTCCTATTTTTAGTTGGACTTATTATTTTTGCCGTTGCGCCGGCAATCGAGGCTCGTGCGTGGACGCACGCACTATTGTATGGAGCACTGTTTGGTTTTTTTACGTACCTTACCTATGACCTAACCAACTGGGCAACAATGAAGGAGTGGCCCGCATTAGTATCAATCGTCGACATTGTGTGGGGGACGGTGCTTTCTGGAGCAGTAGCAACCATAACGTACTTACTCGCTACTACCTTTATCATTAAATAGTCATGACACCATTGGCTCTTTCATTGGTAGCGCTTCTTGCCTACATGAGTGCGTTATTTGTCATTAGTCTTATCGTCAAAAACAATGGCGTTGCAGACATCGGGTACGGAATTGCATTTATGATTGTCATTGCGGCAACCTTCGCCCAGACAACAATCACCGAGCCATTCATTGTGGTCTTAGCGCTCTTACCATTTATATGGGGTGCTCGACTCGCAACTCGAATCTATCGTAAGAACAAAGGTAAGCCAGAAGATTTCCGGTACAAAGCCTGGCGTGACGCGTGGGGAAAGAGTTTCATCGTACGGAGTTTCTTTCAGGTGTATATGCTACAAGGTCTGGTTGTCTTCATTGTGTGTCTCCCCGTGACGCTTGCGCTCCTCTACCCATCCGTGCAACCGAACTATCCTCTTGCGTACCTTGGTCTTGCTGTGTGGGTGGTAGGGTTCTTCTTCGAAGTGGTTGCAGACCATCAGTTAGATCAGTTTATTAACGACCCACAAAACAAAGGATCCATACTGATGCGCGGGTTATGGAAGTACTCACGACACCCTAACTATTTCGGAGAAAGCACAATGTGGGTAGGTATTGCACTTATCTCCTTGGCGCTTTCCTCGGTACCGCTTGTCGCTCTCGTAAGTCCGCTACTAATTACCTTCCTTCTTTTGAAAGTGTCAGGGGTACCGCTGCTTGAGAAAAAGTGGGAAGGAAATCTTGCGTGGGAGGTATACAAAAAAAGAACATCGGTGTTTTTCCCACTCCCACCACGGCTCCCTCATGAATAAATACATGTATACACTCCTAGCCATTGGAGCCTTACTCATTGCCTGGACGGCAATAAGTTACCTTGTTGAACATTCAGTTAAGACACCGGCTTATTCGGTTATTGAAAAACGGCACGGATACGAAGTGCGTGTATACCAACCATATATAACTGCTCAGGTGAAGGTCGGCGGGACCTATGACGAGGCCTTGAATGAAGGTTTCAGGATTCTGGCTGATTACATTTTTGGAAACAACACAAAACAGACAAGCATCGCAATGACCGCTCCGGTTATCGAGGGCGAATCTGAGAAGATGGCAATGACTGCTCCAGTGATTGAAAGCTCAAAAGAAGGGAGCCGTACCGTCTCTTTCGTGATGCCGTTTGAATACACGCTTGAGACACTACCGCAGCCCAACAATCCTAGGATAGAGATTGTCCCGCAAGAAGCACGAAAAGTTGCCGTGCTGAGATTTTCTTGGTTCAGGGACAGTGAGCGGGTTGCTACGAAAAAGCAGGAGCTCCTCTCGCTGCTTGAGAAAGACTCAGTAGTGAGTAAGGGGGAGCCAGAATATGCGGGGTACAACGCGCCCTTCACTGCACCGTGGCTTAACCGGAACGAGATATTGGTTGAAATTAACTAACGTCCCGTGGTTCTAACGCGCAGAGACAGTTCGATGTAAGAGGCCATGCCCCCATTTTCTCCCCTCCCTGCAGGAAACCTTCATCATTTCTGCATGGTATCTTTGTTGTAGTGTTCACAGGGCGTGCTTTATCCGAACCGATTAATACGATTATCGATATGCAAAGTAATGTAATGAGAAAGATAGGCGCGGTACTTACCGCCGTCGCGCTCGCGATTTCCGCGTACGCAGCGCTCGGACCGGCCTATACGGCGCACGCCGCTACGTGTACCTTCAGCCGCGACCTGTACGTCGGGACGACTGGTGAGGACGTGCGCTGCCTCCAGCAATATCTGAATGGTAGTGGCTACAAGATTGCCTCCACTGGCCCTGGCGCCCCAGGCGCTGAGACCACTATCTACGGCTCCCTGACGGGAGTTGCCGTTGCTAAGTGGCAGGCTGCAAACGGCGTTACCTCAAACGGAAACTTCGGCCCAATGTCCCGCGCCAAGTTCAGCGCGCTCATGGGTGGAGGCAGTACAACCATCCCTCCAATAACTGGCAGCGACCAGCTTCGTGCAAAGGTTGCCATTCTTGAGGCTGTTGCAGCCTACCAGGATGCCGTTGATGAGGACGGGGACGACGGCCCTCTTGAGGATGCCGCTCAGGACCTTCTCAATGCGTTTACTCAGTACCTCAACGGAAGTTACGTTCAGGCAATCGCTAGCGCGAACGCTTCAACGGACAGCTCCGATGAGGCAATGGGGAACAGTGACGACGACAGCGACAGCAATGACGCTGACGAGAACGACGCAGAAGATGCGATTGCTGACGCAGAGGAAGCTATCGATGACGCTAATGACGCCATTGATGATTCCGACGCCTCAGGTAGCGACATCGACGACGCAGAGGGACTCGTAGCTGACGCCGAGGACTTCCTCGACGACGCGAACGCAGCTCTTGATGACGAGGACTTCGATGAGGCAGTTGATGCTGCAAACGACGCGATTGACGCTGCCAACGAGGCAGAAGACATCGCTAACGGCGACAGCAGCAGCAATGACGGTGACGAAAGCGATGCTGAGGATGCAATTGCTGATGCGGAAAACGCTATCGATGACGCACAGACAGCTATTGATGATTCCGACGCTTCAGGTAGCGACATCAATGACGCCGAAGACCTCCTTGCTGATGCTGAGGACTTCCTCGATGAGGCAAATGATGCCTTTGACGATGAAGACTGGGATGCAGCGATGGATTCGGCAGATGACGCGATTGACGCTGCTGACGAGGCTCGCGAAATCGCACTTGGAACCAGCGACAGCAATGACGCTGACGAGAACGATGCGGAGGATGCACTCGATGAGGCAGACGATGCCATCAGCGAAGCACGCGAGGATCTTGCCGATTCTGACATCTCGTCATCTGACTACAGTGACGCAGATGAACTACTTGATGACGCGGATGACCTTCTCGAGGAGGCAGAAGACGCCTTCGATGACAATGACTGGGATGAAGTGATTGATCTCACCGACGAAATCATGGATCTCGTTGATGAGGCTCAGGACATCATTGACGGATAGTCGAACTGAGTGTGGCAGACAACAACCGCCCCTGCGAGGGCGGTTTTTGTTTTCCGTTGCACTTCATGTGGAGAAGCGTAGTCTTGAAGAAATGGAGCCCCTCGCCAACCGCATACGGCCGACCTCTCTCGACCAATTTGTCGGCCAGGAACATCTAGTGGGCAAGGACAAGCCGCTTCGAGTCGCTATTGAGAAGAAGCACCGCTTCTCCTTCATTCTCTGGGGGCCTCCTGGAACTGGAAAGACAACGATTGCCCGCATCTATGCAAAAGCACTTGATGCCGAGCTCTTTGAACTCTCCGCAGTCTCGGCAGGGAAAGACGATATACGTAAGATTGTTGGAGAAACGTCCCGCGCAGGAAAACTTGCACTTGAGAGACCTAAGGTATTGTTTCTCGACGAAATCCATCGCTTCAATAAAAGCCAGCAGGATTTCCTCTTGCCCTATGTTGAGAGTGGAGAACTCACCCTCATTGGTGCCACCACCGAGAATCCTTCCTTCGAAGTGATTCCTGCGCTCCTTTCTCGCTCCCGAGTGTTTGTACTTGAGCCGCTCTCCGAAGAAGCGCTCAAGGCAATCGTGAAGCGCTCGAAGGTGAAGGTTCCCAAGGATGCCTTCGACTGGTTACTGGGTTATGCCAACGGGGATGCCCGTAAGGCACTCACCATGCTTGAAGGAGCAGAGACATTGTATGGAGAAGTGTCTGTTGAGAACCTCAACAAAGCACTTGAGTCTCCGCACCTTCGCTACGACAAGAAGGGAGATGAGCACTACGACACTATCAGCGCTTTCATAAAGAGCATGCGAGCAAGCCAACCTGACGCCGCCATGTACTACCTCGCACGTATGGTTGAAGCGGGAGAGGACCCACTCTTCATCGCGCGAAGAATGGTTATCTTCGCTTCAGAAGATGTGGGACTCGCGCAGCCGACCGCACTTGTAGTTGCGAACTCTGTCTTCCGCGCCTGTGAGGTCATTGGGTATCCGGAGTGTGCCATCAATCTCGCACACGGAGTGGCGTATCTCGCGAACGCTGCAAAAGACCGCTCAGCCTACGATGCACTTAGGCTCGCTCAAGAAGACACAAAGAAGTTCGGCAACCTCCCGGTTCCCAAACATATCAAGAACGCCCACACAAAACTGATGAAAGAACTTGGGTACGGCAAGGGATACAGGAAGTACGACACGGAAAGCTACCTGCCTGAGAAACTGAAGGGGAAGAAATACTTCAATACCTAGAAAGATCTCGCACGAGCGGGACTTTTGGTAGTTTTACTTTACTTGACGAATTCTATAGATAAACCATGATGCGTCTGTACTACTTATCTCATCACGTACCATCTCATGCCCGAAGGAACATTTGACGCAGGCCTCCCACCACAACAAGGATCAGTAGATCCGTTTTTAGGGGGCACCGTCCCCGAACACGAGCGATCAATCGTAAACGTTGAGGGCCCAGTGCAGACAGAGGTTGCCGCCCACGTGGAACAAGTGGTAGGCGCGGCCCGTAACGGTATCGCACTTGATCTTGCATCAGTTGATTTCTCAACGGCCTTTAGGGCTCCGGACGCAAGCCACGTCGAGAACGAGCCTACGGTCAGTGCCCGCCTTGAGGTCCGCGGACTCCCCGAGCGCTTTTCCCAAGCGTTCATTATCGCAAGCACAGTAGATGGTGAGCAGGCACGCATTATCTCTCAGAGCTGCGCCGTTCTTAACGAACGCCTTACGCTTTGTGGCGAACCTGTCTTCCGTGTTGGTGCTGACAATAACGGTGAAGTGAGCGGCGCGGTGTATACCCTCGCACAACTCCTTGAAGCGAACGCGGTAGTGGGCATAAACTGGAACACCCAGGGTGAGCCTGCGGGCTTTGTAGAACTTGGCCGCACCTTCCAGATTGCAGGCACGGATGTCTCTGTTGAAATGGCTGCTGGCTCCTTTGACTCTGATGAGTACGGACGCTTGTCACTTAAGTGGGCGAGAGACAATGGTATTGATGTCAGCATGCAGGTCTTCATCCCTGAGAACGGAGAGGCACAGCCCTCTATCACTGTTTCCCGACGCTTCTAGGGTGTAGCGGGTGCGAAAAAAGCCCCGGGAGACCGGGGCTTTTTCTGTAAGAAGACTCTTACTTAACTGCGTCCTTAAGCGCCTTTGCGGGGCGGAACTTAGGGGTGCGAGTAGCTGCAATGCGGATGGTCTCGCCAGTGCGAGGGTTCCTTCCAGTGCGTGCTGGGCGTGCCTTCGCCACGAAGATGCCGAGTCCTGCAATAGATACCTCGTCCCCGCTCTTTACGCCCTTAATGATGCAGTCGATGAGGGTCTCAACGGCGCGCTCCGCGTCAGCCTTGGTGCCGCCGAGAGTGTCCTGAACTTTTGAAACGATGTCTGCCTTGTTCATGATGCTCTTGGTTATTCCTAATCCCGCGGCCACCGATTAGGCAGGGGGTATGTAGAAAGTATAAGAAATACGCCACGGTACGCAATAGGGCTATCTAACAACAAAAAATCCCTCACTAGAGGGATTTTTATAATCTGTGTCAAGAGTGCTTAGCGCGCAAACTCAACGACGCGGTTCTCGCGAATGATGTTTACCTTGATTTCGCCCGGGTACTTGAGCTCACTCTGCACGCGCTCTGCAATATCACGCGCAAGGCGGTGCATGGCGAGGTCAGAGACCTTTCCGGGGTTCACAAAGATGCGGATTTCACGCCCAGCCTGCACTGCATAGCTCTTCTCAACACCAGGGAAGGTGCTGGCGATGCGCTCGAGGTCGGTAAGACGCTCAAGATAGCGCTCTACCGTGTCGCGACGAGCTCCTGGGCGACCGCCTGAGACTGCGTCAGCTACCTGCACGATGATGGACTCTGGTGTCTCGTACGGATACTCTTCGTGATGCGACTGCATTGCCTGAATGACCTTCTTATCGACACCGAACTTCTCAAGCAAGCGGCGACCAATTTCCACATGCGTGCCCTGCACTTCGTGGTCCACTGCCTTCCCGATGTCATGCAGAAGCGCGCCTGCGCGTGCCACATCAGCATCTGCGCCAAGCTCCGTCGCAAGCATGCCAGCCAAGTGCGCCATCTCAATTGAGTGCTGGAGTACATTCTGACCGTAGCTTGTGCGGAAGTTAAGACGCCCAAGAAGGGTAGTGAGTCGGGGGTCGAGACCAAGCACACCGACCTCGTACGCCGCCTGTTCGCCCTTCTGCTTCACAATCTCCGCCACTTCTTGCTTAGCCTTCTCTACCATTTCCTCAATCTTTGCAGGCTGTATGCGACCGTCTTCGATAAGGCGCTCAAGTGCAATCTTTGCGATATGGCGGCGAAGTGGGTCAAAGGAGGAAAGCGTAATCTTGTCCGGTGCATCGTCGATAATGACGTCCACCCCCGTAGCGCGCTCAAACGCCTTGATGTTGCGGCCTTCCTTGCCGATGACCTTTCCTTTTATCTCCTCGGAGGCAATCGGTACCGAAAGCGTCATGACTTCAGCATTCACCGCGTTCCCCATACGGTGGATGGCGGTGAGAAGCATCGTACGTGCCTTCTCCTCAAGCTGCTCGCGCCCATGTGCCTCAAGCTTCTGCAGGCGGGAGAGGAAGGATTCCTGACTCGTCTCCTCAAGATCTTTCATGAGCATCTCGCGTGCCTGCTTCTCCGAGAGGTGAGAGAGCTGGAGCAACTCTGAGCGACGCTCCTTAAGAAGCGCATCTGCTTCGCGCTTGGTATTTACTGCTTCGTTCTCGCGCGCTCGTACCTTGTCCTCGTCATCAGAGAGTCCGCGTTCTCGTTCGTCGAGGAATTCCTCGCGCTTTCCAAGACGCTCTTCCTTCTCTGCGAGCTTCTCGTCGCGCTCTTCAAGTGGGGCAAGGCGCTCCTCTTCGACTTCACGTGCTCGGTCCTCCGCCTCTTCAAGCACGCGTGCAGCGCGCTCACGCGCCTCGATCATCTTCTGCTTAATCTCCAACTCCAAAGACCCCCGCTGGGAGAGGGTGATGAGCCACCGAAGGACATAGCCAAGCGCAATGCCGGCAAGCCCTGAGAGGGCGAGAAGACCAAGAACAAGTTTGATGGACATAGGCGGGAGTTAGCCGCCTTCCGGTACCCTACCAACTACACAGAACTGCGCACGTTTCAGAGGTTTGAGTCATGTTCGGGATCGGAAGGCAGAGGATCAGCGTGGATAAGCGTTCAGTCGTTACTGGGTTCGTTATTGTGCCACAAATCAGCCCCAGGGGACAGGTTGGCCTAATCGACGTCGTCAGAGGTAAGAGAAGTGCGGGTGCCTATCTTCTCGGCCAGGCGTGGGTCAACGGACGCCTTGAAAATCTTCATGGCGTCCCGGTCATTGTAGAAAACGCCGCCAATGACAAAACCGAGCTGACTCTCAAAGACTGCACGCTTGAACGCGTCTCCACTGATATCGAGTTCTGACGCCATTGCCCGGTATGCCGCGTCGTGATACGGACCGATGTAGTGCTTCCCTTCGTGTAGTATTGCTGGCGTGTAATTCTTCTTGGTCGGCTCACGAGGTCCGAGAGGCAAGGGAGGAGTGCTCTCTGGGCTCGATCGTTCTCCCTCGGACATATGATTACTTGCTCTTGAACACCGTATCCACGAGCCCGTATTTCTTGGCTTCGTCTGCGGTCATGAAGTAGTCGCGTTCAACATCGCGCTCAATCTTTGCGAGTTCCTGTCCGGTCGACTTCGCAAGAATCTTGTTGAGACGGTCGCGAGTAGCGAGGATGTGCTTGGCCGTAATCTCAATGTCGGTGGCCTGACCCTGCGCGCCTCCCCATGGCTGGTGAATCATCACTTCAGAGTTTGGAAGCGCGTAGCGCTTGCCCTTCTCACCAGCAGCGAGGATGACGGCGGCGGCACTTGCTGCCATGCCCACACACACGGTGGAGACTGCTGGCTTCACATGGTTCATCGTGTCGAGAATAGCGAGACCTGCCGTTACCGAGCCACCTGGGGAGTTGATGTAGAAAGAGATGTCCTTCTTCGGGTCCTCAGACTCAAGGAAGAGCAACTGTGCGATGACGAGGTTTGCGGTGTCGTCATCAATACCACCACCGAGGAAGATGATGCGGTCCTTGAGAAGACGTGAATAGATATCGTACGCACGTTCACCAAACGATGACTTCTCGACGACCATCGGGATAAGCATTGAAGAGCGAGGTTTCATGTCCATAGTCTGATGATAGTACCAAAGAAAAAGCCCCGGGCAAAACCCGGGGCTTTTTGCACGAACGTGTTACTCCTCAAATGAAGCGTCGAGCTCGGTAAACGCCTTATCAAGCTCTGCATCAAACTCTTCAGAGGACTGCGCCTCGAGGTCTGCCTCAATTGCCGCAGGGTCCGTGGACTCGTCCTGAGTCTCAAGCGACTCAACAACCGCTTGCTCATTAAGTGGTGCATTCATGCGGTTCTGCCACGTGTAGAAAGCCCCAGCGACGATAAGCGCAACAATAAGCACGAGCACAACGATGGCTCCTGTAGAGGAAGCAGGGCGGATGGTCTGTTCGGTGGTCTGTGTTGGTTCCATGGTAGTTCTATTATTCGCTTACTGCTTCTTCCTCTACGTCCCGGTTCGGGAGAGCCTGCGCGGCTTCTCGCAGCGCCTCGTGTGCTGCACGGAGCGCTTCCTTGGCAGCGTTACCTAGCTCCTTCGCTTCCCGCAGAGCTTCGCGAGGAGTCTCAGACGCAAGTGCCGCTTCAATGGCAGCCTTCACTGCATCCACTGCGTCAGCGGCGTTTTCGATAGCTGCTTCAGCTTCATCAAGTTCCGCCTGCGCCGCGCTCGCGTCGATACCTTCACCCTCGAGGAAGTCGATTCTTCCCTGGATGCGATCAGCAATGCCTGCAAGACGAGTGAGCATGGCATCAAGCAGGCGGGCGGCGTATCCTGCGCGCTCAATAACACGCTCCTTTATATGCTCAGCTATCTCAGTCTTCCGGAGCGCAGTCGAGGATGCAAACTCTGTGCGGCGTTCCATGATGCGGTCCTTGAGTGCTTCACGCCTCGCTTCAGTAGTTGATGCAAACTCGGCGCGTCGCTCTTTACCCGCCTCCTTCCAATCATCGACTGCCTCCTTCCGTCCCTCGCGCGCTTCAAGAAGATGCTCCTTTGCTTCTTCTCCTGCTGCCTTCCAGCGTTCGGTGTTCTCTGGACGCATGTCCTTCCCGTCAGGGAAGAAGAGGGTAGGCAAAGGACGCTCAGGACGAGGTGGCGGTGCGTTCTCCTCGGCCGAAACCGGAAGAGCGAAGGTCATGAGAAGCGCAATAAGAACGGCGAGCTGTTTCATGCAGCGTATGCGTAAACTGGTATACCGAAAGTATACCCCACCCTCCTTGTCTTCCGTGTACTACTCAGGGAGTTCGGTAGGAGGGAGTTCGCGGTCCTCAGCAACGCGCTGGCCCCAGGTGTAGAAAGCCCCAATGACGATAATGACCACAATAATAAGGAGTGTGATGAGGGTGCCCATCGACGACTTTTCTTTAGACGTAGCTGGTGTGGCTACAGGGTTCGAGAGTTCGGTCGTCGGAGTATCCATAGGGTATGAAACGATTATATAACCCCAGACGTTGAAGGAACAATGAAGATTACCGGTTTTCAGGCAAGATAAAGCGTTCATTGCACTTTACAGGCACAAACCGGACCCCGAGATTTCCGGCAAACTCTCGATCAGAGTCCCGGTCTCCAAACATAAGCGATGAGGAGAGATCGATGTCAGCGGTAAGAAAAGGCGCGAGACCTCCAATTTTTGGCTTACGACACTCACATCCATCGTCGGGTCCATGCGGGCACGCCATCACAAAGGCAAAGCGTACGCCTTCCTTTTCTAGTTCTCCGATCATGCGTTCCATCACCGCATCAAAGATTCCTTGCGGGTGCCGCGACGTCCCAAGATACGTTTGGTTAGTGACGAGCACCAACTCATACCCTTCACCTGTAAGTGTCTTTAGTCCTTCAATTGCTCCTTCCATGAAACGAACCTCGTCCGCGCTTTTGAGCGGAAAAGTTTCGCGCGGGTCAATGCCTTCCGGACGCTCTGGTTCCAAAATGAGGGTTCCGTCTCTATCGACAAAGGCGACTTTACGCATTCTTAAAGTTTCCTGAGAGGAACCTAAGCAACACAAGTGCACTACGCTCTTCCTTAATAGAGCCATCAAGACACATACGTTTCACTAGCTCCCGGTCCATAAACTCAACACTTATGTCTTCTGCTTCTTCAACGGTGCGCTCAGCGTCCACACTCGCGCGCTCAAGCGACGCTGCCTCTCGGGCTACAAAATAGAAGAGGTCCCATTCCACGGTAGTGCCGCAGACTGATTTGTAGAGGAACGAAGCGTCCTTCACCTCAACATACGCTTCTTCGCGTGCTTCCTTTATCGCCGCTTTCTTAGCGGCCTCCACCATGTCGGATCCACTGGTGAGTGCATCCGTGTACTCAGTGAGCGTATCAAACACCTTTCCTCCTGGAAGGCGATAGTCATAGCCGCCCTGCTCGTGGCGTTCTTCCTTCGTGATGAGGATAGAATCTCCACGGGCAACAATAAGACGTACACCCGGAGAGCGCCGCGCTTTCTCGAACACCAATTGCTTTCCTGCCTGCGTAACGTCGAACTCCACTACCTCAACAATCTTTCCTTTGTACTTGCTCGTCTCCATTACTTAATCTCTGCTTTCTTCTCCTCGTAGAGTTTGCAGGCCTTCTCGAACGCAGCCTGTGCCTCAGCCTTCCCCTTAAAGCCGTTGATGACTACCTGGTGCTGCCCCTTCTCTCCCTTGAGTTCCTTGTACGTCTCGAAGAAGTGCTGAATCTCCTTAAGTGTGTGCTTGTTGATATCTTTGAGGTCCTGCACATCATCCCAACGCTTATCGTGGACGGGCACGCCGATGACTTTGTAATCGTTCTCACCGCAATCCATCATCTCCATGAGTGCAACCGGGCGAACGTTCACGAGAATGCCTGAGGGGACTGGGAAGGTAGCGAGCACCACGACATCAAGAGCGTCTCCATCGTCCCAGTAGGTCTGGGGGACAAAGCCGTATTCACATGGGTAAGCGGCCGCAGAGTAGTTAGCGCGGTCGAGCTTAATCATGCCGGTTGCCTTATCAATCTCGTACTTGTTTGGGGAACCCTTTGGGACCTCGATGATAACGTTAATCTCATCCTTGGTGCCTGCGGGAATGTCGTGCCAGAGGTTCATTGGGCGAACTATACTACAACGCCCGCTAACAAAAAAGCGCCCCGGTCGGGGCGCTTTTTCTCAACTGCGTTTCCTTACGCCTCGTCGCGAGATTCTTTCGTGTCGACAACCGACTCGTTCTCGCCGTTAACCGCAAGCTCTTCCTCGGCAGGGAGAACCGTGTCTGCTTCTTTCCCCTCAACGACAATTTCTGCCGGAGCTTCGGTTGGTGCAAGTCCAGCCTCAACTGCAGGCTCTTCAGTCTTCTCAGAGATTGAGACACCTTCGCCGTCGCTCTCTGCAACGTTCTCGCCGCCGACCGACTTGATGTCGATGTTCCAACCCGTGAGCTTTGCTGCGAGACGTACGTTTTGTCCGCCGCGACCAATAGCAAGAGACTGCTGATCCTCAGAGACCGTCACTGTTGCACGGTGATCGTCCTCAGAGAGCTCAACATCAAGCACAGAAGCGGGGGAAAGTGCTTCCTTGATGAAGGACTTCTGGTCGTCGCTCCACTCAATGATGTCGATACGCTCGCCACCGAGCTCGCTCATAACAGTCGAGACACGCACACCACGCTGACCAACGAGAGAACCAACTGGGTCCACATGTGGATCAGTCGAAGCAATGGAAATCTTCGTGCGACTTCCAGGCTCACGTGCAATTGCCTTCACTTCAATCGCGCCACTTGCGAGCTCCGGTGCCTCAAGCTCAAAGAGCTTCACCAAGAACTTCGGGTGCGAGCGGGAAAGGCGGAGGTAGACGCCACGGAATCCTTCATCCACTGCGTGGAGGTACGCACGGATGCGCTCTCCTGGGCGATAGCGCTCGCCAGGAATCTGCTCCTCGTACGGGATGAGTCCCGTTGCGCGACCGAGGTCGACGTAGAGTGCGCCGCGCTCGACCCTCTGCACGATACCGGAAACAATCTCGCCCTTCTTGTGACCAAACTCGTCGAGGATAGAGAGCTTCTCTGCCTCGCGAATCTTCTGAATCACCACCTGCTTAGCCGTCTGGGCTGCAATGCGACCGAAGTCGTCCTGCGGCTCAAGAGGGAAGATGAGCTCTTCAGCAAGCTCAACACCCTTCTTCACGAGACGCGCAGTATCAAGGAGAATATGCTTCTCCTCGTCGTAGCGAGGGAGCTCGCCCTCGGCAAGTCCTTCGTTCTCGCTCTGCCAACCACCACGGTGCGGCTGCTCGACTTCCTCTTCGCCTTCCTCCGGGAAGCGGACCAAAGTGTCGTCGACAACCGTCTTTACCTGTTCAAAAGAAACTGTGCCCGTATTCATATCAAGCTTTGCACGGACAACCTGTCCGCGCTTGCCGTATTCCTTCTTGTACGCAGTTGCCATCGCGGCCTCGATAGCCTCGATCATGGTCTCCTTCGCTATGCCCCTATTCTCGAATTCAGTGAGAACGGTTTGTATTGTTTTTAGATCCAACATACCTTCTATATTTAGTTGTCGCCCTTTCTCTAAAAAGAAATGCCCGCACAGCGGACATTCGATACCATATATATACCAGGATTCAGGGGAAAGGCAAGTCAAGCAGCTTCTTTTCCCCTCAGTAAGTAACTACGCCGTGTATTCACGCTATACTCTTCTATAGTTATGAAGGTCTCTGAGAAGGAACTGAAGGAATTTATCCTCGATTCGGGACTCGTGTCTCGTAAGGACCTCGAGTCTGCTGAGGAAGAAGCTGCCGAACGCAAACAGTCGGTGGGCGATATTCTCGTGTCTCGTGGAGGACTCTCCGAAGATGCGCTTCGCCGCATCAAAGCATACGTGCTTGGTATTCCGTTCGTGAACCTGAAGGACCGGAAGATTTCGGCAGATATCCTCTCCTTAATCCCGGAACCGATTGCTCGTACGCACAACCTCATTGCCTATGAAAAGAAGGGCGAGGAGCTTGAGGTGGCCATGCTTGATACCGAGGACTTGCCCGCTATCGACTCAGTCCGTAAGAAGACGGGGCTCAAGATTCTCCCGCGCCTCACTGACGAAGAATCTCTGAAGAATGCATTGCTGCAGTACCAGAAGTCTCTCAAGGAAGAGTTCGGTGACCTCATTGCCACCGAAGCAGGGAAGATAAAGATTGTTAAGGAAGCAGAAGGACAGGAGCACTCCGGAGAAGACTTGAAGAAGATGGCAGAGGACCTGCCAATTGTGCGCATCGTCGACACACTGTTGAAGCACGCCATCGTGCAGAAGGCCTCCGACATTCACATTGAGCAGCTCGAGCTCGAAGTACTCGTACGCTATCGCATCGACGGTATTCTCCACGACGCGATGACGCTCCCTAAAGTTGCGGGCCCTGGCATCGTTGCTCGTATCAAAGTGCTCGCGAACCTCAAGCTTGATGAGAAGCGTCTTCCGCAGGACGGGCGTTTCAAGATGGAAACGGAGAGCGACAAGGTCTCCTTCCGTGTATCGCTTCTTCCAACCTACTTCGGTGAGAAGATTGTGATGCGTCTTCTTCGAGAGACAGGAGAAGGATTCACGCTTGAGAAACTTGGCTTCCATGGCGAAGGCCTTGAGCACATCCACAAGGCGACCAAGGCGACCACCGGCATCATCCTCGTCTCAGGCCCTACGGGGTCCGGTAAGACGACGACCTTGTATACGATCCTCGATATTTTGAATACGCCAGACGTAAACATTTCGACGATTGAAGATCCAATCGAGTACCAGATGCCACGCGTGAACCAAACGCAGGTGAACCCTGTAATTGGCTTCTCCTTCGCGAACGGACTGAGGGCCCTTCTTCGTCAGGACCCGAACATCATCATGGTGGGAGAGATCCGTGACGGCGAAACCGCCTCGCTTGCAATCAACGCGGCACTCACCGGCCACATCGTGCTTTCAACCATTCACACCAACTCAGCTACCGGCGCCATTCCACGTCTCATCGACATGGGGGTCGAGCCCTTCCTTCTCGTCTCGACTCTTCGTGTGGTGGTGGGCCAGCGCCTTGTACGCCAGCTGACCGACAGCAAGGAGCAGTACTCTCTCAGTAAAGAAGAGCGTGCCAAAGTTACCGATGAAGACCACTTCGAAGCTGCGCTTAAGGCACTCGCCGAAGAGAAGCTTGTTAAGAGCGGCGCCAAGCTCGACACGCTTCCGTTCTACCGTCCCAAGGCAAGCGACAATAAAGATGATGGTTACGAAGGCCGCATCGGCATCCACGAGACACTCGTCATAACTCCAACGATTCGCGATCTCATCATGCACAGTGCTACCGGCGACGCGATTGAAGCTCAAGCTCGCAAAGAAGGCATGATGACCATGCTTGAAGACGGTGTCTACAAGAGTGCGAAGGGAATTACCTCATTGGAGGAAGTATTGCGAGCGGTGTCGGAGTAATACATGTTTGGTATCGCCTTCGTTCACTGGCTCGTCATCCTGAGCGCGTTCATCAGCCTTACCGGCTCGATTGCCTATATCCGCGACACGATAAAAGGGACGACAAAGCCAAACCGTGTCTCCTATTTTGTATGGGCACTTGCTCCATTGCTTGGAGCAGCAGCTGCAGTTGCTGCTGGCGCCGACCTCTGGGCTACCGTTCGTGTATTCGTTTCTGGGTTAATCCCGCTTGTCGTACTCATCGTTTCGCTTTTCAATCCACAAAGTTACTGGAAGCTTACGCGGTTCGACCTGATGTGTGGTGCGGCAGCGCTCGTCGCACTTGGGTTCTGGCTCCTGGCTGATTCTCCGGTCATTGCCATTCTCTTCTTCGCTATTGCCGACGGGTTCGCGCTTATTCCGACGTTAATTAAAGCGTGGAGGTTCCCAGAAACGGAGACAGGCTATGCGTATATTGCTGGCCTTATTGCAGTACTCTTGGTCATCCCTTCAATTCCTGTGTGGAACATCGAGAACTCGGCGTTCCAAATCTACTTGCTCATCGCGAACATATTGCTTATTGCTTGCGTGTACCGCAAGAAGCTGTTTCGCTAGCGGTATACTTACTGCATGCTTGCCACCGCACTCCTCTTCTTTGTCTTAAGTATCATTACCTACACGCTCGTTGCGTGGTTCGGACAATTGACCGGGGGAAGTACCGGCACGTTCTGGCAGGATGTGCTCTCTATCTTCAAACCGTTACCGCTTCTCATTATCCTAGTCAGCAACGCCTTCTTCGCTGCGGCACTCTCGATGGGCTTCAAGCTCTCTCCCTATGCGGTGCCCATGTCCATTGCCATCGGTGTCATCGCCTCCTTTATATACTCAACTCTGTTTCTCGGGGGAGTGGTGACGTGGGTGAAAGTCGTAGGCGTGGGTGCGATTCTCATCGGTATCTATCTTCTCAAGTAGTGAGTACGAGCTTTATGTAACAAAACCGCGCCCTTGGGGGCGCGGTTTTTGTAAGACGGTAGTTCGCTATGCAACGTGATTAGTCGTCGTCTTCCTCGTCATCATCATCGTCGTCGTCGTCATTTCCGTGACCGCTGTTGTCATCATCTTCGTCTTCATCATCGTCGTCGTCCGAATCATCATCTCCTTTGTCATCACAGTCTTCACCGTCAGAATCGTCGACCGTCTTATCGGAGGCACGACTAGCACGATCTTCCTCCTCAACTTCAAGTGCATCATCGACATCGGCCTCATCAAGTTCATCGTACTCTTCGAGGAGCGCGTCAATAATCTCTGCGCGGGAGTCAGCGTCGGTTATAAAGATCTCTGTGTCGCCATCGATGGTAACTTCCACAACTGTCTCGTTCGTGAAGATATCTGCCTCAAGTTCGAGTTCGCCACTTGCATCACAACTGTCGCTATCGTCATCAGAGTCATCGGAGTCATCATCCGAAGTCGTCATTGGGACTCCACGCTCCTTCATGATTACTTCGAGCTGCTGGGTGAGGAGCTTGATGAGGTCCTCAAGAAGACGAATTATGCTGTCATTCGAGGTCGTAGAAACGGCGGATCCGTTCGTCTCAGCCCGAACTGGCTGGATACCGACAGCCCCGAAGACGCTAAGCGTAAGGGCGGCGGCAACCATGAAGGCTGCAAATTTCTTGTGTAGTGGTTCTTTCTGCATACAATCAATGTTAGTAGGGTAATGCTTCCCAGTGTTGAGGACAAACACTCTGGGAGAAGCAGGGTAGCTTCTTGAATAAGTATACACGATGAAGATTCCTGCTGACCAGTCTGTAGTCTTCGCGTGCTACTATTTCGTAAGTGAAATTTCGCGTCACCCTCACCAAAGAAGACGGTTCAACCGAAAAACGCGCCGTTGAGGCTCCATCTCGATTCGCTGTCTACGAACTCATCGAGAAAGAGGGCGCTCACGTCGTCTCTGTTGAAGAGGGTGGTTCTCTTGCGCTCCCATCGTGGGCCAACCTCAAGCTCTCAAGCGGCATCAAGTTCGAGGAACGCATCATCCTCACCAAGAACCTCGCGGCCATGCTCGCGGCAGGTCTCACGCTTTCCCGCACGCTCTCGGTCATCGAGCGCCAATCAACCAACAAGTTCCTCAAGGAAGTGGTGAGCGATTTGGAGCAGGAAGTGAAGAAGGGAACCTCTTTCCACGAAGGCCTCGCAAAGCATCCCAAAGTATTCTCCAAGCTTTTCATCGCCATGACCAAAGCAGGCGAGGAGTCCGGAACGCTCGCTGAAGCGCTGAAAGTGGTTGCGCGCCAGATGGATAGGGCCTACACACTCGAGAAGAAAGTGAAGGGCGCCATGATTTACCCCGCCATCATTCTTATGGCGGTGATCATCATCGGTGTACTCATGATGATTTATGTGGTGCCGACACTCTCTGCGACCTTCGCGTCATTAGGGGTCGACCTCCCGGCTGCAACTAAGGCAATTATTGGCGCCTCAGATTTCATGGCCTCCCATGCCATGTTGACCTTGGGTGGCGTCGGGCTCTTCTTCCTTGCTCTCTATTTTTTCTTCAAGAGTAAGCCAGGAGCAGCGGCACTCCTTGCGGTTGCACTTCGCGTTCCCGTCATCGGGGACTTGGTTCGCGAAACCATGAGCGCACGCGCTTCTCGCGCACTTGCCTCGCTCCTTTCATCGGGTGTAGAAATGCTGACCGCCATCGGCATCGCGGAAGAGGTTGTGGGAGACAATCGTTTCGGAAAAGTGCTCGGAGAGGCAGGTGTGCGCGTGAAGAAAGGGGAATCACTCTCTGTTGCGTTCTCCGAACACCCGAAACTCTACCCAGTGTTTATTGTCGACATGATTGCCGTGGGGGAGGAGACCGGTAAGGTCGCCGACATGCTCGGCCAGGTAGCTGACTACTACGAGACGGATGTGGAGGAACGCACAAAGGACCTCTCAACCATTATCGAGCCGATGCTCATGCTCTTCATTGGTGCGGTGGTGGGCGTCTTCGCTATCTCCATGATTTCTCCTATTTACTCACTTTCCGACAAGATCTAGACCTTTAGTGCGTTATCATACGTGCATGAGTCCTTTCCGGGGCATGACGTTCATCGACACCCTCGTCGGGAGCGCCCTTGTCCTCATCGTGTTCCTTGCCTTCTTTGGTTTGCTGCGCGCCTCGCTCTTAGTCTCCGGAGTCGCGAAAGCAAAGGCAGGCGCCACCGCCGTCGCCAACGCACAGGTTGAATACATTCGCTCACTCGACTACGGAAACGTAGGGACCGTAGGCGGTATCCCTGCAGGCGTTGTGCCGCAGTACGCGACGACGACTCTCAACAACATCGACTACGTTACCCGCACCTTCATTGAGTATGCCGACGACCCTGCCGACGGCAGTGGGGCGTCCGACAGCAACGGCATCATTACCGACTACAAACACATACGCGTTGCCGTGACCTACACCGTGCGCGAACAGACCCGAGAAGTTTCGCTCGTTTCAAACCTCGTACCCCCTTCAATTGAGACCACGAGTGGCGGTGGAACGTTGCGCGCTAACGTAGTCGACGCCACAGGACTTCCTGTATCAGGCGCATCGGTTCGTGTTGTAAACGCAGCCACCAGCCCAACCATTGATGTCACCACCTTCAGCAGCGCCGCAGGTGTTGTTGACCTTCCAGGAGCACCTGCTTCTGACCAGTACGAAATATATGTATCTAAGATTGGTTATTCCTCGGCCCAGACCTATGAACGCGATGCAACTAACGCAAACCCGACGCCTGGCTACCTCACTGTGGTTGCCGACTCCACTACCGCAAGCACCTTCGCGATTGATCTGCTCGCCACCCTAACCCTCAGAACCTTCTCACCAATTGCACCAAACGCGTTCACTGATTCCTTTGATGATCTGTCGGGCCTCGTCTCAAGTCCCAACACGCAAGTGACTAGTGGCGCACTCACGCTCTCGGGAACTACTGGGACCTACGCTGCTAGCGGAAGCGCACAGGCTTCGACCACCGAACCTCTGTATCTCGCTACCTGGGAGAGTGCGACAGCAACGCATGTCGAGCCAGCAGGAACAGACATTCACTTTAGCGTCGCGACAGAAGACGGCACACCACTTCCGGACGCGGTAGTGCCTGGAAATTCAACGGGCTTCACGGGAACCGTGTCCCTCTCAGGGGTCTCCACCACCACCTACCCAGCATTAACCCTCGTAGCTTCACTCTCTTCGGGCGACCCAAATGTCACGCCGCAGTTCCTCGATTGGACGATTAATTATACGGAGGGTCCACTTCCGCTCCCGAACGTTCCGCTCACCATCACCGGAGCGAAGACGATAGGATCGACAAGCGGGGGAGCCGCTATCTACAAGACCGAGATTGCAACCACGACCGACGCCTCTGGTGTGCGCACGATGATGCTTGAGTGGGATTCCTATGATGTGGTTCCGACGGGCTACATCATCGACACCCTTGAGAGTTCCGAGGTCCCGATTGAGGTCCTGCCGGCCTCAACCGTCACGGGCACTCTGCTCCTTAACTAGTATGAGAGGCTTCACACTCATGGAGACACTCGTGGTAATCGCAATCGTGGGCACTGCAGGTATCGCGCTCACGACCGCGCTGGTCGACTTCTACCGTCAGAACACCTATATCTTCGAGTCCTCGACCTCGCTTGAGAACTCACGCCGTGCGCTCCTTACCTCAGTCGGCAACTTGCGCGAGGCTACCTATGGTGAAGACGGCGGGTACCTTATCCTTTCCGCCGCCACCTCCACCGTTACGTTCCATGCCGACATCGATGCCGATGGTCCGGTGGAGAAGATACGGTTCTATCTCAATAACGGCACCTTCTATCGCGGCGTCACCAACTCGGCTGGAAATCCTCCGTCGTATTCCGGGCAGCCTGAAGTCACGGCCACTGTGATTGCGTATGTACGAAATGCAACCTCCACACCCATCTTCAGCTACTATGATTCAAGTGGGGCGCAGCTTACCGCTCCCGTTGATGTGAGCGCCATTTCCCAGGTCACAGTGCGCGTCGACACCGACCTGAACCCACTGCGTGCTCCAGAAATTTTCACACTCACCGGCCGCGCCACGCTTCGTAACCTCCTCAACCAATGAACATGAAAGCCCCACGAGGTTATCTGATGTTGCTTGCGATTGTCTTCGGCGCAATCTTCTTCACGGTACTTGGTGCGCTCTCAAGCTATGTGCTCACTGAAAACAAACTGCAAAACGCCGGCCACGCGCAGGCTCGGGCGCTCTCCATTGCAGAAGCCGGGCTTGAGTACTACCGCTGGTTTCTGGCGCACTATCCTAATGACCTTCAAAACGGCACTGGCGTAGCTGGTCCGTACATCATCCCGTACAACGACCCGGAAGGCGGCGTGACGGGGACCATCTCACTTGCTATCACCGGCAACACTTCCTGCGGACAGGTGACCTCAGTCGATATCACTTCAACTGGCACGGCTAATGGTTCCCCGAGTGCCACGCGTGCGGTCTATGCTCGCTACGCGCAGCCTTCAGTCGCACGTTATTCCTATATCCTCAATGATTCAGTGTGGGCAGGTGATGACCGCATCATCAATGGTCCCTACCACTCTAACGGCGGCATCCGCATGGACGGCACCGCCAACTCTTCGGTAACGAGCTCTCTTTCAAGCTGGAACTGCACCAGCAGCTACGGCTGCAGTCCTGCAAGCTCTTCGGCTTCCGGGGTAGTGGGAAGTGGCCCGAACCAAGATCTCTGGAGTTGGCCAGTGCCACAGGTGAACTTCGCCGGTATTGCGGCAGACTTCGGGACACTTAAAACACTTGCCCAGGCGCAGGGAATCTACTATCCACGCTGGAGCACCACCAACAACCCAAACACAGCCGCCTACTGGCATGGCTACCACCTCATCTTCAACAGTAACGGCACCGTGACGGTGAGACGTACCACCTCGACTACTCGACTCGACGTCACGCCAGTTAATAGTGCGGACGATGATGAAGACCGTGCGCTCATCAACAACGAGACTAACTACGAAACTCGCACTATCCCCGCCACCTGCGGTCTCATCTTTGTTGAGGACCACGTTTGGATTGAAGGAACGATTCCACAGAAGGTGACCGTGGTCGCGGCCAATGTGGTGAATGCCGGCATTGCACCGAATGCGTATCTTAAGAACAACATCGTGTACGGAGCTACCGATGGCACTGACGGCCTCACGGTTATTGCCGAACACAACGTGCTGGTAACCCCAGACTCACCGAACAACATGACCTTAAACGGTATATTCATCGCCCAGGGTGGAGCCTTTGGTCGTAACTACTATGGAGGCTCTTATGACCCTCGAGGGACGCTTACTATTCTTGGCACTACGGTTTCTAATAAAAGAACGGGAACGAAGTGGTGCCTTAACGGAAGCTGTACGTCCTACGGAGGCTACGGCACCCGCATCGACTCCTATGACCGACGTCTTGCGAACGATCCGCCGCCTTTCACGCCGCTGGTGTCGACCGATTACGAGTTCGTGGAGTGGAGGGAGAAGTAGTACAAGTTGTTGTTTGACAGCCTTCGTGGGCGGTTCATAATTTGCCTTGGAACTCAGGGGCATCTTATTACTTGAATAGTTACTTACATGGATAACTTTCCGAAGTGGGTGTGGATTGTAGTGCTTGTGGTTGTGGTTGGTGGAGGATGGTATCTAACAAAAGGAGGTCAGCCAGCGACAGTTGAAGGGCCTGTAAAGGTGGGCGTTATTCTCCCACTCACTGGGGACGCAGCTGCGTACGGAGAACCTCTAGGAAAAGCACTGGAGCTTGCAGCTGAAGAAATCAATGCTGCCGGTGGAGTGAACGGATACCCGATTGAATTCGTCATGGAAGATGGAAAGTGTGACGGGACTGCAGCCGCAAACGCTGCACAGAAACTCGTGAACGTTGACGGAGTAGAGGTCATTATTGGCGGCTTCTGTTCCAGCGAGTCTCTTTCGGCAGTTCCAATTGCTGAGGGAGGGAAGGTGGCTATGATTTCTGGCGGGTCCTCGAGCCCGAAATTGACGGATATAAGCAAGTACTACGTTCGTAACTACCCTAGCGATTCTGCACAGGGTTCAGTACTCGCAAATATCGCGTACACAGACAAGGACTGGAAGAAGGTAGCGTTTATCCAGGAACAAACCGACTATGCAGTTGGCGTCTACACTGCATTCAGCGAGAAGTTCAGCGAGCTTGGAGGAACAACGTTAAACGAGTCGTTTGCAACTGAAACGACCGATTTCCGTTCTATCCTTACGAAACTCAAGGACCAGAATCCTGATGCGCTCTTCATAAGCGTACAGACCCCCGCTGTGGCGTCTCGTATTCTTACGCAGCTCGGCCAGCTCGGCTGGAAGCCAAATCTTATGGCGGCAGACGTGATTCCTGGCGACCCTACCCTCGTGTCTGAAAACGCAGCGGCGTTGGAGGGTACGCTCACGGCAGAATTCACTGCAGACCCAAATAATCCAAAGTTCTCTGCGATGGTCGCAGCGTACGAGGCAAAGAATGGTCAGCTCCCGTACCAGGGATACGCAAGTACGGTGTACGACACCGTATACCTTGTACGTGATGCAGTAGTAGCGGTTGGTTATGACGGAACGAAAATCGCCAACTGGCTACGCACAGAAGTGAAAGATTGGGAGGGTGCCGCAGGCTCTATCACTATCGCTGCCAATGGTGATCCTCTCACCGGACACCGTGCAGAAGTGATTACGGGCGGAAAGGTGGTTCCTTACGTAAAATAAAGAACTCTTTTAGAAACCGGCCGCCACTATGGCGGCCGGTTTCGTTTATACTAGTGGCACATGGACATTGTCCCCCAACTCGTCGTAAATAGCGTCATCGCCGGGTCGCTCTACGCGCTCATCGCAATGAGCTTCAACCTGGTATTCGGGGCTACCCGCTTCTTTAACCTTGCGCACGGTGTGCTTGGAGCGATCGCCGCTTATACCGTCTTCTTTATCGGCATGACGCTCAAGCTCCCACTGCTGGTAGCAGTCATCGGTGGTGTCGTGGTTGGTGCTGCGGTCGGCTACGGACTTGAGCGCCTTATTTATCGACCGCTCAGAAAGCGAGGCGGCTCCAGCCTCGTACTGCTTGTCGCTTCACTTGGCGCCTTTACGGCAATCGAAGCGTTCATCGCTATCTTGTTCACCAGCCAGTTCCGCACGCTTTCAGCACTCGTAGGACCCACCGGCTCCTTGAATCTAGGCGGCGGAATCATGACCTATGTGCAGGTCGCAATGTTCTCTTCGGCTGTCGGGGTGTTGATTCTTCACTGGATTCTCCTCACGAAGACTTCCTTCGGTCGCGCCGTGCGTGCTGTCTCAGACGACGAAGAAGTAGCAAAGATTGTAGGAATCGATACGAACAAGATTATCGGCCTCATATTTATTGTAGGTTCTGCAGTCGCTGCTCTTGCGGGCATCTTCGCTGGGATGGATACCGGTATCGAGCCGCGCATGGGCTTTATTCTGCTTCTTAAGGGAGTCATCGCCGCCATCATCGGCGGAATGGGCAGTGTGTACGGAGGATTCCTTGGTGCCTTCATTCTTGGCTTCGCGGAGAACTTTGGCATCTGGCACATCTCCGGAGAATGGAAGGACGCAATAGCTTTCGTGATACTTCTTATCTTCCTCCTGGTTAGGCCTCAGGGGATACTAGGGAAGAAGAGAGCATAGCTTATGGAATACCTCGTCCACCTCGCAGTCGTCTTTGCCATCTACGCGATACTCGCCGTATCCCTCCAGCTCATTGTCGGGTTCACGGGTCTCATATCACTCGCCCACGCCGCCTTCTACGGCGTGGGCGCGTATAGTGTCGCGCTCATCCTCGAGAACACAGGCTTCGGATTCTTCCCGGCTCTAGTGCTCGGCATCCTCGTTAGCGCGGTGGCAGCTTTCCTTATAGGTATCGTGCTCTCCAAGTTCCGTGACGACTACTACGCGCTTGGTTCCTTGGGCTTCACAGTCATTGTGTTCTCTATTTTCCTTAACTGGCAGGAACTCACGCGTGGACCGCTTGGTATTCCGGGAATCAACCGTCCTGAACTCTTCGGTTTTGTATTCTCGGAGAATATTGTGTATCTCGGACTTGCCCTCGTGCTGCTGGGGCTGTGTTACGCCTTCTCCACGTTCGTGACGAAGTCTTCGTTTGGTCGCGCGCTCCAAGCCATACGCGAGGACGAGGTCGCACTCTCGGTCTTCGGCTACCATACGAGCTGGTTCAAGCTCGCAGTGTTCGTGATGGGAGCGGGTATGGCGGCAATTGCCGGAGGGCTCTTCGCTTCCTACATAACCTTCATCGATCCAAGCTCCTTCGGCGTGCCTGAATCGGTGTTCATGCTTTCGGTCATTATTCTTGGAGGACTTGGGTCTCTTCGCGGCGCAGTTATAGGAGCGCTCGTACTCGTACTACTTCCTGAAGCATTGAGGTTTGTTGGCTTCACTCCTGACATCGCTGCGCAGATGCGCCAAGTCATCTACGGTCTTATGCTCGTCTTCCTTATGCTCTATCGGCCGCAGGGATTGGCAGGAACATACCGCCTATGAACGCACTCCAGACAAAGGAGCTCGTAAAGAAGTTCGGCGGTGTGACGGCCGTTAACGGGCTGTCCATTACCGTACCTACAGGAAAGATTACGAGCGTCATCGGTCCTAACGGCTCAGGAAAGACAACGCTCACCAACGTCCTCACCGGCATCTGCCAGATAGACGGAGGCGTGGTGGTGGTCGCAGGAGGGAAGGAGCGCGCACGCATTAAGCCGTACCAGGTATTCGGACTTGGCCTCACCCGCACCTTCCAGAACGTCCGCGTCTTCGAGCAGGTAAGTGTGCTCGATAACGTCCTTATCTCCCTCACCAAGCGCAGCGTGCTCGGTTCGTTGTTCGAGAAGAACAAGGAGGAGCATCTTAAGAAAGCAGAAGAGGTTCTCGTCCGCGTCGGGCTCTGGGAAAAGAAAGACGCGTACGCTTCAGAACTTTCTTACGGGCAACGCAAACTCCTCGAGATTGCGCGGGCACTTGCGACCGGTGCCGATACCATTCTCTTTGATGAGCCGTACGCAGGGCTCTTCCCAGAGATGGTGAAGCTCGTGTCCGGCATCATGCGTGACCTTAGGGAACAAGGTAAGACCATCGTACTCATCGAGCACGACATGGCCCTCATACGTGAACTCTCAGACCATGTGATAGTGATGGACGCGGGGAAGTTGCTTGCAGAGGGTACGCCAACTGACGTACTTTCAAACAAGGCGGTAATCGAGGCGTATTTGGGAGTCTAGGCTTCCGTCTTACTCCACAAGAACTCGAAGATCGCCCGTATCATCTGGGCAAGTTCGATGTTCTCGACCACAACAACGACCACCTCATCCTTGAAGCTCAGCATCGCTATCTTGTTCTTCCACATCCACATAAGCGAAGAGAAAGGGAGTGGTGGCTGCACGAGCCGGCTTTCCCGAAGATCCTGTGCGTCCTTCTGCTGACGTTCGCGTGCTTTCGGTGTATCACGGAAAATACTACGGAAAGGAATACCTGCGTCCTTCCTGCGCTTCGTGAAAGAGGGGAAGAACTCTGGAAGTTCATTGAAGAGTTCCTCGGGAGATCCGATACCGATGAGTTCTGTCGCCTCACCAAGAATTTCTTCGGCAACCACCTCGACACCGTCCCTACCTTTATACAAACGCACCTTGCTACCGGACGGCCCTTTCTCATAGAGGGCGCTCAGCTCTGGAAAGATGGTGTCGAGCGTTGCTTTCTGCTGCGCAAGCGTCTCCTTAAGTATCGTCGGATCGTTCACTGAGAAATGTTTGCGCCCTCGCGACTTGTACATATTCACGAGGCCCTTCTCGGAGAGTTGTTTGAGTGCATCATAGACGGTGGACTTGGGTATACCAGCCTGCTCCGCAATCTGTATGGCAGTGCCTGACTTCAGGCGCAGGAGCGCGAGATAGATATCGGTATCGTTCTGGGAGAACCCTAGGGAATGGAGTGCGCTCTTCTGCATAGATTTTGACGGCGAATCCGTCGTCTTTGTATGGGATAAATATACAGTATTTAAGCCATATAATCAATATATAGTTAGCTTTAGACGGATTTCCTGTACTTTCATGAAGAAAAGTACAGAATCGGCCCTATGAAAAACCACATATTCTGGGCGGTAGGAATCCTAGTGCTCATTGGCGCATGGGTGCTGTGGGGCACGAGTTCCCAGGAGCGCGAGGTTATAAAGGTAGGAGTTATCGCTTCCCTCACGGGTGGAGGGGCTGCCCGCGGAGAAAGCGCGCTCCAGGGCATTGAGCTTGCGAAGAAAGAGATTGAAGAAGCAAGAACCTTAGGAAACAAGAAGATTGAATTCGTGGTGCAGGATGTGCCGCTCGAGAAACCCAAGGACGCAATCGCGGCATACAACTATCTGGTCGACGTGGAGAAGGTTGTTGCGATAGTTGGTCCTATGGGTTCCGGGGCGGCGATGTCACTCGCTCCATTGGTTGATGCAAAGAAGGTGCCCATTATCGTGCACGCTGCTTCGGTGCAGGGAGCGACGGAGGGGAACGAGTACCTCCTGCGCCTCTGGCCGACTGCAGACCAGTATGCAGATGCGATGATGCAGACGCTTACCGAGGGCGGATATACGAAGGTCGCATTCCTTTCCGCAACACATGAGAATACTGTGGAGCTCTCTAGCATTCTCCGAGAACGCCTTGGCGCGAGTGTGATTATTGAAGAAAGCGTATCGGTAGATACAAAAGACTTCCGCACACAACTTACAAAGATAAAGCAGGCAGCGCCTGACGCAGTGTTCGTAAACGTCTTCGCGGGACAGATTGGCGTCGCGGCACACCAAGCACGCACGCTTGGTATTGATGCTCCACTTTTCACCAATGGAGTCATGTCCGTCACCGAACTCGCGAAAGCTGAGGGTGCACTTGAAAATACCTGGTTCCCTCGCTTCAGTGGGTACACGCAAGAAGCGCGCGAAGAGTTCGTTGCCTTTCTGGGGACGGAGCCCGCCGTGCCGGAAAATGCTGCTGCGGGACATGACGCAGCAATCGCTATAGCGGAAGCAATCGCACACCACGGCTCGAACTCCGAAGGCATCAAAGATTACCTCTACAGTCGCCAGTTTAAGGGAACTATCGGTGACTTCTCTTTCCTTGAAACTGGAAACGCGAAACTCCCAATTGGCATTTGGACAGTACGTGCCGACGACCTCGTCGAGGTAGAATAGTCGGGTGACTACAGAGACCCTCCTCAAACTCGACGACATCCACGTCCACTACGGTGGCGTGAAAGCACTTGATGGCGCATCAGTCTCGCTTGACGAAGGAGAGGTCGTTGCACTCATGGGCCCCAACGGCGCAGGGAAGTCCACCATCCTCAAGGCAATCTTTGGACTTGCTCCGGTAACTGGAGGCTCGGTCTCCTGGGAGGGAAGTGCAATACACCCTATCCCGCATGAAGTGGTAGCCCGAGGCATCGCCTTCGTTCCTCAGGGTCGCCGTGTCTTTGCGGACCTTACCGTAGAAGAGAACCTCGAGATAGGTGGATTCACCGTCAAAGACAAGGCAATCGTCCGTGAGCGCATCAAAGGGCTTATGGAAATGTTCCCTATATTAAAGGAGAAGCGAAACGCCAAGTCCGGGACGCTCTCCGGAGGCCAGCAACAGATGCTCGCGATTGCCCGAGGTCTTATGACCGACCCTAAGGTCCTCTTGCTCGACGAGCCCTCCCTCGGACTCGCCCCTAAGGTGGTGAAAGAGGTCTTTGCGTTCGTGAAGGAGATTAACCAGAAGCGAAATACTGCCGTCATGGTGGTGGAACACAACATCAAGTCGCTCCTTGAGATAGCTACGAGAGGCTACATCCTCGACAAGGGAAAGGTGGTCGCCCATGGCTCCCCGCAGGAACTCGTATCCAAAGGGACGCTTGAAAAGGTGTTTACAGGTGCTGCGCTCTAGACTGGTATACTGCTTCCAATGTTGATCGTTGGTAACTGGAAGACGTACGTCCGTACGCGAGAGAAAGCTAAGAAGCTTCTCGCCGTTGCTAAGCGGCTCGCCGTCGGACGTAAGATTTCTATTGTCATAGCTCCTCCGGCTCCGTACCTCGGCCTCCTTGCCGGAAGCAGGGGAAACGTAGCGCTCGCGTCCCAAGATATTTCAGACACGCTCGATACGATTGAGACAGGAGAAATCGCCGCCCCTCTTTTGAAAGAACTCGGTGTGAAGTACACCATCATCGGACACTCAGAACGCCGGGCTCGTGGAGAGAGCGATGAGCGCATCAACCAGAAGCTGAAGCGCGCACTCGTTCACGGAATGACACCGATTCTCTGCGTAGGGGAGCGCGAGCGCGATAGCGAAGCAAAGTATCTTTCTTTTGTGCGCGGACAGCTCACGAGCGCTTTTAAAGGTCTCTCCGCAAAGGAGAGCCTCGAGGTCATCATCGCGTACGAGCCCGTGTGGGCAATCGGCAAAACTGATGAGGATGCAATCCAGTCACACGACCTCAACGAAATGGTGCTCTACATTCGTAAGATTCTCGGCGACTTCATTCCAGGAAAGGGGGCATCGAAAGTGAAAGTTCTCTACGGAGGTTCAACGGAACCAGAAAACGTACGTGCACTTGCTGGTGGTGGTGGTGTCGACGGATTCCTTGTCGGGCACGCAAGCGTAGACCCGGTCATGTTTGCGGGCATCGTGAAGGCACTTAAATGAAATCACTTTCCGACATTCCGAAGCTCGATGGTGTACGAGTCTTGGTACGCTCCTCGCTCAACGTTCCGGTAGCAGACGGAAAAGTGGTGAACACGTTCCGCTTGCGCGGTGCACTTCCAACAATTACCTACCTTCGTGAGAAAAGAGCGCGCGTCATTCTTATAAGCCACATCAGCGGAAAGGGGGCTGAATCCCTCGCTCCTATGTGGGAGGCCATGAAGGAATTTATTCCTGATATTCAGTTTTGTCCGGACATTATTGGAGACCAAGCGAGAAACGCAGTCTCTGCACTTCAAGCTGGCGAAGTGCTCATCCTCGAGAACCTGCGTCAGAACCCAGGGGAGGAAGGGAACGATGAGGTGTTCGCGAAAGAACTCGCAAGCCTCGGAGAGGTGTTCGTACAAGACACCTTCGACGTCTGCCACCGCAAACACGCAGGGGTCGTTGGCATCCCGAAGTTTCTTCCTTCATACGCCGGCCTTCTTGTGGAAAAAGAGGTGCAGGAACTCGCAGGAGCGCTCCACCCGCAATTCCCCTCGCTTGCAATTATCAGCGGAGCCAAGTTCTCTACCAAGGAGCCCGTCATCAAGAAACTCCTTGCTAGCTACGACAAGGTATTTGTGGGTGGCGCACTCGCAAATGATTTCATCAAAGAAGCTGGAAATCCGGTGGGTGCCTCGCTTGTCTCTGGCACAAGCGGCGAGGAGATACGGGAGCTTTTACATAATAAGAAGGTAGTCATTCCGGTAGATGCAATCGTCGCCCCTAAAGGAGCCGAACGTAACGCGGGACGTGCGACGAAACTTTCTGACGTAAAAGAGAATGAAGCAATTCTCGACATCGGTCCTGAGACCAGTACGCTCTTGGCGGATATTGTAAAGGACTCGAAGTCAGTGCTCTGGAACGGGCCTTTGGGTAACTACGAGAATGGGTTTACAGACGGCACAGAGAACCTTGCCAAGGCAATCGTTGCTAGTGGTGCGCACTCGGTCATGGGGGGAGGAGACTCAATCGCTGTGGTCGAGAATCTTGGACTTGCCGATAAGTTCTCCTTTATTTCCACGGGGGGAGGCGCCATGCTCGACTTCCTCGCCGAAGGTACGCTCCCTGGAATCGAAGCTCTAAAGTGAATTTGGTACACTAGGGCTCACATGTTCTCTCTCCGTGAGCCTCTAGACGAACAAACCCGGGCTGCGCTGGTTGCCTACGACGATCTTGCGGCCCTTTTGCTTGCCCATCGAGGTGTTGCCTCCAAAGAAGAAGCTGAGTTTTTCCTGAATCCTTCCTATGATTTGCATCTTCATGACCCCATGAAGATTCTGAACATGCCGAAAGCTGCCGAGCGCCTTGCGAAAGCGATAAGCACCAAGGAGCAAATTGCTGTTTGGAGCGATTACGACTGCGACGGCATCCCCGGAGGTGTCATCTTGCATGACTTTCTCAAGAAAGCTGGGGCAAACTTCGTAAACTACATCCCGCACCGTCACGAGGAGGGGTATGGGGTGAACGAAGGAGGAATCGAAAAGCTTGCGAAGGACGGAGTAACGCTCGTCATCACGGTGGACTCCGGCATTGTCGACAATGTGCCTATCGCTCGTGCCAAAGAACTTGGTATGGATGTCATTGTCACTGATCACCACGAACCAGGAGAAGAACTTCCGGACGCTTTTGCGGTCATAGACCCCAAACAGAGAGGAGAGACTGCTCCATTCAAAGAACTCTGTGGTGCAGGACTTGCTTGGAAGCTTGTATGTGCCACGCTTCAACATGGCTTTGCGGGACGCGAGAAGATCCCTGTCGGTTGGGAGAAGTGGCTTCTTGATATGGCTGGGCTCGCAACGATTGCAGACATGGTGCCACTCACCGGAGAGAACCGTGTCATCGCAAAGTACGGACTCTTGGTGATGCGTAAGTCCCCGCGCATTGGTTTAGTAAAGCTCTGTAAGGCAGCCAACGTTAACCAGCGCATGATTACGGAGGACGACGTGGGATTCATGATTGCTCCCCGAGTGAACGCAGCTTCCCGCATGGGAGACCCTCGTGACGCGTTCACCCTCTTCACCACCGAAGACGAGAACGAGGCAGAAGCACTCGCAAAACTTCTTGAGAAAGCCAACCGCAGCCGCCGTTCGGTAGCAGCAGGCATCACACGCGCGGTGCACGACCGCCTTGCCGATCGCGAGATTCCAGACGTCATCGCAATGGGAGATCCAGACTGGCGGCCGGGACTTCTTGGACTTGTTGCTAACTCAATTGCTGATCAGTACCAACGTCCCGTGTTCCTCTGGGGCAGGGAGGCGAGCATGATTTGCAAAGGCTCCTGCCGTGCAGGAAGAAAGGACGTGCACGTACTCGACCTCATGGGCGCAGCAGAAGACACGTTCGTACAATTCGGGGGGCACGCACAGGCTGGCGGCTTCACCGTGAAGGAAGACGCTGTGTTTTTCCTTGAGGAGCGTCTCGCCAAGGCGCTCGCGACACTGCCAGGCAGCACTGAAGCAACACTCGCTATTGCGGACGCAGAAATAACACCTGACGATGCAACAGGAAGCCTCCTCTCAAGCCTCGAGAAGTTTGCGCCGTTTGGCATGGGAAACGCAAAGCCCATCTTTGCGTTTCGGGACGCAGAGGTAAATGAAGTCCTGTGGTTTGGAAAATCAAACGAGCACCTGAAGCTCCGCATCAAACGAGAGTTCGAAGGGCCTATTGATGCCATTTGCTTCTATGCAAAAAGAGAGCTCGGCACAGGATGTGCCGAGCTTGCCGTCGGGAAGCGCACTGTATTAGGTTCTCTTGAGCGCGATCAGTTCTCCCGAGGCCGCCCAGTACGTATTAGGATTTCCGCGCTTGTGTAAGCCAGTCGGGGAGCTTTTCGAGGTCAGAGTACTGGCGTACTTCGAACTTACCCTCGGGGCGATTTGGATCCTGCTCTATTTCACTTACCTTTGACTGTGCCCTCGCGAGCGCATTTAGTATTTCTAGCCTGCTGCTTGCCTCCTCTTGCGTGACGATGGACTTAGTACCATCTGCAGTTTTGCGCCGAACAATAACCAGAATAGGGCGTTCGTTCTCGCGACTCTCTTGTTCGAATGAGAGGCCCGCCTCCTCTCCTTCCTCTAGGGGGCCGTAATCTACCAGCTCCAGCAGTTGGAGTCCTGGCATATTATTGCGCACTAGAAAGGCTCGGATATCAGAGACGGGCATGAGGTGCGCAGCGCGAGAATGTGCATCATCATACGTAACGACAATCTTCACTTCGTGGTTTGCTGGAATCTTCTCCACAAAGTCTGCAATTGAGGTGACATCTTTCAGTCCCTCAACCACCGGCACCTTCTTCGGCCACACTGGTTTCCCTGGTTCAAATGTTTCAGCTGTCATGTGAGTAGCGTTGTGCTGGTAGTGTAGCATTACCAGACATGGAGTACACAATTCAGGCCGACGGCGGCTCGAGAGGCAACCCGGGGCCTGCAGGAGCGGGGGCCATTGTTCGGGACACCAAGGGAAAGACCGTTTTCACGGTCTCTGAGTTCTTGGGGTACACCACCAACAACGTGGCGGAATATACCGCCATCCTCAGAGCGCTCGAGGGCCTTGCAGAAGTAGCGGGAGCAAAGACCGCCACCGTAAAGATTGAGATGGATAGCGAGCTCGTCGTGAAGCAGATGCGTGGAGAGTACAAAATTAAGCACCCGAACCTGAAGCCACTTGCGACCCAGGTCGCGCTCTTGCTTCACCGATTCAAATCAGTGACGTTCTCCCACATTCCGCGTGCAAAGAACAAAGACGCAGACGCGCTCGCCAACAAGGCGATGGACCGCGGTCACTAACATGCTCTTTGCGGGCAGCGTAGGATTTGCGCTTGGCATTCTCTTCTCAACGCTCGCTTCGCTTCCGCTTGCTGCTGCAGGATACATTGGCCTTCTTGGTCTTCTGTTCCTCTCCGCCGGAACAAAGCGTGTTGTCTATACCTTTATAGGTGTGGGTATGCTGTTCGCGGCTGTCGGGGTTGGCCGCACCGCACTCGTCCCAACATTCCCGGAAGCTCTGCTTCCGCTTCTCAACACAACGGTGACGCTCGAAGGAGAGGTGATTGCAGACCCCGATATCCGCGAGGAGAGCCAGAGAATCTCCCTACGCACGAATGACACCACCGTGCTTGCGATTGTTCCGCTGTATCCAGACGTGAACTACGGTGAGTGGGTGCGCGTTGAGGGGAAACTTGTACTCCCCAAACCGTTTGCTACTGATGGTGGCCGTGTCTTCCGCTACGATCATTTCCTCCAGAAAGATGGTGTCTTCGCTCTTGTAGAGCGGGCACATCTTGAAGTCACCGCACCTAGAGCCGGGACTCTCACACATGTTCGCGGATTCTTCTCGGATGTAAAAACAGGATTCCTCCACTCTCTTGCTGTTGCGCTTCCTGAGCCGGAGGCTGCGCTTGCTGGTGGGCTCGTGGCAGGAGGGAAGCAGGGGCTCGGTACCGGATTGCTTGATGCCTTTATTCGCTCGGGTCTTATACACATCGTAGTTTTGTCTGGGTACAACGTAATGATTGTTGCTGAGGCAGTGATGCGACTTCTCTCGGTGTTCCCACGAAGAGTTGCGGTAACAGCGGCGGCACTCACTATCGGCGCGTTTGTCCTTGCGGCTGGTGCAGGGGCGGCAAGCATTCGCGCAGGACTTATGGCAGGCATCGCCCTCTTTGCCCGAGCTACCTACAAAACCTACGACGCCGTACGCGCACTTCTCGTCGCGGGCGTACTCATGCTTCTCTGGAATCCGCTTCTCCTTGTGTACGATCCGGGATTCCAGCTCTCTTTTATCGCAACCTTGGGACTCATACTCGGCGCACCGTTGGTAGAGACAAAACTTACGTTTATTACAAACACGTTCCTGCGCGAAATTGCTGCTTCTACTGTCGCGGCCCAGATTGCGGTGCTGCCACTTCTGCTGTACCAAAACGGGCTCTTCTCCGTAGTCGCTCTTCCTGCAAACCTCCTGGTGCTGCCAGTAGTACCGCTTGCGATGGCTGCCTCAGCGCTTGCCGGGCTTGCTGGGTTCCTCATACCCGCAATCGCTCCCGTTATCGGGCTTCCGGCGTACGTGCTGCTTTCCTACATCGTGAAGGTGGTTGAGTTTTCTTCAGGCATTCCTCTCGCAGCTTTCTCGGTGCCCGCGTTCCCGTTTGCAGTCACCCTCCTCGCGTATGCGGGGCTTGGCTACTATCTATGGAAGAACCGGGGTCTTATCCGTGCGCCCTCTGGAGGCGTGAGTCTACTACGGTCCAGTTAACGTTCTCGAGAAATGCTTCAACGTAGGTTTTCTTTTCTGCAGGAACGTAATCAACCATGAACGCATGTTCCCAGAGGTCGAGCGCAAGAAGAATAGGGAGGCCGGAGAACTGCCCGAGTTCATGATCATTCACGAACGCGGTGTGCAACATGCCAATAGTGGCGTCGTAGTAAACAACCACCCATCCAATCCCACGAGTACCGGCGACCTCCTGTATATGTGCGAGGAATTCATCCCAGCCACCATATTTCTCCGTGACTCGTTTGCGAAGATTGCCTTGTCCGTCTGACACCTGCGACCCACCTTCGAACTGTTCAAAGTAGTACTCGTGCATGCGCATGCCATCAAACTCAAAACCTAGGCGGCGGCGCAGCTCATTAATAGTAAACGCGTTTGCTGCTGCATCCTCGTCACGCAGTTTCTTAATCGTATCGAGGATGAGATTCGTGTGCTTCACGTAGCCTTGGTAGAGGGCGAGGTGTACCTCTAGCTGCTTCTTGGAAAGCCCCTTGAGTTCCGGAAGGTCAAACGTCCGTGCGGTGTAGGTCATAGGTGTTCAGTATAGCGCTTCTTGCCTGAGGGGTCTGTGAGTATCATGGGCGCATGTCTCGCGCACAGATTCTCTGGACGCTCGTTGGTGCACTTGTGTTTGTGAACCTCGTGTTCCTCCTTCTTCTTGTGCCGCGCCCACACGAGCTCCGGATCTCGTACCTCAATGTTGGGCAAGGGGATTCCATCCTCATACAGGGACCAACGGGAGTCGACCTGCTTGTGGACGGTGGACGAGACCGTTCGGTGCTTCGAGAGTTGCCGAAGGTTATGGGCATTCTCGACCGCTCTATTGATGCAGTGGTTGCCACCCACCCGGACGCCGATCACATCTCAGGGCTCTCCGATGTGTTTGAACGCTACCGAGTGCGGTATTTCTTGGAGCCCGGAGTTGAAAACGACACCAGCGCAACACTCAGACTCAAGAACGCCGTCAGCCACGAGTCGGGGGTCGAAGCACTGCTTGCAAGACGCGGACAACGACTCAATCTGGGGGACGGCGCCTACGCCGACATCCTCTACCCTGCAGGAGACGTATCGAAGCTCGAGACCAACACTGGTTCAGTCATCATGCGGGTGGTCTACGGCGAAACTGAGTTCATGCTCACCGGGGATGCCCCTATTTCTATAGAGAATTGGCTGGTCTCACAGAAAGGAAATCTAAACAGCGATGTGCTCAAGGCCGGGCATCACGGCTCAAGAACCTCGACCAGTGACCAGTTCCTTGCAGCGGTCGCCCCGTCACTCGTGATTATCTCAGCAGGGAAGGACAACAGCTACGGACACCCACACCCAGAGGTGCTTGAGCGAGTGAGCGCGGTGAGTGCACGCACTCTCTCCACCATTGAGAGCGGCACTATTACGCTTATGAGTGACGGGGTGACCATCAAACAAAAGTAAAAGCCCCTTGTGGGGGCTTGTGCTACTTAACGACTTTTGCCTTCTTGAGAGTGGCGTAGGCTCCGTTCTTCTTGATGTGGCGGAGGCCTTTGGTCGAAATATCGACGAGAACCGATTTTCCGAGCTCAGGGACGTAGATACGCCTCTTCTGGAGGTTCGCGCGGCGGCGAGTCTTTCCAACCGGGTTGTACTGGGTTGCACGGGTACGGTTAGAGTACCTTCCGCCTACCTGCGTGCTCTTTCCAGTGATTTCACATTCGCGTGCCATAGTCGCCGCATGCTAGCATAGCGGAAGCGTTTTATGCAAACCGACCTCGAAACGAGCATTTTCACCATCCTGGTGCTCATTTTCTCCATCATCATCCACGAGGTGGCACACGGCTACGCTGCCTATGCTCTTGGGGACCCCACCGCCAAGCTTTCGGGGAGGCTGACGATGAATCCGCTGCCGCACTTGGACCCCATTGGCTCGGTTTTTCTCCCTGCGCTCCTCGTACTCACCAACGCCGGCTTTCTCTTCGGCTGGGCAAAGCCTGTCCCCTACAATCCGTACAATCTGCGCAATCAGCGGTGGGGTGAGGCCTTCGTGGGCATCGCTGGAGTAGCAACCAACCTTCTGCTCGCAGTCCTCTTCGCGATTGTATTTCGCGTTGCCGACAGTGCAGGACTCGACCTCTTCGCGGCGCTTGCCGCCATCGTCGTGTTCGTGAATCTTTTCCTTGGACTCTTCAACCTCATTCCATTTCCTCCACTCGACGGCTTCACTGTGCTCCGGAGCATCCTCCCGAGCCGCTATGCAGTGCCAGTGCGCAACTTCGAGAGCCGGATGGGCATCTTCTCCCTCCTTCTGTTCCTTATGTTTTTCTCCTATTTCCTCTCTGCACCCTTCTTCCAGTTCGTTATGTGGGTATTCGGCCTGCTGGTGGGGTAGGGAGGTATACTTTTGAGGTACCCCTAACCTTCCTCTATGGAACTTACAATTCTGCTTTCTAAGATTCTCGGCGCATATATGTTGATTGCCGGTATCGCCGTGCTGATGAACCGCCGCCACCTCATGGCGGGCATCGTTGCGATGGCCAAGGAACGTTTTGCGCAGATTATGGCCGGCGTTATCGCCCTCTTGTTCGGCCTTGTACTGGTGAACATCCACAACGACTGGTCAACTCTTCCGGCTTCGATTATCTCCCTCATAGGGTGGGCAGCACTTCTCAAGGGTCTCTTCTATCTCTTCATGCCAGAGAAGGGTCTTACCAAGCTGATGCACGCTCTCACTGAGCGCTCTTGGTACCTTATCGACGGCATCGTTATCTTAGTTGCCGGTCTCTACCTCGCAGGCTTCGGCTACGGCTGGTTCTAGATTCACAGGGTGCGCCAGAAATCAGGCGCAAAGACGCTATACTATAGGAACATGCAGCTCTTTCGCGTTTCGCTCATGCTCCTCGTGCTCGGCCTGTTCCCGCTCTCGGCGGGCGCTCAGGCCCTGCTCCCAAGCAGTGACGCCATTACATTCATCGTCACACCCACCTACCCTCGGCCGTACGACACCATCATCATTTCTCCGAGAAGTACGCTGCTCAACCTTTCTGAGTGCATTGTTACTATCTCGGTGAACGGGACAATCGTGCAGGAAGGAACGGGCACGAGGTCGGCTGAAGCGACCATGGCAGGTCCGGGCTCCGCCACCGTGATTACCGTCTCCGCACAAGACCCAACAGGGGCGGTGTACCAAAAGGAACTCACGCTTCGCGCGGCAGATGTGTCCCTCGTCATGGAACCTATCTCAAGTTCCCATCCTTTCTATGAAGGATCGCCGCTCGTTGCTCCAGAGGGCCGTGTTCGCATCGTTGCACTTCCAGATTTCAGAGGTGCCGACGGCGCAGTCATCCCACCACAAACCTTAGTGTACTCCTGGAAGAACGGCGAGAAGCAACTGACTGACCAGTCAGGGATTGGTCGCTCTGTTCTCGACGGCATCGCCCCGCTGCGCTACCGAAACGCAAACATTTCTGTGACAGTGACGAGCCAGGACCGATTGTTTGCGGGATCCGCAAGCGTTCTCGTCGCACCTGTTGAGCCTTCCGTGTACGTCTATCGCACCTACCCGCTTCTCGGCACTTGGCTTGAGCGGGCAGTCGGCTCGACCGCAACGTTAACCAACACTGAGGACAGCTACCGGGCAGTCGGCTACAACTTCCGCCGCGTTCCGTCTTTCGCGTGGACTGTGAATGGGGCAGCGAACGAGACGGACGATGACATCACTGTGCGCATTACAACGCCCGGCAGTGGCACCGCACAGATCGGCGTCACGGCAGAGGCAGAAGGTCTCTTCCAGCTCGCTAAGAAGACCTTCGCGCTTAAGTTTTCCTCCGGCAATTCCGTCGGCATATTCGGCCTATGACACACCAACTCTTCCATCGCGCTTCGGGAATACTAGTGGGCATCGTGCTTGCTGCACAGATTGTTGGGCTCTTTGCGTTCCCGGCAGTTGCCTTTGCCGTTCAGTGTGATGGTTCAGAAGGTCCCCAATGTCTTACCAAGTGTTGCCCAGATTCGAGCGGAACGCTCCAATGCTCAGGTCTTCCCGTAAACGGCGACTGTCCTGCGGTGGCAACGACCGCAGACGATACCCCTGCAGACGATACCCCGGCAGCAGATGCTGAAGCAGAGGCAGCAGATGCCTCCACACAGGAGAGTGCTGGGTTTATTCCTTTGACGGATCTCCCGGGGCTTCGCGATGTCGCTAACTCCTCCAGCATTCCTGTATTCCTCAACAACATTTACAAGCTCTGCATCGGCGCGGCAGCAGTGCTTGCGGTACTTCAGATTATGCGCGGCGGCATCACCTACATGCTCGGCGATAGCATCACTGAGAAAAAGGAGGCTCGCACCCTGATTCTGATGTCCGTTGTGGGTCTGCTCCTCGTGCTCTCCCCGGTAATTGTTTTCGGATTGATTGATCCAAGAATTCTTAATCTTCAGTTAAATTTTGGAAACCTTGCCCCTGCGGAGCGGCCTGGCGTGGTGTCGGGTAACACCATAGATGTCTGTTCCCGCTTTGCTGACGACCCTGACACTATGGTAGCGGTAACTGAGTTTGAGGACGGAAGCCTCCCGGGAAATGCCTCGACGTGGAATTACGGTCCTTCGAGCGATGCGTGTGTTTCCACCTGCTCTACCAAGACGCGCAGTGGCTCAGATTCAAGGCACTGCAGCACGGAGCGAGATCCGGAAAACCGAAACAATCTTATGTACTGTGACTGCCGCCCGTATGAGGTTTCCCGAACACAACACACCCTCAGGTCGGTTACGATTACAACGGGTGGTGAGCAGTACACACTCTCCGCGGTGCGATCGGTTTTCTTTGCCAACTTGGGACAATGTGAGGCCCTGACGGCAGGAACTGTACGAAATTATGTGGGAGGCGGGACCTTAGAGTGTCCTTCAGGGGCTGCAAACTATGCGGCGTGCGATGCCGCCGTTCTTGCAGCGGTGAGCGGCGGGACGCTCACGGTAGATGAGGTTGAGTGCGCGCCGGCCGAAGTATAAGTATGGATATCCTACGGAAAAGACTCCCCATCATCATCGGCAGTGTCGTTGCCGTGAGTATCATCTTGGTGGCTATCTACTTTGTTTTCTTCAACACAACGCCGCCAGACGGAGCCGTTGATGGCGACCCATTTGGAGGCGCTGGGTCCGGCGACACGTTTGGGAGTGGTACTCCGAGCGTGCTTGATGGCGGCATTGAGTTCTCTGGTGACGCTGGAGTTGAGGTTGCGCCCCGCCTCGTGCGCATCACAAACGCTCCGGTTGCCTATGGTGTTGCGGCACTCTACATCCCTGAAGTGCCCGCCATCACCAACACAGACGGCGTGATCGTCCCCGCCATCCCTCCGGACATCGAAGTGCGCTTTGTTGAGCGGCAGAGCGGCAATCTCTACGCCTACCGTGTGCACGCACGCACCCTTACGCGCATTTCAAACCAAACTATTCCTGGTGTGCGCGAGGCGCTCTGGCTTTCTGATGGGTCCCAGGCATATCTTCGCTTCCTGTCGGAGGATGTTGGCACTCACATGGAAACCTACGCACTCCCCGCAGAAGGCGATGGAGGATTCTTCCTCGAGCAGGACCTGATAGACGTGGCGGCAACAAGCACCAACGGGCTTCTTACCCTTCAATCTGATACGAATGGCGCTATCGCCACCCTTGCGAAGGCAGATGGCTCGGTCCCTAAAACCGCCTTTACCACGGAACTCTCTTCCATTGTGGCTTCCTTCTTCGGAAAGGGATACTTGGTTTCAACTAAGCCGTCAGCGGGTCTTGCCGGCTACTCATTCTCAGTCTCAAGTACCGGCACGTGGAACCGTGTCTTGGGGCCACTCTCAGGGCTCGCCGCTATCGGCAATTCAACTGGCGCAGAACTACTGTACTCCTACACAAGCAACGGGGGACTGCGCACCGCCCTTATGGATATGGCAACACGTACGCCGGTGCCGTTGCCAATCACCACACTGGCTGAGAAATGTTCGTTCTCGGGCGATGGAGCGAGTGTCTACTGCGCGGTACCGAAAATACTTGGCGGCACACTCCCTGATGACTGGTACCACGGTATCGCCTCGTTCAATGACCGCCTCTGGCAGGTGAGTGTTTCCGACCGTTCAGCTATCCTTATTCTTGACCCTAGTGAAATCGCGCGGGTAGACATCGACGCAGTTTCGCTCACTCCTGACCCCACCAACGATGTTCTTGTGTTTACCAACAAGAAAGACGGTTCCCTCTGGGTGTACGACCTTTAGTCTGCGGCTTCTTGTACAGCGAGCGGTGCGTTGCGTAACTTACGAGCGATAAATATCTCCTGGAGGAAGGTGAATGTGTTGCTGGTTATAAAGTAGAGGGCGATAGCGCCTGAAGAGAAGGCAACGAGGCCTATGATGAGCGGGAGTGCGAAGCGAGCCTGGAGCGCCATTGCGCGACCGAATTCCTCCTGCATAGACGCAGGAGCTGACGAAGTGTTCTTGGGCGGCACGGGAATGGCGACCATCGCGTGCGCAAACTGAGTTGCGGCTGCAAGGATGGCAAGTATGAGACTTGCGCCGACGATAGGGAAGATGCCAAGGAAGAGGACGGACACGGCCTCTGGTACGGGAACGTAGGAGTAGAGAAGGGCGACATCAACCTGCGCAAGGGATTCCTTCTGGAACACGAGGTAGAGGGAGATGAGTACTGGAATCTGGATGAGCAGCGCGAGGAAGCTCGCAAACGGCTTCACGTTGTATTTCTTGTAGAGCGCGAACATTTCTTTCGCCTGGCGCTCTTTGTCGTCCTCGTACTGCTCCTTGAGTTTCTTCAATTCCGGCTCCATGGCCTTCATGGCCTTCTGCGTCTTGATGGCCGCAACCGTGAAGGGGAGCGTGATGATTTTCACGATGAGCGTGACCACCACCACGGCAAGGCCTCCATCGCCGTTCGGCAGCACCCCCGTCAACCAAATGAGGAGGTTGTAGATGGGGATATAGAGCCACTCGTGGAAGAACTCAATCATAGAGGCATACTACGCGCGAAGTGTCTTGGTGAGAAGGGCTGACAGCTCAGAGGCAAGCTCCTTATAAGGAAGGAGTGGGGCGCCAGAGCGGGCATAGGCGACCAGGGAGTGGTCGGCACTACACCACGGGCGCATGACGGCGAGCATCCGGCGCTTAAGTAGGTGGCGGGCAACCGAGAGGCGGGCGACCTTTTTGGAGACCACGACCGCGCAGCCTCCGTGTCCAGGGGCTGCTGGCCCTGCAGTAAGGGAGAAATGGGTGCTTGCGGCCCTAGAGCCCGAGGCTACAGGGAACGTCCGCCGGGTAAGACGCAGGCGGCGCGGCAGCATGCTACTTAGAGGTCGAGAGGGAAGCGCGGCCCTTGCGGCGGCGGCGGGCTACGACGCGCTTTCCGCCTGGTGTTGCGGCCCTGGCGCGGAATCCGTGGGTCTTTGCGCGCTTCCTTTTCTTCGGCTGGTACGTTCGTTTAGGCATGTTCGTGTGTTGTAGTGATGTCCACAGGATACTAACAGTTTCCCCAGCCGCCTGCAACAAAAGGGGAGGCTTCACGAGACGACGTTCACGCGTATACTGTGCCAACGATGAATAAGTCAGATCCTCGCGAACTTTGGGAACACGTGTTGTCGCAGGTCGAACTTTCAATTTCTCCAGCAAACTTTAATACTTGGTTCCGCGAGAGCTCAATTGTGAAGATTGAGGACGGGATTGTCTATATTGGTGTGCCTTCGCAGTTCTTCCGTGACTGGTACCTGAAGAAATTCCACCCCCTGCTACTTAAAATCATCCGCGGCGTCTCCTATGAGTTTAGAAATATCGAATACATGATTGTGAAGGACGCTTCTCGTAAGCCCCGGGAACAGAAAAGGAGGGAGCCCTCCATTGAAATGCCGCTTGATGAGTTCTACATCAACAAAAGTGACAACTTAAACCCGAAATACACCTTCGACACCTTCGTTATCGGTTCGTTCAACGAGCTTGCGTACTCTGCAGCGCAGGCAGTGCTCAATCGTCCGGGCATTACGTACAACCCACTCTTTATTTACGGCGACACCGGGCGCGGAAAGACACACCTCATCCAGGCAATAGGGAACCACTACAAGAAACTGTACCCTACAAGGAAAGTGTTCTACCTAACGTCAGAGCGTTTTGCCGTTGATTACACCGATTCCATCCAGGCGGGGAACGCAAACCGCTTCAAAGAGAAGTATCGCCAGTACGACTTGCTCATCATGGACGACGTGCAGTTCCTTTCAAAGAAAGAGAAGACCCAGGAGGAGCTTTTCCATCTCTTCAATGCGCTCCATGACAACAACCGGCAGATTATCTTCTCCTCAGACCGCTCTCCCCAGGCTATTCCTGATATTGCCGACCGCGTACGTGGCCGCCTCTCAAGTGGTATGACGGTGGATATCGGAGAACCTGACACAGAGAGCCGTATGGCCATTGTGCGCCGCAAGGCGGCCTCTCACGGCGTCACCCTCGGGGAAGATGTCATTGAGTACGTGGCCACCTCGGTCTCGGGCTCTATCCGTGAGCTTGAGGGGGTTATAAACAGTGTCGTCTGCCACACCCAGGTGAAGGGTGTTCCCCCAGACCTCGCAGAGGTTAGGCAGTCGCTGAGGGCCTTTTCACGGCCTACTAAGACGGTTTCTGTGAAGCATGTGGTCTCTAAGGTGGCTGAGTTCTACGGTATTGATGAAGAGTCTATATATGAGAAGACTCGCCGCAGGGAGGTGGTGAGGCCGCGCCAGGTCATCATGTACCTACTGCGTGAGGACTTCTCAGTGTCCTACCCAACCATCGGCTCTAAGCTTGGTGGCCGCGACCACACCACCGTCATCCACTCGTGTGAGAAGGTGAAGAGGGAGATTGTGGACGACACTGAACTTGCAAAAGAGATTCAGGCTATTCGTGGGCTGTTGGTATAGTTGTAGATAAGATATGGATAACTCTCAGATAGTCATGTGGGTAAGAGGAGGAAGGACACGTGTTCGTGTCGTTCGTCGAAAAAACTCCCGCGTCGTATCCCAGTGTGGTTCGACGTTCTCCACACCTTCTCAGTCTATCGATTGCAGTAACGCGTCGTACTTACTCACTGACTATAGTTTCCCCCGTATCAACAGGACTAATAAGAGGGTATGGTAATTATTTTACAAAAAAAAGAATTCGCAGAAGTGGTGGGGATGGTATCTCGGTTTGCTGATCGACGTTCAGCAACGGTTCCTGCGCTTTCTGGAATCGCTATTGTTGCGGGGGATGATGGAATTAAAGTTCGTGCCACCAATCTTGAGACGGGAGTTGATATTCACATTGAAGGAACGATCAAGAACCAAGGTGCGATTGTTCTTCCGTCGACCATCCTTCGTGAGATTTCTTCCTCTTTCTCTGGAGAAGGTCAGGTGACCATTGAACACAGTGGGGATACTGCGGTCATAAGCTTTGGTTCCGCTAAGAGCACCATGAAGACACTTCCGTTTGAGGACTTCCCAACTCTTCCGCTTCCGGAGAATCCTAAGACAACGTTTACTATTGCTGGAGCAGCACTGAAGGCGCTTATTGGTACCGTCGCTCCTTGCGCATCCACCTCAACCATTCGTCCTGAGCTTGCATCTGTTCTTCTTTCTTCTGAAGGAGGAGTAGTGAAGGCGGTTGCAACTGATTCTTTCCGTCTTGCAGAGAAGAAGATGTCAGTGAAAGGGAAGATTGGGAACTTCTCCATACTTATTCCTGCAAAGAACGCGCTCGACCTTGCACAGACGATTCCTGATGATGAGGTTGAGGTCCGTGTGGGCGAGCACCAGTGTGCAGTCCTGTGGGCAAAGAGCACGATTACAACGCGCCTCGTGTCGGCTGCGTATCCTGACTACACACAGATTATTCCTAAGTCCTTCTCGGTAGAGGCAACACTTCTCCGTAAGGACTTTGAGGGGGCACTTCGCCGCACCGCAGTCTTCTCTGACTCCTTCCAGAAGGTTCGTCTCAGCTTTGATGTCTCAGGCAAGAAACTGGCCCTTTCGGCACACAATGCGGACGTAGGCGAGTCTGTAGAGCCTCTGACCGCGGCAATGTCTGGCGAGTCTCTTGAGCTTTCCTTCAACCACCGCTACCTACACACCCCACTACCTCTTATTACCGCTGAGAGCATTACCCTGTCCGCGGGGGGCATAGGTAGGCCGCTAATCATCAAGGGGGTGGGGGATACGGGCTTCTTGTATTTGGTGATGCCGATGAATCAGTAAGAACCGCATGAGCCTTTCCGAACAATTTAAGATTTTTTCGGAAAGGTACCCGAAAGAAAGCACGGAGCCGTTTCGCGCTACAGACACTTCGCAAATAATTACACGCACACTCCCTGGAATCTTACGAGAACGGCTGCAACTCGGGGAAAAGTACAGAATCTACGGGTCAACGGGTCGCGGTCGGTGGGCAGAAATTCCTTGGGTCGCTATTCTTGACAAGGAAATTACTAAAAGCACAGAGGATGGGTATTACGTCGTAATTCTTTTTGATAAAGAAATAAAGAATATCTACCTGAGCCTTGCCGTCGGATGGCATCAGTTTGAGTGGGAGTATGGAATTAGGGACTCGCGAGCGAAAATTCAAGACGCTTGTAAATATTACGCTCACGTACTCACTACAAAACTCGAAGGATTTAAGGAGGGAACAATTACACTTGGCGCAGAAAATATTCTCGGAAAAGGATACGAAATGGGGTGTGTGTTCTCTAAGGAATATTCCATTTCTGATATTGAGGAGCCCGTCCTCTTAAATGACATCCAACACGTCCTGTCCTCCTATCAAGAGCTGAAAGATATTGTCGGCAACAGTATTCTTAATCTTGAAATTGATTCAGTGTCAAGTTCGGATGAGCGAGTGCGTACGTTCAAAAAGAGAATTGCAGAAAAGACGCTTACCGACGACAAGCTCGCCGCACTCGCACAACTGGTGCAAGAAGCAAATGCCGCCCCGCCGCCAATACGCACAGTCTTAAAGAAGGAAATTGTAAGAAATAAAACATTTGCTGCTGTTGTTAAGCAGCGCGAGGATTTTATATGTGAAGTCTGCAAAAGACTCCCTTTCATGCAAAGAAACGGAGCCCCGTATGCCGAGGCGGACCACATCATTCCACTTGGCGGAACGGAAAGAGGGAAAGACAGCCCAGACAATATGCGCTGTTTATGCGCCCAGTGCCACGCCATTCTTACGCACGGTTCCCCCAAAGAAATTGAGCAACTGTTAAATCGGACTACTGCCCCGTAAACCCACTCGCATTCAACGCCTGAATCGGATACTCCCAGTGCGCGTTCTGTGCATCGCGTCGTGAAGTTCCTCCACCCAACGGATTATCCTTATCTACCCAGTAGAGAATGTCGTGCACGCCGTCTTCTCCGGTGTATACACCACGCAGCGCAGGAGGGGCGTTCTCTGGAATACCGCGCGGCTCACCAAAGAATTCTTTCGGACGCTTAGGAAGAGCGACATCCATGAACGCCCTCCACATAGGTGCGACCACGTAGCCTGCGGTCTCATGCACCATCGGGGTGTTGTCGTTGTTACCGGCCCAGACACCAACGGCAATTGAAGGTGTGTAGCCGACAGTCCATGTATCACGGTATTCGTTCGTGGTTCCGGTTTTCGCTGCAACCTCGTAGTCCGGGATGTTGAACGGGTTGTCCGGACGGTACGAAGGAATACGCGCCTGGTTGTTGGAAAGCATTGAGGAGATGTCACGAGCGACCCCCGGATCAAGCACCGGTTCTGGATGCGCTTCGTATTCTTCAAGCACGGTGCCCTTCATGTCAGTGACCTTAAGGACGGCCACAGGAGGCACGCGTACTCCATCGTTGGCGAAGACGCCGAAGGCGCTTGTAAGCTCGAGGAGCTTCACTTCTCCGGCTCCAAGGGCGAGCGAGAGGCCGTACTGATCGGCGTTGGTAAGGGTGCTGATACCCATCTGGCTTGCCAGCGCGATGACATTGTTGATTCCAGCCAGGTACATCGTCTTCACGGCCGGGATGTTAATGGACTGCGCGAGCGCTGTCGTGAACGTCATAGGGCCCCGGAACTTGTCATCGAAGTTTCCTGGAGCGTAGCAGGGGTACGCGGCATTGTAATTGTCTGCAGGACTGCAGGAGGTAGAGAACTGGGTAGGAAGGTCGAAGACAATGGTCTGCGGCGTGAAGCCCTTCAACAGCGCGGCTGCGTACACGAATGGTTTAAAGGAAGAGCCCGGCTGACGATTTGCGGTCACCGAGTTGTAGCTACCATCGATTTCCTCGTTGAAGTAATCGCGTGAGCCCACCATGGAAAGAATCTCCCCGGTCTTAGGGTCAATGGCCACAAGGGCGGCGTTGTTGGCATTGAATTTCTCGACGTTTGCCGCTCCGTATTCAGAGACGATGGTCTCCGCCTCGTGCTGAAGCTCAGCATCAATAGACGTGATGACCGTAAGTCCTTCCTCAACAACCTCTGGCCCATACTTCTCCTCGAGGTATTCGCGCACATAGAAGACAAAGTGTGGCGCAATAATAGAGGAGTTCGGCTGTGCGCTGAAGGTGACGACCTCGGCCTTTGCTGCTTCGTACTGCTCCTGATTAAGGAATCCAACCTTCTTCATGCGCTCGAGCACCAAATTCTTGCGTGCATCAAGCTCCTCACGATTGTTGCCGTACGGAGAATAGCGAGTGGGGGACTGCGGGAGAGCGGCCAAGTAGGCGGCCTCTCCAATGGTTACGTCCTTGGCAGACTTCCCAAAGAAGGCGCGCGAAGCGGCCTCAGCACCATATAAGGTGCCGCCGTACGGGGTGTTATTCAAATACAACTCGAGAATCTCATCCTTAGTGAAGCGCTGTTCGAGCTTCAGTGCGAGCACCCACTCGTGCACTTTGCGGATGATTGTTTTGTCTCCGGTCAAAAGCGTCATCTTCACCACCTGCTGGGTGATGGTCGAGCCTCCTTGGCTAAAGGATCCGGTCGTAAGGTTTACCAACACTGCGCGCAGGAAAGAAATAGGGCGCACCCCCATGTGCTGGTAGAACGTGTCGTCTTCAATCGCAATAGATGCATTGCGGATGTTCTCGGAGATTGCTGAGAGCGGCACGATGTTGCGACGCACGTCAGTGTTGAGGTCGTAGAGAATGGTGTCGCCGGTGCGGTCGTAAATCTTGGTCGACTGCGTCACTTTGCGGTAGGAAAGGGAATCGAGGTCAGGCACCGGAGTAAGGGCCATGAGGATGAGGCCTGCCCCTGCAATACAGAAAAGGATGCCGGCGAAGACGAAAAGCCTGCGAGTGATGGGATGGGCGCGCTTCTTACGAGGCATTGGGAGAATGCTATCACAAAAAGCAAAAGGCCCGCGCGGGGCGGGCCTTTGTGAGAGCCTTAGTAGGCGTCCTTTTCTTCTTCGAGTTCGTCGTCTGCCGTTTCCTCGGAGTCCTCGTCTTCATCCATGTCGTCATCGAGGTCGAGAACGTCATCATCTTTCATTGCATCGTCGTCCATGTGCAAAAGTTACTGTTTCAAGCCTCCGCGAGCCGGGAGTGCCTCTATTTGACCAGACTTCCGCTCCTTTGCAACGGGGGACAACCTCTACTGGGGAAAACCGGTCGAAAGGGCCGTTATGCCTATGGCGATGGCATCGAGCTCATCGTCCAGTCGCTTCTTGGGAGGGAGGGCTATAAGGAGGGGCAGCATCTTAGCGATGGCCGTCTTATCCGCCGCGCCGTTTCCGGTAACGGCCAGCTTTATGGTCCCAGGAGCGAACTCCTGCACCGGGACCCCGGTTCTACCAATGGCCGCAAGCACCGCTCCGCGTGCTTCAGCTACCCCCATGGCGCTCGATTTGTTCACGCTGAAGAAAAGCTTCTCAATCGCGAGCATGTCTGGCTGATATTTGGCGAGCGCGTCTTCCACCGCCATGCGAACCTCAGAGAGACGGTCCTGGTGCGCTCCCTTGGCAGGAATCAAACAATCACTCCACACAAGCACCGGCTTGTTGCCCGTTCCTTCGACGACAGCGATGCCAAGGCGATCGTAGCCCGGGTCAATCGCCAGTATTCTCATAGCCCTCGGCGTTAGTGAATACTTCTTGCACGTCCTCCTGCTCATCAAGAATAGTGAGAATCTCCTCGAGCTTACTTTCGTCTTCTGCGGCGACAGGCATCTTTGGTTCGTTCGCTGAATAACGACCATCAGGACTCTTGGTAAATGCCCACGACGCACTTCCCGGAGCACCAAGCTCGTAGCCGTTCTTGGAGAGCAGGTGCTTTATCTCCTGCGTCGTGCGGTTCTTGCTGTCGGTAACCGCGCTCGCAATGATGGCGATACCGCCAGGGCCATAGAACTCGTACGCGACCTGTTCAAGGTCTCCAGAATCTTTTGATGCTCCCTTGGTAACTGCGCGGTCGATGTTGTCCTTAGGCATGTTGGCCGCCTTAGCTCGCGTGATGACTGCCGCGAGGCCCGGAGAGGAAACGTTCCCCCCTGCTTTCTTCGACTCAAGTGCGAGCTCGCGCGCAAAGCGAGAAAAGACGCGGGAACGAGCAGCGTCCGTTACCCCCTTCTGGCGCTTTATCTGGGACCATTTGGAGTGTCCTGACATATTAGTTTGTCTCTAGGTATGCTCGCCCCTTCTCAGTAAGTACGCGCCCGCGCGAAGACCGCTCAACAAACCCAAGGCGCAATAGAAACGGCTCATACACATTCTCAAGCGTATCGGGATCTTCGTGGAGCGCAGAGGCGAGCGCACGTATGCCGGCAGGACCTCCCTTGAATCCTTTCTCAAGCGTTTCTAGGTAGCGGCGATCATCCTTGGTAAGACCCAGCGTATCAATGCCGAACATCTGGCAGGCGAGGTCGCAGACTTCGGTGGTGATGTCTTTCTCCGCTACTTCTGCATAATCACGCACGCGCTTGAGGAGTGCGTTGGCAACACGCGGTGTGGCACGGCTGCGTCCCGCAATCTGCTCAATCACATTGTCAGGTGCCTTGAGACCGAGCATGCGAATAGAGCGCTTCACAATGGAACGAAGGTCTTCGTCAGAATAGAAGTCGAGCTGGTACACGCCACCACCGAAACGGGAACGCAGCGGACCTGAAATGTGTGAGACCTTGGTCGTCGCACCAACGAGCGTGAAGCGGGGAAGAGACAACTCAACCGTGCGAGCTGAAGGCCCCTTTCCAAGTACGATATCGAGCGTGCCAGACTCAAGCGCAGGATATAAAAGCTCCTCAACCTTGCTTCCGAGTTGGTGAATCTCATCTATAAAGAGGATGGAGTTCGGCTCGAGGTTCGTAAGAATTGCGGCGAGATCTCCTGCGCGCTCAATGGCGACACCAGAGGTGCTTCGAATCGGGCGTTCAAGCGTCGCTGCCACAAGGTGAGCGAGTGTCGTCTTACCAACTCCGGGCGGGCCGTAGAACAGAAGGTGCTCGGGCATGTCGCCGCGCTTCTTTGCTGCTTCAAGCACCACTTTTACGTTGGCTTTGACGTGCCCCTGGCCCACATATTCGTCCCAAATGGTGGGCCGTAGCGCCGCATCAAGTGCTTGGTCGCGTGGGACCGCCTCTTTCTGCGGTTCTAGGGGGGTACTTGACATAAAAACAGGGTATGCTAGTATCCCATTATACCTCAGTTCGGAGAGGTAGCGGAACCTTCGGGTTCTTTTTCTTTGCAAAAATCGTGCGCATCACCCTCTAGGCAAAGGTCTGACGGCTTAGGGCGACTCCCCAAGGATCATTTGGTTCCGCGTTCGCGCGGCTCGACTGAATGTCTCCTCAGGCGTTTCGTTCAGCCTGGAGGGTAATGCGTGTGATTTCCGTACAACGCGCCTTTCTAGAGGGCGCGTTTTTGTTTACCCAAGTGGAAGGTCGACGACGCGCGCGAGCTCTTCAATTGAGGTCTTGCCTTGGAGCACTTTAATGATGCCGTCTTGTGCAAGTGTGGGGTAGCCCTGGCGAAGTACGTGCTTGGCGATATCGCTTTCAGATGGGTTATCGCGCAGGAACTCACCAAGCTCATCATCCATGAAAATAGCTTCGTGGATACCCATACGGCCTTTGTAGCCAGTGGAACCGTCTTCACCGGGGACGGCAACCCACACCGTATCCATAGAAGGAGGGATGAGGGACTTATCAGTGAGCGTTGAGAGTACTGTTTCCATCATACGTTTCTCCTCAGCAGTCGCCGGACGCGATTTCTTGGTGGCCTCATCAAGAGTACGCACGAGGCGCTGGGCCATAGAGACAGTAACGGCAGACGCAAAGAGCTTTGGATCCACCTCAAGGTCAACGAGGCGAGGGAAGGTACCGGCAGCGTTGTTGGTGTGGAGCGTTGAGAACACAAAGTGACCGGTAAGCGCCGCCTGAATGGCGGTTTCGGCGACCTCTGCATCGCGGATTTCTCCCACCATGATGACGTCAGGATCCTGACGCAGCACGGAACGAAGGCCTGAGGCAAAGGTGTAGTCGGGGCCCACCTGCGTCTGCACGATGCCTTGCACGTGGTATTCCACCGGGTCTTCAATCGTCACAATCTTAATCTCAGGGGAATGAATATCCCGCATGAAGGTATAGAGACTGGTCGTCTTACCGGAGCCGGTAGGACCAGTGTTGAGGAGCATGCCGGTAGGGCGGCGGATTTCTTTCTGCAAACGTGTGAGCAGCTTGTCGTTAATGCCGATATCAGTCAGCGTGCGTTGAATAGCGCGCGGATCCAGAATACGCAGCACCACTGACTCGCCGTAGTTTCCTGGAATCACCGAACAGCGAATTTCAATCTCCATGCCGTTAACCACCACCGTGAAGCGTCCATCCTGCGCTCGGTCCGTAACGTTCAGCTTCAGGCCAGAGAGAAGTTTGATGCGAGAGTTAAGCGACCGATAGACATGGTGGTCGAAGGAGAAGATGTCGGTCAACATACCATCGAGACGCAGGCGAATGCGTGCGTCTTCTTCTTCCGGTTCGATATGGATGTCAGATGCCTTCATGACGAACGCAGCAGCAAGAATCTCCTCGAAGATTTTGGAAACCTGCGCGCCCTTCTTTTCTGCAATTGTTGCGGCAAGCCGTTCCTTAAGTGCAGCGAGGGTCGTGAGCTCTGCCGAAAGCTTTTCAAGTTCGTCACCTGAAATATCAAAGGTGCCAGCGGTGCTTACGGTCGCAAGGGAGAGGTCCGCATAACGGGAGTAGGCCTTCTGCAGACTCTTCGGAGAAACCAAGAACTTAGAGAGAATGAAGCCGCGCGTTTCAAGTTCGGCAAGTTCAGCTGCAAGCGCAGGATTCTTTGGGTTGTGGAGCGCCACCGATACTTGGTGGGCAATCTTTGCAAAGGCCACCACCTCTGCCGCACGAGCACGCTCTTCAGGAATAAGACGCAGTGCGTCCACATCAATGGGCACTACACCGAGATCAGTGTAGGAGAGGCCGTAACGGCCAGAGAGAACCTGCGCGAGGTCCTCTTCTTCTTTCTCTCGGATGCCAGAAAGCTTGGCGTCCTGTCCGGCATCATCAAACGTCGTGTGGCTGGCCATAGTTCCTCATAGTATCGCGCGAGGGCCCTCTTGGTACAATGGGCATATGGAGAAAGTCCTCGTATCCCTTGCTGACCTTGAAATGGAAGCACGCGCCCTCGTTGGGCGTCTTTCTCCTACCCCCGGGGCCGCAACCTTGGTTACGCTCTCTGGTGAGCTTGGGGCGGGTAAGACCGCATTCACGCAAGCGGTCGCAAAGGCCTACGGCGTAGCGGAGAGCGTGACGAGCCCCACCTTCGTACTTGAGAAGGTGTACACACTTCCGCCCGAGAGTGGGTTTGCACACCTCATCCATATTGATGCGTATCGTCTTGAGAGTGCTGACGAGCTCAGGGTGCTCGGCTGGGACTCTTTGATGAGAGAAGAGGGGAATCTGGTTCTCCTTGAATGGCCGGAGAACGTAGCGGGCGCCCTTCCAACAGCAGCCACTGCGATACGCCTCACACCACGAGCAGACGGGTCTCGCCTCATGTCCTATGCCTAAGAAGACGGATACAAGGAGATTGGTACTGCTTGATGCACACGCGATTATTCACCGCGCCTATCATGCGCTTCCAGACTTTACGACCCCAAAGGGCGAGCCGAGCGGCGCACTCTACGGACTCTCGTCAATGCTGCTTCGCATTCTTGCGGACCTGAAGCCCGATTACGTTGCTGCCTGTTACGACCTCCCGAAACCAACCGTGCGGCATGAGGCGTATGCCGACTACAAAGGGACACGCGCGAAGACTGATGATGCACTCATCGCGCAGCTCAAGACCTCTCGCGAGGTTTTTAAGGCATTTTGCATACCTATATATGAGCGCGAGGGCTTTGAGGCTGATGACGTTCTGGGCACCATCGCCCACATGCTTCGCGACGAGAGGGAGGTGGAGGTCATTATCGCGTCTGGTGACATGGACTGCCTGCAGTTAGTCGAAGGCAAGCGCGTAAAGGTGTACACGCTTAAGAAGGGGCTGAACGACACCATCCTCTACGACGAGAAGGCCGTACAAGACCGCTTCGGGTTTCCTCCCGCGCTCATTCCTGACTACAAGGGGCTCCGTGGTGACCCGTCCGATAACATCAAAGGCATACCAGGCATTGGGGAGAAGACCGCAACTGACCTCATCACGAACTTCGGTAGTGTTGAAGACATCTACAAGAAACTTAAGAAAAGTGAGAAGCCGTTTCTTGAGAAGGGCATCAAGGCACGCATCGTCGCGCTTCTTAAGGAACATGAGGAGGATGCGATGTTCTCAAAGATGCTCGCGACCATTCGCACCGATGCGCCGATTGCGTTTGCGCTTGGGGACGCCGAGCGTCACGCGGATCGCGGCAAGAAAGTACTCGGGCTCTTTGACGAACTTGGATTCCGTTCGCTTCGGGGGCGTGCTCGCGCCGTACTCTTTGGTGGGGACGAAGAAGATGAAGACGAGGAGGGAGAGATGGGGGAGGAACCAAGCGAGGACGATATCCCTCCGCAACGCCTCGCCGAAGCAAAGGTGATGCTCTGGCTCGTGCACTCAGAGTTCTCCAATCCTTCGCTTGATGACGTGCTTGCGTTTACCAAGAGCAACTCGTTTGACGAAGCGTATGCGGAACTCGAGAAGCAACTGAAGGCCACCGGCAGACTCTGGGACGTATACGAGAACATTGAGAAGCCCTTGGTACCAGTGCTCGCCAAGATGAAGGAGGTAGGCGTTTACGTTGACAAAAAGGTGCTGGCGAAGCTCGAGAAAACCTATCGGGCGGAACTTGAAGGAATCGAGAAGCGCATCCACAAGGCAGCTGGTCACGAATTCAACATCAGCTCGCCTAAGCAGCTTGGAGTCGTGCTCTTTGATGAGCTTGAGCTTTCCGCCAAGGGACAGAAGAAGACTGCGGGCGGCCAACGCTCCACGAGAGAGTCTGAGCTTGAGAAAATCCGCGACCTCCACCCAATCGTTGCGGACATTCTTGAGTATCGTGAGATTCAAAAGATTCTGTCCACCTATATAGAAGCGATTACTCCTTTGCTCGACAAGGAAGGAAGGCTGCATGCAGACTTCATACAGACGGGAGCTTCCACTGGTCGCATGGCGAGCGCCAACCCGAACCTCCAGAATATTCCGATTAGGAGCGAGCGTGGGCGAGCAATCCGCAACGCATTTGCGGCACCCGAAGGCTGCGTGCTGGTTGCGCTCGACTACTCGCAGATAGAATTGCGTATCGCAGCAATTGTGTCAGGCGACGAGAAACTTGGAGATATTTTCCGTAGCGGCCGCGATGTACATACGGAAGTGGCCGCAGCGGTCTTCAAGGTTGCGCCAGACAAAGTCGACGCTGAGATGCGCAGACGTGCAAAGGCGATTAACTTCGGCATTCTCTATGGCATGGGCGTGAATTCGCTTCGCACCGCACTCGGCACCACAACCGCTGAGGCGCACCAGTTCTATGACGATTATTTCAACACTTTCAGCACCCTTGCGGAGTATCTTGAGAAGACCAAGGGCTTTGCACGCAAGAACGGGTACACCGAAACACTATTTGGCCGCCGCCGCCAGTTCCCTGAGATGAAGTCTCCGCTTCCATACGTGCGTGCACAGGCAGAGCGCATGGCCATCAATGCTCCTATTCAAGGAACGCAGTCCGACATCATCAAACTTGCGATGGTGCGCATCGATACCTTTCTTCAACAAGAAGGAAACGATAAGAATGCGCATCTGTTGCTTCAAGTGCATGACGAGCTCGTGTACGAAATGAGCGAAGAACGCGCGAAGGACCTCACCCCTCGTATTAAGGCGCTCATGGAGGATGTGCTACCTCCCGAGGAGGCACATAACGTACCTATCGTTGCGGAGGCTAAGCTAGGCCCTGATTGGGGTACCATGGAGCGTATATGATTTACCTCTTCCACGGCTCGGACGCAGGGAAGGCCAGAGCCAAGGCATTTCAGTGGGTGAGCGCCTCTCGAAGTAAACAGCCGGATGCCCCGTATATACGTCTTGATGCGCAATCTCTTACCGAGGCCACACTCTCAGAAGCCATTGCTACGCAAGGACTCTTTTTCAAGAAAGCACTCGTTCTGATTGATGATCCGTTCTCGCTCACAACATCCGGCGAAGTGCTCCTTGAGCACCTCCATGCACTTGCCGAATCCGCAAACCCCATTGCGATACTGGCACCGAAGCTACTTGCCGCGCGCGTAAAGAAACTCGAAGCGAAAGCAGAGAAGGTATTCGTCTCAGATCGGAAGGAGAAGAAGGTTGTGCGCGGGTTTAACTCAGGACTGGTAAACGCACTTGCGTCAAAGGACCGCGAAGCGCTCTGGAAGGAAATCACGAAAGCGCTTCGCCAAGGGGATGCCCCTGAGATGGTGCACGGCCTCTTGCATTGGAAGGCTCGAGACATGATGCAGAAGGGAAGCCCAAAGTGGGGGAAGGATGGCGCGCGCAGATTGTCACGAGATTTGATTGAACTTCTTTCGGATTCCCGAAGCGGAGACCTTGAACTCTCGCTTGCGCTTGAGCGGTTTGCGCTCTCGGTGAAATAGTCCGCCCGCCAGGGCTCGAACCTGGGACCGTCTCCTTAAAAGGGAGCTGCTCTACCGACTGAGCTACGGGCGGCTTTGGGTACGCTACCACTAGTACGCGAGCACGTCGACAGTCTTGCCCTCAGCATCCAAGAGACGGATGGTCTCATGGTTCTCTCTCCAGAGTTCCTGGCTGTTACCAAGGAAGACGCGCCAGGTGCCTCCAATGAATGAAGGCTCGTCTACGTGACGCGCAGCGCAGGAGTTGTAGTTGAGGTCACCAAGGAGATTCTCGCAGGAGTTTGAGAGGCTTGATGGCGCTCTCGACACGACCGAACAGCGCGGAACAGTGTAGCTAAAGTCGATGCACTCCTCATCTCCTCCTGCTGCCCGTATCTCTGACTGGGCGCTCGGGCAGTCTTGATCGAGGTCTGGAGAGAAGTCCTGGAACTCGGAAAGGTATCCCGTACAGAGATTCTCACGGAAGGACACCCCAATGGGAGAGCGCCCACTCGTTATGATGGCCGTATCGCCAGGGTTAAGCGTAATGTTTGAAAGGGAATTCACCTTTCCTGAGTGCGGTACTTCGACGCCTTGTGGGATGGTGACCGCCACCTCAGTTGCGGCACTCTCGAGCTTCCACCCAGAGAAGGTAATGGGGTCGCTCGCCCTGCGGGAAACAGAGAGAGAAAGATATTCCTGCTTTGCATCAGTGTTGCGCGGGCCGCTGGGGTTGCGACTAATCGACACCAGCCCACGGTAGGTGGACGCTTCTCCAAATGAGGAGAGGTCATCTATTTGAGCTTCGAGATCAAAGAAGCTCCCAGACGCCCCACTTCCTGTTGAAGAACCCGAACCACGTTTCAGGTCGTACGGCTCAGCAACCTGACCTGGTCCGCTAATGGGCTTTAGGTACGGTCCCGCAAAGGAGAAGGGCTTGGAGGGTCCGCCTGTAATGGCCCAGAGTACGAATATAAAGACGAGAACACCAAAGAAGAAAACCGCGTTGCTGCTCATGCGTCTATGATACCAGCTTCTCGAGTTCGTCCTTTACGACGCGTGCATCACTCCAGGGAGTGCGTGTCCCACGAGCGCCCATGATGTAGGGGTCGGTGCCCTTACCAGTAATAAGGACTGCGTCGCCTGCCTGTGCGAGCGAGAGCGCGGACTTGATTGCTTCACGTCGGTCCATAACGATTCGCGGCTTCTTCTGCATTCCAGAGGCCATTGCCGCAACGATGGCATTAGGGTCCTCATCGTACGGGTCTTCGTTTGTGAGGATGACCTCATCACAGTATTCCTCTGCAATGGCGCCCATCTCCGGACGCTTCCAGGTATCACGGCCACCGCCAGTGTTTCCGAGGACGCAGATTTTCCGGCGTGACGGGTACGCACTGTAGAGCGCACGAAGGGAATCTGGCGTGTGCGCGTAGTCGACGACTGCGAGGAAGGCCTGTCCGCCGTCTATTTTCTCCGCTCGTCCCGGGATGCGAATGAGCTTGGTAAGCGCACGAGCGCTCACTTCAAACGGGACACCAAGGAAGCGAGCTGCCTTCGCGGCTGCAAGCGCGTTCAGTATGGAAAAGGTTCCTGGGTGAGGGAGGGAGAAACGCACGCCATCGAGTGTGAAGGCAACACCGTCATTTTCCATAACGATGTCCGTAACATCGGTAAGCGAGAAGCCAATCTTTTCTTCGAGCGGGAGTTCAAGGAATCGCTTCCCGTATTCGTCTTGTGCATTGGCGATGATGGCGCGCGGTCGCTTCGGGGAGCGGACCACCGCCTTCCCAAGGCGAAACTTAGCCTGGAAGTAGTTTTCCATACTCCCGTGTGACTCAATGTGCTCCTTTGCGAGGTTTGTGAACACCAGTCCATTGAGATAGGTAAATGAGTGGCGATACTGCACGGCGCTCTCGCTCGTAAGCTCCACGACTGCGTGCGTGCAGCGAGCCGTACGCGCATTGTGTAAAAACGATTGCAAAAATCCTCGACCAGGCAAGGTCATCTTGTAGAGGTTGCCGTCTGAGGTCGCGCCTAGTTTGAAGCGAATGGTGCTTGAGAGAGCAACCTGCTTTCCGTCTTCCTCCAAACACGCTGCAAGCATCTCGCAGACGGAAGACTTTCCCTTAGTGCCGGTAACGCCGATAACCACCAGCTTCTTTGCGGGGAACCCATACCAGACCGCACTTCCAAGTGCCCAGAGATAGTGGTAGCCAGTGAGCAGTCCGCGGTAGAACGAACGCGGAAGCAGTGTCTGGAGTACCGTTCGAAGGACTCCCATGATTAGTGAGCAGCAGAAGAGAGTGCTGCCTTAAGTCGCGCATCTTTCCCAACCACCTCAGAAGGAATGCCAGAGACTGCACGACGTGCTTCGCGGTCAGTATAGCCAAGCGCCACCAGCGTATCGAAGACGTCAGCATCCTCGCTATCGTGCGGAGCGCCGTCAGTGCCAATTTTTTCAGAGAGTTCGAGGGCAAGTTTCTCAGCTGCCTTTTTGCCGAGACCAACGACGCGTGTGAGGTAGGAAATGTCGCGCTTAGCGATTGCGCCTTCAAGCGCCTCTCGTGGCGCGCGACGTAGCAGCGAGAGTGCGGTCTTCGGACCAACTCCCGGAACGAGCAAGGTCATTTGGAAGAAGCGAAGGTCCGCTGGGTCCGAAAAAGCATAGAGCTCGACTCCGTCCTGCTTCATGGCGAGGTGTGTATCCAGTGTTACTTCAGCTCCTACAACGAGCGTTGCGGTTGAAGGCATAGACACCGAGACACCCCAACCGGACACATCAATAACGGCTCCTTCGGGGCTTACCGATACCACCGCACCGCGTATCTGCCGTATCATCCGCTTAATCCTACCATTTGCAGGAAAAGGACGGATAGCGTACTATGCCGCGACATGGCAATTACGAAATCAGCAAAGAAGGCCCACCGCGCGTCCCTTAACAAGCGCGTGTTCAACCTCCGCCGCAAGCGCGCACTCGCTGACTCCACCAAGGACGTCCGCACCCTCCTTTCTTCCGGAAAGGCAAAGGACGCTGCGGCATCTCTCTCAGTTGCCTACAAGGCAATTGATAAGGCAGCAAAGCGCGGTGTCATCAAGAAGAACACCGCATCGAGAAAGAAGGCTCGTCTCGCTGCCGCTCTCAAGCGCGCAACAGCCTAACGAACAATCGCCCGAAAGGGCGATTTTCAGTTCTTGAGCCTTCCGTTGGCTCCCAGTACCTGTCGGGCCGTCCGGAGGGTATTGTTCACGTGGTCGCGATGTCCGCGCATTGCCTCTGCGTACTCCCAATCCTTGGTCCATATCGCATCGAGATCACCGTAGGCTTCTGCAAGCGCATCAAGCGCTTCTTTGGATGGTGACTCTCCTTTCTGGCATTCGACAATCGCATCGAGTACGCGCCTGGTGTCGACAAGCTCAGCGGCTCGTTTATTCCCCTCAGACCGGCGAGTGAATTTCGCGCCCAATTGTTCAATAATCCATTTGGGACCCATAGATACAGAGTACCATCGCGGTGCTCTCGGTAGGAATCGAACCTACATTTCCTCCTTCGGAGGGAGATGTCCTATCCATTGAACGACGAGAGCGTTCGAGGACTATAGCACTTTCTATTGTGCTCCCGGTAGGAATCGAACCTACATTACAAGCTCCGCAAGCTTGCGTCCTATCCATTGAACGACGGGAGCAATAGGGCTGACTCTATCGCCCTTCGCGAGCTTCCGCAAGGATTAGAGTCGTAGCGATTCGATGAACCTATCAACGATGGAATGCTCGTGATTGCCTTCCGGTACATGCTGGCTGATGTAGGTGTACACCTTGAGTGGGTCATGCCCAACAATTGGGACGAGAAGGTGAGGGGAGAGCACGTGGCGGGTCTTTATGGAAAGCGCAGGTGGCAGATCCTTCTCTATATACTCGAGCACCGAGAAGTGGAGCATGTCCGCATAGAGGTAGAGCGTGTCATCAATGGCGACGCCCTCTTCACGCACTGAGAAGCGATGTATGCGCGGATGGCGAGCAGTGCGTACCGCAACGGCTCCTGCGCCCGCAGCAATCACGAGGGCCAGCAGAATGTTGTTGAAGAGAATGCAGGCGATCACCGCTGCTGTAGCGATGATACCGAGAGCCCAATACCAGTCAGCGCCTTTCTCGCCGAACTCGTACTCGCGGCCCTCCCATTCATAAATGATGGCGCGTGCCATAACTCACCTCATGATACCACCTCTACAGTGGCCTATTCGTATTCAATGGTTGCAGGCGGCTTCTGGGTAACGTCGTAGAGGATGCGGTTGACACCACGTACCTTCCCAACAATGGCGCTCGAGATGCGCTCCATGAGTTCTGGCGGCATCTTGTGCCAGTCGGCGCTCATGCCATCGACGGAATCAACCGCACGAAGGGCGAGGATGTATTCGTAGGTGCGGGCATCCCCCATAACCCCCACTACCTTAAGGGGGAGTAGTGCTGCAAAAGCCTGCCAAATCTTCTCGTATTCACCGGCTTTCTTGAGTTCCTCTATATAGACGGCGTCTGCCTCTCGAAGGATGGCAAGACGTTCAGGAGTGACTTCGCCGACGATGCGGATGGCGAGCCCTGGGCCTGGGAATGGGTGGCGCCAGATAAGTTCCTTAGGGAGGCCGAGGGATAGGCCGACGCGGCGTACCTCGTCTTTGTACAAATCCTTAATAGGTTCGAGCACCTTGAGACCGAAGCGCTCAGGAAGCGTGAGGTTGTGGTGGCTCTTAATCTTTGAAGCTTGCTTGCCCGTTGCTGCCGATTCAATTCGGTCCGGATAAATGGTGCCCTGTGCCAGGTACTTGATAGGGAAGTCAGAGAGCTCTTCTTCAATTGCTTTCTCGAATACTTCGACGAAGGTGTGGCCGATGATGCGGCGCTTCTGCTCAGGGTCGGTGACGCCCTTAAG
>CAZJPR010000004.1:0-55978 GCA_964548265.1 uncultured Candidatus Saccharibacteria bacterium
GGAATCGAACCCCGATTTACGCCGTGAAAGGGCGCTGTCCTAACCGTTAGACGATGGGGCCTTCGCGAACCCGGGAATCGTAGCATTCCTCGGTGGGAAACTCAAAAAATAAGCCATAGATACGGTAGACTCTCGTGTATGGAACTACTCATCCCGATTGTATTGCTTGTTGCTGGTCTCGGCATTCTCGTGCTCGGTGCTGAGTGGCTCGTGAAGGGAGCCTCTTCAATCGCGAGCCGCTTCGGCATCTCGCCGCTCATCATAGGTCTCACGGTGGTCGCATTTGGTACGTCAATGCCGGAGCTGACCGTGAACTTCTATGCCGCGTTCACCGGTGCGACAGACATAGCCATAGGCAACATCATCGGTTCGAATATCGCAAACATTCTCCTTATTCTCGGCGTTTGCGCGATGGTCGTGCCACTTTCTGTGCAGTCGAGCACGGTGAAGTGGGAGATACCCTTCGCGCTGCTCGCAGTCTTGCTCGTCTTCGTGATGGGCAATGACCGACTCTTTGACGGCATGGCCTACGACGCTATCACGCGCACCGACGGCCTGGCGTTGCTCGGCATCTTTGCTGTATTCATGTTCTATATCTTTGCTATCGCCAAGCGTGACCCTATGCAGGAGGAGGGGGCGGGAGCAAAGCGAGTCGGGCCATTTCTTGCAATCGGGCTCGTACTAATAGGTCTTGCAGCGCTCATTCTCGGGGGCAAACTCCTTGTCGACAATGCGGTGGTTCTTGCACGCTTCATGGGACTTTCGGAGGCGGTCATCGGACTCACAGTAGTCGCGGTGGGAACCTCGCTGCCTGAACTCGCCACATCACTGGTTGCTGCCTTCCGGAAGCAGGTGGACATCGCGGTCGGTAACATCGTTGGTTCGAATATCTTCAATGTATTCTGGATACTCGGTGCGACCGCGGTCATAGCTCCGCTCCCGGCCTCTTCGGGCTTCTCGGTGGACGCGCTCGTGGCTGTCGGGGCTACTCTCATGCTGCTGCTTGCTCTCTTCATCGGCAAACGCGGACAGCTAGAGCGCTGGCAAGGGGTGGTGATGCTCCTCGCCTACATCGCCTATATCGCGTACCTCGTCATATAAGTCCTCAAATGCTAGGATAGCGGCACCTGGAGAGGTGGCTGAGTGGTCGAAGGCGCCGCACTCGAAATGCGGTGTAGGGGAAACCTTACCGTGGGTTCGAATCCCACCCTCTCCGCTCTGTTAAGATAGGAAGATGAGCACTAAGGCACTTGCAGCGCTCGCCATCTTCCTCGGCGTAATCATCGTGGCGCTTGTCGTCGCGCATTTTGTTATTCCATTTGAGAAGGCGCCTGTCCGTACCTACACGGACCCTGTCTACGGGTTCATGATAGACGTACCGGATGGTTTCTATGAGCAGAAGCCTATAGGCGGGCTCTATGCTTACTCGGTGTACTTCACAAGTGCTGACATACAGGGCAACTATATCGAGCTTGGAGCTGCGGACGTACAGCTCTTGATACGCATCTCTCGCGACGGTAACTCGGTTGCAAGCGACCTCGCTTCACTAGAGGGTGCCGTTGTTCTTTCGCGTACTGATGTTGAGGTGAGCGGAACTCCTGCGGTGCGGACGCTTGTTGATGCCACCGCGCTTGAGAATACTGAAACTGGCTGCTCGCTCGAGACTGCCTTTATGAAGGCGGGTCGTCCGCATGTCATTACCCTTACGGGAACGACCTGCGAGGCACTCGAAGCCTTCGAGACGCCGTATGAGCGGATTGTCGGAAGTTTCACCTACTAGCTATGGAGGGACACCAAGAACTAAAAGCATACATACGGGCGCGACTCGCTGCAGGAGCCTCACGCGCCGCCATCGAGCAGGAGCTCCTCAACGTTGGATGGAAACCGGAAGTGGTCCGTACCGCGCTCAGGCCTAAGCGTGACCTTCGCAAACCTCTCTATATAAGTGGAGGCGTACTGCTCCTTATCCTTATCGGGACCGCCATTGCAGTCTGGGGACCCACCACCCAAGGCGCGCGCCTTCCTATTCCTTCCGAATGGACGCAACCAGCGCTCTCGCATGGGGAAGAGCCAGCGCTCGCGAACCCCGAGTTCTTCGCAAAGGTGAAGCAGGACTTTATTGATAAGAAGTCTGATCTCGTCGAAGCAGATCTCTCGACCATGACGCTTAACGTTTACAAAGCGGGGGAACTTGCACTCACCGTTCCCATCAAGACGAAGGGCAAGGAAGGTTCGTGGTGGGAGACGCCCGCGGGCCTTTATTCGATACAAACAAAGGAGGACTCACACTTTTCAAGCTTTGGTCGCGTCTATCAGCCCTATTCCATGGCCTTCCAGGGAAACTTCTTCATACATGGTTGGCCGTATTACCCAGGGGGAGAACCTGTGGCGAGCACGTACTCAGGGGGCTGCATTAGGCTTGCTGACGAAGACGCGAAGAAAGTCTTTGACATGGTTGATGTGGGAACTCCGGTACTCGTTTTCGAGCACGATTTCTCTTCTGACCAATTCTCGTATGCGGACCTCAACAAAGACTCACTCTCCGCAGGAAGTTACCTTGCTGCAGACATCCGTAACAACGAAGTCTTTTTCTCAAAGAGTCCTAAGAAGCAGGTTCCCATTGCGTCCATCACGAAGCTCATGACGGCGCTCATTGCGACTGAATACCTTAACCTCGATACTGTCACCACGGTTCCTCGCGAAGCGATTGTGTATACCTCGCTCCCACGTCTGCGAGCAGGACAAGAAATTAGTATCTACCAACTCCTTTTCCCCTTGCTCACTGAGTCTTCAAACGAAGCGGCAGAGACCATTGCGCGTCACTATGGTCGCGAGAGCTTCGTGGCGCATATGAACGAGAAGGCGAAGGCCATTGGTATGACGGACACAACGTTCGTCGACCCATCGGGCGCCTCAGCCGAGAATGTCTCGACAGCGGAAGACCTCTTCATGCTTGCTAAATACGTTTACAACAACCGGAGCTTTGTCTTCAACATCACCTCCGGAGACCTGAAGGGGAGCGCGTATGGGGCAAGTGTATTCACGGACCTCAGGAACCTAAACCACCTCATCAACAGCAAATACTTTATTGGAGGGAAGGTGGGGCAGACCATCGCCGCTAAAGAAACTGACCTCATAGTGCTTGAGATACCCATTGGTGCCACTACGCGCCCCATCGCACTGGTAGTGCTTGGCTCAGAGGATTCAGCGGCCGATTCCCAGACGCTGCTCGATCGCGTACTTGACCGTTACGCGAGGTAGCCTGTGCTAGCATAGCTTCAATGATTGCGACCGGTGTTCTGCTCGCCCTCCTCGCGCTCGTTGGTTGGGGGGTAGGAGATTTCCTCATCCAGCGCACCACAAGACTCGTGGGGAGCGCCAAAGCGCTTTTCTTCATCGGGTTGGTCGGGTTCCTTGCCCTCACGCCCTTCATTCTTTCGGACCTCGAGCACCTTTCTCTGAGCGATATCGCGCTTCTGTCGGTCCTCTCCCTCATCGTGATTGCGGGAGCTGCTTTTGACTTCGAGGCGCTGCGACAGGGGAAGATTGCAGTTGTCGAGCCGGTGGTAGGACTTGAGCTCCCGATGGCGGTAGGCATCAGTGTTCTCTTCATTGGAGAGACGCTCGGTACCATGCAGTTTCTCTTCATGCTACTGGTGTTCGCAGGCACCGTACTGGTGGTGATGCGGAGCTTCCATCATGTGTCGCTGCGCCTGCTTGAGAAGGGCGTGTGGCTTGCCTTTGCTGCAGCAATCGGTACCGCCCTCACGTCGGTGCTTCTCGGGGTCTCGAGTCAGATTGTGTCGCCGCTTGTCGCAGTCTGGTTCTCTCACGGTGCTCTCGCGCTCGTCTCCTTCCTCGTCATACTTCGCGACGGCACGCTCCACACCACTTGGAAGCAGATAAAAAAGCACCCGGTTACCATCGGTGCCCAGAGTATTTCGGACAACGTTGCGTGGGTAGCCTTCGGTACAGCGGTGACCTTCGTGCCCATCTCAGTTGCTAACACCATTAGCGGCGGCTATATCGCACTTGCAGTGCTGCTCGGACTCCTTCTCAACAAGGAGAAGGTGAAGCCCCATCAGCTCCTTGGTATCTTTTTGGTGGCCGTAGGTGTCATCGCACTCTCGTATTTCTACGGATGATGCATAGGACGGGAACGGGTATACTAGGCCGATGAAGCCAGCGGATTGCGAAGAGTGCGGCGGGGAAGGCATTTTCCACCGCCTGACCTACATTACGGTTGCGCTCGACGACCTCCTGCGACCATTCTTTACTCCAAACTCCTTTCTGAGACCACTAACTTCATGGATGTACAAGGTGGAGAAGGACCTCACGCCAAAGCTTCTCAATTGGTTCGTCAAGCGTGGATGGGCAAAGAAAGTCACCAACTGGGACGATGAGACCCCACTTCTGGCCCGCATGCTCTGGGAGGAGGGAAAGACACGCGGCATAGACATCTGGGAGTTCCGTCTCTTCGGACTTGCACGCAACATCTACGTCGCGAAGCTTAAGGATGGCACTGAGATAGCCTACGAAGGAATTCCCTTGCCTCCAGCCGGACTCACACAGGCCTGGTGGATGGACAACAAGGGCATCCTTAAGAAGAAGTTCCGCGAGCTTGGCATTCCGGTATCCAAAGGAGCGGGCGCGTTCACTCGTGAACAGGCACGAGAGATATATAGGAAGCTTTTTGCTCCCGTTATCACAAAGCCGCATTCAGGCTCAGCCTCTCGCCACACCACGCTCCACATTACTGACGAGCGTGACCTCATTCGCGGATTCGAGATAGCCAAGGAAGTGGCCCCGTTTGCGGTTGTCGAGGAGGAACTTGTGGGAGGGGTCTATAGGGCAACGGTGGTCAATGGAAAGCTCTCCGCAACACTCAGGCGCGACCAGCCACACGTCATTGGGGACGGGAAGTCGAGCATCCGGAAACTCATGCTCATAGCCAACGAGCACCCAGCTCGTCAAGGCCCTTTCTTCCACCGTATGTACGTCACTACCCCTGCCGCCTTTCGTGAACTTGAATGGCAGGGTCACCAGCTCTCTGATGTGCCTAAGAAAGGGGAGCGCGTCATACTGCACCCCAAGATTAACTGGAGCGTTGGTGGCACCACGACTGATGTCACTGACGAAGTGCATCCAGACAACCGTGAGCTCTTTGAGCGCATAGCAAAGGTACTCGCGGCCCCCGTAGTTGGGATCGATTTCATCATCGCGGACATGAATCAGTCCTGGAAGGAACAGGACCGCTGTGGCGTCATTGAGTGCAACTCAATGCCCTTCTTTGATAACCACCATCTACCCTTTGAAGGAAAGCCTCGAAACGTGGCCGGCGATATTTGGGATATGGTTCTCACAAAAGTATGAGAAACCCACTTAGAAATTTTGGAATGTATCCAGGCTTCAAGTCCAAGGAAGCATATATGAACGGGAAGCTTGAGCAATCCTTCAATCGCATTACTGAGCAGTACCGAAGGGTACGGGCGCATCATAGAAATTTCCTCGCAAACCCGGATTACAATAATATCGTCGAAGAGCTTTCTGGCCGCATCAATACTTTTGAAACAGAGTCAGCAACACTCTTCGATCGGAAAGGAAGGGAATTTATTGCAGACATGCACCAACGCGCCCAAGAGATAGGTACCTACCAAGGTGACGCGGAGCGGCACCTCGTTTCCGTTCTCCATCTCATGCACATTCCTGAGGAATACCTACGTATTCCTGATCAACTAATGGAAAAGTATCCGACGAGAGGACACTTCTATCGTGCTATGCAGAGCCTCATACAGGCGTGCGAGGTCTTCACAGCGGAATACGAGAAGGTGTATCCCGCAAAAGAACGGAACCAAGAAAGCTAGCGCGCCTTAAGCCAAAGGTAGATGTCCTCAAGTGCCTTCACCGCGTCGCCTGCAGCGATGTTGTTCTGGTGGTAGAGCTCGTCAGTACAGTCTCCTGCGGCCCAGACGCCGTCAATCGGCGTGCGCTGATTGCGAGGGTCTGCGGTGACACGCTTAAACTTGTCCATGGGAAGGAAGCCGTCGGCAAAGTCAGTATTTGGAATGACGCCGACCTCAACGAACACGCCGGTGACTGGAAGCGTGGTCTTCTCCTTAGTCACCACATCCTCAACCACGACACCCGAAACAAACTTATCGCCCAAGATCTCAACGGGCTGGGTGTTAGGCATGCCTTTCATGTTCGGGTGTGCGAGCACCTTGTTCACGGTAATCGCGTCAGCGCCGAACTCTGCGCTGCGGTGAAGGAGCGTAACGGTCTTTGCGTAGGCGAGGAGCTGGGCCGCAGTTTCAAAGCCTGCGTTACCTCCACCAACTACCACCACATCCTGTCCGGAGAAGAGGGGGCCATCGCAGGAAGCACAGTACACAACGCCCTTGTTCTCAAATGCAGCCGCTCCGGGGATATCAAGCTTGCGGCGGCCTGCACCGGAGGCAACGAGGACTGCGCGAGCGTTGTATTCTTTATCACCTGCAGTGACCGCGAAACCTTCTCCTGATTTCCCAATCTTAGTAACGCGCACTCCTTCAACGACTTCAACAAACTCTCCTTTGTAGGCGAAGAGGTGCTCCTTGAGAACTTTTGCGAGCTCACTTCCTGGAATCTTGATGGTGCCAATCCAGTTCTCGACGCCTTCAGAGACGGTGGACTGTCCGCCGAACTCCTCCGTAATGAGAATAGTTTTTAATTGCTTGCGAGCAGCGTAGACGCCTGCCGCAACTCCCGCAGGCCCGCCGCCGATGATGATAAGGTCATGCATAGTCGAGAGAGTATAGCAGAAACCCCGCTTGCGCGGGGCTCTGGACAAAGCTTACTTCTTATTCCTTCGAAGGAATGAAGGGATAACCCCGAAGCCATTATCATCGTCCTCGACGATGGGGGTAACAGGCTTCTCCTCGCGCTTCTGAGGCTGGGCAGTAACCACAGGCTCCTCCTTCTTGCGAGGTGCGTCCTCTTCCGGCTCCTTGCGTTCAAGAACCTCGTTGTAGATTTTGCCGCGAGTATCAGTCTGCTCCTTAGGTGTGAGCGAGAAGAGTGAGCGCTCGCCCATTGTAGTCTCGCCAGAACCCTCGGGGAAACCGGTAGCGATGACGATGATGCGAATCTGACCCTTCTTGAGCTTCTCGTCGCGCATGATACCGAAGATGACCTTGGCAGTCTTGTCGACTGACTCGGACACAACCTTGGCTGCCTCCTGCACTTCGAGAATGCCGAGGTCTTCGTTTCCTGCAACCACAAAGAGTACGCCCTTGGCTCCTGCAATGGAGACATCCAGCAGCGGGGAATTGACGGCCTGTGTAGCGGCGTCCTTAGCACGGTTGTCGCCCTCACTGATACCAATACCCATGAGCGCAGGTCCTGCGCCTTCCATGATGGCCTTGATGTCGTTGAAGTCGGTGTTGATTTCTCCTGGCGTGACAATGATGTCGGAGACACCCTCTACTGCCTGGCGAAGAATCTCGTCACACAGTGCAAATGCGCTCTTGGCCGACGTGTTCGGCTCAACAATCGCGAGGAGCTTATCGTTAGGAATGATGATGAAGGCGTCTACCTCCTTCTTAAGTTCAGCAAGACCGCGGTCAGCAATATCCTTGCGTTGTGCACCTTCAAACGAGAAGGGACGAGTCACCACAGCGACCGTGAGTGCTCCCATCTCTTTCGCAATCTTTGCGATAACGGCAGAGGCGCCAGTACCAGTACCACCACCCATACCACAGGTGATGAACACCATGTCGGAACCCTGGAGTCCCTCCTGAATTTCCTGGCGAGTCTCTTCTGCTGCACGGCGTCCAAGATCGGGGTTCATGCCGGCACCAAGACCGCGGGTGAGGTTCTTACCGATGTGGATCTTACGCTTGGCGAGGGAGCGGTGAAGGTCCTGCGCATCGGTGTTGATGGCGATGAACTCAACTCCCTTCACTTTGGAGTTGATCATGTGGTTCACGGCGTTTAGGCCCGAACCTCCCACACCGACTACCCGTATCCGGGCAAAGGTCTCGATTTCAGGCACGATGCGCTTAGACATAATGAATAGAGTAAGACTGCTAACAACCTAGCCCCCGCTAGACTGGCGGTAATCATAGCAGGGTATGACGCCTTGCAAAGATTGACGTCTTGTCAATACCGTATCGTAATTTAAGGGAGGAACTGACGGAAAAAGCGCGTCAACGAGGTCTTCATGCCAGCAAGCGTTGCCTTACCACCATTTCCGCTACCGCTCATCTCTCCGGTGAGACCCCAGAGCGCGAGACCGTAGGCAACGGCCCACGTCGCGTCCTTAATTTTTGCGTCTGGAGCAACCTTGATGTCTGCGATGCGGGATGGAAGTGAAAGCGAACCCTTTGCAATGTCGCTTATAGACCCCTGGCCAGCGCCACCACCCGAAAGGATGATGCCGGCGGGAAGTGCGCCGCGCTTACCAATGGCCTTGAGGTGCTTGTCGATTAAATCAAACATGCCCTTGAAGCGTGCGCCCATGATGTCATCAACGCGCTTACGTGGATACATAGCGCCTGAGAGTCGTCCAAGTTTAATGCGCTCAGCATCCTCCAGGGAAACCTTGAACCCAAGCGCGAGGTCATCCGTAATGCTGCTTGAGCCGGAAGGGAAGACCTTAAGCGAGATGGGAACACCTTCGTCGTATACCACAATGGAGACGGTCTCTGCACCAATGTTAGCCAGCACGCAGCCTTTCATCTTTTGATCCTTGGCGAGCGTTACATAGGAACCGGCGAGTGGGGAGGCCATGCAGTCGACGACTTCCACGTCCGCGTTCTCAACGGCGTTGGTGAGCGCGTCAGCGTGACTCTCAAGACAGGTGATGAACAGGAAGTCACCTTCAAGTCGGGTACCCTTCATGCCAATAGGTTCGCCAAGACTTTTCACTCCGTCCACCGTCCAGCCCAGTGGAATCTCGTGGAGAATGCGGCGGTTCAAAAATGCAGCGGAGGCAGCCTGGCGTGCAGACTCCTGTGCCTTCTCGATATCGAGTTCGGTAATTTCCGCATCAGCACGCGAAATGATGGCAGTACCAGTGCCGCGTGTCTCATCAAGGGAGATACCGCCGATGGCGAGGAATCCGGATTTAATAGGGGTGCGAGCTATCTGCTCTGCTTGGTGCTTAGCGCGTCGAATGCTCTCAGCAACATCATCTACGTCAACGACGTAGCCGTGCCGCATGCCGGTGGTGTCGCTAATGCCCGTACCAATAATGCGCAGTCCTGGGCCCTGGCTATCGCGTACCTCCTCGACGACTACCACCTTTACTTGGTGTGTTCCGATGTCGATTCCCGTTGCGATTCTTCGTGCCATGTTGTAGAGGTACGAACCGGGCAAGGAGTGCCCGCTCTCGTTTCTCCATTGTAGGGCCATGAGGCATTCCCTTCAAATGCAGGAGTGCGTGGATAAACAAGAATGCGACGAACTGAGGATACGAAAGTGCATACTCGGGTGCCTGCTTCTTCGCCTCTTGGAGGCAGATAATGACCTCACCTGCCTTCTTTGAAGACACATATGAGAGCACATTCGGGACATAGGTCTTCTTGCGAAGCGTCTTATTGAGCCTCGTAGCTTCAGCAGGACTTACAAAAGCAAGCGATACTTCCCATCCAGGAAGTAGTGATGTAACTATGCGTGCATAGGGAGCCGCCGGAGGCTTGGCACGAGTGAGGTTGCGGATGCTAAGCGTACTCATTGTGCAGATTTACGGTCCGCAACATACTCGAAGCGACCACACTCGCACGGATACTTGCCGCACTTCGGGCATCCCTTGCTGTACCGCGCAACGAACGCCTCGTCGAGGGAAGGCGCCCCATCCATGGCGTTGTAGAGACCAAGCAGCCACGCAAACACGTCCGCGAGCTCAAGCAGGAGTTCGTGCTTCAGTGCTGCCGTTTCTGCCGCATTCTCCGCGCCCTTCATCTTGCGCACGGTCGAATTTGCCTCAAGCGTTTCGGTTGCGACGCGCGTACGCACAAAGTCGAGACCACGGGCCTTATTGTTCGGGCCGTAGACCTCATCGAAGTAACGCTGCCAGTCGGAAAGTGTCCAGGCAGCAATCTTCGTCCTGATCTCATGAGGGAGCGGCGTACGCGCAGGCTTCGTTGCTCCCTTGTCAGTGCCACAGACACAGGGCTTCTGACCACAGTAGCAACATCCACCATCGGGAGTCGCCTCCGTGTAGCAGTAATACTTTTCAATAACTGCGTCGATAAGGGAAGTGGGGTTCTCGCCCATACCCTGGAGGACGTTGAAGATGCGCATGAGAATCTTTGCGCCCAAGCGCGGCAACACCTCGGTGTTCTCGATGCGGATCGTATCAAGGAGCTCGCCGCCGCCGTCAGCCAGGTGGCTCGTGCGGTCAAGCAAACTTGGGAACTGTCGGTCATTGCGGCGGAAGGTGAGGCCGAAGGCGAAGGTGGCGACTTCAGGAAGGCTTACTCCCGGCATGAGCTCTCGGTATTCAGCAGCCATTTCTACACGGGAAGATTCGTCTCGTGGGGTGATTGACATACGTTAATTGTACGGACAAAAGAAAACAGCGCCAGAGGCGCTGTGGGCTACTTGCGGCGGCCGCGAGAGAGAGCTGCTGGGTCAATCTTGCCGAGCTTCACGTCCTCGTTGTACTTGGAACGACGGGCGCTCTTCACCATAGCGCGGGCATGGTCAACGTTCTTGGACTTCTGGCGGGCGTAGTAGCGGCGCTTACGAAGTGCACGAACAAGGCCAAGGGTCTGAGCCCGGCGGGAGAAACGGCGAATCAGCGACGCAGAACTCTCGTTCTTGCTGCGCTTCACCTCTACGCGTATTGCATCCATAGTCCCGGGATACTAGCACGGGGGTTGCCGACTAGGCAACTCCCTTTGGTACCGCAAGAAAGACGGTGCCCGGCGGCCACTTCTCTTGACCCTCGCCGCGACGGTCAGGTTCGATGGCAAGTTCGCGTTGCTCCTGCCCTTTGCGCAAGAGAAAAACAAAGCCGTGATTGGCGACAGTGATTTGGCTCCCAAATGCTATTGCCTCCGCCTCCGGATGCTTCATTGCATAGGCAAGTAGTTGGCGTGCGGTCGCTGGGGCAAGACCTTCGGCCTCTAGGTGAGCCAGCGCTTCTTCAGTGCTGAGTGCATCTGCATACTGTTTTGCTTCCGCTTCGAACGGTTCGTGGCTTTCCGGAAGGGAAACCACACTTCCCTCGTTATAGACATCCATGAGCTTAGCGAGATCGATTTCGAGTCCGAGCGTACGCTGCAGCTGCTGTATCATCTCTGGCACCGCATCCCTCGGATCTATGCGAAGTTTCTCTGACGCGGCTCGCGGCGCTGTTTCTTCTGGTCCAGGCATGCTCTTAAGCAACCGCGCGCAGTCGGTCAACAAGGGTATCAAAGGGAATGAAGGTCTCCGTATGCGTAGCGCGCTCACGGAGAATGACGGAGCGCTCAAGGGCCTCTTTGCGACCCATGATGATGAGGTAGCGAGGGTTCGAGACCTCAGCAAGACGCATCTGTTCGGTGAGAGACTCAATGCCAATTGACTGCATCATAGGAATGCGCGCACGGCGCAGGTGGTCAGCCATCTTCATGCTCTCGCGCTTCGCTTCGTCACCAATGTGCACAAACACGAAGCGAGGATTACCGCGCTCTTTGTGCGGCGGGATGATGGCCTTTGCATCCATGGTGATGCGCACCACGGCACCTACTGACGGCATCGCGCTCTTGAAGAAGGATTTGCCGAGGTCGTTGTAGCGGGAGCCCCACGCCTTGATGCGGCCATCGGACGTCTCGATAGAGAAACAGGTTTCCGTCCACGCGTTGCCGCGGGAGAGAAGCTGCGGCGTCAGTTCGTAAGGAGTGTCGGTTGACTCAAGATACTCGAGCACTGCCTCAAAGTGTTTGCGGCTTGCTTCAGAGAGATGGTCGGTGGGGGAAGGGAGTCCTCCGCGTTCCTCTTCTCCTTCAAGGAGTTCTGCAGCTTTGAAAACATCGTTCTTAGCGCAGGCAACACAGTCGGGAGGAAGCACGGGGCCATTCTTGCGGAAGAAGGAGGTGAGTTCGCGCGCAAGGCGTCCGCGCGTTTCCTTGTCTCCCATCGAATTAATTTTGAGGATCACTTCCTCCTTTGTAAGGTCAGCGACCAGTGAGCGCACGGCGCGTATCAAAACAGCATCAGCAATTGCGCGGTCAGCACCAATGGCGTGGAATTGAATGACGACCTGTTTCGGCGCGGCGCGGCCGGCGGCTGCGTTGGTGTGCCAAAGAAACGTGGGCTTACCAATTCCAGGAGCGACTCCTGCGTCGCGGACTTGTTTCAGGAATCCTGCGACCTCGCGAGCGGTTGGGTCGAGCGACTCAAGAGCGAGAGAATCAGGGTACGGTGCTGGGGACTTCGTGCCGCGCTTGGCTACGTGACGGAAGGGAGTAAAGCCATAGTAAGTACCAATCGCCTGCGCGCGCTTCAATACATCTATCGGCTCTAGGAGCGTGCTCATTGTAGTTGCTCGATGGCGCCCGGAAGCACGCCTGCATCTTTAAGTGGGAAGAGGCGCAGCATCGCGCGACCCATGATGTTTTCTTCGGGGAGTGGGCCCCAGACACGGGAATCCGAACTCTTAGGGCGGTTGTCGCCCATGACAAAGTATTCGCCTTGATTCAGCACTCGCTCAGTCGTGTAGGTAGCGTCTTCAGCTACGACGTAGGGCTCAGGAAGGAGCACCTCGGTGCCATCCGGCTTAGCAATGGTGACTTCACCCTTGATGATGCGTACAGTCTCACCCGGGAGTCCAATAACTCGCTTTATGTAGAAGATGGCGGGGTTATTGGGATAGCGGAATACGATGACGTCACCGCGCTCAGGGTCTTCAAGTCGGTAGGAAATCTCGTCGATGACGAGGTAGTTCCCGTTCTGGAAGGTGGGGTACATGGACTCACCCCGTACCACAAACGGCTGTGCAATAAAAAAGCGCACCAACAGCACCAACACAACGATAACGGCAACGAGGAGTACTACCTGTTTCGAGTCGCTTCCGAAGAACGTGCGGACTCGATCAGACATGTTCATGCCGGCATTGTACGCTTCGCCTTTGGCGCGTCAACTTTTTGACCATCTGCTATGATTCGGCAATGGCACTAGTAATTATGGGGCTCGGGAACCCCGGCAAAGAGTATGAGAAGACGCGGCACAACGCTGGACGCATGCTCGTTGAGCTGTTTGCAAAGAAGCAAGACTTCGATGACTTCATGCTTCGCAAAGCTGGCGGCGTTCCGTCACTCGTCACCGAAGGAAAAATCGGAAAGGAGAAGGTGGCGCTCGTCTTGCCCGAAACGTTTATGAATAACTCCGGCAAAAGCGCGAAGACCTTTGTGAAGAGTAAGAAGGCAGCGCTCGATCTTCTGGTCGTTCGTGACGACATCGATCTTCCGCTCGGTGTTATGAAGATGACCTTTGCGCGCGGTGCAGGCGGACACCACGGCATTGAGTCAGTCATGCGTGCGCTTGGGACCAACGACTTCGCACAGCTTAAGATTGGAGTGTCGAAGCTCGGCAAGAAGAACCAAGCGAAGAAGCCTGGAAGCGACGATGGTGTCGTGAAGCTCGTCATCGGGAAGTTTGCTCCTGCAGAAGAAGCAACACTCAAAAAGGTGATGAAGAAGGGAGTCGAGGTACTCGGCTTCTACGTCACCCACGGATTGGAGCAGGCGACGCTGGTGGCGAACACGCGCTAGGCTGCGCGAGGATCTCCTTTCTTCTTGTGGTCTAGTAAATCTTGCACTGCATTACGAAGAGCAGCAATCCGGAGCTCTACTCTGTCAGTTACTTTTGGATGAGTGTCGAAGAGAAGCTCGGAGGAGAGCAGCGACCACTTTAGTTCGGTTAGCTGGTCAATGGAAAGCGAACGCAGCGTAGGCGCCAGGCGCTGTATTACCGCTCTCCACTCATCGGGCGTGTTGTCAGAAAAATCTGTGTACGTAACCCCTGCCTTCTGCATCTCGAGCTTGAACCACGCACGCATATACTCCATGGTGTATCCCTCCTCAGGAATCGTTGCGGTGTGTTCGTAGATCCACCCTTGAAGGTCGCGCATTCGTGTAATGGCCAGCGCTCCTTCGGTCGAAGAGTCCATAAACCTCGTTCGCAGAATAAGCTTATCGAGCGCCTCGTGCAGTGCGCGGCATTGTTTACCGCTCATTTTCAGAATGCCCTGCTGCACATGCGCCAGCTGATTCTCATACGCGTCGTCAGGTTGAGTGAAGTTTAGATTTGCTTCGACGTAACGAGCACGCTCTGCCACCAGATCAACCCATTCTTCAGTAGGAAAGTGGGGCCGCGGGTCGGTATCCATTGAAGAAGTATAGCAAAACACCCCGGGATTCCGGGGTGTTTTGGAGAAGGCAGATTACTTCTTGCCTTTCCTTGTTCCTGCGTACGCAAGCGTCATGCGCTGGTCTGCTGGCTCAAAGAGCTTAATCGCAAATGGATAGCTCTTACCAAGCTCGAGCGTCTCGCGAAGCTCTGCTGGGGAAGCAAACTCACTCATGTGCACCAAGCCTGCCACGCCCTCCTCAATGGAGGCGAGTGCACCGTGCTTGTTGTACTTGATGATGACGCCTGAGATTTCCATACCCTTCTTGTACTTCTCAGAAGCTGCCTTCCAGGGGTTCTCCTTGAGTGCTTTGACCGAGAGGGAAATCTTTCCTTCCTTCACCTCAATGACCTTCACACGGACCATGTCTCCTACCTTGAACATGGTGCGAGGATCCTCGACGAGGCCCCAATCGAGCTCACTGATGTGCACGAGGCCTTCGAGCCCCGCTTCGACTTTCACGAAGACACCGAAGTCCACGGCGCCAGTGACCTCACCGTCAACGACGTCGCCCACCTGGTACTTGTCGACAAGCGAAGCCTTCTCCTGCTCCTCCTCACCAACGCGCTCCGAGAAGATAAGCTTTGCCTCTTTCGGATCTGCGGTGATGATGCGCACTGCAAGCGTCTTGCCAGTAAGCTTCACAAGCTCGCCAAAGATTTTCTCCTTGTCGCCTTCAGGGACACGAGGGTAGTGGTCCTTGTTCAACTGCGAAGCGGGAAGGAAGCCCTTGATACCCTGCCATGCAAGGATAAGACCTCCCTTGTTTGCCTCTTCAACATCAAGGTTGTAGATGGTACCTGCAGCAATGGCCTGCTCAGCTTCGCTCCAGATAGCTGCCTGGCGAGCCTCCTTAAGGGAGAGTTCGATGTAACCATCCTTTCCAGCTGGGTCAACAACCTTTGCAGTAATAGTGTCGCCAGGGTTTGCCTTACGAAGCACGTCTGCGGCGTTGAGGTATTCGCGTCCGTAAATCATTCCCGTTCCAAACGGAGGAAGATCAACGTAGAGGCGACCACGCACGAGTGCGATGATAGTGCCTTCGATAAGGTCCCCAGCTTTCGGCGGGGTGACAATCTGCTCTGCGAACTTGAACATCGGGTGTCCTGCTTCCACCGTGAGGGCGGGGACCGGGACTGCCGGCGTTTTCACTTCGGTCATATAAATAGACGAGGGGCCTGCGTCTTGGGTTCAGAAGGTCCTTTCGGCTCTTCAGGGTTAGCCCAATGACGGCTTACGCGCTGGTCCTCGCAACGGGAAAACTATAGCACGGCCGCTCGTAGCCCGTCAAAACGTCGCTTGAGGCGTTCAGGGTCTTGCTTCATGGTTGGGTTCTTCCTGAACCACTCATCTTTTGCTGTAGCTGTCATCACAATTTCTTCCACCTGATCGATGTCTTCCTTGGAGAGCACCTTCAGTTCGCCGAGGCGCTTGATGTCATCATCGTCGTATCCTCGCATCTGTATCACTTTGAAAAGGAGGAAGCGAGCAGGATGCGAGAGCATAATGGACACACCTTTTATTTCAACACGGGTACCTTCTAGCCATTCTTGCGGATACGTCATGTCTCGCTCGACCGGATCTCCTTTTTCATTGCGATCAACAACCATCACCTGAATATAATTAATACCGGCACCGGTCTGTATCTCTCCACGCTCGTTGATGCGGGCGATATATGGAGCTTCCCACTCTCCGTTTACTCGACGTCCTTTGTAGACTGCGTGTCCTACTCGTCTGAAGTGGCGCATGGACCCGTCTCGGCTACGAAGGAAGAGACCGTATCCGCGAGACTTCAAGTGCTCCTCAAATTCAGCAAGTTCCTCTCGCAGTACCGAAACATCGACGTCCGAATGCACCCCAATGTAATCTCCGCCGTTATAGCGCCTCCGCAAAGAAATGTTGAGAGAACCATCGAGCTGCCACCATACGGGTGCACCTTCCATAATTTTTCCGAATGCCGCCACTTCCTCATCCATGCGTTCCCGGTCCTCATTGGTGACGCGTGGACGTTCGGATCCTGCCTGTTTCTCAAGTTCAGGACGTTTGAACTGCGTCCTGCTTAGGATTTGGGTCCACACTTCACTCGGTCCGTCAGGAATTTCCGAAGGCATATTCATAAGTATAAGAGCATCAAAGGAAACAGGCTAGGGCCTGTACGGGAAGTATCGCAGGACAAAACGTGATATAATATGAGGAAATATGGTCATCACCCACCACGGAGGGCAGTGCTTCAAGGTAACCTTTGGCGACCTCACGCTTGTCTTCGATCCTATTTCAAAAGGTGGCACACTGCCGTCCGTTCGCTTCGGCGCAGACATTGCGCTCGTCTCTCGCCAACACAAGGACATGAACGGCATTGACGAGGTGACCTATGGTGAGAAGGAGCCGTTCGCGATTACTGGTCCAGGAGAATATGAATATAAAGGGGTGACCGTTCAGGGCTTTCTTACCAAGAGCGAATACGGACTCGGGAAGGGTCAGGAGACTGCGATGAATACCGTGTACGCAGTGAAGCTTGAAGGTATGACCTTAGTGCACCTCGGCGCACTCAGCGAAGCCTCACTACCACCGGAAGCAAAGGAGGGGATTGATGAGATTGATGTTCTCTTTATTCCGGTCGGAGGCGAAGGGGTGCTTGATGCGGCTCAGGCAGCTAAGCTTTCCACCATGCTTGAGCCTAAACTGATCATTCCTATGCACTGGAGTGGGATGGGTAAGGGGAAGGCGCTCGAGAGTTACCTTAAAGAGGAGGGGGGCGAGAGTGAGAAGACCGACAAACTCACCCTCAAGAAGAAGGATGCGGTTGACAAAGACGGTGATATAATCGTAATAACGCCCTAACGTATGAAGGACTACGTCGAACACCTACGCGCCAAGCCTGAATCGGTTCGTCGCACTATTGCATTCTCCGCCGCCGCCGCCATTGCAGCGATTGTCGCGGCTGGCTGGATGATTGCGCTTGTTTCTTCGGGGAACCTCGCGATTACTCCAGTATCGACCGATGAAGATACTGCTGCAGTCTTTACCGAAACTCAGCAGCGTTTTGATGAACTTGCAGGAGCTGCAGGTGCGTTCTACGCCAATCAAGAAGCAGGGGTAACCGTCGTTGAGGACGATGCACCTCAACCCGCAGAACCAGCTCCACAGGAAGCGAAGGTCCTGCATTTCTAAATGAAGCGGAAGGAGCAGGATGATGTCTCGCCGAAGACGGCGGCCCAGGTCATAGACCAGTCGATTACTGCAGAGATGCGGTCGAGTTACCTCGACTACGCGATGTCGGTGATAACGAGTCGCGCGCTCCCCGATGTGCGCGACGGCATGAAGCCAGTGCACCGCCGCATCCTCTACTCGATGCATGAGAATGGACTCCATGCCGGAGGTAAGACCAGAAAATCGGCAACGGTGGTGGGAGACGTAATTGGTCGCTACCACCCCCATGGTGATACCGCTGTCTACGACGCGATGGTAAAGCTCGGTCAGGATTTCTCTACCCGTTACCCGCTTATCATCGGACAGGGAAACTTCGGTTCCATCGATGGTGACCCTCCTGCTGCCTATCGTTACACCGAAGCAAAGATGTCGAAGATTGGTGGCGAGATGCTCGCTGACCTCGACAAGGAGACCGTTGATTGGAATCCAAACTATGACGGAAGCCACAAAGAGCCGTCAGTGCTTCCCGCGGCAGCACCAGGCCTTCTTCTAAACGGCACGCTCGGTATTGCCGTTGGTATGGCCACCAACATTCCTCCGCACAACCTGCGTGAGGTCGTCGGTGCCGCAATGCACCTTATCGATGAACCAGAAGCAACCACTGACGATCTTTTGAAGTTTGTGCAGGGTCCTGACTTCCCGCTTGGTGGCATTGCGTTTAACCAGACCGACATTAAGCACGCCTACTCAACCGGCAAGGGCGGTGTGGTGTGTCGCGGTGTCGCAGAGATTGTGGAAGAGAAGAAGGGAACTTCTATCATCATCACGTCCATTCCATTCCGCGTTAACAAAGCGGACCTCATCACTCGCATGGCGGAGTTGGTGCGCGATAAGAAGCTCGAGGGCATCAAGGACCTTAGGGACGAATCCGCTGAGGATATACGGGTCGTGGTGGAGCTTAAGGGAACCGCACACCCACAGGCCGTGCTCAACAACCTTTTCAAGCACACGGAACTCGAGACCACCTTTCACTACAACATGCTGGCGCTTGTCGACGGAGTGCCGCAGACCCTATCACTCAAGGGTATCCTCGAACACTTCATCGAGCACCGCAGAGTTGTCGTGAAGCGCCGCACCGAGTTCGAACTCCGTAAGGCAGAGGAGCGCGAGCACATCTTGCTCGGACTTTCCAAAGCACTCGACCACATCGACGAGGTCATTGCCATCATCAAGAAGTCTAAGGACGTACCAACAGCAGACGAAGCGCTTCAGAAGAAGTTTGGTTTCTCTGAGCGACAGACCGCCGCCATTCTTGCCATGCGCCTTCAGACGCTTGCGGGACTCGAGCGCAAGAAGATTGATGACGAACTTGCTGAGGTGCAGGAGACTATCAAGCGCCTCAAGAAGATTCTTTCGTCTGCCAAGAACATTCTTTCGGTTGTGCGCCAGGAACTTGAAGCAGTGGTCGAGAAGTATGGGGATGACCGCCGCACTAAAATAGTGAAGGGTGGGGTGAAGAACATTTCGGTTGAAGACCTTGTGCCCGACGAAGAGAGCGTGCTTGTGATAACCCAGGGCGGCTACATAAAGCGCACCAACCCATCTGAATACAAGAAGCAGAAGCGCGGAGGCGTGGGTGTTGTTGATATGTCGACCAAGGAAGAGGATGTGGTGACACAATTCCTCGTTGCAAGTGCTCACTCAGAGCTTCTCTTCTTCACCGACTACGGCAAGGCCTATCAAACGAAGATGTATGACATTCCAGAAGGACGTCGCGCAACCAAGGGGAAGAGCATCATGAACTTCCTTCCACTTGCAGGGGATGAGAAGGTAACGTCAGTTCTTGCAGTGCCGAAGGGTGCTGCGCGTGATGCACTTTCCGTGTTCCTCATCACCGAAGGTGGTGTCGTGAAGAAGGTGGAAGCTAAGAACTTCGCCGACGTAAGACGCTCTGGCATCATTGCTATTTCGCTTAAGGGTAAGGACCGCCTTGTCTCTGCACACTTGGCTGAGAACGGCGATTCCATTTCTATAGTGACGTCGAAGGGGCAATCTATTCGCTTTGATGAAGCAGATGTGCGCGCCATGGGCCGCACCGCAGCAGGAGTGCGCGGTATGACAGTGAAGAAGGGAGACAGCGTGGTGTCCGCCGAAGTCGTCTCCGCAGCTGCAAAGAAGGCTGCCCTCCTCATCATCATGAGCAAGGGCTATGGCAAAAAGACCTCCATGGAGGAATACAAGATTCAGGGCCGCGGAGGCTCAGGCATCAAGACGGCAGAGGTAACGGCCAAGACCGGTGAAATCATTGGTGCCAAGGTGTTGACCGGTGACGAAGAGCAGGACGAGGAGATTGTGGTTATTTCAAAGAAGGGACAGGTTATTCGTTGTGCAGCAGGAGAGATTCCATCACTCTCGCGCGCGACTCAGGGTGTGCGCATTATGAAAATGCGTGAAGGCGACTCCATCGCTTCAATGGTGGCTCTCTAGCCTATGGCTGAGAAGATTCGTCGCCTCAAACCAGAACAAATTAAAGGCGCCGAGGCGGGAAGGCATCATCGCATCAGCCTCTTTGAAGGAAGAAGAGAAATAGGCTCTGCTGAGCTAACGTATCACGGCACCCCGGTCCCACTCTATTATCTTGCGAGCCTATACGTAATTAAGGAGCGACGAGCAACGCAAGATCGACCAGGGGCAAAATATGGCACTCGTCTCATGGACGAAGTAGAGAAGATGTTACGAGACAAGAAGAAGATGGGGCTCGTACAGGACGGTATCGATCCCAATTCACCCGCCCGCGGCATGTACGCACGGCGTGGGTGGCGCAACATTCCAGCGCTCCCGGGTTGGTACGTCTATAACATGCCCGAAGGGCTCGATCTCGCAAGCCTTACAAATCTTGATTTCAAAATTGGATCGCGTGCCATGCGCGAGTTTCGCATGAAGCTTAACTCCAAGCGTCCGTGAGCGTGTTGATTGCGCCTATGTGTCGCCTCGTGCGTGCTATTTTATAGGTATGCACTTTGCTGACCCTACCGCCAACATCCTCCAAATGGGGCTTCGTGAGGGAATGAAGATTGCCGACCTCGGGGCAGGCTCTGGTCACTACGCGCTGGCTGCTGCAAACATTGCAGGGAAGAATGGCCGCGTGTATGCGGTAGACGTACAGGAAGACGTACTGAAGCACATTCGGGACAAGGCCAAGGATCGTGGCCTCACAAATATAGATACGGTCTGGGGCAATATCGAGAAGCCGGGCGGTACGAAACTCAAGGACGCATCAATTGATGCGGTCATTCTCTCCAATACACTTTTTCAGTGCGAGATAAAGGAAGCGGTAGTCGCTGAGATTAAACGCATCCTCAAGCCTGCAGGAAGAATCTTGATTGTTGATTGGGCCGGCGCCTACGGAGGGCTTGGCCCACACCCGGACCATGTGGTACCTGAGGAGGTCGCCGAGAAGCTGTTCATCGACGCTGGCTTCCACAAACAGAAAGCCTTCCGGGGCGGTCCGCATCATTACTCCCTACTTTTCACTACTGCGCCATGAAGCCCTTCCAAACTATTGTGCTTGTTGCCTGCGGGCTTCTTGGACTTGTAGGCCTCTTCCTGTTCGCTACGTTTAACGGGGGAGGCAACGGCGGCACGCCTGTTGGTCCTGTCACTATCTGGGGACCGCTTCCTGCGAGCGCCGTGTATGCGGGTATCGAGAATTTGAAGGGAACCAACAAGGAGTTCCAGGACATCACCTACATCGAGAAGGATCCGGCGACACTTGAAGGAGACTTGGCCGAGGCACTCGCGGGGGGATACGGCCCTGATTTGGTTATTATTTCCCAAGAGCAGATCCTCTCTCAAGCAGGGAAGCTCAGCGTCATTCCTTTTGAAAGCGTCTCAGAACGCACCTTTGTGTCCACCTATCTTCCTATCAATGAGCTCTACCTCACCGATACGGGATTCTATGGCTTCCCGATTGCGGTTGACCCACTGGTTGTGTACTACAATCGCACCCTCCTCTCGAGTGCAGGACTCCCACTCCCACCAAATCTTTGGGAAGTGGTAACAGCGCTTTCAGACAGACTCACACAGTTGCGTCCCGACCAGAGCATTGAGAAGAGTGCGATTGCGCTCGGTGAGTACGGAAACGTTGCCAACGCACGCGCTATCGTCTCGCTCCTTCTGCTGCAATCTGGAAGTACTATCACTACCAAAGAAGCAGGGCGCGTACGTTCGACGCTTTCAGTAGGAACCTCTGCAAGTGGGAACGCGCCTGCGGTGTCTGCGATGAACTTCTACACGCAGTTTGCCAACCCCGTAAAGACGGTGTACTCCTGGAACCGCTCTCTTCCAAACTCGCGTTTAGCCTTCCTTGCGGGTGACCTCGCGCTCTATGTGGGCTTCGCTTCTGAGCGCCAGTATCTTGCTGCAGCCAACCCCAATCTCGATTTCGACATGGCACCGATTCCACAACCGGGGACCGCAACGAATCCTAAGACCTACGGACTTGCGTACGCTTTTGCGATTCCAAAAGCCGCAGCGAACTTCGAAGGAGGCTTCCGGACGGCAGTAGCCCTTACTTTCCATGACCCGTTGAAGATAATCACGGAGGGTTCCGGGATGGCACCAGCGCTCCGGCTTATGTTAAACGATACGCCAGACCGCTTTACCGAGCTTTTCTATCCCCAGGCGCTTATTGCCACCGGCTGGCTCTCCCCAGCGCCTCGCGTAACTGACACGATCTTCTCTGCTATGATTGAAAACATAACCACCGGCCGGAAGGACGTAGCAGAGTCCCTCTCGTCGGCGGAACTGACCCTGAACGCGGCACTGCCATGATTCGAAGCTTCCTGTTTCTCCTTGTCTTGATTGCGCCGCTCGCGTTCCTTCCGAGCGCTGCGCATGCTGCGTGTCTCTATGACACTGAGTGTCCTGTGGGAGAAATCTGCCAAATCGGTACATTCGAAGGTGTTTGCATACCGGGTTCTCGGGCAACTCCTACCACAGCGCCTACGTGTGGCGGAGCAACGTGCGTAACACCACAGATTTGCTGCGTTGCCAGTGGATTCCCAGACCCTTTCTGCGCTGCCCAGGCAACGTGTGACTCTATGCAGATTCAGAACGATGAGTCCAACGACGCGGCTTCTCCGAGGGAGGGAGGGGCTGTGAACAATGATGCTTCAGGTAGTAGTGGTGTTGCACTCATTAACCCACTTAAGGTGGACTCGGTCCCCGAGTTTCTTGCGCTTATTCTCAAGGCAGTGGTGAACCTCGGCAGCATTATCCTTGTTCTTATGCTCGTATATGTTGGCTTCCTCTTCGTTGTCGCACAAGGAAACGAGGAGAAGCTCCAGAACGCGAAGTCCGCACTTCTGTGGACGGTGGTAGGAGGCTTGGTGCTTCTGGGTGCCCAAGCCATCTCGCTCGTCATCCAGGCGACTGTAGGGAGTCTCCAGTAATTCATGACCTTCGCCGACCTCGTCAACCAGCACTTCGTTCCCTTCGTTGATTACGCGATCATTCCACTTCTCTACGCGCTCGCGTTTATCTTCTTCCTTATTGGTATCGTGCGTCTCTTGTTCTCGCTCGAGGAAGAGAAGCGTAATGAAGGCAAGAAGTTTGTGCTATGGGGCCTCGTTGGCATGGTGGTGTTGTTTGCCGTCTGGGGCATTGTAAAGCTGCTTCTCGGGGTCTTAACGGGTGCGTGATACCATACTTCCTATGCAGCAACTTTCATTCTTCTTCATAAACATCGTTCGCGTCATCGATGTAGTTATCGTCCCGGTCATCTTTTCGGTGGCCTTCGTGGTCTTTCTCTGGGGCGTGTTCCGTTACTTCATCGCGGGAGCAGGGGATGAAGAGAAGCGCAAGGAAGGTCGCAAGTTCATTACGTGGAGCATTATTGGATTCTTCCTTATGTTCGCTGTCTGGGGCATTGTGAACCTACTCATCAACTCACTTGGCTTTGATACACGCACTCGTCCAGTGCTTCCACTCTTCGGAGGTAAGGGTGGAAAGGAAGGGTATGACGCTGGTTACGTTACCGACGGATACGGGAATACCGTTTCGATTGATTCTATCCCTCCGATTGGCGCGACGGCCGGAACGTGTGGATTCTTGGGAATTAGTGCAATTAGTCTGTGTCCGACCTACTATGATTGCGTCGACAACGTCTGTACGAACCGGGACGGGGACTAAGATGTTTTCCACACAGCGCACCTGCATCTATTGACTCGTAGGGAGGGCGCCGTATCCTATACAAGTACTCACTACCCATATCTCATGAACAAACTCGCTTACATTGGTGCTGCCGCCTTGCTGCTTACACCGCTCGCAACCTTTGCGGCCGTGACCAGCATCTACGACCTCGGCGCCCTCGTGCTCACCGTCATCAACGACATTCTCGTGCCGGTGGTGTTCGCTATTGCCTTTATCGTCTTCATTTGGGGCGTGTTCCGTTACTTCATCGCTGGCAAACAGGATGAGGAAAGCCGAGAGAAGGGTAAGTCCCTCATGCTCTGGGGCCTTATTGGCTTCTTCGTGATGGTCTCGGTCTGGGGCCTCGTGAACATCCTCGTGGGCACCTTGGACCTCAACACCAACGTTCCAAACTTCCCGGATACTCCAATCCCAACGCGCCGCTAATCGGCGTTCTCCACTCTTGAAACCCCGCGCGAGCGGGGTTTCTTGCTACTATAGGCCTATGCCCCCGCTTGCCAACGGACTTTTCTGCGGTTTCATCGATCCGGCGATTCATGTCGTGTTGATTCCGGCTATTTTCACTATCTCCTTTATCGCGTTTCTCTGGGCGGTTTTCTACTACGCTATTGCGGGCGAGTACGATGAGTTTGCCCGAGAGATGGCAAAGGGTCTCATGCTCTGGAGCATCATGGCTTTCTTGGTGATGGCAGCGGTATGGGGAGTGATCGACGTCATATACGGATGGCTCGGTGTCAGCAGTGCTATGTGCTGATGGTATACTTTTGATTATGAAACCAGATGGTCTGCCAAGCGACGGCACTAACTTTTTTATCAAGTTACAAAGTGCCATTATCGACCCGTTGATTACGCTTCTCGCGCTTGCAGCGTTCGTGGTGTTTGTGTGGGGCGTCGTTGAGTTTATTCGCGGCGCGGACAATCAAGAGGCACGCAGCAAGGGCCAGAAGCACATTATCTGGGGCTTGATTGGGCTCACTATTATCTTCGGTGCTCGTGCCATTCTCGCGCTCATTAACACAACGGTCTCTGGGTTCAACTAGTGCTGGGAAGAGGACTCGAACCTCCATGCCTTTCGGCGCCACGTCCTAAGCGTGGTGCGTATACCAATTCCGCCATCCCAGCGTTTTCATAGAGTACACGTTCTTATCCACTTTGTCCGCACCTTTGTGTGCGCCCACCAGGGCTCGAACCTGGGACCTTATCCTTAAGAGGGATCTGCTCTACCAACTGAGCTATGGGCGCGCTGGGGTGAATAGTAGCGGACTCTTATGAATTCTTCAAGACGTTGTTGTGCCGAGGGTGGGAGTTGAACCCACATGGGCCGTGAGGCCCACGACGTTTTAAGCGTCGCGTGTATAACCAGTTCCACCACCTCGGCGCTTCCTATTTCTACCACGATGCGTGGGTTTCAGGCTATGACAATTGGGGCAGAGAACCCGAAGATTGCCTATCCGGTTATCTTGGTGGTCACCATTAATGTGGTCCAATTCTAATGGAATTCGACCGTCTTCAGATTTTTTTGCCCAACCACATTCCTCACACTTTATACTTTTCAAGCCAGCATTATAAAGACGTCTCTTTAATTTAAAGCTCGAAACCACTGTGTTCCTCTTGAGCACCTCTTTTAACGATCTTCCGGTTGTGTATGGCCTTTGGATTCCCTTTAGCCAGCCCTGCCCAGTAAAATGAACAGTGTCGATATTAAGTGTGCGAATTTTACCTACTATGTGCGCATAGTTACCGCCAGCAGGAACTAGCCCAAGCTTTTTAATTACACTACGCATGCTTCGTGAGGTTTTAACTGCAACGCGCAACTGATCGTCACTCCATGACCTCTGTCTCATTCATAGATTATATACGGAAATGGAATACTCAAAAAACGGTATACACAGAGTGAAGCGTCTTTAAAACTCAATGGAGGCCCGGGCGGGAATCGAACCCGCGCATCGCGGGTTTGCAATCCGCAGCGTTACCACTTCGCCACCGGGCCGGTGTGTGGGGATGATAGCGCGCTTCCTGGCGTGAGGCTAGATGCCCTTAGAAATCTCGTCTAAGTGCTGGCGGTGTTCTTCACCACTGTCGAATTCAAAGGTCACGCGAGGAAGCATGTTGAAACGTGCTTCCTTTTTGAGGTAGTCACGGAAGAGGTCCTTGTGCCTGTTGAGGAAGGCAACAGCGTGCGTGCGCTGTGAATCCGGAAAGACAGAGACGTATATGGTTGCGTTCTTGTGGTCACGGGATAGGTTCGCACGCGTGGGGGTGATGAGTGTGTCGCGGCCTGCTTCGCGCGCTATATAGCTCGCTGCGAACTGGATGAGGAGGGAAGCGAACTTGTCGTCGCGGATGCTCATGACTCAACTATTCTAAAACCAATCAGCACGTCGCCTGGTGCTGCCTCTGCACGGGACTCAATCTGGAGGCCAAACTCACCTTCGGTACGAAGCTCCTTCACATCAGCACGTGCCTGTTGAAGGTTAAGCACCTTTCCGCGACCAAGCTCGATGTCTCGTCGTACTACCTTCACGAGTGTTCCTACGGAGAGCGTACCTTCCTTGAGGTTGGCGCCAAGCACCTGCTTCACGCCGCTGGTGCTGAAGACCTTTAGCACCTTTGCTTCACCAAGAATTTCTTCCTTGGAAACCTTTGGGGCGCGCTCAATCAAGATATCGTTCACACGCTTCCCAAGGTCGTAGATGATGTCGAAGGTCTCAATAGGAACCCCCTGGCGCTCGCCGAGTTCGCGTGCTGCGGCATCAGTTGGGACATGGAAGGCGATGACAATGCCGCCTCCAGCAAAGGCGGTCTTTACGTCTCCCTCGCACACCGCTCCAACGCCTGACGAGATAATGCGAAGTGTTGCGCTCTCGTGGGTAATCTTATTGAGCTCGTGTTTGATGGCTTCGAGACTTCCGGTAACGTCGGTCTTTACGATAAGAGGGAGAACGAGCTTACCGTCTTCGGTCTCCGCAACCTTCTGCATGACGGCACGCACCGGGACGGTAGCCTGCTTCTCTGCTTCCTTCTTGGTCTTTACGCTGCTGAATGGTGTGCCAGCAGGCGGGAGTTCGCTCCAACCGGAGATGGAGACTGGCTGGGAAGGTCCTGCTTCCTTGATGCGACTTCCGGCAAAGTTTTCTATAAAGCGCACGGGGGCAATAGCGGCACCTGCCACTGCAAAGTTTCCGGTCGACAGCGTTCCATTCTTGAGTATGAGTGTGGCGGTCAGGCCTTGCTTTGGATCCTGGGTTGATTCGAGGACGAAACCAGAAGCAGGGAGTGTGGCGTCCGCCGTAAGCTCTGCGAGGTCTGCGGTCAGGAGTACCAGGTCGAGGAGTTCATCGACCCCCTGCCCGGACTTTGAGGAAACTGGTGCGTAGGGAATAGAGCCGCCAAGTCCTTCGAGGTAAATACCGTTCTCGATGACGGAGTTCTTCACGCGGTCGATGTCAGCTCCGTTCTTATCAATCTTTGTGAAGGCAACAACGAAAGGAACATTTGCTTCCATGATGGCATCGTAGGCTTCCTTGGTCTGCGGCTTCACACCCTCGTCTGCAGCGATGACGAGTATGGCAACATCGGCTGCCGCAGCTCCGCGAGCTCGGAGTGCGCGGAAGGCCTCGTGGCCAGGGGTATCGAGGAACGTAATCGTGCGCTTCTTTCCTTCGTGTTCGTGCTCTGCCTCGTAGGCGGAAACGTGCTGGGTGATGCCGCCAGCTTCTCCTGCGGTTACATTGGACTTACGGATGTAGTCGAGAAGTGAGGACTTCCCGTGGTCGATGTGGCCCATGACGGCGACAATAGGGGGGCGAGGAGTAAGGGCCATGATTGGCAGATTACACCACAACGCTTCACTAAACTCAAACGAGGTCGTACTCTACTCTCATGGGTACTTATCCCTTGACGCACAGTACGCTTTGGTATAGGATAAGGGGATGAAATACACCATTACCCAGCTACGCAAGGAGTTTCCTACGGATGAGGCTTGCCTAGACTACATATTCCGTCAAAGGTATCCCGATGCACAGGGATTTAATCGCGTTAAGTTCAGGAACCGCAAGGCATATGTGAACTGTCGCGGAGAGCATATCTACCCACTCGCCGGAACTATCTTCGAGAAGTCATCTACGCCTCTTATGCTCTGGTTCCATGCGATGTTCCTCTTCGCTTCTTCCAAGAATGGTGTATCTGCGAAGGAGCTACAGAGGCAGTTGGGCGTGACGTACAAAACAGCGTGGAGAATGGGACACGCTATCAGGTCGCTTATGGAACAGGGAACTGACCCACTCAAGGGAATCGTAGAAGTAGACGAGACGTACTACGGCAAGGGAGGTAATAAAAAGACTGCCTTCAAGAATAAGAAAGTCATCCTCGGTATGGTGGAGCGTAAGGGCCGTCTCAAGACGAAGATAATCACGCATAGGAGCCGCGCGACAATCATGCCTGTACTTAGGGATTCTATAGCTAGGAAGTCTCATCTTATGACCGATGAGGCCGGAGCCTACGACAAGGTAGGGAGTGTTGGTATGACACGCTCTCGCGTGAAGCACGGCAAGAAGCACTGGGTCTACAAGGATGCCCACACCAACACGATAGAGGGCTTCTGGGGGCAGTTTAAGCGGTCTGTGAGGGGCACGTACACGTTCGTATCGGCACAGCACCTTCAGGCGTACCTCAATGAGTTCTCCTACCGCTACAACACTAGGGCTTCTTCGGTTCCGGTTTTTGCTTTGCTTCTCGCAGGGGCTTCCCAATAGCTTTCTTTAGGAGGTCGAAGAAGGATTTGCGAGGGTTGGTCATACTTACTTAGTAAGTCCATTCTCGTGTATACAGTGCTCGTAAGCCTCCTGAATATCCTCGTTGCTCCACCCTCCAATGCCACCTATTTTCAGGTAGGTTTTTTGACATGTAGAACGAATATCTGCGGGTCGCCACTCGTACCAATAAAATAGACCCGCGAGTATCAATACAACTAAGACGATAATTAGTTTCTGGTTAGCCATGCCTATTTTTCGTGCTTATTAAGTATCTCTATCTGCTTGGCAAGGATAACTGCAGAAATCAAGACGATAAAAGTGTCGGTATCTCCGTTTTCCACAAAGAGCCACCCAATAATTACCGCAAGCACTAGCCACGCAAGAGGATTCTTGTTTAAGTTTTTCATAGACTCTTTAAGTATATACCGAGTACATCAAGGGCTTTGTATATAAGGCTTCCAAGAGTGCCTGTAGCCAACAAGAATAGAGAAGCGGTAGTTGCCCAGTATCGCTTGTAAAGACAACTTATAAGGTTGGTTGGGTCTAAGAAAGTTTCTCCGGCAGTACTGAGTTTTAGGTGGTCAAACTCTATGCCCTGCTCATCTTTCTTTTTGCGTACATCAAGCAAGGGTTTTGGTTCCCACGCCAGAGCTAGTCGTATTAGTCTCGCCGCTTTTGATGCTTGTTTCCTTTCTCCTGGGGTTGCTTCGTCTTCATCAAAAGAATCAAACTCACACCCAAGACAAACTTTTTCAACGTGTTTTTTGTGTGTAATCCAGCACCATGCGCGTCCAAAATAATGGTTGCGACCATTATGTCGTGCGTACTGCAAAATAAGGTGGTCCATTCGTATGTCTCTTACATGGTTGTCCATGGTAAGACCCATGTTGCCTCGGCAAGTGTAGTCCTCAATACGCCCAATCCATTTGAGCATCAACCACATTTGCAGGATGTCCCACATTTGCCGCAGTATACTATCCTTATATGTACTATGCTTCATGGTATAAGTACCCTCTCATGAAGCGCATCTATCTCGACTGGGCAAGTGCTGCTCCAATACATAAGGAAGCATTACGCGCCTACGAGCGCGCAGCCTCGATATGGGGTAATCCCTCATCCCCACACGAGGAAGGACGGGCTGCAAAAGAGGTGCTCGAGGAAGCAAGGCGCACTATTGCGCTTATGGCAGGGGTGAAGGCAGACGCAGTTATCTTTACCTCAGGTGCTACTGAGGCCAACGGCATCGCTCTACGAGGTCATGTGAAGGCTCTGGGTCGTGCTCCCGGTACTGTCCACCTTTTATATGTGCCAAGTGGGCACTCCTCGACCGTAAAGGCTATGGAGGCACTCAAACTCGAAGGGTATGACGTTGAGCCGCTGGTGTTAAAAGATGAGAAGTTAGATCTGGAAGCGATTAAGCTACAAGTGAAGGACACCACCGCACTTGTGGCGGTCGACCTCATTTGTGGAGAGACGGGCACACGCTTTGATACCAGAGGGTTGAAGCAAGCAATTGGTCCCAAAGTGCCCTTGCTTGTGGATGCCAGCCAAGCGCCACTGGTCGAATCTTTTGAGCGCACACGTCTTGCCGCGGATTTCATTACGCTTGATGCCGCGAAGGTGGGAGGAGTACGTGGGATTGGTGTGCTCATCGCTCCCATACCGCTGAAACTTTCTCCCGTACTTGAAGGTGGTGGTCAGGAGCGCGGTGTACGCTCGGGCACGCAGACACCTGCTTTGGCTTGCGCCTTTGCGAGAGCACTTACCGAAGCGAAGAAAGGAAGGGAAGCGTTCGTTCAACGCGCTCTGACTATGCGTGCTCAGTTCATCGAGATTCTGTCAAAAGAAGTACCGGAGATAGGTGTGAATGGAGGAAAGGAACCAGCACCGCACATTGTGAATCTTTCGTTTCCGGGCATTGATACTGAATACCTTGCAGCACTGCTAGACGCAGACGGCATTGCTGTGTCGACCAGAAGCGCGTGCGAGACGGACAGCGTTCGCTCACGCGCCGTCTTCGCACTCACTGGGGATGAGGAACGAGCGCGTTCAACGCTCCGGATATCTTTTGGGCCATTGACCACGGGAAAGGAGCTCGAAACCTTCGCCAAAGCGCTCATCCGCAACGTCCGCTTCCTCAAGGGATAGCCCCAGGTGCAGGTTCGAGAGGGCCGGAGTATACTGGAGCCCATGAACATAGATGACCTCTCAAAATCCCAGCTCCTTCTTCTGACCGTTCTGGTGAACTTTGTGACGGCGATTGCCACTGCTGTGCTTACGGTATCGCTTCTGGCTGAGACTCCTACGACGGTCACACAGACGGTGAACCGCATTGTCGACCACACCATCGAGACGGTAACTATGCAGGTTCCTGCCGGAGGGGGGAAGGATACGAGCGGATCGCGCGACGAGGAACTCCTGACGAGCGCTGTTGCTTCGAACGTAGCGCGCACGGTGAAGATTGCTCGCGACAACAAGGGAGAGACAATTGCCACGGGCGTGTATCTTCCCAAGAGTCGTGCGATTGCAACCTCGCGTGCCATTGCACTTCCAAAAGAAATATTTGTGACGTTTGCTGATGGAAGTTCTGCTGAAGCTTCGCTTTCAAACAACAGTGACACCATCGGCATTTATGGTTTCTCTGACATCGCGATACTCCCTAGTGCGCCGGCAGCTGAGCCCATTGCAAGTGCTGAGCTCAAGCTCGGTCAGACAGTGATTGCGCTTGCCGAGGGTGGCAATGTCGTGACTGGCATCATCTCCAAGATTGATGCGGGTGGGGTAACCACCACTCTTCCATTAATTCCTGCAGGAGCGGGCGTGGTAAATCTGGCAGGGAACGTCGTCGGGATTGGGAGTGGAAGCGCGGGCCTGCTCATTGGTGCTGACGGCATTATGTCGCTGCTGGCTGCTCCTCCCGAGTCGTAATCATTTCTGGTAGAATAGCGTCAGAGATCCTATGCCTCCCTTCAAAAACTTCACCACCAAAGCAAAGGAAGCGATACGCAAGGCTCACGAGCTGGCCATTGAGCGCGGTCAAAACCACGTCTCCCCCCTCCACCTTCTCACTGCACTCATCCACCAAGAGGAGAGTCTTGTGTTGTCTGTGCTCGATAGGCTGGACATCGATACCATGCTGCTCTCGGACACGCTTCTTGAGACACTTGAGTCTCCGGAAGTGTCTGCGACGCTCTCGCCTTCCTACCAGCTCTACCTCACTCCTGATCTCGCGTCCGCTCTTGAAGCGTCGGGAAAGGCAGCTGCACAGCTGAATGATCCGTTCGTTGGGACCGAACATCTCTTTGTTGCGGTGCTTGAACACCCAGGACCTGCGGGGGATGTTGTCGCGCGTTTCAAGATTGAACCGGAGACCGTGCTAGCGGTATTAAAGGAGCTGAAGTCCGCAAAGGACGGGCAGATTGCTGAGCCTAAGAAGTTTCGCACGCTTGCTAAGTACACGCGCAACCTCACACGTCTTGCCTCAGAGAACGCACTTGATCCAGTAATTGGCCGTGATCAGGAGATTCATCGTGTGGTTCAGATTCTTTCGCGCCGTACGAAGAACAATCCCGTGCTCATTGGAGAGGCGGGTGTCGGAAAGACTGCTATTGCTGAAGGACTTGCGGCGCGCATCGCTGCCGGAGATGTGCCGGAGTCACTTAAGAACAAGGAGCTTCTGTCGCTTGATCTTGGTCTCATGATTGCCGGTACAAAGTACCGCGGTGAGTTCGAGGAGCGCATGAAGAACGTGATGAAGGAAGTCGAGCGCGCAGAAGGGAAGGTGCTGCTTTTCATAGATGAGCTCCACACGCTAGTGGGGGCCGGTGCTGCTGAGGGTGCGATGGATGCGTCAAATATGTTGAAACCTGCGCTCGGCCGCGGAGAGATTCGCATCATTGGTGCCACTACCCTTAAGGAATACCAGCAGCACATTGAGAAGGACGGAGCGCTTACTCGCCGCTTTCAGCCAGTGTATGTGAACGAGCCGTCAGTTGAGGACGCTATTGCGATTCTCCGGGGGCTTCGCGACAAGTACGAGCTCTACCATGGGGTCAGGATTACTGATGGCGCGCTTGTGTCTGCGGTGGAACTCTCCTCTCGCTACATTGCTGACCGGTTCCTTCCGGACAAGGCTATCGACCTCATCGATGAGGCTGCTTCGGGACTCCGCATTGCGCTTGAGAATAAGCCGCCACTGCTTGAGGAGACTGATCGCCGTATTCGCCGTCTTAACATCGAGCGCGAAGCTATGAAGAAGGATGAGGGAAGTGCTGACGGCAAGCAAATAAAAGAGCGCATCAAGGAAATTGACCGTGAGATTGCCGACCTCAAGGAAAAGACTGAGGAGCTTGAGCTTAAGTGGAAGAACGAGAAGGAAGTACTTGAGTCTATTAAGACCATGAAGAAGGAGCTTGAGAAGCTTCGCGTGCAGGCAGATAACGCAGAAGCAATTGCTGACCTCGGTACCACCGCTGAAATTCGCTACGGCAAGGTGCCGATGATTCAGAAAGAGCTTGAGGTGAAGATGAAGCGCCTTAAGACGCTCCAGAAGTCTCGCCGCGTGCTCCACGAAGAAGTCACTGAGCATGAGATTGCATCGGTGGTCTCACGTTGGACGGGGATTCCAGTTTCTAAGATGCTCGAGGAAGAGGCGGCAAAGCTCGCTCGTATGGAAGAGGAGCTCACTGGAGCGGTTATCGGTCAGGACAGGGCAGTAACCGCCATCTCAGACGCAGTGAAGCGCTCTCGCGTGGGTATCAGTGACCCTAACCGTCCTATTGGTTCGTTCATGTTCCTTGGTCCTACTGGTGTGGGTAAGACGGAACTCTCACGTCGCCTGGCAGACTTTATGTTCAACGACACGGACGCACTTGTGCGCGTTGATATGTCTGAGTTTATGGAGAAGCATTCAGTTGCAAAGCTTATTGGTGCCCCTCCGGGCTACGTGGGATACGAAGAGGCAGGATCTTTGACTGAGCGCATTCGCCATCGCCCGTACGCAGTGGTGCTCTTCGATGAGATTGAAAAGGCACACCCAGAGGTGTTCAACATTCTCCTTCAGGTGCTCGACTCAGGTCACCTTACTGACGGCAAGGGTCGCAAGGTTAACTTCAAGAACACCATCATCATTCTTACGAGTAACGTGGGCGCTGAGTTTATCGATCGTCTTGCAGGCATCGGTTTCTCTGATACCGCTAACGAAAGCATTGAGCACGACAAGCTCAAAGACAAGCTCATGGGAGCGCTTAAGGACCACTTCCGTCCGGAGTTCCTCAACCGCCTTGATGACATCATTGTCTTCGATGTGCTCGCCAAGGAATCGCTCATTAAGATCGTCGACAACCAGGTAGAGGATGTCACCAAACGTCTCACCGCCAAACGCATCAGCCTCGACCTCGCCCCTGAGGTAAAGCTCTGGCTCGCAGAGAAGGGCTACAGCCCGCAGTATGGTGCCCGTCCGCTTAAGCGCGTGATTCAGGACAAGATTCTGACTCCTATTGCCACCCTCATGGTCGGCCAGGGCATCATGGAAGGTGGCTCGGTAAAGGTGACGCTTAAGGCGGGGGAGCCTTCCTTTGAGGTGCATAAGACCGCCCGTAGGGCCAAGAAGGCTGAGACGGTTGCCTAGACTGCCCCTATCTGGTAGATTCAGCGGATGTCCCAGGACCATCTCGTAAAAATCAAGTCGACCAAGTCCGACCACGTCCGCTTTACTCGGAAGAACAAGAAGAAGGTTGAGCGCAAGCTTGAACTTAAGAAGTACGACCCGAACACAAGGAAGCGCGAGGTCTACAAGGAGATTAAGAAATAACCGCCCAGAGGGCGGTTTTTTCTTACTTGAGAGTAACTACCCGACGAGGAATGTCGTTAGCGGTGCCCGCAGGCCTTCGCCACGGGGCCGAGGCGGCGGCGGTACCAAGCATGACCGAGTCTAGTTGAAAGCTCTTTCCGTCCCAGCGAAGTTGCATGGGAGCTTCGTTTTCTTTGCCGAAGAAATAAAATGTAGCACCGCTCTTGAAGAGCAGTGCTTCAGGTGAATCCGGATTGCTCTTAATCCACTTCGCCTCCTTTTTACCTGCGAGAGTAACGCCGCGCTCTTGTCTCAAATAGCTTCCCACCTCTCCAACGGGCTTTTCACCAAGTTCAAGATATTCCTGGGTCTCGATTGCTGGCAGTTTGTCTAACTTCTTCCACAAATCTTCGATAGGCATACGATATGGACTACGGCTAAGCTATGCTCAATATAATAACACCGAGTGGTGGGGGACGAGGTTCGAACAATGCTAGTATAAATAGGAATTTTCATCCCTGCGGATATTCTGAATCTCGTCATTTTTGTAGCAAACCGCTTTAACCATCAACCTACTTATGGATTGGTCACAGATCACACTCATCACAGGCGTTGTGCTTGTACTCGTACTTCTCGCAGAAGCTGCAAACGGCTGGACAGACGCGCCGTGCGCCACTTCTTCCGCCGTTGCCTCTGGAGTTCTTTCAAGTAAGCAAGCGCTCATCATAACGGTGCTCGGTAACTTTGCGGGACTCATTGCTGCACTCTTTGTTGGTGCAGCGGTCGCCCACACCATCGGGACAGGGATTGTGAGACCCGAGATTATCACCGTGGCTTCTATCGGTGTCGCAATGGTTACCATCTTTGGATGGTCATTGATTGCCGCGTGGCTTGGGCTTCCGGTCAGCAAGACGCATTCCTTGCTTGCGGCTCTCGCCGGTATTGGTTTTTCGCTTGGAGGGGTTACAGCGCTTACGCCTGCGAGTGGTGTGTGGACGGATAGCGGTTGGATAAAGGTTGGTGTGGGTGTTTTCGCTGCACTGGTGGTCGGCTCAGCAATCTCGTGGGTACTCGCCCGCTCTATCATCATGTCGAAGCTTGATGAAAAACTTCCTGAAGAGTGGTGGCGTAGACTTCAGGTCCTTACAGTATGTGTCGTCTCATCAGGACATGGATTCAATGATGGCCTCAAATACGTTGGTATCTTTACGCTGGTTCTCTTTGCTGCGGGCATCATTACCGAGTTTACCGTTTCGTCGTGGGTCATCGTACTGTGTGCAATCGTTATGGGTATCGGTACGTTCATTGGAGGGTGGCGCATCCACAACAGTCTTGATGCAATGGTGAACCATCCCGTTAAAGAGCAAGTGGAGAAGAAATCTTTTAGACCCTTCATGGGCGTGAGCTCTGAACTCACTTCAGGGTTCCTCATCTGGCAAACTGGCTGGCTCGGAATTCCAACGAGCACAAATCATGCAACAGTCGCTGCGATGGTAGGTGCCCGTTCTTCAAATGGGAAAGTACATATTGCCTCGATGGTACGCATCCTGTGGGGATGGGTAGTGACTTATGTATTTTGCTTCTGGGTGGCGGAACTTATTGCCACACTCATTTTGTAGCGGGCCCACGAGGAATCGAACCTCGACCAAGGGATTTGGAGGCCCTCGTTCTACCATTAAACTATGGACCCTGTAGGCGCTACGATAGCAGTATTCCTGCCTGTGGGCAAAGAGCTTCACGCTGTTTCGATACCGTATACTTAGTCTCATGAAGCGAACACTCGCGTACCTCCTGGCCTTCGTGCCGCTGTTGGTTCTTGTTGTCCCAGGAGTGGCATCGGCTGCAGTATGGGACCCTATCATCGATGGTCGTTGTATATGTCCAGACTCAGCACCGGACTGGGGCTGTGTGATTCAGACGGTTCAGAACGTGATGAATCTTGCGGTATCGCTTGCGGTCGTCATCGCAACGCTCGTCATTGCGTACGCAGGTGCGATTTGGCTGGTCTCTCCAGTGAATCCTAAGAGCCGTGAGATGGGCCGCACCATGCTCCTTAACGCAGTCATAGGGCTTGTGGTGTTGCTTGCGGGATGGATATTCGTCGACTTCCTTATGAAGCAGCTCTACAACGAGAGTGCTAACTCTAACGGCGTGACGCTCGGTCCATGGAACGAGATTCTTAAACCAAGTGCGACTGGTGACGACATGTGTATTACGCGCCGGACTGAGTTTGGACCGGAGGGTACGCCGAGTACTGGGACTGTTGAAACTCCAGGGGAGGAAGAACCAGTAGAAGAACAACCGGGAGAAGAGGAGCCGAGTGCATGGAATCTTCCGTTTCCTTCTGTAGGAATAAACCAAGGACAAGATGATCACGCCGCCAGCTCGCTAAAAACATTGCTTAGCTGCATGGCCGAGAATCCTATTACAAGAGGTGCCAAGATTACCTCTATTTCTGGAGACAGTCTTTTTGAAGGTAAGACGTGGGAGAATTGTCGTGCCGGCCAATGCGCAGAACACGTAAGCACTTCTTGGCATTTCGGCAGGTCAGGTGATAACTATTCATACGCCGTTGACTTTGGTAATAACACTAACAGTGCAGGATTGCGCAGAAATCTTTCAGCAGCTGCCTGTGGATGCAATAGCGCCGCCCGTATATGCCAAGAAGGAGCAGCAGGTTGCGTCCCAGGTAACTCGTTGCATATCGCTGTTAGGGGGACGGATGGGCAGAGCTGTAGTCAAGCTGGCTACTAATTTTTTTTAGCCACTGCTTCTGGTGCCTGGCATACTGCCAGAGCTTTGCGGCAAGCGTTGGTAGGAGCATTGCTTCCTCGCGTTCCCCGCGTAGGTACTCTCCTATAATCCGGTATTCAAGCCCAAGCTCAGTGAGGCGTGCGTCCCCCACATACTCCCGTAAGCTCCGGACCTCTTCTATAAGGCCGCGCTCAAACGCGCTTTGAAGGCGCTTCGTAATGCGCTCCCTGAGCTCGTCGCGCTCAAGGTCAACAACGACCCACTCAATCTCGTAGGCGTTGTTTGGAATGCGCGCAGGGACCGCTCCGTGTTTCTCGATTATCTCAAGCGCACGCACGAGACGCCTTCGGTTACTATGGTCAATGCTTTCAGCTCGTTGTGGATCCTTCTCGTCAATAAGGCGGGCAAGCTCTTCGGTTGGAAGCTGCTCGAGTTCTTCGCGGTACTTAGGGTCAGACGGCATCTCTGGGGGAAGTCCGTTCACAAGAGCATCGAAGTAGAAGTGGGTGCCGCCTGCGAGTATCGGGAGCTTCCCACGAGAAGAAATATCAGCAATGAGCCTTGCAGCGTCCTGTATGAAATCTCCTGCACTGTAGGAGTCCTTCGGGTCTCGTATGTCGATGAGGTAGTGGGGGATGCCGTCCATCTCCTTCGTGCTGGTTTTTTCTGTTCCAATGTCGAGGGTGCGGTAGACCTGACGAGAATCGACCGAAATAACCTCGCCATTACGCTCCTTGGCGATGGCAACCGCGCGTGCTGATTTGCCGGAGGCGGTGGGGCCTATGACGCAGACAATTCTAGTTTTGCCGGGCATGAACCCGGATGCTATCATGCGCCCATCATCCTTGTCAGCGTAAGCTTCACACCCTATGGATAAGAACGGACAGAAGAGCACCTATTGTGAGCATTGCGGCGATTTTCACGACCCTATGCGGGAGTATGTGTCGTCGGTACGCGTGGGGGAAATAATCCCTGACTATGAGTTCGAAGTATTCCAGAACAACGACGTAAAGACCGTGAAGTTCTCTGACTTCCGCGGTAAGTGGCTGGTCGTTATGTTCTACCCAGCTGACTTCACTTTCGTGTGTCCAACTGAGCTTGAGGATATGGCGAAGCTGTATCCAAAGATTAAGGAAATGAATGGGGAAGTTATCTCCTTCTCAACCGACACTGTCTTTACTCACAAGGCATGGCACGATACCTCAGAGGCGATTAAGAAGATTGAGTTCCCTATGGGCGCAGACCCTGCAGGAAAGATTTCTGACGCGTTCGGTGTCCTCATTCAGGGCTACGACACCACACTTACTCCTGACGAAGGCCTCTCCATGCGCGGTACCTTCTTGATTGATCCAGCTGGTATCCTGAAGACCATGGAGATTCACCACAACTCTATTGGCCGCTCCGGAAAGGAGACGTTCCGCAAGCTTCAGGCAGCACAGTTCGTAGAGGCACACGGCGACAAAGTGTGCCCAGCGTCATGGGAACCAGGAGACGATACGCTTGAGCCTGGCATGGATTTGGTAGGGAAGATATAGTTTCCCTATGAAGATATTGCTTCTCGGGAGCGGCGAACTCGGGAAGGAGGTTGCTATTGAGGCAATGCGCTTAGGTCACACCGTTGTGGCGTGTGACCGCTACGAAGGAGCGCCTGCGATGCAGGTGGCGCACTCCTCTCGTGTGTTCTCTATGCTTGATGGTGCCGAGATACGGCGCGCGGTAGAGGAAGAGAAGCCGGATCGCATCGTTCCAGAGATTGAAGCTATTGCTACCGCAACGTTAGTTGAGCTTGAGAAAGAGGGCTACCACGTGATTCCTACGGCACGAGCTGCCCAGCTCACCATGGACCGCGAGGGCATACGACGACTTGCTGCAGAGGAGCTTTCGCTCCCTACCAGTCCCTACCGTTTTGCAGGGAGCTTTGAGGAACTTGATGCGGCTACGGGAGAGATAGAATTCCCCTGTGTTATCAAACCAACGATGTCCTCTTCAGGAAAAGGACAGAGTGTGGTGAAGAGTCGTGATGACTTAGCTCGTGCTTGGGACTACGCAATGGAAGCAGGGCGCGGGAAGACCGGTAAGGTAATTGTAGAAGGGTTCATCAACTTTGAGTACGAGATTACGCTCCTTACGGTGCGACACGCTGCGGGCACAAGCTTCTGTGCACCAATTGGGCACGTGCAAGTCGATGGTGATTACCGTGAGAGTTGGCAACCACACGCTATGAGTAAGAAAGCTCTTGCGGCGGCTGAGGACATCGCCAAGAAAATTACAGACGCGCTTGGAGGTCGTGGCATCTTTGGCGTTGAGCTTTTCATACAAGGGGATGAGGCCATCTTTTCCGAAGTCTCTCCTCGTCCACACGACACGGGCATGGTGACGATGGCGAGCCAGGCCATGAGTCAGTTTGAGCTGCATGTCCGCGCCATCACCGATATTCCAATACCATCAATTACGTCGCGTCCTGGAGCCTCTGCTGCAGTTCTTTCGGACATTGAGACACAGCACCCAATCATCGATGGCATTGAGGAAGCACTTTCCGAGCCAGGAACCTCCCTGCGAGTGTTTGGGAAGCCTTCTGCACACAAGAGGCGCCGCATGGCGGTGGCACTCGCGATTGCCGATACCACGGACGAAGCGCGTGCAAAGGCGATGAAGGCTGCGAGCCTCATCCGCGTCGTTGAAAAGTAGTGCCGGGGGAGGGAGTCGAACCCTCAACCCTCACGGGAACGGGTTTTGAATCCGTCGCGTATACCAATTCCGCCACCCCGGCTTGTGGATTATCCTACGCGCGAACGCCCGTGCCTGCAACGCGCGTGATAGAATTGCTTCATGCCAGGGCAACCATATGAGCCGACGAGGTACGACTCCGTCTTTTGGGTGGAGATTGACCGCGTAGGACCGAACCCGTACCAACCACGTCGCGAGTTCGACGAAATGCGTCTTAAGGCGCTCGCTGAATCTATACGTCAGTACGGTGTGCTCCAGCCGATGGTGGTTACTCGCAAGGAAGTTGAGAAGCCGGGGGGAGGCCTCGAGACTCGCTACGAGCTTATTGCTGGAGAGCGACGTCTCCGCGCATCGAGGCTCGTGGGGCTGCGCGAGGTGCCAGTGGTGATTCGCGAAGGCGAGGAGAGCGACAGTATGAAGCTTCAGCTCGCAATCATTGAGAACCTTCAGCGCGAAGACCTTAACGCTATAGATCGTGCCAAAGCACTTGCAAAGCTTGCTGAAGAGTTTGCATTTTCGCATGTCGAGATTGGGGCCAAGATAGGCCGCAGTAGGCAGTTCGTGAGCAACTCGATTCGCCTTCTGGCGCTTCCTGAAATGATTCAGCAAGCGGTGGTGAATAAAGAACTCACCGAAGGACATGCTCGTGCACTTCTCATGCTATCTGATCGTCCCGAGGAACGTGACACGCTCTTCAGGGAGATTGTGCTTAAGAAGACATCGGTGCGCGTGGCAGAGCAGATGGCGCGCCGCATTGCCGTTGAGCGCATTCGCAAGCACGACAAGACTCCTGAGATGATGGAAATTGAGAAGTCACTCACCGAAACGCTTGGTACACGCGTGTTGATCGAGAATCGTCCTAATGGTGGCCGCGTGCTCATTGAGTTCTTCTCTCCGGAAGATCTCTCCCACATTGTGGCAGCACTCGCAGCAGAGCAGGGGGCAAAGATGACCGACGAGGAAGTAGAAGCTCCTATTCCAGAGGTGACTACCGATGATACCGGTGTGATTCGAAACTTTACGGTTTAGGTTTCTTTTTCTTGGTCTTCGCTCGAACAACGCGGGTATCCACATGCACTGGGGCGTGCGCTTTCCCACGTTCAGGAAGCTCAAGTTCAGAGCGTATGTGACGGCGCGCCATCGAGGTCACTGCAAAATCCAACCACTTGGTAGTCGGCCGTGCCGACTCACGTTTCAGTATCTCCACCATGTCACCGTTCTTAATGGTGGTATCAAAGGAGACCATCTTCCCGTTAATCTTAGCTCCGCTCATGCGATTGCCGAGATCTGAGTGTATGGCATAGGCGAAATCAACCGGTGTCGAACCAATGGGAAGGTCAATTACATCTCCGCGCGGAGTGAAGACGAAGATGCGGTGTGAGAAGAAGTCGGACTTGAGTCCCTCAACAAACTCGGTTGAGCCGGTGCTACCCGCATGTGCCTCGGCAAGTTCAACGAGCCAGCGCGGCACGTTAGGTGCAACGGCTTCCTTACCCGGTTCTTTCTTGGCGAAGTTAAGGAGGTTTGGGATGAGGTTCTGAATCCAGGGGAGCGACATGCGACGCACTGCCTCACCGGACGCGGAGCCGCCAAGGAGCTTGTAGGAGCCGTGGGAGGCAATACCGAACTCTGCCTGTGTGTGCATGTCCTTGGTGCGAATCTGTATTTCCACAATACCTGCACCGTCGGTAACGACAGTAGTGTGAAGGGACTGATAGCCACTCGAGGGCTTCGGCACAGAAATGTAGTCCTTAAACCCTCCCGGAAGCGGTTTGTAGGTGGAGTGTACGAGGCCGAGTGCGGTGTAACAGTCGGCAACCGTTGGCACAATAATACGGAGCGCGGCCATGTCGTGGATAAGGGTTATGTCGTCTCCCTTGCGTTTTAGTTTCTGGTGGAGGCTCCAGAGGCCCTTCATGCGCACGTCCGTGCGGAAGTCCTTAATACCTTGCTTGGAGAGCGCAATCTGGAGCTCACGCTGCACTTTCTTGAGACCCTCTTCAGTTTCTTTGGTCTTCAATTTCCGTACCTCGAGCGCATGAGTGTACGCGTCAGGGTCAATTGCTGGGAACGAAAGGTCCTCAAGTTCGCGACGTATGCGGCCCATACCGAGCCGGTCGGCAATGGGAGCGTAAATCTCGAGTGTCTCAAGTGCAATGCGTTTCTGCTTGTGGAGGGGCACGTGTGCTAAGGTCTGCATGTTGTGGTAGCGGTCTGCGAGCTTCACGATAAGCACGCGTATATCTGCAGAGGTCGCCACCAGAAGACGACGGAGCGATTCTGCGTGGCGTTCAGCACCACGGTATTTGTGCTTTCCAAGCTTGGTGACCCCTTCAACAAGGAAGAGTACTTCTGCGCCAAATTCTTTCTTTACTTCCTCTTCGGTGGCCTTAGCGTCTTCAATGGCGTCGTGGAGCAAACCTGCAGCGACGGTAGCAGCATCCATGCCCATTTCGGCAAGAATCTTAGCCACTGCAGCGGGATGGACGAAGTAGGGTTCCCCAGAGTAGCGGGTGACGTTCTTGTGGGCGTTTTCAGAGAATGTGTACGCCTTCTCTATGATCTTCGCGTCCTCAGCAGAGAGGTTCTGCATCTGGGCCAGAATCTCTTTGACGGTGGTCATCAAGACAGGATACCTGTCTTCGCTGCTATTTCAAATATTCGGCTGCTTCAGCGGGAGACATTGTTTCCGGGTCAACACTTTCTGGAATAGAGATGCGGCGCAGTCCCTTCTTTAGGAACCATCCGCCCTTGCTCTTGAACGCTACCAGTTGCTTCCCGTTCACTGGGTGTTTGCCGATAGCATGTGAGCGTTCGACGCCCTTAGGGAGTGGCTTGGGAGTAGAGAGTATTTCAACTGCGCGTTCAAAGGTGATGGTATAGGGGTCGTCACCTTTCTTAAGTGAGCGGAATTCACCGTCGTGTCCGATGTACGGACCAAAGCGTCCGGTGTTAGCAATAATTTTCTCGCCTGTGGTTGGGTGCACGCCAAGGTCACGAGGAAGCGCGAGATAGTGAATGGCGTCCTCAAGTGTTACTTCTGAAGGCTCTTTGCCGGCAGGGATGCTTGCGCGCTTTGCTTCAATCTTTGGCTTCTTTTTCTTCTTTGGTGTCTTTGGAGCTTTCTTTGCCTTCGTGGTCTTCTTTGGTTCTGGTGCTTCCTCCTCTACGGGCGCAGTGCCGGTGGGCATCTCAACATACGGACCAAAGCGCCCTGTCTTTACGAAAATAGGGAAGCCTGTTTCTGGGTGAACACCAATCGGCTCATCTCCCTTGAGCTCGCTGCCGTTCTCCTGGCGTGCGCCGTCACAGTCTGGATAGCGAGTACAGGAAAGGAAGATGCCACCACGCCCGAGCTTGTACTCCATTGGGCTCTGGCACTTAGGGCACGGGAACTCCTCAGGTGCTTTACCAAGCGAGGTAGCTTTCGGAAGATCTTCCTTGGACGCAACGGCAGTTTGGAAGGGGCCATAGAAGTCCTTAAGGGTCGGAAGGTACTGACGCTCTCCGCGTGCAATCTCATCGAGCTCGTCTTCCATCTCAGCAGTGAAGGAATCTGAAATGTACTGAGCAAAATGCTCCTCAAGCCAACCGGACACCACCATACCGGTAGCGGTGGGCTTAAGCGTGCGTCCCTCTTTATCGACGTAGCCGCGTACTTGAATGGTCTGCATGATGGAGGCATAGGTGGATGGGCGTCCGATGCCACGCTTCTCAAGCTCCTTGATGAGACCTGCTTCGGTATAGCGGTTAGGTGGTTCAGTTTGCTTCTCCGTAGAGGTAAGCGATGCGAGGTCGAGCGGGTCGCCCACCATAAGCTTCGGGAGTTCAACGTCTTCGCCGCGTGCACGGGTATCAAGCGCGAGCCATCCTGGGAACAGAACGCGGGAACCGTTAGAAGAGAAGAGGGGAATCTCTGCGTCTGCCTTTGCCTTGATGTTGGTGCGCTGCACCTTTGCAGGCGACATCTGAGAGGCCAGGGCGCGGATGCGAATCAGGTCGTAGAGACGCTCTTCATCGTCCGTCGCACCAGCCCCTTTCTTTCCAGCGTCCGTTGGGCGCACGGCTTCGTGTGCTTCCTGTGCGTTCTTACTCTTGGTCTGGTACACGCGTGACTGCACGTACTCTTTGCCGAACTCGCCCTCAATTACCTCGCACATGCGAGCTACCGCCTCCTTTGCAAGGTTCACGGAGTCGGTACGCATGTAGGTAATGTGTCCTGCTTCGTAGAGTTTCTGTGCTGCGCGCATAGTTCTCGAAGGGGAGAATCCAAGGCGCGTAGATGCTGTCTGCTGCATGGTAGAGGTGGTGAACGGAGGCTTTGGGGAGCGCTCTTCTGCGCGCTCCGTCATGTCGCCCACGGTCCACTTTGCTTTCTGACCGAGTGAGAGGATGCGGTCTGCCTCTTCCTTGCTGGTAGGTTCTTCAACACAGCTTGCAGGGAACTCACCTCCCTTGGATTTAAAGAGTGCGTCGAGTACGTAAAAGGTGTCAGGAATGAATGCTTTGATCTCGCGCTCGCGTTCAGCAAGGATGCGAAGTGCTGGAGACTGCACGCGTCCGGCAGAGAGGCCGTAGCGCACCTTCTTCCAGATGAGTCCGGAGAGGTCGTAGCCCACGATGCGGTCGAGCACGCGGCGTGCTTCCTGTGCCTGGCGGAGGTTCTCGTCTATTTCACGGGGCTCCTTGAGTGCCTCCTCAATAGCGGTCTTGGTAATTTCATGAAAGACCACGCGCTGAGGCTTCTTGAGGTCGACCGCTTCCTTTATATGCCAGGCAATAGCCTCTCCTTCACGGTCGGGGTCAGTTGCGAGGAAGACCTCGTTGGCCTTGGCAGCTGCCTTTCGTATCTTGTCGATAACGTCCTTCTTGCCTGCAGAAATGACGTAGCGGGGAACGAAGCCACCTTCAATATCCACCGCATCCTTGTTGGATTTAGGGAGGTCACGCACATGTCCTACGGAGGCGAGCACCTCGTAGTCCTTTCCTAAATACTTCTGTACCGTCCTCGCTTTCGCTGGGGACTCCACTATAAGTAGTCTCTTAGCCACAGGCTAACTCATAGCGTACATATATATAAGGTGTCAAATGTATTATTTGTGTAACCGTGCGGCAAACTCCTCATTTCTTCCTCATTTCGTACCGTGGTATCATGGTGGTATGAAAGATTTCCTTGCACGTTGCAAGAAGATGTTCTCCGGACCGGAGAAGCAAAACTCGCCTGATGTCGCGAGCGTGATGAAGCGTGTCGATGAGCAGGTTGGACGTGCTGTTACTCGTCTAGCAGATCGATAGTGACCCAGTACATAGCGGAGGAGAGTCTAGGACTAATCTTCGCTCTTATAAGCGAGCGGTACTCCACTATTGAGGAGGTGCCGCATTACCGCACGGAAGCTGGTTTTAAAAAGTTCTGTAGCGTCCTTCTGCAGTCTGAAGAGGATGTGTACTACCCAACCGTGATTGATAAGGCGACGTACCTTCTGATTGGCGTAAATAAGGGACATTTCTTCTCTAACGGTAACAAGCGTCTGGCGCTTGTCATCATGACGGTATTCCTCGGCGTCAACGATTTATGGCTTAAAGACGAAAGCAAAGAATGGTATAGAAACGTACTCGAAAAGCTTTTCCCTGAATATGCGCAGTGGGATGATTTCGATGAGTTCACCTCAACGGACTTCGCTACCTATAACCTCTCAATAATGATTGCTGACAGTGGCGTCTATGGCATTTCCCATGATGAACTTAAACGTAGAGTCAGGTCATTTTTGGAACAATCTACTGAGGTATTCCTACCGAAGATTTAGACTCTTCTCCAGCCTCCGTATTCTTCCTTAATCAGACCTTTGAGTTCGAGCGTCATGAGGGCTCCGACGACCTCTTTCTCCTGGTCATTGAAGCGCTCAATGAGGTCTTTCTGTGTGACGGGCTCAAAGAGTGCGGCATATATTACCTGCTCAACTCCTTCAAGTTCCGGAAGCTTCTTTGGTGTTTCGTTAGGTGTAATACCAAGTGCTTCCAGTATGTGGAGAGGCTCGGTGACGAGGGTTGCACCGAGGCGAATGAACTTGTGGGCACCATAGCCGTTGGGGTCTCCGATTCGGTGCGGAACGCAAAGCAGGTCGCGGTTGTATTCAGATGCGAGTCTTGCCGTGATGAGGGTCCCGGACTTCTCTGCTGCCTCTATCATAAGAACGGCATCGGAAAGCCCGACCATGATGCGGTTTCGTGAAGGGAAGTCTTCAATGCGTGCCTTGTGGTCCGGCTCGTGTTCAGAGAGGAGTGCTCCTCCTTTGGTGAGTATTTCCTTTGCAAGCTCGGCGTTGGTCTTGGGGTAGATGGCGTTACTTGAAAGACCCGAGCCAGGAACTGCCATGGTGTGGAGGCCTGCTGCAAGTGCTGCGCGGTGGGCAATGGCGTCGATACCAAGCGCGAGTCCGGAGACAATGGAGACTGGGTAGCCTCTAAGCCCGTTGATGAGTTCTTCGCAGACCTTCTTTCCGTACGGGGTTGCCGCGCGCGAACCGACCACCGTAAGGTACTTGTGACCTTTGGGTGCCCACTCGCCAAGCATCCACAGAGACTCCGGTGGGCGCGGAATCTCCTTGAGACCGAGAGGGTATTCCTCCAACGATAGTTGTCGCAGGGCTATGGCCATACTATGCTAAGACGAAAGACATGCTTGATATCCATTTTATACGAGAGAATGCCTCCTTGGTGAAGGATGCTGCGCGAAACAAGAACGTCGAGGTAGATATCGACAGGCTCCTGGTTGTTGATGAGGAGCGTAAGGGGGTCATGCAGGAGCTCGAAAGTAAGCGCGCAGAACAGAACCGAGCCTCCAAGACCATTACGCTCGCTAAGGGCGACGAGAAGGAGAAGCTCCTTGAGGCTATGCGGCACCTGAAGAGTGGTATGGGAGAGCTTCAGGAACGCTTTGACGCGCTTGACCTTGAGTGGACCAAGCTCATGCTCGCAGTCCCGAACCTTCCGTCTCCCGATACACCCATTGGCAAAGATGAGGATGAGAACGTCATACTTCGCGAATGGGGAGTGAAGCCGAGCTTTTCCTTTACGCCGAAGCCTCACTGGGAGCTAGGTGCTGAGCTTGGTGTCATAAATACGGAGAAGGCAGGAGAGGTGTCCGGTGCACGCTTTGCGTATCTCATGGGTGACCTCGTGCTCATGCAGTTCGCGCTCGTTGACCTGGTGATGAAGTCGCTCACCTCTCGGGAGATTATGCAGAAGATAATTACTGAAGCAGGACTTGATGTAGACCCAAAGCCATTCGTGCCAGTGATTCCTCCAGTCATGATGCGTGCAAACGTCATGGGCCGCATGGCACGCCTCCACCCGATTGATGAGCGGTACTACTTCGAGAAAGACGACGCAGTCTTGATAGGAAGCGCTGAGCACACCATGGGTCCGCTCCACATGGATGAAATCATCGAAGAGAAGAATCTTCCGATTCGCTACCTCGGATACTCGACCTCGTTCCGTCGCGAAGCGGGAGCGGCAGGAAAGGATACGCGCGGCATACTTCGCCAACACCAGTTCGACAAGCTCGAGATGGAATCATTTGCGCGCCCGGAAGAAGGGTACCGAGAGCAGGATCTGATGGTGGCCATTCAGGAATACTTTGTGAAGCAGCTAGAGCTTCCGTACAACGTGATGATTTGCTGCACCGGTGACATGGGTGGTCCGGACCAGCGCCATCTTGATATCAACATCTGGATGCCGGGGCAGGATACGTATCGTGAGACGCACAGTGCTGACTACATGGGCGGCTATCAAGCTCGTCGTTTGAATACTCGGGTGAAGAGTGCAGAGGGAGAACTTACGCACGTGCACATGAACGATGCGACTGCCTTTGCTATTGGTCGCACCCTCATCGCTATCATGGAAAACTATCAGCAGGAGGATGGCTCCATCCGCGTGCCTTCAGTACTCGTTCCTTATGTCGGCAAAGAAGTCATTCGACGTCAGGCGTAAGGCGCCTGCGAGGAAGGCTGCAGCACCTGCTCCTCGTCGAAAGCCTGCCGCTCGGAAGCCCGTAAAGGCGCCTCAGAGGCGCAGTACGCTTGCAACGCGCCGTCGTGAGGAAAAGGGTCGACTCATGGGTTTGTGGGTACTGGGTGCCGTTATTCTCGCCGGGGGAGTCTTGTATGGTTTCTGGCGCCCAGAAGTTCGTATAGCTGAAGTGAGCGCTCCCAGTGATGCGTATGTTGTTCTTGCAAAGGAATCCCTTTCTGGCGCATATTGGTATGTCTTCCCGCGCGACTCTATCTTCTTCTTTCCAAAAGCGGACATACGCGCGGCAGTGATGGAGGAGTATCCCGAGATTTCTTCTCTTTCCATTTCTCGCACTGGTTTCACTTCCATCTCGCTTAAGACAGTTTCTCGTACAGCGGCATTCTGGTGGTGTGGTACCCCAGAAAGTGCGTCAGCGGCCAACACTACCTGCTACGAAGCAGATGCCGAAGGACTTATCTTCCGTGCGGTCGTCGCAGAGGATGCGTCTTCGACGCCTACGGGTTCTGCGCTACGCATCTATGCCAATCTCGCTGAGACGGAAGGACCTACGTATCCACTCAAGGCGCACATGGAGAATCTTGAGAACATTCCAGATGTACTTCGCTTCGTGAAAGCAATGAAGACGCTTGGCGTTTCTCCTGTTTCCCTCGCTATACGTGCGGACGAAGCAGACCTCTTCGTGCCGAGCTCGGGACGCGGCACGAGAATCACGTACGTGCTGGGTCGCGAGGAAGCGGCAGCGGCGCTTGCGGCTGCGGTGTTTCCTTCGCTCAATTTAACTGACGGCTCAATTGAGTATGTGGACCTGCGGTTTTCTGGGAAGGCATACGTCAAACGGAGAGAATAGTGTAGGGTCTTCTTATGGATTCGTTCTGGAACAAGCTCCCGAAGCCCTTCGTTGTGCTCGCGCCGATGGCGGACGTTACTGACCCTGCCTACCGCAGGCTTATCTCTGAGACGGGGAAGCCGGATGTCACCTGGACGGAGTTCGTCTCCGCTGATGGCCTTTTTCATACCCGAGAGAAGAAAGGCATGAAGGACGAAGAGAATCCCCTTATGCGAGATTTGCAGTTCTCTGCTGGTGAGCGGCCGATTGTCGCGCAGTTCTTTTCAGGAACACCTGAGATGATGGAATACGCTGCCAAGCTCGCGCTCTCATTGGGATTTGATGGTGTTGATATCAACATGGGCTGCCCAGACCGCTCCATAGAGAAGCAGGGAGCGGGAGCCGGGCACATCAAGGACCCTGCACGCGCAAAGGAAGTGATTCGTGCTGCGGTGCGTGGGACCGAAGGGAAGATTCCGGTGTCGGTGAAGACCAGGCTTGGGTACAACCGCATGGAATACGAAACGTGGCTCCCAGCAGTGCTTGAGGAGGACATTGCAGCTCTTACTGTGCATTTGCGTACACGTAAGGAGATGTCGCTTGTTGCCGCACACTGGGAATTAGTGCCTGAGATAGTTGCTATACGGGACCGGGTGAAGCCTTCAGTACTTCTTCTTGCTAACGGGGATGTGAAGAGTGTTGCTGAAGCTCGCGAGAAGGCGGTGGCAACCGGGCTTGATGGCGTAATGCTTGGTCGCGGCATCTTTGGAAACCCATGGCTCTTTTCTACTAAGGAGGAGGTAACTTCTCGGGAGAAGCTTGAGGCGCTTTTGAAGCTTGCTCGTTACTTCTCCGAGCTTACTCCTCCCAAGCACTACGCAATTCTTAAAAAGCACTTCAAAGCTTTCGTTCATGGCTATGATGGCGCGGCTGAACTGCGGGGGAAGCTTATGGAGACCAATTCCCTTGCTGAGCTTGAGCCTTTAATAGAAGAGGCAATTCCCTTGGTATAATCCTTGGTATGAGTCACCAGTCCCTCTACAGGGCGTATCGTCCGCAGTCCTTCAAGGAAGTCGTAGGACAGGAGCAGGTCACTGAGCCTCTCACTCTCCAGATTAAAGGGAAGACGGTAGGGCATGCGTATCTCTTTGCTGGGTCCCGCGGACTTGGGAAGACGTCTGTTGCTCGCATCTTTGCGGCAGAGCTTGGGGTAACGGATAAGGATTTATATGAGATAGACGCAGCAAGCAACAATAGCGTCGATATGATCAGGGAACTCAATGCCAATGTGTTTACGCTTCCCTTTGAGTCTCCGTACAAGCTCTACATTCTTGACGAAGTGCACATGTTCTCGAAGGGAGCATGGAATGCGTTTCTGAAGACCCTTGAAGAGCCACCAGCGCACGCTATGTTTGTCCTTGCGACGACTGAGCTCGATAAGGTGCCGGAGACGGTGCAATCCCGGTGCCAGGTGTTTGAGTTCCGGAAGCCATCGCGTGCAGGCCTCACGAAGATGGTGTCCACCGTCTCCAAGAAGGAAGGGTATGAGATAGAGCCTGCTGCAGCTGATTTGATTGCGCTCTTGGCTGACGGTTCCTATCGCGATGCGCTTTCTGTGCTTGAGCGTGTGTTCGCGTCCTCTCCTGACAAGAAGGTGACTCGTGAGGAGGCTGAGAAGGCCACGGGAGCACCTAAGAGGGTTCTCGTGACAACCCTGGCTACTGCACTGTCTGCTGGCTCTGTGGATGCGGCTCTTGCGGCTATACGCCGCGCTGCCTCTGAGAATGTAGATATGCGGATGTATCTCTCTCTTGTGCTTGAGTACCTGCGAAGTGTGCTGCTTGTTCGACATGCCACTGAGCTTCGCAAGGAAATAGCTGAAGAGGTCGGAGCTGATGAATACGCGGAGATAGAGAAGCTTGCTATGGACAAGGAGTCGAAGCTCACCCATGCCACGCTTCGCACGTTTTTAGAGGCAGCAGCACGAGTGCGCTTTGCGCCAGTGCCAGCGCTTCCGCTTGAGCTTGCAGTGCTCGAGCTCTATTCCTGATGCTGTCGAAGATTACCGGACCCCTCATTCTTATTGCGGCGGTGGTTGCCGTCGGATACTCGGTATCTGAGCTAGAGCTATTTGTTGAGCCGTGTGCAGAACCAGTGGAATACCATGTAGGAATGGTTGACCCTCGCTATGGCATATCGAATGCAGAGCTTACTGCTGACTTAGCGCAGGTCGCTGCACTCTGGAATGCGGCTGCAGGGAAGACGGTGGTGACCTTTGCCTCTGATGGAGAGGTTGCGGTCAATCTTGAATACACCGAAGAGCAGGCAACATCGGAGCTTGGGGTTGCGATAGATCAGGAGCAGGCGGACTACGATGCTGCGCAGGAGCAGTTTGAGGCGTTGGCAGACCAGCTTGATGCTGCTAAACGCACCTATGAGAGATTGGAAGCCTCCTTCAATGTGAAGGCGGATATGTACGAGAACGATGTTGCGTATTGGAACGAGCGCGGAGGGGCACCTCCTGCTGAGTATCAGAAGCTTCAGGCGATGCAGCGACAGCTGGATAAGGAACAAGCTGCGCTCAATGCCCAGGCAGACAAGGTGAATGCGGTCATCGATGACCTGAACAGCAAGGTAGATGTGTTGAATGCCAAGGCGCGAGCGATTAATTCTCGAGTGGATGTGTATAACGCCAACGCCCACACTGACTTCGACCAGGGACGCTACATAGAGGACGAGAATGGGAAGCGCATTACTATCCGGGAGTTCACCGAAGAGACTGAGCTTAAGCGTGTGCTAACCCATGAACTAGGGCATGCAATCGGCCTCGACCATGTGGAGAACCCGGATTCCGTTATGTACTCTTATAACGTTGGGGAGGAGCTGGTCCTCACTGAGGAGGACATAGCGGAGCTAAGAAAGGTCTGTGAGCTTGATTAGGCGCCCCAGAGGGGGCAGGATAGCAGTATTGGGGGGTCGTCTAATGGTAGGACAGCGGCCTTTGAAGCCGTGAATCTAGGTTCGATCCCTAGCCCCCCAGCCAAGAGTTGATAGGGTCCACAGTTCCAAATCTTTCTTTGTTCTCGTGACATGCGAGAAATATATTTGGAGCGGCAGGGTGAGGGTTGGGTTATACTAATTTATAAGTATGGCGCGGAAAAATACACTTAAAAATGAGGTGGCGGAAGCCGCTGGATTGCCTGAACAAGAGAAATTTTTTACTACAGAAAAACTGCGTCGCAGTACTCGCGCCGGTACTCAACTACCAGATCCTACGCATACGCCTTTTGGTTATGATCCGAAGGAGACGTTCGGACACATTTTTCCAAAACTTCACCTCCCACCACTCTTTCCACCCCCTCGTCTTCACCCAGACGACTATGCAAGTTTCGGGAACCCTGCACTCGAAGCAAATAAATTGTACTTCGGAGACAACCTTTACGTACTTCGTAATTTGCCAAGCGAGAGCATTGATCTCATCTATATTGACCCTCCATTTTTCTCCAATCGTGATTACGTACAGATATGGGGAGACGATAACGAGGTAAGAAGTTTCGAAGACATCTTCGGAGACGGTATGTATTCGTACCTTGCATGGCTCAATGCTCGACTCTGGGAAATGAAGCGAGTACTAAAAAATACTGGAAGTATTTATGTGCACTGCGATGATCACGCGTCTCATTATATAAAATGTGAATTAGACAAAATATTTGGTTACAATAATTTTTTGAATGAGATTGTTTGGGTTTACGAAGGTAGTACTAAAAAGCGCAAGGCTTGGGACCGGAAACACGAAATACTATTGGTGTACGCAAAAAGCGGTTCAATTGTATTTAATGCTGCGTCAGTTGGGGATACGAAAAAAGAAAGCTCTGTCAAAGCGTATGCGTCCATGACGCTTGAGGACGAAAAAGGGAGCTTCATTTTAAGGTATAAACCAGGAGGAGGATTCGCTCCAAAGGAATTATTGGGACAGTCAAACGTATATAAGTCTTACATTAAAGATTTCATTCATCCACGAGATTGGTGGCCAGTGGATTTTGCTCGTAAATCTGAATTACTGGGTTATCCTACACAAAAACCTGAAGCTCTACTCGAACGTGTGATCAAGGCGTCTTCAAATGAAGGGGATGTTGTCGCCGACTTTTTCTTAGGAGGAGGGACGACTGGAGCGGTTGCATTAAAATTGGGAAGAAAATTTATTGGGAGTGACATAAGTCGTGTCGCAGTAAGTGTTGCACATAATCGAATGATTGAGGTGTGCGAAGAGCTGTCTGGTCTTCAAAAACAGAGTGCAGACGAGGCGGGTAAGGCGCTTGTCGGGAAGAACGACAATATTAAACTCTTTAGCACTGAGGCAGAAAGACTTATTCCCGATCTACGCGTTGGCTATGTGGGAAGCTACCCTGTAGATAAATTTGAAGGCATTAACCATAATGAGTTCGTAGATTTCGTCCTTGATTTATATGAAGCAAATGCATACACCGGTAAGAGCGAGCATATTCATGGACTCGCGAATGGAAAAATTATTCTTCATATTGGACCAAGCAGCCCGAGTGAGCGCGTGCAGGCAGAAGAGGTAAAACTCTTCCTTGAGGAGGTAGTTAAGCAATACGTTACACAACTCACTCGAGCAGACGGTGAGGAAAAAATACTGCAGGTTATTGGCTGGAGCTTTGATCCAAAGGTACAGGCATGGAAACAACAAGCGGTTCGAGCGCTCAACCAGAAAGGAATAAAGATAAGTATTGATTTGGTTACCCTTTCTAGCGAATCATTTAGGCAGAAAATATTTAGAGAAGTGGGGGATAGAAATATCAACTTGAAATTCAATAGACTCAACCAGCTTCTTTCGTTTGCAGGAAAGCCGAGCGCTGGCGAAATACGAATTGATTCTCGAAACGGGCTTGCCTTTAACTTTGAACTTGTAGGCGCACAAGCTATTGGAGCTGGTGGAAGACTCATTAACTGTCAGTGGGATTTTGACTATCAAGACAGCCGGTTTAGCGAAAAGAAATATGCACTGAATAGACAGAAGCATGGGAGCGGCTTGTATGAAGCCGTCACAACAGTAAGTCATACATTTTCCAAGACCGGCGAGTATCTCATAGCGGCCCGCGTTCAGGATAACCAAGATGGCGAAGCGATTGCGATTTCAAAGCTCACTATTGATAAGGGCGGGCATGCTCTTGAAGCTATTGCTTCCAATTCAATATGAATGAACGAGACGTAAAATTTAACGAATGGCGCAACGATGTTGTATTTCCACATATAGAGAATGATGGCGCAAAACAGCGCGCGAAAGCTTTCGTGGACATAATCGTAAACAACGACCTTGAGAAACCGCTCTACAAACACCAACAACTCGCAATACTACAGGTCATATTTGCTTATGAAATTGAGCGCGACTTTGACGTATTACTAGACATAGTAACGGGAGGAGGAAAAACCGTCATTATGTCGGCCATCGTTGCGTACTTCTGGCAGGTACACGATATACAGAAATTCCTTATTCTTACTCCAAATACGATTGTGCGAGAACGAGTCAAGGACGATTTTGACGTTCGCGCTGAAGAATACGCATACAACAATTTTGCTTTCTTTTTTAATGGTCACAAAAATGCTCCTAAAAATATTGTAAGCAAGGTGTTACGAGAAAAAGCAGATGCGCGGTCCATAATTGACGCAAACATTATCGTTGCAAACATACATCAGTTGTATGAAGGCAAGGAATCGTTAGAAGTATTGCTTGCAGACAACGTTGTATCAGACATGATTATTCTGAATGACGAGGCACATAATGCCGGAGCTATGCAGTACCGAGAAGTATTGAAGCTTCTGAACAGAAAGACACGAATGAGGATAGATCTCACCGCTACTCCGTTTCGTCTCAGTGGAGACGATCTCGACACCTACCCGCCCATTTACAGCTACCAAGTTCAAGAAGCTACAAAAGATAGAGTGGTCAAGCAAACCCTCGTCACACGTCCCGATATAGAGAAAGTTAAACTCACCTATGAAGAATGGGACGATGAAAATAAGGTCGTGAGGACATTAGACGCTGAAGAGATGGATTGGGACGAAATTGAAAAGACTCTTAAGAATAGTGGCGCTGTAAAATTTGTTACCGCGCACAATGCAAGGAGACAACAGCTACAAATTGCTGAAACGTGCCTCGAGTATCAAAGAAAGTGTGTACCAATGGATCATTTGGGAAAGAAAGCCTATGAGCCAATCATGCTTGTAGTCGCACTCTCGCAAAAGGACGCAAAAGAAATATACAAGACGCTCCTTGGCGATACCTTCAAATATAAAGCAGACGAGGTGTTACTAGTGCATAGCAAGCAGGATGAAGCCGATAACGAAATGGCATTTCTTTTGGGAAGAACCTCCCCGAAGGGTCTTTCAAAAGAACAGACTGAAAGCTGGCAGGCGTCTCGTAAAATTAAAGTGGTGATAGGAATCGGAATGCTCCGTGAGGGATGGGATGTGCGGAACATTTCTGTAATATGTCTATTCCGAAAGTTCTCATATTTAAAAAAAGGAGACCAGATATATACAGTTTACGGACCGCAAATTATAGGTCGTGGCCTGCGAAAGATTAATAAAGGACGCCAAATTGATCACTTGCTAGTGGTGGATCATCCTGTTTTTTCTCACAATTGGCTTTGGGAGCTTATGGGTTCACAGATGTATTCGAAACCACTCAATCCGGGAGATAAAATCGACGCGAACATAATTGAGGAACTTGAGAAAAAAGAACCAGAACCTGCCGCAGAAGGCACGGAAAATGAAGAAGAGACTACGGACGGGAAAACCCTTGAGGAGATTCTAAAAGCAATACCGGACATAAAAGACATTACACCAGTTATTGAGTGGCAAAAATATTTCCTAGACAAGGACTTTACAAAAGGAAACATTGCAAGCGCGTTGCAGTACATAAAAAATATCAAAACGATGAAAATCGGCAGTGATAACACAGCACATGAGATACCGAGCGACATCATTAACTTGCCAGACGATATTAATGAATTTGCTAGCGATATAGCGAAATCGAAGGACGAAAAGTGCAAGGAAATTATCTTGGAGCTCGAGTACCTACCAAAACAAGCCCTAAACTATACTTTTAAGCAGGTTACCGCGGAAAATCTACTGCTCATAACAAATGCTCTTAATTGGTTACTTAAGGAGAAGTTTGAAATTGAAAACCTCTCATCTGTGAACGAAGTCGATGATTATAAAGTAGCCAAGCTCCATTTGGTACTACCGAGAATTACCGAAGAATTTAGTCGTCCCGAAATTGTGATGGGTATCGTAGAAGGTTAGAAGTTATGATGTCTCAACGTGGTAGCTTG
>CAZJPR010000005.1:0-47365 GCA_964548265.1 uncultured Candidatus Saccharibacteria bacterium
AGTTGGTAGAGCAACTCTTTTGTAAAGAGAAGGTCCCCAGTTCGAATCTGGGAGGCGGCTCCAGTTAGTTTCTCGTCGAGCTCGCCGTTGTTGTTGCGGCAGGAATCAATACGCCCTTAGGGAAGGAACCTTCGAGGTCCTCAAGCGTCGTGAAGCCGTTGACGCGCTTGCCTTGTACGACAAAGGCGGGGAATTGCTTCTCAATCTTCTCAATAGCAATCAAGGTCTTGAGGGCGGCAAGGTCGAGGTGGTAATCGAAAGAGTACACGCGAAGGGTTGGATACGTCTGACGGAGGTAAGAAAGGGCATAGCCGGCACGGTCGCAGTCCTCACATTCTCCAGGAACGTTGCTGTAGAAGTAGAGGGCAGTAACGGGCTTGAGGCCGCAGGTCTGTGCAAGGCGCTTGGTGAGGAGGTAGTCGCGTATCTGGAGCAGAGTGTAGCGTTCCTTGAGGCGTAGCACCTCAGGGTCATTTGCACCGGCATGCTCCTCAGCAAAGGCGAGTCGGTCGCCAAGGCCCCCAAGCTCGGTGGCAAATGAGGCACCTTCCTCGAGTCCCTCGCACGGCGCCTCCGCAAGAAGAGCGTACTGAGTCTCTATAGAAAGGGTGTCGGTAGCGAGTTGGTCCTCAATGGCGCGGAGCTCAGCAACGCGCTGCTCGTTGAGGAAATTAACTGCGTAGAGAACCGTCGCGATAATAGCGAGGGTGATAAGGAGCGCGATGAGCGCGTTGCGAAGGTAGAAAGGCATGTATTAGCGCCAGGAACGGCGTGTATCGGTCGCTACATCAGCAACTGAGCGGATGAGCCAGAGGGGGGCAATAAGGCCGTAGACAAGCATATAACCAATCATGCCAACCCCGAGCTCTGCAGGAGTCTTTGAAATCTTCTTACCGACCACAATGAAGAGGATGCTGCCAACCACTGCAACAATGGCGAGGAGGGTGAAAAGGGTGACAGGAATGTAAAACCACTCAAAGCCGTTGCTGAAGCTTGGTAGGAAGGTACCGAGTGTGTAATCAAAGGGAACGCCGGAAGCGATAAGGATTTTGTTCACAATCTCCTTCACAATCTGGTAGATGACGACGCCGAACATGAGGATACCGCCGACGATTGCGAAGAAGCCGAGCGGGAGCACAATGACCCCAAGCGCGCCGTACTTAGGATTGCCAACGAAGTCTCCGTACTCCTGTGTCATGTTGCGGAGAAACCCAGTAGTCCAACGCACACGCTGCTTCACGAGCGAGGGAACGGTGCGAGGGGTAGCCGTTTCTACACGTGCCCTTGGGGCGCTATCAATCTTGTACCCTGCACGCTGGATGCGAAGTGCCATCTCCATGTCTACAGTTTTTTTTCCGTTGCTGAAAACACCGAGACGTACCACAAGGTCGCGGCGATAGAGGGAGAAAGGACCTGGCGTAACATAAATACCGTTAACAGCGGCGAGAATATGACGGAGCGCAATACCGAGGATGTATTCTGCGTTCTGCATGTGTTCAAGGACGTTCTTTGGATTGTGTACCGACATGGCCGCGGTGGTAGCCCCTACCATTGGGTCATCGAAGGTGGCAATCATCTCGCGAAGCGCGGTCGAGTGCACAAAAGAATCAGCGTCGAGGCACCCAATAATCTCGTAGCCTTCTGCTGCAGCGATACCTGCATTGAGCGCCTCGTGCTTGCCGCCATTCTTCTGGTGAATGACGGTCACCTGCGCGTTATCTGCGTAGCGGTCCATAACAGCACCAGTGGTATCGGTTGAACCATCGTTGACGAGGATGATGCTGAGTTTTTCGACAGGGTAGTCGAGCTCGAGGAGTGAATCGACGGTGCCACCCACAGTCTTCTCCTCGTTGTAGCAGGGAACAATCATTGCCACCGTCGGCGTCTTCTCTGAGACGATTCGTTCGCGCGCCACTTTGGCAGGTTGGGAGAGGAACGTGACTAGCAAAAAGGCCTCAAAGTAGATGGCCGCAAAGAGGAACGGATACGCGAGTATCGTCAGGTCCATATGCCGTAATACGGCCTAGTATAGCACAAATGACCCCTCTTAGCGGATGGTGGCTCCGTAGGAGGAAGCAGTCGTTTCCTCGAGTTTTTTGTGCAGGGCGTCGACTTCCGCGTTGGTGAGTGTTCGGTCGATACTGCGGTAGGTAATACGGTAGGCGTAGCTCATCTTATCGGTACCGAACTTCTCGTCGTTCTCGTATTTATCGAGGAGCTCTACCTGCTCAACGAGGTCGCCAGCCGTCTCGCGCACGAGGTCAAAGTAGTTATTTGGGACGAAGTCCTTACCAACAATGAAAGAGATGTCACGGACCACTGGAGGGTACTTGCTTACCTCGTTAAACTCGGTGCCGAGTACGAGCTGCTTCTTCACACGCTCATCGTCCGACCACAGGAGGCGAATGTCTGGTAGCTTCATCGAGAGGATTGCAAGGCGTTCAATTCCGAAGCCGAAGGCCCAACCGTTGTATCCCTCAATTCCCATCTTGGAGAGTACTGATGGCTTCACCATGCCGCAGCCAAGGATTTCTACCCACTCACCGTTGACCATAACCTCCACTTCAAGGGAGGGGTCCGTGTAGGGGAAGGTATCAGTGTTGAAACGGAACTCAGTGTCTTTGCCGAAGACCGTCTGCACAATGTCGGAGAGTACACGCTTCAGTTCTTCGACGGGGAGCGTGCCTTCAGAATTTGGAATCAGCTTCCAACCGTCGATTTGGTGGAAGACGTTCATGTGTCTGCGGTCTATTTCGTCTTTGCGGTACACCTTGCCAAAGCACAGCGCGCCCAGGTGCTCACCACGTGATGCCTTTTCTATGACCTTCGGGTCGTGGAGGTAGTAGTACCACGAGACGGTGTTGTGGGTGCGAAGGATATTCTCGTCGTCGACGTAGTACGTGTCAGACTTTGAGCGCGCTACGTGGTCCTGTGGGAAATCGAAGAGGTCAAAGGAAATGGAGGCAGGCACAATCTCCGGAATCTCAATGATATCGAGACCTTCGAGTGAAGGTACCTTTTTTACGCGCTCAACGATGTCGTTCAGTGGACTTCCGGGAGTGCGCGAGAGATCCGGCATCCCTAGGTAGCGCCTGATGCGTGCAGCCTCAATGTCGGTGCGTGTTTCGACCACTGTGCGGAGTCGCTGCTCCTCGTCCTTGGGGATGATGATATCCATGGGATGAGTGTAGAGAAGGGAGGCCTCTTTCGCAACTTATCTGGCTGCCCACAGGTAGTAATAACTGACGGGTACGCTAGAATGACCTCGACTCCATGAACTGCAGCAAAATAGCGATTGTCACTGACGCGTATTTTCCCCACATCAGTGGGGTTGCGACGACCATCCAGGCGACGTGCAAGGAACTCGAGAAGCGTGGGCATGTCGTGAAGATTATTTCTCCTCGGGATTTTCCAGTTAAGTTCCCGTGCCCGTTCTATCCGGAGATTGACCTCACCGTCGACCTGTCCGGGAAGCTCGGGAAAATGCTCGACGAGTTCCAGCCCGACTCGCTCCACCTTTCGGTCGAGGGACCACTTGGTCTCTCTGCGCGTGCCTACGCGAAGAAGCGTGGCCTCCACTACACCACGGCCTATCACACACGTTTTCCGGAATACGTACAGACCTACATTGGTATTCCTGCCGCATGGGTCTACGCCTACGCACGATGGTTCCATAACGGAGGAGACGCTGTCATGGTCGCTGCTGAATCCCTCCGCAAGGAACTCGACGGACACGGTTTCAAGAACCTCGTTATTTGGAATCGTGGTGTCGACAGCGAGCTTTTCACCCCTGAGAACCCGCTTCCCCTTGCCGGTGAGCGCCCAATTTTCATGTACATGGGACGTGTCTCTCTTGAGAAGAACCTCGAAGCGTTCCTAAAGCTCGACCTGCCTGGTACCAAGTACATCGTTGGCGACGGACCAGCAAAAGCAATGCTCGAGAAGAAGTATCCCAAGGCCATCTTCACTGGCTACAAGTTTGGGAAGGAACTCGCGCAGCATCTCGCCGCAGCCGACGTCTTCGTCTTCCCATCGCTCACTGACACCCTTGGCCTTGTGATGCTCGAAGCCAATGCCTGCGGTGTCCCCGTTGCCACACTCCCGTCCCAAGCATCTTCCTCGGTTATCAGGGAAGGGGAAAACGGCATTGTTTCTTCCGACCTCAAGGATGCGTGTTTGCGCGCCCTGAAGCTTTCCCGCGAGAAGGTACGGCAGATTGCACTTGAAGGAGGGTGGAAAGAACCGACCGATCTCTTCTACAAGAACCTGGTGCCGGTAAAGGGAGGTAACACTTGCTAGTGAATTTTAGCCCGTAGCTAGGCCCTCTTTTTCCACTTTTAAACGAGCAAAAAGGCTTGTTACGTGGTACACTTTGAGGAACAAGGCATGAAGAAGAACGTAGCAGGAAAGGCTAAGACCAGCGGCGCCAAGAGCGCCGCTGGTGCTGCAAACAAGGGTTACGACGCGTCCTCCATTACGGTGCTTGAGGGTCTCGACCCGGTCCGCAAGCGCCCGGGAATGTACATCGGTACCACGGGTCCTGATGGTCTTCATCATCTCATCTGGGAAGTGTTCGACAACTCACGCGACGAGGCCATGGGTGGTTTCGCTGACGATATTGAAGTTGCGCTCCTTCCAGGGAATCGTGTGCGCGTTGTCGATAACGGCCGTGGTATTCCGGTTGATAAGCATCCAACGACGAAGGTCTCTGCACTTGAGACAATCATGACCACGCTTCACGCGGGAGGCAAGTTCGGTGGAGATGCATCAGGCTACAAAGTTTCAGGAGGTCTCCATGGCGTCGGTGTGTCAGTCGTGAACGCGCTTTCCGTCTACACGCGCGCAGAAGTGCATCGTGATGGCGCTTCGCACTTCCAGGAATACAAGATAGGAAAGCAGACTGCAGCCGTGAAGAAGATTGGGGCGTCTAATCACAACGGCACCATCATCACATTCGAAGCAGACGCTTCTATCTTCAACGAGGTGAAGTACGACTGGAATCGCATCGTCGCACACCTCCGTCAGCAAGCCTACCTCGTGAAAGGCACGCGCATCACGGTGATTGATGCTCGTGCGCTCGCAAAGGTCGAGGACCAGAGCGCCTTCTACCTCCGCGAGCTCGCACTCGAGGCTCCCTCGATGACCTTCTACTTTGAGGGAGGACTTCGTTCGCTCGTCTCTTTCTATAACCAGCACCAGACTGCAGCGCACAAGAACATTTTCTACGTCGATGGTGAGAAGGATGGTGTCATGGTCGAGATTGCGCTTCAGTACACTGACGACATCACCCCAAGATTGATGGCGTTTGCCAACAACATCTACAATCCAGAGCACGGCACCCATGTGACGGGTTTCAAGACCGCACTTACGCGCACGCTGAACTCCTATGGTCGCGGAGCAAGCATCCTCAAAGACAGCGAGGAGAACTTCACCGGAGACGATGTGCTCGAAGGCATTACGGCAGTCATCTCGGTCAAAATGCCCGAGATTCAGTTTGAGGGTCAGACGAAAGGGAAGCTCGGAAGCGTCGAGGCTCGTGGTGCAGTAGAGGCAGTTTTTGGTGACGCCTTCTCCGCATTTCTCGAAGAGAATCCTGACGATGCCCGCTCGATGGTGAACAAGGTGCTGCTTGCGCTCAAGGCTCGCAAGGCCGCTAAGGCTGCCAAGGACTCAGTGCTCCGCAAGGGTGCGCTTGAGGGCATGACGCTTCCAGGTAAGCTTGCTGACTGTCAGACAAAAGACGCGTCTGAAAGCGAACTCTTCATTGTGGAGGGAGACTCTGCCGGTGGTACCGCCAAGACCGGTCGCGACCGTCGTACACAGGCCATTCTTCCACTTCGAGGAAAGATCCTGAACATCGAGCGTGCACGTCTCGACAAGATGCTCGCCTCTGAACAGATTAAGAACCTCGTGATCGCACTCGGCACTGCCATTGGCGACGTGTTCGATATTTCAAAGCTCCGCTACCACAAGGTCATTTTTGCAACCGATGACTACGTGGTCGTTGCACACATTCGTTCACTGTTACTTACGCTTTTGTACCTCCACTTAATCCCGATTATTGATGGTGGATTTATCTATATTGCTCAGCCACCGCTCTACAAGATTAAGCGCGGCAAAGAGGTGTTCTACGCCTACACCGACGAAGAGAAGTTCAAGATTCTAGGAAAGGATGCTGAGGTGGTTGAGGCACAGGCAGAAGACGCTCCTGATGAGAGTGAGGAAGCCGAAGAGGACCCGAAAGCGAAGAAGAAGACAGCGAAGTTCTCCATTCAGCGCTACAAAGGTCTGGGAGAAATGAACTCAGAGGAGCTCTGGGAGACCACCATGGACCCGACCAAGCGCATGTTGAAGCAGGTGCGAGTGGACGACGCAGCCGAGGCCGACCGCATCTTCGACATCCTCATGGGCAACGATGTGGCGAGCCGCAAGTCCTTTATCCAGAGCAACGCGAAACTCGCAAACCTCGACGTATAGCTATGGCACGTGGTCCCGAAACGGAAGGGAAAAAGAAAGGTCACAAACCGCCCATTCGTTTTGTTCCAGAATTGTGGCCAAAGGAGCAGGACCCCGTCTACGATCGCTTCGCGCGAGAAGTACTCGACTCCATGGTTGACTCTTCCCTCGAGACCGAGGCGGAGCGTTCGCGTAAGACCATTATTGACCTCAAGCGTATACCTGCTGAGTCGACCGACGACCAGATTCTTGAATGGGCAGCTGTTGCGATACATTTGCCGGTTGAGTCACTCAAGGAAGGTCTACCCGCGACCTTCCAACTGCTTAATGAGGGACTTGCTGATGCGAGAGAATACTTTATTGCCCTCCATGCTGAACGATATGTCCCAGAGCCTTTTCCGGTCGTACGCAATGCGCCAGAACTCGTAGCTCTAGTTCGCAAGAGTGCCCAAATCAACGGTAAAACCGGCTTGCCGCCGTCAGAAGACGGCGTGAAGCACTGCGCGATTATATGTGCAGCTATCGCAGGCATCGAAGCACGCCAGAAAAAGGTGGCAAACCTTATCGGGGAAGTGGAGTATGTCGGCCAGCAACTTGCACGTCCAGGCAAGGACGGCACACAGCTTCTTCAATTCCTTGTTCAAAAAAAGAACAGGATAGTTGCAGGAAGTGAGAACGATCAACAAGGTCGAAGGTCGTTCTCACTTTTCCCGCGCTCTGATTCAAAGAGTACGCGCGTGATACGCGGGACGGTCGAATGGCGTGCAAAACAGAAACTTTCTATTATGACGAAATTCCTCGAGCGACAGGATGCCTCGGCAGAAACAGCCTTCAAGGACGGTATTGCGTTTCGTCTCACTGTTGAGCCTCAGGATATGGCGCAGGTAGGGAAGAACCTTGCACTCTGGCTAACCGCGAATTTCTCAGCGCAAGGTCTTAAGTTCGAGAACGCCAATGCGTTCAGTGCAGTTGAGTGGGAACAACTCAAGGAGAAGATGGCGCACGAATCCCTCAAAGTTACTTTCGCAGACTCCCACAAAGGGAGCGGTATCTCCCAGGGTACGTACACAGCATTTAAGCTGGTTGGTCGCATTTTCGTTCCGGTTGCAGGAAACCGTACGGGCGAACTTGAGCCGCGTGCGTTTGAAGTTCAGATTATCCCTGAAGGTGTCCACAATGAACGGAAAGGTCTCTCCCACGATATTTATGACGTGGTGAAGAAGGTCTCAGTGATGACGCGCCTATTCGGTGGATGTCCCGAGGATATCTTCCAGCAGTATGTGGAGGAAGCAGCCCGTCTGTCACGTCTTGAGGTTAAGAACGTGCACGAACTTCTTACCAAGGACGGACGTGTCCACAAGTTCGACAAGATGGTTGCGAATCCAAAAGTATGGGATGAGTGGCTCGAAGCGGGTGTGCCGGGAGTAGCTGCCGAGCGTCGCTTCTACAAGAGTATTCTCGACCGCCGCAAGAAGAAATCCTAGTTACGTTCAACGTCGACGCGTGCGCTGTCGTCGTTATTACGCTCGTTAATCTCGTTCACGCTGTCGTTGTAGTCAACGGTAACTTCGAGGCGGCGGTCGTCGCCTTCCTCCGGGTCATCAAAGCCAATGGTGTACGTCTTGGACGCTCCTGGCATTAGGGATACTTGCCAGCCTGAGGTGTAGGTATCGTCATCGTTATTCTTCGTTGGGAGTTCTGCGCGGAAGCGCCAGAGGCCCGTGGCGTTCGTACCGCCGTTGCGCACAGTGAAGCGGAAGGCACCGCGCTCGCCATCGGGAACTTCGCGAGCCCTACGGAACGAAGAAGGGGATGAGTTACTGAGGTATCCGACCTCGATAATCTCTACCGAAAGATCCGGGAGACCGTAGAGGCGCGGCTGGTTGGTGTACGTATAGGTATAGGTAGGCTGGCGCACAATAAGTGGACCACCGGTAGATGGGGGATTGGGAGCGGCTGGAGTGGTCGTTGCAGCAGGAGTCGTTACCGGAGTGGTCGTTGCGGGAACGGGTACAAACACCGTTACCGTGGTCGTTGCGGTAGGTGCGGGGGTCGGGGTCTCAGGGTCGGAAGAGAGGTATACGGCACCGGTGAGGCGAGAGATGGTGTCTGGGACGAAGCGAGCGCCATAGATGGCAAGCATGACGCCGAGGAAGATGAGTGCAATAAAGCCAACGACCGCAAGGCCGTTCACTGCTGCGCGCCTGGCATGCTGCTGAACGCTCAGGTCAGGAGCGTGTTCGTCGGTGTGTGCCGTATCCATAGAATGAATGCAGGCTACCACACGAAGCTAGATTGTCAAGTTGAGCGGCTCTATCCCCAAACTCCGGGTTGACAATAGTGTGTTTTGTGTGTTTAATCTTAGAAAGCATATGTCGACCGTGATGAAGTATCTACTCAAGGCGGCCCATCGCGCGTACGCAAGGAAGTTTGAATTCCTAGGTGTCTACGTCGTGGTCTTTTTCGTTGGCCTAGTCATGCTCCAGGAGCTTGGTGTTGCGCCCTTCCAGCTTGCACAAGCAAATACTTACGTCGCCCCGGTTCACGTGACGCAGACCGAGACTGTGGCAGTGGTCGCTATTCCAGATGATGCCAAGAGCCAGAGCCCTAAGCGCATCGAGATACCGAAAGTGGGTATTGAGGCGTCCGTTGAGAACCCAGAGAGTACTGACATCGCGTCTCTGGATGAGGCACTACTCTCCGGTACGGTGCGCTACCCAACCTCTGCCACCCTTGGTGAGGAAGGGAATATGGTCATTTTCGGACACTCGAGCCATCTCCCGGTGGTGCATAACCAGGCGTTTAAGGCCTTCAACGACATAGAGAAACTGGTAGTAGGGGACACGATTATTGTCTATGGCAGCACCTATCGCTATATCTACGCGGTAGAGAGCGTTGAGCAGAAGGATGCGGAGAGCGACCTCATTCCGCTTGATGTGGAGGGGGTCAAACTCACTCTTTCGACCTGTGACACCTTCCGGGCTAAGAGTGCTCGCTTTGTCGTAACGGCGACGTTGGTCCTCACGGAACCGATTTGACGACCAACCGAGAGGTGCAATACTTATCTTCATAACCTAATTTAAGAACTTATGAGCGGACACGGATCATCGGGCGGAGGAGGGAACCCAGATCGCCGAAGCTGGGACAAGACTGTTTTTAACCCAAGGCCGGATGGTGGGTATGTTCATACTCACGAGAGTGAGACCACCTTCAGCGGGGGGGATCACGGCGGCGGCCATTCGTCAGGACATGGCAGAGCACTCGGTTGGGTTGGAGCGGGTGCAATAGCGCTTGGTCTTGTGGCGGCTGGATTTGGCATTTCCCAAATGAGCCGTCCTCACACTCCTGTAGAAGCTGCTGAGAGAGGGGGAACCACAGCTCCGGCGGAAGATACGGACGCTGCACCGCCAAACCCTGAGGAAACTCCTGAACTCATCCCTACGCCGAGTGGACTTAGTCTAAGGGTTGTTGTACCGGGAGTTTCGCCAGGCGAGCAGGTACGAGTCCTTTTCATCGATGATGGTGAGGGAGTCTCCCAAGAAGGTTATCAACCTCTCGATCAATTCGAACAGGAGGTACGTGTTCGACTCCGGGAGGAGAAAATCGCAGAGGTTATGGCTATGGCCGACACTCCAATTACACGTGAGGTGGCAGAGCGGAATGAGGCGGTCGTAAACATACCGACTACACCCCTCTCAGGAGTTGAACTCATGCTTACTGTCAATGCCGATGGCACAATCTCTATTCCTGCGAATATTGGTTTGCGCCGAGGAGAGCAAACTAGCACTCTCAGCATCGATGATAATGCCGCGTTCCGCATCATCACTTCGGAACGTTCATACAACCTCATGCTCGGCCCGGACACTCCAGCTGGAGCAACTGTTTGCTTCGACGTAGATGGTCGGTTCACTCTGCGCCGGTAGGTAAGTGCAAGAAGGAAAGAAAGTAAGCAAAAGAGCGCCTTGACGGCGTTCTTTTGCTGTGTGCTTGACAAATATTGCAGTGTGTGCTAGATTTGAGGGACTATAGAGGAATCTGTAGGGGCGGCCAACATAGGCCATTAATTAAAAAATTACACAATTACTATGAACATCAAGAGTCGCATTCTTTCTGTTCTCTTTGTATCGGTGCTTATGCTTTCTGTCGCGTCACCAGCATTCGCGGATGGTATCTATAATCCTCCTGCGCAGTCATGGACGTCAGCTGGTTCCAGTCGTACAACGTACAACCCTCCAGCAGCTTCGTTCACAACGAGGAGTACTCCTATCTACAACTCAGCCAAGCCCTACTCGAAACCCTACTCGACCAACGCTTGTTACTCCTGCGGTTGGGGATCTTCCTACCCAAGCTCATTCTCCTATGACCGTGATTCGTACTTCGCCCTTACGCTCGACTTCTCCGACAACGACATTGACCAGAGCGTGACGAACAACATCACGAACAACGTCATTGGAAATACCAACTCGAATATTGGTATCAACAACAGTCAGGAGACCAACCAGAATGCTGCCATCACCAACGGCCGCACGGAGGCGAATCGCAGCGGGTACTACTCGTACTTCGACAACTTCCGCAATGGTCGCACTACCTCTGGTAACAGCAACAGTGCAAACAGTGGTCAGAACAACAACGCGAACCAGTCGAACATCTTCAACAGTTCAAGTCGTGGTAACAACGACGACGATGATGACGACAACGATAATAACAACGACGACCTCAGTTGTGAGCTCGATGCCTCCGACACCAGCGTTGATGAGGGTGACCGTGTGACCCTTGAGTGGGAGACTGAAGGCGCAGATGATGCACGCATCAACCAAGGAATCGGTTCTGTTGATGAGGATGGCGGCACTGAGCGTGTCACCGTTGACAACGATACGACCTTCCGCATGACGGTTGAGAACAATGATGGTGATGAGGAGACCTGTTCAGTAACGGTCCGCGTCAATGAGGAGAATGACTTCTCTTCGATTGTGATTGACGATGAGCCGGTTCAGCAGAATCCTTACAGCGCCGTCTACCTCTCTGACATGCCGTACACTGGTCTTGATCTTGGCCCCTACGCATGGGCGTACTGGGCAGCGATTGCCGGTCTTGTTGCCGCAGGTAGCTACGTCGTCTTCTTCATGGGCATCCCGTTCGTTCTCCGCCGCGCAGGTGCATCAATTGCAGAGGCTGAGACGGAGATTGCTCGTGAGGACGGTACCCTCAAGTCGGCCATGACGCTCCCAGCCACAGTCACCACGACCACTGGCACGGCAGTTATCGCCTCTCAGTCGGATGTGAAAGATTTCGTTGAGGCCCTTGTGGATGCTGACAACGAGAGTGCATCCGAGATTCTTGAGAACGCAACTAAGAATGGCGTCTCCGCAGCGGTGTTCCTCAACCGCGCAAGCGCACTTCTTCGCTCAGGTCACATCGAGAACGTTGAGCCCTCGGTTATCGAAATGCTCGTGAACTCGCTTGAGACCGCCGCAAAGGCCCGCGCCTAAGCGCCCTCTTTCGAAAACGCCCCGCACACTGCGGGGCGTTTTCTTTTTGCACGAGCCACGTACAATGGTGAGATCTATGGTCGGCATCGTTTTGTACTGGGTAGTCCTTTTCGTGTGGGCAGCGATTGTGACCTACTTCATCGTCTTTGATCTCATCCCCATGCTCACCGGGGAGTGGCACCCCAAGCATGGGCACCATCTTCCAGGAGGGGAAGACGCACCAGAGGCGCCCCCAGGCTACTCAGTGTACGAGGGATTCCGCTCGTTTGCGGACAAAGACGGGAAGCTCACGACAGAGGACATCGTGAAAGGGCTCGCTCGCGAAGAGAAGGATCTCTAGGCGCGAGTGCGGACTTCTTCCTTCACCAATGTGAGGAAGGCATCGATTGCCATTGCGTCGAGCTTTCCTTTGTCCCTATTCTCGACTGATACGGTACCGGCGGTAACTTCCTGGTCTCCTACAACGAGCAGGTAAGGAATCTTCTCACCCTTAGCGTTCCTAATCTTCTTGCCGAGTGACTCGCTCGCGTCGTCTACGTCAGTACGCACACCAGCGGCCTTGAGGTTTTCTACCACCGTGCGGGCGTACTCTACGTGCTTCTCAGAGACGGGAAGCACGCGAGCCTGCACAGGGGCGAGCCACGTTGGGAAGGCTCCTGCGTAGTGTTCGGTGAGAATTCCCATGAAGCGGTCGGGTGAACCGACGAGCGCACGGTGAATCATCGTTGGAGTCGTGCGGCTACCATCGTCTGCAACGTACTCGAGCTTGAAGCGCGCAGGCTGATTGAAGTCGAGCTGAATCGTTGAAATCTGCCATTCGCGCCCAAGCGCATCGACCGCCATGATGTCGATTTTTGGACCATAGAAGGCAGCTTCACCTTCTGCTTCCTTATGGGGGATGTTCTTCTCTTTGAGAAGTGTGCGCATGATGGCCTGCGACTTCTCCCAGACAACATCCTCGCCAAGATACTTGTCCTTCTTTTCTGGGTCCCGGAGCGAGAGGCGCATCCAGTAGTCAATTTTGTACACCGCAAGTGCCTTCTGAATTGCCTTGAGGACGTTGCTGATCTCGCTTTCTATTTGGTCCTCGCGGCAGAAGATATGCCCATCGTCTTGGGAGAAGGCACGCAGGCGCGTGAGTCCCGAAAGCTCACCTGGACGCTCATCACGATAAAGAACAGCGAAGTCAGAATAGCGAATAGGGAGGTCCCTGTAGCTCCTCATCTCGCTCGCGTAAATCTGCGTGTGCTGCGGGCAGTTCATTGGCTTCAAGAACATCTCGTCATCGACGTACTGGCTCTTAGCCTGCAGCATGTCTGCCTTGTACTGGTCGTAATGGCCGGAAATCTTGAAGAGTTCTCCCTTGTTGATGTTTGGAGTGTGTACCTCACCAAAGCCAAGCTCCTCGTTGAGTTCACGAGAGAAGCGGATGATTTCGGAGCGGATGATGTTTCCTTTAGGGGTGAAGAGTGGCATGCCGGAACCTACGAGGTCGGAGAAGACAAGAAGTCCCTGTTCCTTTCCAATCTTGCGGTGATCGCGCTTCTTAGCTTCCTCGCGGAGCTCACGGTACTTCTCAAGCTCTTCCTTGGTATCGAAGGCAAGTCCGTAGATGCGCGTTAACATTGCGTTGTTTTCATCCCCGCGCCAGTACGCACCCGCAATGCGGTCAAGCGCAAAGGAATCAGAAGCTATTTCCTTGGAGGGGTTTTCAGAGTGTCCTCCACGGCAGAGGTCGGAGTAGTCGCCAGAGGTGTAGAACGAAACCTTGGCACCGTCTTTTGTGAACTCATCAATAAGCTCGTGTTTGTAGGGGTTGCCAGGATACTCCGCTTTCGCCTCTTCGCCGGAGAGCTCTGAGCGGGAAAATGAGGTCCAAGAAGGCAAAATCTCCCGCATGCGCTTCTCGATTCTCTCTAGGTCCTTCTCGACTGGCTTAGAGGTGGGGAACTCGAAGTCGAAATAGAAGCCATTGTCGATAGCGGGCCCAATGGTTCGCTTGGCGTCCGGGTAGAGGTCGAGTACCGCTGCGGCAAGCAGGTGGGCGAGTGAGTGGCGTTTGTATTCAAGTTCTTGGTTCATAGTCCGTTAAGTATAGTCGATAAAAAATCCCCCGCTTTCTGGCGGGGGAGTATTGTAGTAGACCACCGCCGAGCAGCTTAGTGCGTCGTGGTAGTGGTCGTTAGGATCATAGAGCCAAGTATAGGATGCGGCCTACGCTTGTCAAAGCGGCTTAAGGTCCTCAATAGCGAGCGTCGTCTCGCCGTTGCGAAGAGAGACCTTCCCCTTGAGCAACACACAGGACCCTTCCACTAAGGCCGCGGATTGTTCCTTGAACAGCTTTGGGAACACCACCGCCTCAATCGAATCAGTCTTGTCTTCAAATCGAACGAAGGACATCTTCTCGCCGTTCTTGGTGAGTATGGTGCGTACGTCGGCGACGAGGGCAGGGAGGATGACCGGGAGACTCTGCTGGGGGTCTTCTTTTATCTTAGCGATAGTGAGCTTGGCTTTGGCGAGGTAGGCCGCGTGGGAATCAAGCGGGTGTCCTGAGACGTAGATACCAAGGAGCTCCTTCTCCCAGTCGAGCTTGTCTCTAAGCGTCGTTTTCTTATCGCTTTCAGGAAGGTTCAGGGTCGGTGCAGCGGAGGCAAAGAGTGCGTCCTGTGTCGGAGCACTGGTTGCGTCACGATGGAAGGTAAGCATGGTCTCGATGTGGGTGAGGAGACTTAGACGCTCACCGAAGCGGTCGAGTGCACCACACTTGATGAGTGACTCGAGCGACTTGCGGTTGAGGTTGCGGCTCCCAATGCGTACCAAGAAGTCGGAGAGGGAGGTGAAGGTGCCGTTCTTCTCGCGCTCCTCGATAATGGCCTCAGAAATACCTTCACCGAAGTTCTTGATAGACGAGAGCCCAAAGCGAATGGTGTCTTTACCTTCTCCTGCAACCGTGAAGACCGCCTTAGATTCGTTCACATCTGGAGGCAGCACAGGAACTTTAAGGCGCTCGCATTCGGCAACCATGGTGGCAATGGAGTCAGTGTCGCCGGAGTCAGCAGTGAGGACGGCCGCCATGTATTCAACAGGGAAGTTCGCCTTCATATAGGCCGTCTGATACGCCACCTTCCCGTAGGAAGCAGCGTGCGCTTTGTTGAAACCATAGGCGGCAAATGGCTCGATGAGCTTCCATATCGCCTCTGCTTTCTCTTTGGAGAGAGCGCCGACGTTCATGAATCCGGCAATCAACCTTTCCTTCTGTTCTTCCATCTGCTCAGGAATCTTCTTGCCCATAGCCTTACGCAGCGCATCTGCATCGAGCCACGTGTAGCCGGCGAGCTTAATCGCGGTGAGGAGCACGTCATCCTGGTACACGATGAGTCCGTAGGACTCAGAGAGGTACTCCTTCATGCGCTCATCGATGAAGCGAACCAGCTTTGCGTTTCGCTTGCGTTCAATGTACGCAGGAATAGTCTCCATTGGTCCCGGACGATAGAGCGCCACCATGGCGTTGATGTCATGGATGGTGGTGGGGCGCAGTTCCTTGAGGTAGCGTGTCATACCGGAACCTGCGAGCTGGAAGAGTCCTTCCGTGTCGCCGCGCGCAAGCATAGAGAACGTAGTCGCATCATCGAGTGGAATCTTTTCGATATCAATCCAGAGGTCACGAGACTCTTTCACACGCTCAACGGAGTCAGCAAGAATCGCGAGGTTCTTGATACCGAGGAAGTCGAACTTCAGAAGTCCCACACCACCGTACTCGTCCGTGATGGAATACATGTCGTACTGGGTAATGAGGGCAGCATGCTCGTCGTCACTTTTCGGGTCGTATTGCAAAGGAGCCCATTCAATGAGAGGGGATGGCGCGATGACCACTCCTGCAGCGTGCACCCCCACATGACGCACGCAGCCCTCAATACGGCGCGCCAGGTCAATGACCTCACGTGCATCCTCATCTTCGTCGTACAGGCTCTTCAGGTCTTCCTCGAGGGTAAGCGCCCGATCAATCGTCATGGGGAAGCCCTGTGAGCCAACGGGAATAAGCTTTGCAATACGGTCGCCGGTGCCGTACGAGTGTCCGAGTGCGCGCGAGACATCGCGAACGGCAGCGCGGGCCATCATGGTGCCGAAGGTACCAATTTGCGCGACACGGTCTGCGCCGTATTTTCGCTTGGCGTAGGCGATGACTTCACCGCGGCGGTTATCAGCAAAGTCCATATCGATGTCCGGGGCCTTGGGGCGCTCAGGGTTCAAGAAGCGTTCAAAGGGAAGTTTGTAGAAAATGGGGTCGACGTTGGTCACCCCCACCAAGTAGGAGATGAGGGAGCCCCCTGCAGAACCGCGAGTGGTAGTAAGGATGCCTTCCTTTCGCGCGAACGTGAGCAGGTCGGAGACGATAAGAAAGTACGGGGCAAAACCCTTGTCCGCTATGACTGTAAGTTCGTACTCGATGCGTTCTTCAACTTCTTTTGTCTTCTCCATGCCGCGCATAGAGAGGCCTGAGAGTGCCTTTGCACGCAGCTCCTCGTCATGGGTCTTTCCACTTTCCACCGTAACCTCGGGGAACACCCACTCACCGAGCGTGAACTCGATGTGGCAGCGCGCTGCTATCTCGCCGCTTCGCTCCACTGCGTCGGGGATATCCTTGAACCACGCCTTCATCTGCTTCTCGGGTACAAAGGAAAAATCCTCCTCTTCGTTGAATCCCTTCTCACCGTGTTGGATGCGGCGCATGACTGAGCAGGCTTCGCGGTCGTCAGGGTCCAAGTAATAGACGTCGTGCTGGGCCACGAGCGGGACTCCAGAGGAAGCCGAGAGCTGCTTCAGTGCCTCCATCTTCTTCTCGTGCCCCTCGACTTTCGGGTGATGCGTAATTTCAATGAACACATTGTCCTTGCCGAAGATGCCCACATATTCCTCAAGGAGCGCGTGTGCTGCCTTGAGATCACCGCCTGCAACTGCTTGTACGACTTCTCCGGAGAATGAAGGGATGAGTGCGATGAGGCCCTTGGAGTGCTGCTTCAGTATTTCTTTGTCCATCCGCGGCTTCTCGAAGAGTCCTTCGGTGAATGACTTCGTCACGAGCGCAAGCAGGTTCTTGTAGCCCTCCATGTTTTCAGCAAGCAGTACGAGTCGCGAGCGCTTCTCGTCTCGATTCTTTTCGAGACGTGAACCAGGTGCGAGGTAGGCATCAACACCAAGAATAGGATTCACTCCTGCCTTAGTCGCGGCTTTGTAAAACTCAATGGCGCCGTGGAGGTTTCCTGCGTCAGTTAAGGCGAGCGCTGGCATGCCCGCTTTTGTGGCGGCCCCCACGAGCTCATCGAGCTTAGGCAGTGCCTGCAGGAAGGAGTAGTGGCTGTGGGTATGGAGGTGCACGAAGCTCATAGCCACACAATAGCAAGGTGAGGCCCACTTGGTATACTGGGGAGGACTTACACATAAGCCTTATACCTATGGGAAGAGAGGATGGAATGGATAGAGGAGTTCAGCATCCGAAGCCGGGAGAAGAGGCTGCGGAGCCCCCTCTCAATCTTACCGAGACGGTCGCGCAGGCTACTCATCGTCTCACGGAAGCTGCAAAGGCAGCGGATCTCAGGGGTGATGAGGAAGGGCGGTTAAGGGCTGAGGCGCAACTCAAGAAGCTGAAGGACGACGCAGACGGTACACAATAATGCGAGTACTCGGTGTCGACGAAGCGGGTAGGGGACCGCTTGCGGGCCCGGTTGCCGTTGGCGTTGTGATGGCAGAGGAGGGATTCGATTTTCTCTCTGCCTTCCCAGGGCTCGATGATTCGAAGAAGCTCTCTGAAAAGAAGAGGGAAGCACTGTTTGAGCTACTGGTGAAAGAAAGCGACACGGGCAGTGTAAGTTTCTGTGTGAAGTCTGTTGATGCCGCAACTATTGATAAGGTCGGCATTGCAAAAGCAGTGCGAAGTTCTGTACACGCAGGAGTGCGCTCCCTTGCCCCCGAAACTTCTGGTGTCCGGGTCTACCTCGATGGGTTGCTACATGCCCCAGACGACTATGAACAAGAGACGGTCATTGGGGGAGATGCCCTCATTCCAGCAATAATGCTCGCGTCAGTCGCTGCCAAAGTGACAAGGGATCGTCTCATGATCAGGCTCTCAGTGGAGTACCCTGAGTACGATTTCGCCAAGCACAAAGGGTATGGCACCAAAGCCCATCAGGAAGCTATACGTACCTACGGTCTCTGTGACCTTCACCGCAGGAGCTTCTGTCGACGATTGGTTACTTAGGCCTCCTTGATCGAGTCAATCTCCCAGAAGAAAATCTCTTCTTTCTTGCCGTCGTTGCTAATGATAAGTCGATCATCTTCGAGACGAACGACGGTACCAATTCGCTCAGGAGCTGTTGCGTGCGGCTCGTTTTTCATTGGCTGCACCGCTATGCGCAGCTTCGGCCCGCTTGCCACAACTTCCCCTGCTGTATTCAGTGCTCCTAGCCGTGTAAGTCTCTCTTTACACCAAGGCGCGCCCGCCTCTGGGGACCTCGGCCCCTGCATTGGGGTTCTGTCCGGGTGTGGTGCCATATAGAGAAAGAGTATCACATCATTTGCCATACAAGGGCCAATAGGGTAAGGTAGCGCCTATGTCTATCCGGATGCGCCACACAAGCTCCCATACGAAGAATCGTAGGAGCCATCACGCCCTCAAGAATAAGAAGATCATCACCGACAAGGAGACTGGCAATCTCCGCATGCCTCACCGTCTTGATGAGAAGACCGGTATGTACCGCGGGAAGCTTATCGTCCCTCCGAAGGTGAAGAAGGAGAAGAAGGACTACGCCAAGGCAGATAAGGTAGGCCCTGCCGAAGGAAAGGTACACCTCGAGAAGGAGGAGAAGCCAAAGGAAAAGAAGACCGGACTCCTTGGCCGTATGACCAAAGGAAAGGCAAAGGCACGTTCAGGAATGGGAGGGGGAGTCTAACCCAAAAGACCCGCAACAAGCGGGTCTTTTTCATTATGCTATTGTTGTTACATCATGGCTGATTCAGCAGAACGAGGGCTTCTCTCGACTCCCGAAGAGCCACAAGAGGTCATGGAGAAACTCATGCGGCAAGTGGGGCATATTCAGCGTCAGATTGCTGAGATTCAGGAAAAACGCACCGTATCTAACCTGCCGCCATACACACTGGATGGGCTCGTTCACACAATGACTGAACTACAAAAGGAGCTCGAGGGCATCCTCAAACAACTTCTCGAGTTTGCGGGACTAGGGAGTGTGAACGTTTTGTCTGCGGATATTGTTCGACATGCGACCTTCGAGGAAGCCGCTGCATTTCTTGGTAAGCGGGAAAGCCGAGAGATACGAAGGAATGCGCTCTCTAGAGATGCCTTTACGAAGGCGAAAATCGTGGAGACGACCCTACGCACGGCCCACTAATGCACGAGGTGTTTGCTCGGCGTGCTGGCGTGCTATCCTAGAAATAGTTCTTTCCATATATGGCCAATCGGCATCTCGCGCGTTCGCTCGTCCTCCAGACCCTCTTTGAGTGGGATACGGCGCACGTTGCTGATACGGAAGTCACCGACATTCTCGCTCGCAACACTCGTGAGTTCGGTGGTGACGATACTGAAGGCCAGTTTATGGAAACCCTCCTCAAGGGTGTACTCGCTAAACGCGAAGACCTTGATCTCGTTATACAGAAAGCTGCGCCCGATTGGCCCATTGACCGCATCGCACCGGTTGACCGCAACATTCTTAGGCTTGGTCTCTATGAGCTTCTGTTTGCGGATCGCGCACAAGTGCCACCCAAGGTAGCCATCAACGAAGCAATTGAACTCGCCAAAATCTTCGGGGGGGATTCCTCAGGCCGTTTCATCAACGGCGTGCTTGGTGCTGTGTATAAGGAAATGGGGGAGCCGGGGAAGGAAGACACCAGCAAGAAGAAAGAACGCATTGATGTTAGTAGTCTGCCTATAGAGAAGCTTGGCGGCGCCATTGTGTACGCCGTGCATGAGACCCAGTACTACGTCGCGCTTGTGCACGACGTCTTTGGACGCTGGACTCTTTCCAAGGGCCACATTGAGAGCGACGCTACGCCCGAAGAGGGGGTTGCTCGCGTCGTACGGGAGGAGCTTGGTCTTGAGGGAACCGTAGAAGACATGGTGGGAGAGAACGAATACATCGCATCGCATCCAGAGAAGGGGAAAGTGAGAAAGCACGTCTACTTCTTCCTTGTGAAGGCAGAGTTTGCGAAATTGAACCTCAAACAGAGTGGGGGACTTGATGATGCTCGCTGGTTCAGGCTTCCAGACATCCGGGCCCTCAACTTCTATGACGATATGCTCCCGATTGTGACGGCCGCTGTGCAGAAACTCTTGGATAAGGCAGGGAAATAAGAGGCGCGGTATAGTACCCCTATGGATTTCAAGGAAGCTGCAGAGAAGCTCGGACTCACCTTTAAAGACCTCGAACTACTCGAGGAGGCGTTGACGCACCGTTCGTATTTAAACGAGAACCGAAGTTCGAAGGCCCACAACGAGCGTCTTGAGTTTTTGGGTGACGCCGTGCTCGAGCTTGCGACCACTCGCATGCTCTTCGATACATTTCCAGAGAAGTCTGAAGGTGACCTCACTGCCTACCGTGCGGCGCTCGTTAACACCTACTCAATTGCAGAGGTTGCCCAGCAGCTTGGCATGAACGACATGCTGCTTCTTTCCAAGGGAGAGAAGCGCGATACGGGCCGCGCTCGTCAGATTATTCTCGCCAACGCCTTCGAAGCACTGCTTGGTGCGTTGTATTTGGACCAAGGCTACGATACGGCGGTTACATTCCTCGAGAAGCATCTCTACCCGAAGCTCGAGAGCGTACTTGAAAAGCGCAGCTACCAGGATGCCAAGAGCATGTTCCAGGAGGCATCCCAGGAGAAAGAGGGAACCACACCGCACTACAAAACCATTGACGAGACAGGGCCTGACCACGACCGACACTTTACTGTTGCCGTCTATGTGAAAGAGGAAGAGGTTGCGCGCGGGAAAGGTAAGAGCAAACAGGAGGCAGAACAGGATGCAGCTGGGAACGGACTCAAGAAGAAGGGCTGGTAGGTTATAATCGGTGTAAATGCTAAAGCGACTTGAAATCGCTGGGTTCAAATCATTCGCGAAGAAAACCGCGCTCGATTTTTCGTCGTCGGTAACCTCCATCGTGGGCCCTAATGGTTCAGGGAAGAGCAACGTCGCCGAAGCCTTCCGTTTCGCACTTGGTGAGCAGTCCATGAAGAGCATGCGCGGAAAGCGCAGCGAAGACCTTATCTGGAGCGGCTCCAATACCGCTCCACGCTCTAACCGTGCGTCGGTCGCAGTGGTATTCGATAACAAGAAGCGCATCTTCCCTAAGTGCGAGTTCGAGGAGGTTTCCATAGAGCGCGCAGTCTTCCGTGATGGAGCAAGTGAGTACTCAATTAACGGCTCGAAAGTCAGGCTCCGCGATGTGCAGGAACTACTCGCCAGCGCAAACATAGGGGATACGGGACACCACATCATTTCCCAAGGAGAGGCCGACCGTATTCTTCTCTCCCACCCGCGTGAACGCCGCGCCATGCTCGAGGACGCACTTGGCCTCAAGGTCTATGAGTTCAAGAAGCAAGAAGCAGAGCGCAAGCTTGAAAAGACAGAGGAGAACGTGAAGCAGGTGGAGGCGCTTAGACGTGAAATCCTTCCACACCTCAAGTTCCTTGGGAAGCAGGTGGAGAAGCTTGAACGCGCCGAAGAACTCATCAAATCGCTCACTGACGCGTGTCGTGAATACTTCGCCATTGAAGAGCTCTATGTCAGAAGCGAGAAGGCTGCATCAACCACACGACTTTCGGACGCCAAGGAGCGCCTTGCGGTTGCCACAGCTGCGCTCGCACCACTTCAGGACCGCGCCACACTTGATACCGAAGGATTGAAGAGGGCGGATGCCGTACGTACCGCAGAACGCGAAGTAGACCGTGCACTTGCTGAACAGGGAACTATTTCTCGCGAGATGGGTCGCGTTGAAGGGGCACTTGAAGCAGCTAAGCGTCGTGCAGAGGCGGTGAAGGAAGAACCGTACGTGAAGGTGCCGCGCGAGCAGCTTGGGGAACTCAGGAAGGAACTTGATGCGCAGGCCTCGGTTGCTGAGGGCGCTGATGCGAACGCACTGCGCGCTGCACTCATTGCGCTTAAGAACGCAGTGGCGGCCTTCTTCGACCGCTTCGTTTCGCCGGAGAGTGAGTACTTGGCTGAGGAAGAGCGTGCAGTCTACGCGCTTGAAGAAGAGCGAAAGAGTCTTGCGCTGCGCGAGCAGGAACTCTCGGCAGCCTCAGAGAAGGCGCGTCACACACTCGTTAAGGCACGCGAAGCCGTCTCTGCGCATGAAGAGACCGGACGTGAGAACCAGTTCCGTGTGCTTGATATGGCGGAAGCCAAAGCACGAGAGGAAGCCAATGTACTTCGTGAAGAGAGCAGGCAAGGAGAGTTGCAGTCGCTCGCTGAGGAGCTTGAGCGCGACCGCGCAGAGGTGCTGGCGCTTGCGGGCGCCGCCGCCTTCTCTTATGCACCGCTGGATGCGCTTCCAGCAGAGGAGCGTCGGGTGCAGGAGGAACGCAAGAAGACGATGGAGCGCCTCAAGATTCGTGTGGAAGAGGCTGGCGGCACCGGAGAGGAAGTGCGCACTGAGTTTAAGGAGGCCAGTGAGCGCGAGCAGTTTCTTGCGCGCGAACTTGAGGACCTCGCAAAGTCTGCAGAAGGACTTCGTGAGCTTATTGGGAACCTTGATGAGGAGCTGGGTAAGTCCTTCTCTGAAGGCCTCAAGAAAGTGAATGAATCGTTCAGTGAATTCTTCGCGCTTATGTTCGGTGGAGGAAGTGCACGATTGGTACTTGAAGAGTTCGATTCTTCAGATGAAGAGGAAGAGGAAGAGATGCAGGAAGAGGGGACCAAGAAGCAGCAGAAGGCAGGTATCGAGATTTCCGTGAGTCTCCCGAAGAAGCGGGTACAGTCCTTGATGCAGCTTTCAGGAGGTGAGCGTGCGCTCACTTCGATCGCACTCATCTTTGCGATGAGCCAGGTGAACCCGCCGCCATTCTTGATTCTTGACGAGACTGATGCGGCGCTCGATGAAGCTAACTCTCGCCGCTACGGTGACATGATTGAGAGTTTGGCTAAGAAGTCGCAGCTCGTGGTCATCACCCACAACCGCGAGACCATGAGCCGTGCAGGTATTCTCTACGGTGTGACAATGGGGAATGACGGTATTTCAAAACTTCTATCAGTTAAATTCGAGGAGGCCATGACGGTCGCCAAATAATATGGAACAACGAACAGGAAAATGTCATTGCGGTGCAGTCACCTACGAGGTCGAGATAGACCTCACGAAGCCCGTGATTGAGTGCAACTGTTCCTACTGTGAGGCCCAGGGACTCCTTCTCTCTTTTGTGCCTGGAGAGAAGCTCTCTATTCGCTCAGGGGAAGATAAGCTCACGGAGTACCGTTTCAACACGGAGAAGATTCAGCATCAATTCTGTAAGACCTGTGGGACCCAGTGCTTTGGGCGTGCTCCCATGCCGGATGGCACTCTCGGGGCAGCTATCAACGTGAGGACTATTGAGGGGATAGATCTCACGAAACTTACCCGGATGCCGTACGACGGCAAAAGTCGCTAGTGGGCCGCCTCAATTGTGGGACCGAACGTTTTGAGCTTCTGGAACTGGGCTTTCAGTCTCTCCATGCGATTCAAGCGCTGGGTCCGCCATTCTTCTGCAGAGTATCCGTAATAGCCCCACTCAACCCCGTCGGGTTTTTGAGTCAGGTCTTGTTGCATACGCTCAAGGTGCCCATACAAAAGGCTGAGCAGCTGTGTTTCATTTTCCGAACCTGAATCGAGAGTATGTAACGTGGAAATAAACGAGTCCTCCAGGCGAACCTGAGAGGCAACATTAGGCTCTGAGAGCATGCTTTGCATCTGGCTGCTGAGCTGCGTAAAACGTTCGAGTGCAGCGTCTTCTTGGGAGTGCGCTGCTCTCTGGACGTCGATGTGCTGACCCCAGTCGTAGCCAGCCTCCTTGAACATTCGGATATTGTTTCGTTGCATGTCAAGAGTATGTAGAGTCCCAGCACACAATTCAAGAGTTCCCTGTGGAAACGTTATCCCCAGGCTTCATAGGCGGTTCGGGGGTATGCTTACCCGAAACATGGGGGCCTTCGAGTACTTCAAGCGCAACACCTCGAAAGCAGCGGACCTTCTTGGTCTTTCAGAAGAAGAGCGAGCGCGCATGATCACACCGGACCGGGTGCTCAAGGCTGAACTCACCATTCCCCTTGATGAAGGAGGAACACTGACGGTTCCAGCGTACCGAGTGCAGTTCAACAACGTACGTGGTCCGTACAAGGGTGGTATCCGTTTTCACCCAGACGCAGATGAGGATGAAGTCTCTTCGCTTGCTGCGATGATGGCAGTGAAGTGTGCCGTCGTTGATATTCCGTTTGGCGGAGGAAAGGGAGGGGTGGCGATAGATCCGCACAAGCTCACGACGCACGAGATTCACGAAGTCTCGCGCGCGTACATTCGTGCATTTGCAGAACACTTCGGTCCGGATCTTGATGTCCCGGCACCGGACGTCGCAACCAATCCAGAAATCATGGCGGTCATGCTCGACGAATACGAGAAGATTGCGGGGCATGCAGCTCCAGCAATGATTACCGGGAAGCCCCTTGATAAGGGTGGAATTGTTGGGCGCGACACCGCAACGTCCGATGGCGCTATTGCCGTACTCAGCGCACTCCTTAAGGACCAGCACAAAGACCCGTCGAAGCTTTCAGCCGCAGTACAGGGAGCAGGAAATGCTGGGGGACGTGCTGCGCGCCTCCTTTCCGATATGGGCATGCGCGTGACCGCGATTGCAGACCGCAGCGGCTCGCTTATATGTGCGGGACATGTGGAAGTAGAAAAGACGCTCGTAGAGAAAGATGTGCACGGCACGCTCCGTGACATCTATTGTCGTGGTGGAGTGTGTGACGATGCTCGCATGCAAGAGGACCGAGCGCAGATGCTCGATACCGAAGCCGTGCTCAAGGAGGACGTTGACGTTCTCGTTCCTGCAGCGCTTGAGGAACAGATACGTGCCGACAACGTCGATGCAGTAAAGGCTTCTATTGTGCTTGAGATTGCGAACGGCCCCACAACTCCTGAAGCAGACGAAGCGCTCGCCAAGCGCGGTGTGGTAGTGGTTCCTGATGTGCTTGCGAACGCCGGTGGCGTCACTGTTTCGTACTTCGAATGGCTCCAGAACAAGAGTGGCGAGACCTGGGACCGTGCCCGTGTGACTGAACGACTTGAAGAGACGATGGCAAATGCCTATCGGGATGTTGCAGACTTCGCGCTTGATAGGGGAGTGACGCTCCGGGAAGCGGCGTACGCACTCGCACTTACGAGGATTCTCGCTAAGGAGTAACCGCTAGTGCGAAATCAAGCTCGCGTTCTGGCACGCGTGCTGCAACCAGCTTCACTTTGATAGGGTCGCCAAGGGCGTACTCTTTCTTCGTACGCTCACCCACGACACGGTAGCGCTTCTGGTCGTATATAAAGTAATCAGTGCCAAGAGCGTTCATGCGCACCATGCCGTCCGCATGCGTTTCGTTGAGTTCAACGTAGATACCGCGATCAGTGACGCCGGAAATGACGCCATCGAAGTCTTCACCAATGCGTCCTGCAAGGAATTCCACCTGCTTCATCTTGATGGAATCGCGCTCAGCTTCTGAGGCAGAGACTTCGCGTTCTGAGGAATGGTAGGAGAGCTTCTCGAGCTCTTCCATTTCGTTCTTAGATACGGGCTCTCCAGAGACATAGCTCTTAAGCATGCGGTGCACGAGTACATCAGGATAGCGACGAATCGGGGACGTGAAGTGTGTGTAGTGGTCAAAGGCAAGGCCGAAGTGCCCGATGTTCTTGGTTGTATAAATAGCTTTCGACATGGAACGAAGCGTTGCCATCTTGATGAGGTATTCCTCAGGCTTGCCCTTCACCTCTGCCATGAGTTTGTTGAGGTCTCCACCCTTCACTTTGCCGGTGGCGCCAACCGGAAGTTCGTAGCCCATCACCTTAAGGAACTGCGAGAGGTTCTCGATTCTTTCAGGGTCCGGTGCGTCGTGGATGCGGTAGACGGATGGCTGTCCCTTCTCTTTGCCGAGCTCGGAAAGCGTTTCTGCGACGCCGACGTTTGCGAGCAGCATGAAGTCCTCAATGAGAAGGTTGGTTTCCTTACGTTCCTTGAGGTGGACGGCAATAGGCTTGCCTTCACCATCGAGTTCAATTTTTACTTCAGCGGTATCAAATTCAATGGCACCTGCGGCAACGCGAGCTTTGCGGATCTTTCGTGCGAGCCCAGCAATGGTCGAGAGTTCGTCAAAAAGGATGCCCTCTCCTGCATCGAGGACGGCTTGTGCCTCTTCGTACGCAAAGCGCTTATCAGAGTGGATGATGGTCTCGCCGAACCAGCGTTCTTTCACGGTTGCATCCTTATCAAGCACGAAGACTGCGCTCATCGAAAGACGATCAACGTCTGGGTTCAATGAACAGTAATTGGTCGAGAGCACGTGGGGGAGCATGGGAATGGTGCGGTCGACGAGGTAGACGCTCGTTGCGCGCTTCCGCGCCTCTGTGTCGATGATTGAACCGGGACGCACGAAGAACGAGACGTCTGCGATGTGGATGCCCACTTCTACGTCGCCGTTATCAAGCTTCCTGACCGAGAGTGCGTCGTCGAAGTCCTTAGCGTCCACTGGATCGATGGTGAAGGTGGTAATCCCACGGAAGTCGCGGCGCGCCTGGGATTTCCTATCCTCATTCCACGGGATGACGGTCTTTGCTTCCTCAGCAATCATCGCTTCACCCTTCTCTTCAAGTTTTTTGGCTTCTGCTATAACGCCAGGAGGGAACTCAGAACTGAAACCTTGGGACAGCGCGAGTGCGCGCATCTCCGTCTCGTGGACTCCCGCCACTCCAATGTCTTCGGTTACTTCGCCCCACGGGAATCCTGGGTGCGTATCCCAGCCCTTGAACTTGAGAACTACCTTGTGGCCAAGTGGGAGATTCTCACCGCGTGCTTCAAAGGGCACGTACATCTTCTTCCAATCCGGAATGAGGAGAATGCGACCCTCGTCTTCAACGAGCTTTCCAACGAAGGTCTCGCGGGTGCGGGAGACCACTTCCACCACCTTCCCAGCCAGCCGTTTCTCACGGGTCTTTGGGTCACTGTAGGAGCCAGTAACGGCGACCTTCACGATGTCGCCGGGGAAGGCACTCCCCAAGGCCTCGGAAGGGATATAGAGGTCATCCTTGTTCGGGTCGTAGGTAAAGAACCCCTTGGCGGTCCTGGTGATGCTTATGGGGCCTTCGTAGATGTCAGCGTTGGGTGCACTCATTTCCTCCACTCTAGCATAGAGGGCTTTTTGACGGATGCTTCCTTGTCTGGTAGGCTCCCGTAATTATGTTGATGGTACGCCTCCAGCGCATCGGCCGTAAGAACGACCCGTCGTTCCGTATCGTCGTACTCGAGAAAGCTTCTGGCCCTAAGGCAGGGAACAATGTTGAGGTCGTCGGTACCTACAATCCGAAGACCAAGCAGTTTGCGGCCCAAGGCGACCGCATCAAGCACTGGATCTCTATGGGTGCCCAGCTATCCCCATCGCTCTCCAACCTCCTTATCGACAAGAAGGTCATCGAAGGCAAGAAGGTGAACGTGCTCCCTAAGAAGTCTCCTATAAAGAAGGATGAGCCTGAGGCTGCGGCAGCTCCTGCTGCACCTACAGCAGAGGCTACCAGCGAAGAGGTCGTTGAGGCCGCTATCGCTGAGGCTGAGGTTGTCGAGGAGGTACCTGCTGAGGCCGCTCCTGAGGTTGCTGCTGAAGCACCTGCAGAAGAGGCTGCGGCTGCGTAAGCTTCTTCATCGCCGCTTCGGGCGGCATGTGCTTCCATTACCTGAATATCCCGTAACTCTGAACACTCTTTATGGAACAAGACCACGCATTTCTTGAGTACGTTGTGAAGTCCCTCGTGGACAACCCTGACCAGGTAGAGATTGCCCGCTCGGTTGATGAGATGGGGGTTCTTCTTACCCTCACCGTTGCCGCTGACGACATGGGCAAGATTATCGGCAAAGAAGGAAACATCGCTAAGGCGATTCGCACCCTTCTTCGTGTTGTGGGAATGAAGCACAATGCACGTGTGAACCTTAAGGTAAACGAGCCGGTGGGTGGTAAGCGGGAGGAGAAGACGGTCGACCAAGTGGTGGACGAGCTATAATACTTCGCATGAGTGAACACGGTCGTTCGACCCCCGAAGGGAGGATTGAAAGACAAGAGGGACCGCGAGGAGCATTATTTTTGATACACGACAAAGAGAATGGCACCTACCTCCTTGTGCAGCGTGATGCCAATTGTAAATACTATCCATTGCATTGGAGTTTCCCTGGAGAGCATCGTCGTGCCGACGAAGACCCAGGAGACGCTGCGGTGCGCGGTGCGCGGGAAGAATTGGAACTCTCTCTTTCCAAAGAGATGCTCGTGCCGTTGGTTGAGCACACACAACCGCATGCACCAGGAACCACTCAGGCATTCCTCGTAGAGATGCCAGAAGGGCAGACCCCTGTTCTTAAAGAAGGCGCGGCACTCGGGTGGTTCACCCTTGGGGAGATGAAGGGCATGTCGCTTGGTTTTGGGCACCAGGATCTTCTGGTGCACCTCAGATAGGGATATACTGGTTGTATGAACAACCATAGAGGATTCGCGGCCGTTACGGCCCTGCTCGTCGTGCTTGGGCTCATTATTGTAGCGGGCGGAGGATATGTGGCACTTAATCCAAAGGTGCTCGAGGCTCCTGCAGACGATGGTGTGCAGACTGAAGCAGGTGATCATCCTGAAGAAGAGCATGAAGCAAATGAGGGTGTTACGGCTGATGCCAAGATCAGCTGGACCTTTACGAGCGCAGGTGAGATTGAGCACACGCCCTACACCGATGTTGCCGTACAGGTTGGAACCAAGGTGTACCGGGTAGGAAAGTTTGCAGGTTCTTGCAGCGAGGTAGGTGCTACTGGTGGTGTCGATGGCAAGGGACTTCTGGTCGGCGAGGTCGCGGCAGCACAGTGCTGGTTTGCGGGCGGCGGTGACGAGATTGGTGTCTTCGCACACGAGGACGGTGGGTACGACATCATGGTTGGGCAACTCGAGGAGTCTATTGAAGGAAGCGCTGGCTTCCGCGGGAACTTTGAAGTAAAGATTCCCATCTAACCAAAAGCCGCCCTCAGGGGCGGCTTTTTGTGGTAGTGTGCCGCCATGGTGACCTTTCATCTCATAACGCTCTTTCCAGAAGCCTGCGAGGCGTATCTCTCAGTTTCTATTCTTGGTCGCGCCAGGAAGAACAAGAAGATTGCTGTCTCGTACCAGAGCCCTCGGGACTTTGTTGATAACAAGTGGGGTAAAGTTGACGAGCGCCCGTATGGTGGTGGCCCCGGCATGGTGATGACCGCGCTTCCGGTGGTGAAGGCTGCAAAGAAATCTCTTGCCCGCAAGAAAGGGAAGACGGTCCTCGTATGGTTCTCACCAGGCGCCAAAGCATTTGATAACAAGGAAGCGGACAAGCTCGGAAAGTTCGATCACGTCGTTTTGGTCTGTGGTCGCTACGAAGGCATTGATGAACGGGCTGCAAAGATTCTCAAGACCATGGGGACACTTAAGACCTATTCGGTGGGGGAGGCGGTACTGACGGGAGGGGAAGTTCCAGCGCTTGCGATAGTTGATGCAGTGACGCGCAGACTCCCAGGTGTTCTTGGAAAAGATGAGTCAGTAGAGGAGCGTCGCATCGCATCGAGCGCCGTGTACACACGCCCTGACGCCATCAAGTGGGAGGGAAAGACCTATAAAGTGCCAGCGGTTCTTAAGACCGGGAACCACGCGAAGATAGACGGGTGGAGGGGGAAGCGGTAATCCACAGTCTTGACCCTCTAGCCTCCCAGGTGTAAGTTATAAGGAACCAGATTCAGATTGAGTGACGGGGGCACTCTGGGGGGCAACATTCGGGCGACAATATTTATCAAGCGTCTCGAGGAACGAGACGTCGGTCCATGCGCGTATGGACCCGTTTTCCGTTCCTATAGAGCACTCTTTCATAGCTTACTCACATGCCGATCAATAAACCTCTCGTGCAGAAGACGTTCGCGGCCTTTAAGAAGCCGCGCGTCGAGTTTCCGGACTTGGTCGCACACCAGCGCCAGTCCTTCGAATGGCTTGTCAAAGATGGGCTCACTGAACTCTTCAAGGAGTTCACCCCGATTCCGGATTACTCAAGCAAGAAGTTCGAGCTCAAGTGGAACGGCTTCGAGATAGGAGAGCCTAAGGGCGACGAAGAGTCAGCACGCGAGAACATGAGGACCTATGAAGCCCCCCTCAAGGCCTCTGTTACGCTCCTAAACAAAACACTTGGTACCGAGAAGACGCAGGACATCTTCCTTGCGGATATTCCGGTCATGACCCCACACGGGTCCTTTATCGTGTCTGGTGTTGAACGCGCAATCGTCCCCCAGCTCGCTCGTTCCTTCGGCGCCTTCTTCATCTCTGAAGAGGCAAAGGGCCAGACCTGGTTCGGTGCAAAAATCATCCCATCTAGGGGTGTGTGGATTGAGATTGATTCGGAGCCATCCGGCGCCATCATGGTCAAGATTGACCGCAAGCGTAAGTTCCCAGTCACCAACCTCCTCGCCGTCTTCAGTGGGGAAGCAGGTGCACCTCTTTTGAAGCGCTTTGCAGGAAACGCTGACGCGGTTGCTGCGATTCAGACCACGCTTGAGCACGACCCAGCTAAGACCCTTGAGGACGCCTACGTTGAGATTCACCGCCGCATGCGCGATGGTGACCTCGCTACCCCTGAGAACGCAAAGCAGTATGTGAACGCGCTCTTCACCCCGGACCGCTACGACCTATCGAAGGTTGGACGTTACCGCCTTAACAAGCGCTTCGGCGGCAAGATGGAGCCGAAGGCCCTTGAGCAGCGCGTTCTTACGTACGAGGACCTCATCCATATCGTTGGCGAGATTGCCAAGATGAACAAGGACCCGAACGCGCGCCCTGACGACATCGACCACCTCGGCTTCCGCCGTGTCCGTTTCGTCGGTGAGCTTCTTCAGGCTCGCATGCGTGTTGGTATGTCCCGCATGAAGCGCAACATTCAGGACCGCATGTCGACCATTGAGTCTGACACCAGTCTCCCAATGGCATTCGTGAACCCACGTCCGCTTCAAGCTTCCATCCGCGAGTTCTTCACGGCCAACCAGCTTTCGCAGTTCATGGACCAGCAGAACATTCTTGCTGAGCTCGAGAACATGCGCACTCTCTCCGCTCTTGGTCCGGGTGGTCTCACGCGTGAGCGCGCAGGCTTCGAAGTGCGCGACGTGCACCCATCCCACTACGGACGCCTCTGCCCGATTCACACGCCAGAAGGTCAGAACATTGGTCTTATCCTCCGCCTCGCACTTCACGCTCGCACCAACGAGTTCGGTGTTATCGAAACTCCGTACGCCAAGGTCACCAAGGGGGTAGTGACGGAAGAGGTTGAGTACCTCAACGCACTCGAAGAGGAGGAGTACGTGATTGCACACGGGGCAACCCCAGTTGATGAGAAGGGCAACATCATCCCTGACACCATTGAGGCACGCCGCGGTGGTGAGCCAGCAATCGTTCGCCGTGATGAGATTCAGTACATCGATTCCTCGACGTACCAGATGTTCTCCGCTGCAACTGCAATGATTCCGTTCGTCGACCACGACGATGCGAACCGTGCACTCATGGGTTCGAACATGCAGAAGCAGGCAACCCCGGTCATGATTCCGGAGGCTCCGCTCGTGTCTACCGGTATTGAGGAGCATGCAGCACGTAACACGGGACGCCTCATCATTGCACAGGAGGCAGGAGAGGTTACCTACGCTGATGCTCGCAAGATTATCGTTCAGGGCAAGGAGAAGAAGCCGGTAGAGTACCGCCTTCAGCAGCTCACGCAGACCAACCAAAACTCAGCCTTCCTCCAGCGCCCAATCGTCAAAACTGGCGATAAGGTAAAGAAGGGAGACGTGCTCGCAGATGCATCCAGTTCCGACCGCGGTCAGATGGCTCTTGGCCAGAACGTACGTGTCGCCTTCATGAGCTGGTCTGGTGCTAACTACGAGGACGCCATCATTGTGAGTGAGCGCCTCGTGCAGCAGTCCAAGTTCACCACTATTCATATTGAAGACTTCGAGGCAGCAGTGCGCGACACAAAGCTTGGTGCTGAAGTCACCACCCACGACATTCCAAACGTCGGTGAACTTCGCCTCAAGAACCTCGACGAAGAGGGCGTCGTTCGCATCGGTGCAGAAGTGCGCCCAGGCGACATTCTCGTTGGTAAGGTAACTCCTAAGGGTGAAACCCAGCTCACGCCTGAGGAGCGCCTTCTCCGCTCCATCTTCGGCGACAAGGCCAAGGATGTGAAGGACACCTCACTCCGCATGGAAGGAGGGAAGCGTGGTCGCGTTATTGGAGTTCGCGTATTCAGTCGCGAGCGCGGTGACCAGCTTGAAAGCGGCATCATCAAGAAGATTGTTGTTACCGTCGCTCAGGTTCGTAACGTCTCGGTGGGAGACAAGCTCGCAGGACGCCACGGTAACAAGGGAGTTATCTCTCGCGTGCTTCCAGCTGAGGACATGCCATACGACAAGGACGGCAACCCAGTGGATGTGATTCTCACACCACTCGGCGTCCCATCCCGTATGAACCTCGGACAGATTCTTGAGCTTCACTTGGGACTTGCCGCTAACACGCTTGGCTACCAGGCAGTGGTGCCTCCATTTGCCGGAGCAACGGCAGACGAGATTCGCGACGAGCTTGAAGCCGCTGGCTTCAGCCGCTCCGGTAAGCTTCAGCTCTACGATGGCCGCACTGGTGTCGCGTTCGCGCAGCCAGTCTCGGTGGGCTACATGTACATCCTCAAACTCCATCACATGGTGGAGGACAAGATTCACATGCGCTCTATTGGTCCGTACTCCCTCATCACCCAGCAGCCGCTTGGTGGTAAGGCACAGAACGGCGGTCAGCGCTTCGGAGAAATGGAAGTCTGGGCACTGCTTGGTTACGGAGCTGCGTACACACTCCGCGAGATGCTCACCATTAAGTCTGACGATATCCAGGGACGCTCTGCGACCTTCGATGCCATCGTGAAGGGCGAGCCGGTTGTCCACTCAGGCACCCCAGCTTCCTTCTCGGTACTTACTAACCAGATCCGCGGCCTCGTGCTCGACATTGAGCCGATGGATCAGCCGCTCGATAACGCGTAATACCATGGCCACCTACCCTCCAAAGAAAACGTTCACACGCCCCATGGCAAGTCGCCAGGATTGGAATGCGCTCAAGCTCTCGCTTGCGTCCCCTGAGAGGATTCTCGAGTGGTCGCGCGGCGAGGTCACGAAGCCTGAGACTATCAACTACCGCACCCAGCGCTCTGAGAAGCATGGTCTCTTCGACGAGAAGATCTTCGGTCCTGAGAAGGACTACGAGTGTTACTGCGGTAAGTACAAAGGTATCCGCTACAAGGGCATCGTCTGTGACAAGTGTGGTGTCGAAATCACTCGCTCTATTGTTCGCCGTGAGCGCATGGGCCACATTGAGCTCGTTACGCCAGTGGCGCACATCTGGTTCCTCCGCTCTATGCCGTCGCGCATGGCACTCCTTCTTGGTGTTCCAGCAGCTGATCTTGAAAAGGTTGTCTACTTCGCTGGCTACATCGTTACGAAGGTTGCTGAGGACGTAAAGAAGCGCCTTCTTGGTGAACTTGAGAGCGAGTACAAGACTAAGCACAAGGCTGCAAAGGACGACAAGGATCGTGATGCTCTTAAGGAGCGCATGAGCCTTGCAAAGGCAGAGATTGATTCTGTCGTCGTTGGTAAGGTCTTCGATGAAATCCAGTACCACCGCTTCTCGGTGAAGTACGGAACACTCTTTGAAGCAAAGATTGGTGCAGAAGCTATCTTCGATCTCTTCAAGGCAATTAACCTTGAGGACCTCAAGGTAACGCTTGAAGCTCGTTACGAGCAGGCAGGTATTGCAGAGAAGGAAAAGCTTGCAAAGCGCATCGCACTCATCACCTCGCTCATTGCAGCGAAGGTTCGCCCTGAGTGGATGTTCCTCACCAAGATTCCGGTTATTCCTCCGGCACTTCGTCCGATGGTTGCCCTTGAAGGTGGCCGCCACGCAACCTCAGACGTGAACGACCTTTATCGTCGCGTCATCAACCGCAACAACCGTTTGAAGAAGCTGCTCGACATTCACGCTCCAGAAGTGATTCTCCGCAACGAGAAGCGCATTCTCCAGGAAGCAGTCGACGCTTTGCTCGATAACTCAATTCGCAAGTCTGGTGCCTCAGGTGGTGCACTCACTCCTGCGCAGCGCCGTCCGCTTAAGTCACTTGCTGACTACCTTAAGGGTAAGCAGGGTTACTTCCGCCAGAACCTTCTTGGTAAGCGCGTGGACTACTCCGGTCGTTCCGTGATTGTTGTGGGTCCTGAACTCGAACTCGATGAGTGTGGTCTTCCAAAGCACATGGCACTTGAGCTCTTCCGCCCATTCGTTATTGCCGGTCTCCTTGAGCGCGAACTCGCGTTCAACATCCGTGGCGCTGGTCGTCTTATCGAAGACGGCGTGTCCGAGGTGTGGGAGATTCTTGAAGAGGCAATTAAGGGCAAGTATGTGCTCCTTAACCGCGCCCCTACGCTTCACCGCCAGGGTATCCAGGCATTCCGCCCTCGTCTTATCGAAGGCGATGCTATCCAGCTGCACCCGCTCGTCTGTCCGGCCTTCAACGCCGACTTCGACGGAGACCAGATGGCCATTCACGTGCCGCTCTCAACTGAGGCGCAGTGGGAGGCAAAGAACGTCATGTCTGCGAACAAGAACATCCTCAAACCGGGTTCCGGCGAGATGATTGTACTCACAGCCAAGCCGCTTGATATCGTGCTTGGTACCTACTGGCTCACCAAGCAGGTGGATGGTATTAACGGCGAAGGGAAGTTTTTCCAGAGCCCGAACGCTGCTATTCTTGCGCACGAATACGGAGGTATCGATCTTCGCGCGAAGATTTCGGTTATCCCGATGCCAGGAAAGAAGAAGTACGAAGGATTCGAGGGCAAGGCCTTCGAGACTACCGTCGGACGCCTTCTCTTCAACACCGTGCTCCCGAACGACTATCCGTTCGTGAACGAGCCGATTACGAAGAAGGCGCTCTCGAAGATCATGGACGACTCGGTCATCCGTTATGGTCTCGACCGCATTCCTGAAATTGTGAACAAGATTAAGCGTTTCGGTTTCCAGTACGCAACCCTTTCTGGTGTGTCCTGGTCGCTTGACGACGTGTCGGTTCCGCCAAAGAAGCAGCCGATTGTGGACGCTGCTCGCGAGAAGGTTGCCAAGATTAACGCAGATTACTTCGATGGTCTTCTCTCTGAAGAGGAGAAGCGCCGCATGGTGATTGAAGTCTGGCACGCAGCAAAGACTGAAGTGGAGAAGCTCGTTGAAGAGCAGCTCGACCCAGCAGGCTCAGTCCATGACATGGTGCGCTCTGGTGCTCGTGGTTCTATTGGTAACCTCACGCAGATGGCTGGTATGAAGGGTCTTATCCAGAACACTGCTGGTGAGACCATTGAGGTGCCGATTGTGTCCTCGATGACTGAGGGACTTAACCCAGTTGAGTACTTCATGAGTACCCACGGTGCACGTAAGGGATTGACTGACACCGCACTTGGTACCGCACGCGCCGGGTACCTTACGCGCCGTCTCTTCGACACCGCACAGGACTCCATCATTACTGAGGAGGATTGTAAGACGAAGCGCGGCGTGTCCGTAAATCGTGTGTCTGCTTCCGGTATTCGCACTGACTTCGGTGAGGCTATTCGTGGCAGGACGCTTGCCGCAGAAGTAGAGGGCTTCAAGAAGGGTCACTACCTCACTGCGGAGGATGCACAGAAGATTGGTGCCTCTGACGTCAGCTCCGTTATGGTGCGCTCTGCAATGTCTTGTGAGACTCGCTACGGTATCTGTGCCACCTGTTACGGTATGGACTTGACCTCGCAGGAGAAGGTGGACCTCGGCGAGGCAGTTGGTACCGTTGCCGCACAGGCAATTGGAGAGCCGGGAACACAGCTCACCATGCGTACCTTCCACGCCGGAGGTACTGCCTCCGTTGGTGGAGACATCACGCAGGGTCTTCCTCGTGTTGAGGAAGTGTTCGAGAAGCGTTCTCCAAAGAATCCTGCCATCGTCTCGAAGACCAATGGCATGGTGCTTGAGATTAAGGACGCAGGTCGCGACAAGATTTTGGTTGTTGCACCGGAAGCCGGAAGCGAAACCAAGAAGCGCAAGGGTAAGAAGGAGGGCGACTCGTACGAGTACCTCGCTACCTACCCTCGCATGCCGCTGGTGAAAGCAGGTGATGCGGTTGTTAAGGGCCAGCTCCTCACGGACGGTTCTGCAGACCTCGACGAACTCTTCGAGTACGCCGGACGCGCTGCAGTTCAGGAGTACATCATTACGGAGACGTCTAAGATTTACGAGCTCCAGGGCGCTAGCGTTTCTCGCAAGCACCTTGAGGTCATCGTGAAGCAGATGTTCTCTCGCATGAAGATTACTGAAACTGGAGATTCCGACTACTCAGTTGGGGATGTGCTTGAGGGCTGGGAGTTCGAGGAGGATGTGAAGAACATGGAGGGTGAGGGCAAGATTGCACCGAAGGCACGCGAGATGGTGCTCGGTATCAAGGAATCTGCACTCTCTCGCCGTTCCTTCCTTTCTGCTGCATCGTTTGAGCAGACCACGAAGATTCTTATCAACGCAGCCCTCAAGGGTTCCGTGGATACGCTTCGTGGCCTCAAAGAGAACGTCATTCTCGGTCGCCTTATTCCGGCAGGTACGGGCTTCGGCGGAAGCCGCAAGCATGCCTCTATCGCGACGCTCCAGAAGGAACGTACGGTACGATTGGCAGCCGCAGCTGCAGAAGAGGAGGCACGAATGCCGCTCGAAAGCACAAAGTAAGACACTACACGAGCCCTCTGGGCTCGTGTGTGTTTAGCGCGATACACTACACACAATGGCGGACACCGTACAGCTCGTGAAGGAAAAATTGTCGATTGTCGATGTCGTATCGCCGTACGTAAAGCTCACTAAGGCAGGAAGGTACTGGAGGGGATTGTCTCCCTTCAACAAGGAGAAGACCCCGTCCTTCTATGTGAATCCGGAGCGCAACTCCTACTACTGCTTCTCCTCAAGTCAGGGAGGGGACGCGTTCACCTTCATTGAGAAAATGGAGGGCGTCGACTTCAAGGGCGCGCTCAAGATTCTTGCAGAGAAGGCGGGGGTGCCGTTGGTATATGAGAAGAGTCCGGTGAACAAAGATAAGCAGAACAAGCTGTACGAAGCACTCGCGCAGGCTGAAACATTCTTTGCTGCAGGTCTTGATCCCAAGGGAGCGGCGTACCAGTACGCGCTGTCTCGCGGTCTTACGCCTGAGAACATCAAGGCATGGAATCTCGGGCTTGCGCCTGAAGCATGGCGCGCATTGCTTGAAGACCTTTCTTCTAAAGGCTTTACCGTCCCAGAACTGGCAGCGGCAGGTCTTGTGAAGGAGGCAGACGAAAAGAAGGGAACCTTCTACGATCGTTTCCGCAACCGCCTCATGTTCCCGATTAAAGATAGCGCTGGAAGGACGGTAGCGTTCACTGGTCGCGCATTGGATGCGAAAGAGGAAGCCAAGTACTTAAACTCTCCAGAGACCGAGCTCTTCAAGAAGTCGATGGTGCTCTTCGGGATGGATAGGGCCAAAGATGCGATTCGTACCCGCGGCTTCGCGCTTCTGGTTGAGGGGCAGTTCGACCTGCTGCTCGCACACCAGGCTGGCTTCCAGAACACGGTGGCGCTCTCAGGCACTGCGCTGTCTTCATCGCATCTTTCGTTTATCAAGCGATACTCAGATAACCTCATGCTTGCGCTTGATGGAGACCGCGCAGGACTTGCTGCCTCAGCACGCACTGCGGCGCTCGCACTCTCGACAGGCATGAAGGTAAAAGCAGTACGCCTTCCCAAAGGGCAGGATCCGGCGGACCTTATTAAGGAGAATCCCAAGGAGTTTGCAGGTAAGGTTGCCTCTGCTGAACCGATTGTCGAGTTCTTCCTTTCGGCGCTCGCATCGTCTGAGACAGACCCACACAAGCTCCTGCTTGCTTGCGAGAGGGTAGTAGTTCCGCTCATTGCAGCGATGAAGAGCCCAATGGAGCAGGAACACTTCATTGGAAAGACCGCACGGGCCTTAAATCTCACGGCAGATGCCGTACGGCTCTCAGTCAAGAACGCTGCTCGTGCGCTCCCAAAGGATGAAGTGCAGCAAGGAAGCGGCCCAGCACCAGTAGTGAAGCTAACCCCACTTGAATTAAGAGCTCACACCCTGCAGGCCGCAGCCCTCTCGTATCCCGGCACAGCGCTTGCAGAAAGGCTCGCAAGCGAGTACGCTCGAATTACTGGCACTGCCTTCCCGGAGGAACCTCCTCCTGAACGCGTGCTCTTTGAGGCGGGACTCGCTCTCGGCGAGACGCCTGATGAACGTTCTGCAGATGATCTCGTGCGCGCATTCGAGCATGCACACCTGAGCTATAGGCTCGGTGAGGCTACTGGCCGCTTGCGGGCCGCAGAGACCATGAATGATGAGGCGGCCATCACTGTCGCCGCCAACGAATGCAAGGAACTCTCCAAGCTCCTTTCAGCCCTATCCCGCTAATTTCGATGCCATGAAAAAGAAACCTCTCAAGAAGAAGAAAGTTGTGAAGAAGACCGCTAAGAAAGCGGTGAAGAAGGCTGCACCCAAGAAGAAGGTTGCCAAGAAGATGCCCGCTAAGAAGAAAGCGATGGCAGTCGTTCGCGTTGCGGCTGGAGGCGCTAAGGCGAAAGCTCGTAACGAGCGCGACGCAAAGGCTGAGAAGCTCGTTCTCAAAGGTCGCGAACGCGGCTACATTACCTACAGTGAGATTTTGAAGGAGTTCCCACACATTGAGGACGACGTTTCGTTCCTCGACCAGCTTTACGAGCGCTTCTCTGTTGTCGGTATCGATATTCTTGAGGGCGGCATGCTCGAGGACAATGCTGACGAGTACCTCGCGACCCGTAACATTAAAGGTCGTGAATCTTCTGGGTACGACTCCATTCAGATTTATCTTCGGGAGATTGGACAGTATCCGCTTTTGACCGCCTCTGAAGAGCGTGAGCTTGCTAAACGCATTGAGTCAGGAGATGACGAGGCTCGCAACATTCTTGCCCGTTCGAACCTCCGCCTCGTCGTCTCGATTGCCAAGAAGTATGTAGGCCGCTCCCCAGACCTCACACTCCTCGACCTTATCCAGGAAGGGAACCTTGGTCTCTTCAAGGCCGTCGATAAGTTCGACTGGAAAAAGGGCTACAAGTTCTCGACCTACGCTACCTGGTGGATTCGCCAGGCAATAACTCGTGCGCTTGCTGACCAGTCCCGTACCATCCGCATCCCCGTACACATGGTGGAGACCATTGCTAAGTACAAGCAGGTATCCCGCCGCCTTGCACAGACTCTTGGCCGTGACCCACAACCAGAGGAGGTTGCTATTGAGATGGGAGTGGAAGTGGAGAAGATCTACCAGATTGAGAAGATCAATCAGGACACCCTCTCGCTTGAGAACCCTATCGGTTCTGACGATGATGAGAAGTCGACTCTTGGGGACTTCATTGCTGACGATAAGATTCCTTCACCGGTGCAGGAATCCTCAGAGCGCATTCTCGCTGAGCAGGTCCGTGACATTCTCGATGACCTCTCTCCAAAGGAGCGCAAGATTCTTGAGATGCGCCACGGACTCCTCGATGGCATCTATCACACGCTTGAAGAGGTGGGGAAGGAGTTCGGTGTTACCCGCGAGCGCATTCGCCAGATTGAGGCCAAGGCACTCGAGAAGATACGCACCCACGACAAGAGTCGACGCCTCAAGAGCTACTAAGATGGAAGATTTAACGCCGCCGACAGAGAAGATTCCTGATATCGGTGCCTTGGTGTATCACAAGGATGCGCCTGGTGAGATGCGTCTTGTCTATGCGTCGCTTTTGAAGACCGACGGTACGTGGAGCGTCTTCATCGGCCCGCGCGACGTACAGAAGGACGTGCTTCGAGGCTTCAATCCTAACCTTTACCCTTATGCGGACGGTGTATTTAAGGATGTGGTAGCGGTGCCTCTCACCGATGTTGTGCAAAAAGTTATGAACCTGGGGGTCGTTGACACCCCTAAGGGGCAGGCGTAGTCTCCATCATTAACGTATGCAGGCATCACCCTTTACAGGGCCTCACGGCCAGGCTTCTTCTGGATTACCCGTCGACCCTCGGGCGACCCTCTCAAAGTACCTACCTGAAGGTGCAGCGTACTTCTACGGCTTTCCGTCGGGTAACGGCTCAGATTTCTTCAACAACGTTCCCTCGTGGGTTGAGGAACTAGTCTCCGCTCGCACCCTTGTCTGTGCGGGTCTGGGGGTCCGCCCCGTTGTCTTCGATGCAGCATCTACGCCGCAGATACGTCACTGGCTCGAGCAGGAATGCGGTCTTGAGCTAACGAAGGAGGACGAATGTATTCAATTTCCTGCGGCACTAAGCGATGACCTGTCGGGGTCAGCACGGAACGAAGCGGTAAAGCAAGTACTGCGCGACACGGTACCCGAAGGAAAGCTCTTTATGGCCCAGCCTTTTCTCGATGGGGAGGTGAGCCATCTCTTTCACCTCAACCCACAGCTCTCCGCGCGGTTTAACGATAAAACTAATCTCGGTACCTATATTCCAGAAGCCTACCTTCCGATCCGCTACGTCTCCTTTGAGAACGGCGCTGCGTTCGCAGACGCAGCGGTCTCCGTACCGTTCCCTTGTGTGGTAAAGGTTGCGTCCTCAAGCGCAGGGGACGGTGTTCGTATCTGTAGGAGCTCAGCAGATGTTGAGGCAGCTAAGACAAGTTTCAAGGACGTAGTTGATGGCATTTTTATCGAGGAGTTTGTCGAAGCGGTTGAGAATTACTGTATTCAGTTCGGTATACCATTCAAGGCAGAAGAGCCGATAGAGATTGTCGGCTACAACCACCAAGTTATTACGGATGTCGGTGAGTTCTTAGGAAGTGTCGTATGCCCGCCCCACGTTATCGCGAACCCACTGCTGCATGATATTTTCCGCATTGTTACCACAGAAATCTTGCCGAACGTGCGTGCGGCAGGATGGTACGGTGTTGGCGGACTTGATGTATTGATTTCCACCTCAGGGAAGCCGTATTTTATTGATCCAAACTTTCGCCAGACTGCTACGTTTGGTCTTGTGTCTCTTTCGCGTCGCGGTCTCATACCAAAGAAGGCTGTGGGCTTTATCGGTACCTTCACGGGACCTGAGGAGGCGTTCGCAAAACTCTTTGCCTATGCGAATCCGAAATCGTCGCGCCATATCCTTCAGATGATTTCTATGAGCCGTAAGGGCGATCTCTACCGCTTTAATGCGGGTCTTCTCTACGAAAACCAAGAGGAGCTTGCAGAGAATGTTCGTTTACTTAAGTCCCTTGGAATCGAAGGGAAGGTGATTGACCTGATTCTCGACGGTCACGTTAAAGGTCTCTAAACCGCTGAGGTTTTGTATACTGTAGGGATGTCTGCTCCCGACGGATTCCCTATAGCCTACTGGAGCCACTCGTCACTCCTAGCATTCCTTCGTAACCCACTTGCCTGGCACACGCGGTATGTTGAGCGCATCTACGACGCTCCTCGTACTCCCGCGTCTATCATTGGGTCGGCAGGGCACGTCGCGCTTGAGCATTTCTACAGTGGGGCAGAGAAGGAACTTGCTATGCGCCTTGGTGCTGAGTCCATGGATGCGATTGCGGACTTTGAGATTAACTTCGGTGCAGCAAAGACCAAGCGTGCGCAGCGGCAGAAACGTGAATCGATGAAGCGCGAGTACTACCAAGCCGTGAATTACTATCTGAAGCGACCGCCCAGACACAAGGTGCTCGGCGCCGAGGTGAAAGGGGTCGCTGCGGTTCCGGGCCTTCTGTTACCAGTGAAGGCTATATCGGACTTGGTGGTGGAGTCGAAGGGGAATCCGGGTGCGGTTGATGTGGTTGACCATAAATTTGTGCAGTCGTTCAGTGCGAGCGGTGCAGACCGACCTGCCTTCGCGCTTCAAGCCATCTTCAACTACTACACAGTGAAGGATATTTTTGGTAAGCCAGTGAAGCGTTTCATCGTATACGAGTGCAAAAAGACCCGAAATGCCGACGGCAGCCCGCAGCTCAAGAAGTACGTCCTTGAGTATGAGAAGGCGGAAGAATCATTCAAAATATTCCATCGTCTCCTTATGGATGCCACTGAGGAAGTTGCTCGCAAGCGGGTCTACCTCCCTAATCCCTCAGACATGTTCGAGGGAGAACATTCCTTCGAACTCTACCGCCTTAAGCTTAATGAGTGAGTTGTTCGAGTGCCTGCTCGATAATCATTTTCATGTCGCCGTAGGTAAGGGCGCCAGAGATAGGCAACGGTTCCTCGCCTTCGACCACCACCACACTATAGGGAGCCGCAATAGCGCCTATATCAAGTGCGTTCGTAAGATCGCTCTCTACCTTCTTCACGTATCGGCCTTCAGCCATACAGCTCTCAAACGCAGCGTCCTCAATACCGACTTGGGGCAGGAGGGCAGTATAGGCGTTGGGATTAAACTCGTTGGTGCCAGGAGCTGAGGAGTGCATAAGGTTAATGAAGCGCCAGAAGGCGTCCTCGCCAGCGAGTGCTGCAACGCATTCACTTGCTTCAGCATGTAGTCCCGAGTTGGCGTGCGCAGAGACCAGTGGAAGGTGGCGGAACACCCACGCGACCTGTCCACTGGAGCCGTAATCAGTCATGATTTGACTCATCGTACGTTCGAACTGTTTGCAGTAAGCACAATCGAGATCTGAGTAGGTGATGATTACAACGCCTCCCGCAGGGTTGCCGACGATGTGCTCATCAGGAGAAACGGGACGCAGCGCGATGATGTCCGGAGCAGGAACGGCGGGTTCATTATTGACCCGCACCATGTAGACGGCGATAGCGATGATAACCCCGGCGAGGATAATCGCACCGGGGAGCATGATGGTGCGCTTCATTGCTTTTCAGTATACCAAGCCTAGAAGGGCAAGGTATGCGTAAGGGAGGGAGCATTGCCTCCGCTCTCCCAGCCGGAGGCGTCTATTTTGAGCTCTCGAACCTCCCGGAGGTCCTTGTATTTGAGTAGGCCGTTCGTGCGAGCATAGTCGTAGAGCTCACGGGTAATCCTCACATCTTCGAGACAGTAGTCTTTTACCTGGTCATAGAGCCCCTGTTCCCACCACTCAACTGCCTTGAGTCCATCCCCAGTCTTTCCGCGCCCGAGCGTTGCTTGTGCAAGTGTGTCGAGACGCACGCGGCGACCGAGTACGTTGTAGACCTCAGTGAGGAGGTCGAGGGATGTAATCTTCGTGAGGTCGCCAGGGTAGTAGCGGTTCAGTATGGGGATGTCGAAGCTGTCGGAGTTAAAGCCAATGAGCATATCGGCACGTTCGAGAATGGGCCAAAGCTTCGGGAACTCCTCAACAAAGTAGGCGGAATACTCGTCGGTGCCCGAATCATGGATACCCACGACGGTGACTTCCATTGCAGACGTATCAAACTTACCGCGCACCATGCCCGCGGCCTTTGTCTCAATATCAAACGTAATAGCCCGCATGCTACTTCAGGAAGGAAGCAACGGTGTCCTTCTGCATTGTCTCCTCAGTACCAGTGGCAAGGTTCTTCACGCGCACCTCGCCGCTCTTTGCTTCGTCAGTACCATAGGCCATGAAGAGGGGAATACCACGGCGGTCAGCGTCTTTAATCTGGTCGCCGAGGCTCTTGGTACCAATGTGAACGAACACCCGTACGCCTGACTTCCTAAGTTCCTGTGCGAATTCTTGGGCAGTGGGGATGACTTCCGGAGAAGGGGTGCCAATGTAGAGCTGGGGAGCGTATTCGTTCTCAATCATAAGCTTGTGTGTGTCGAGGAAGTCCATGAAGGTGACGTCACCGAACGCAAAGCCTACCGCCGGAATAGGGTCACCACCAAAGAGAGAGACGAGGCCATCGTAGCGACCACCACCGAAGAGTGCGCGTGGATTGGCTGGGTCCGTGTCGTTCACCTCGAAAACCATACCCGTGTAGTAGTCGAACCCGCGTACGATTTCCGAGTCAAAGGAGACGTTGGTCACGCCGCGCGCCTTAAGAGTTTCGATAAGTGCCATAACCTTCTCCTTCTCTTCCTTCACCTCTGGGTCGAGAGCTTCTTCGACTGCAGCAAGCGGGTCTTTGGTACTTGCGCGGGCTGCTTCAAACTCCGCAGCGCTCATCTTTGATTTCTTATCAAGGAGTTGCCAGTAGGCTTTCACCCCCTCTGCGTCAGTAAGACCGACGGCGCGGCAGGCGGCGCCAAGAAGCGCGCGCGAGTTTATGCGTATCGCAAAGTCATTGGGAGTTGCACCAAAGGACCTGAGAATGTCACTTGCGAGCATGAGCACCTCAAGGTCTGCTTCTCCTGCAGGGAGGCCGACCAAGTCTACGTCGGTTTGAAAGAATTCACGTAGACGTCCCCGCTGGGGGCGCTCGTAGCGGAATCGGTTACCGATAGAGAACCAGCGGAAAGGAAGGGGAAGCTCGCGGCGCTTTGCAGCCACCATGCGTGCAAGCGTCGGGGTCATTTCAGGGCGAAGCGTTACGCGCCTTCCGCCGCGGTCCTCGAAGCTAAAAGTCTGCTCGCGAATAATTTCCTCGTTACCTTTGCTCTCGTAGAGTTCGGAAGGCTCAAGTGGGGAAGCCTGGTATTCCTCGTAGCCCCAGCTGCGCAGGACCCTTCGTGTCTTCTCGAAGACGCCGGAGAGACGTGCCCAATCTGCGGGGTAGAAGTCACGTACGCCTTTATAGGACTCGGTAGATAGTGGCTCGCTCATCAGGGGAGTATACCGGGACCTGGGAAGGTCGCCAAACCACTACTTCTTGTCGACAATAACGTGCTGCGGACGCTCTTCAAACTTTCCTGCGTACTTCATGAGTATGTCGCGGACGTCCTTAGGGTAGGCAATGCCAGGAAGCTCGGTGCGGTCTGCAGCCCCGGCGCTTTGCACCATGAGGTTACCGAAGCCGAAGAGGGTATGGAAGAAACCGGTCTCGTGTACGGTGACGTCTTCCACGTGGTCGAGGTAGAGGCTGGTGACCTCGCGACTGAAGAAGTCTAGCTGCTCAACATCGATGATGCGCTTGTTGGTGATAATCCAGACATCGAGGAAGTAGCGCATGAAGTTACTGAATGCTCCCATCCATACGAAGAGCCACCAGACGCCAAGCAGAAAGAGCACCCACGGGTTCTCAAGGGTAAGGTATGCCGCCCACGGTGCGCTCGCAAACGGACTCATCGAAAGGAGGTCGAGCGCTAGTACGGGTAGGTACGCGAACACTGCGAAAGGAATAGCTCCGCCTACGTATACGAGCAGATGCTTCCTGACTGCCATCACTACGTGTTCGCCGGGCTGTAGATGGAGGTCTTCCATACTAGTGTAGGCCGCTGGTCATGTAGATAAAGATGCCGCCGGAGACAGCGAGATGTAGTGCGACTGCGGGCACCGCCACCCACGTTGAACGACCGTAACGGAACCAGTGGTAGATAGCTACGAGTGTGTAGACAAGCCACCAGATGAATACGAGCGTGAAGAGAACCGACAGTACGCTCTCGGCGGTAAGGTTGGTCAGTTGGCTCGGCAAGTGAAGGAGCGTCGAGGAAGCATCCATACGCTAATAGTGTCCCACGAGAAGACGCGGCCTGCCATATGGGTCCGTGCGTATCTCGGGGTTCTTAACGAGTGTTGCAGCTTCTTCTATGTTTTCCACATCCGCTTCAATCCAAAGTTCGCCACCAGGCGTCAGGTGCACGGGTGCTTCCTTTGCAATGCTGCGTACCAGCTCAAGCCCGTCTGCACCGGAATACAGCGCCTCCTCGGGCTCGTACTCAAGCACACTCTCCGGAAGGTCTCGCCCCTCTGGAATGTAGGGAGGGTTGGTAACGATGAGGTCGAACGTCTCACCAGCAAAGGGTTCGAAGAGGTCACCTGCTTGTATGTCTGCTCTTGAGGCATCGAGCCCGTTCAGTTCGAGGTTCTTTCGTATTTGCTCGACGTGTTCCTCCATGAGTTCCCCAAAGGAGACGTGTGCGCCAGGGATCTTTGCAAGAATCGAGAGCCCGATTGCACCGGAGCCGGCACAGAGGTCGAGTACTCGCAGTGTGCGATCTTTAAGTTGTTCAATGAGTTGCTCCGTCCACCACTCAGTCTCAGGGCGGGGGATGAGGGGATGCGAGTTGAGATTGATTTTAAGACCAAGAAAAGGTACCCAGCCAATGACGTATGCCAATGGTTCTCCCTCACTAAGGCGAGCAAGGTCTCTCGAAAGGTCCACAGAGCGGTCTCCCGCGTATTTGTCGCGAATCAAAGCTTCCACATCTTCACGGCTGGTCTCCATAGCCATACGGTATACTACCTCCATGAAAACAGCACTGTGGGATGTGTTCTTTGCGCTCTTCTTTGCGGTCCTGATGTTCCTCGGCGTATCGTGGCTTGAGGAGACTGGTCGCTTTACTACATGGGTACCGCTGGGAGATTTCCTTTTGATGGCGCTCGCACTGTTCCGTCTTATCCGCCTCACGTCCTACGACCTCATCACGAAGTTCATTCGTGATGCCTTCGTTGGCAGGCCGCAGGGAACCTTCCTTGGGACGCTCGGTGCACTCATCAACTGCCCATGGTGCGTAGGACTCTGGTGGAGTTTCTTTATGGTGTTCTTCTACTTCGCCACCCCGTACGCATGGCCGGTGATTCTCATTCTCGCGCTTGCAGGTGTCGCCTCCTTCCTACAGATTCTTGCAAACCTTGCAGGTTGGGCAGCAGAAGAGAAGAAGCGCAAAGTGCTTGATGCGCCAAACGCAGGAGGACATACTTCCACCTGCGGATAAGAAAAAGGCCCGCATAAAGCGGGCCTTTTTCTTTTATTAGAGCTTAGTAGCCACCTCCGTAGCCACCGCCGCTGTTTCCGCCGCCGTAGCCGCCTCCGCGGTTACCGCCACCGAAACCTCCGCGACCACCGCCTCCACCTGCTGGGCGATCACCCTGCGGGCGAGCGAAGGAAACCGAGAGCGTGCGCCCATCGAATTCCTTTCCGTCCCAACGGTCGATTGCAGCCTGGGCCTGAGCCTCGTCTGCCATCTCGACGAAGCCGAAGCCGCGAGAACGACCGGTCATGCGGTCCATGATAA
>CAZJPR010000006.1:0-42644 GCA_964548265.1 uncultured Candidatus Saccharibacteria bacterium
CGAAGGTGTGGCCGATGATGCGGCGCTTCTGCTCAGGGTCGGTGACGCCCTTAAGACGAGTGAGGAAGGTGCGGGAAGCGTCGACCACGTGGAGACCTTTGAAGCCGTGCTTTCTAAGATACGTCGAGACTTGCTCGACCTCTCCTTTGCGCAGCATGCCGGTGTCAACAAAGACTGCATGGAGCTGATTACCGATGGCGCGGTGGATGAGAGTAGCGGCAACAAGAGAATCAACACCGCCTGAAATGCCGACCAATACATGGTCCTTTCCAACCTCTGCTTTGACGTCCGCGATAATCTTCTCGCCGACTTTAGAAATCTTCCAATCTTTCTTTGCCCGCACGATGTCGAAGACAAAGTTCTCAAGAATTTTCTTGCCGTGCTTGGTGTGTGTTACTTCCGGATGAAACTGGATGCCGTAGAAGTGGCGCTTCTCATCAATAAATCCTGCATAGCGGCAGGTAGAAGTAGAGGCAGTTGGCTTGAAACCTTTCGGAAGTTTGGTGGCCTGGTCGCCGTGCGAGAACCATACGACCTCACTTGCGGCGAGGCCTTTCAACACACCTTTCTTCGAGGTGACCTTGACGGTTTCTTTTCCGAACTCACGTTCTTTGCCAAGCGTTACCTTGCCGCCCAACATATGCGCCATGGCCTGGTGGCCGTAGCAAATGCCGAGCACTGGTATGCCAAGCGTGAACACCCCTTTGTCTGGAAGGGGAGCTCCCTTCTCAAGGACCGACATAGGACCACCCGACAGAATAATGCCGGCTGGATTCAGCTTCTGAATGTCAGGAATGGAGGCTGTTCCTGGGAGGATTTCGGCGCTGACTCCAAGGTCGCGGACACGCCTGGCTATGAGGTGGGCGAATTGGCTCCCGTAGTTGAGAACGACAATCATGACCTATGGTATCACGTTCTTCATAATAGTGCGGAGGAGGTGAGATTCGAACTCACGGTACCTTGCGGCACTCCTGTTTTCAAGACAGGTGCGATAGACCACTCTGCCACTCCTCCAAATCTACAGCGCTGATGACTCAGGCGCCGTAGAGGCTTTGTACACGAAAAGTGAGCGGAAGGGAACAGTGGTCCGATCCTTACGGAACCAGATGAGGTACACAATCTCGAGGATGCCCGCAGTGTGTATGAGGAGGAAGGCGATAAACCAGAGGACCTGGCCGTTCTTTGCGGCACGCCAGAGGGCGAGGCCCTTCCAGACCAAGGTCCAGAGCATGACGATAAGGAAGAGCCCTGCAAACGCTCCCATCATGGGGAACATCGCTGCGCCGAATGGACTATACATAGAGGTACAGTATACCATCAGCGTATGAAGTACCTGGGAATTGATTTTGGTATGCGTAAGGTGGGCTTGGCCCTCACCGACGACGCTGGCCGTATGGGCTTTCCTCACTCAGTCGTTCCTAACGATGGAAAGCTCATGGCTACCGTCCTTGCCCTTATACAAAAGGAAGGGGCCGGAGCGATAGTGGTTGGAGAGTCGATGAATTACAAAGGAGAAGAGAATGCCGTTGCCAAACCTGCTCGTGCGTTCGCCGAAGCACTTTCCGAGAAGGCAGGCATCCCACTCCACTTCATGCCCGAGGTACTCACCACCGAAGAGGCGCGCCGTATGCCGGACGGCTCGCGTGTTTCAGGGGGCACCGTTGACGCTTCCGCCGCAGCGCTTATTCTTACTCACTACATCGAAGCCCATGATCACGCTTGAAGACCTTAAGAAGGCAGAAATACGAGTTGGCACCGTCCTCTCAGCTGAGCGCGTGCCCGAGACGGACAAACTCTTGCGACTTATGGTTGATCTCGGTGAAGAAACTCCACGCCAGATAGTGTCTGGCATTAATCTCTACGTGGCAGACCCGGGCGAACTTGTCGGGAAGCAGCTCTCGTTTGTTACGAACCTCGAACCACGCACCATTAAAGGACTCGAAAGCAACGGCATGCTCTTTGCAGTTGGTGAGGGTGACTCATTTGCCTTCCTTACTCCTCACAAGCCAGTACCGCCAGGAACAGGAGCGCACTAATCCCTTGCTATACTCATACAGATGAAAGGATCGCTTGCTCGATTCATGCGCGTGGAGCTTGCGCCTCCCGGCTACCTCGCGCTTCCAACAGCGGGTGTCGACATTTCGACTAGTGGCATCAAGATTGCGTTTCTCACCGAACGCGCCCATGGTCTTGAACTCTCAAGCTTTGGCGAAGAGCAGATTGCGCTCGGGGCAGTGGCCAACGGAGAAATTGCTGACCGCGCGGCCGTTGTCGCAGGGCTCAAGTCACTCGCCAAGAAACACAACATCCGCTTCGCTAATATTGCGCTCCCTGAATCTCGCGGCTACCTTTTTGAGGCAGACGCAGAAGGGGACACGGATGCTGCTCGCAAGACATCGATAGAAGCGCACATTGATGAATATGTACCGATTCCACCTGCAGAAGTCATGTTCGATATTGTCCCGCTGAAGGAAGGGAAGGGATCTACCCGTGTTGCCGGTATTGGCTATGCGCGCAGGGTTATTGAAGAATCGATTTCTGCACTCGAAGAAGCAGGCATCACCGTCCGAGGGGTGGAGAGTGAAAACTTTGCACTCCCGCGCGCGCTCCTCCCGCACGGAGATACCGAGACGGTGCTTATCATTGACATAGGTAAGACCACCACCAAGCTTCTCATTGTCACCTCCCGCATCCCGCGACTCGCGACCACGCTCGATATTGGCGGGCATGCACTTACGCTCGCAATCGAGAAACACTTTGGTGTCTCCGAAGAGGAAGCCCGCAAAATTAAGGCCGAGAAAGGAATTGTTTCCGGCAGTGAAGGGGAAGAGTATGTGGACGCCATGCTCTCGACGGTCGCGGTGATTCGTGAGGAAATTGGACAACGACTCGACTACTGGCAATCACATGCGGCAGAGAGTGGGAACGACCCGGTCACGCGGGCAATTCTCGTGGGAGGAAACGCAACAGTGCGCGGACTTCCGGAGTATCTCGAAGCGGGATTTAAGGTGCCGGTGGAACTTGGTGATGTGTTTGTGAATCTGGCGTCTCGCGATGACTGGCTTCCGCCACTTGATTATATGCAGTCACTTGCCTATGGCACTGCGATCGGACTTGCGCTTCGACAACACGTACCATGATTACCAAACTCATTCGCTTGCTTCCAGATGAGCGCCGTCGCGCATTCCAGAACGACTACTTCTTTCGCCTGGGCACCCTCACCATGCTCATGCTTGCGCTCCTCGTGGTCATCCACGGTGTACTGCTCGCCCCCACCTACTTCAACCTGCAACAATCAATGGCGCTTGAACAAGGCCGTCTCGATGCGATTGCGGAACGCCTCGCTTCTTCGGGCGATCAAGAGATTGTGGGGCGCCTCTCGATGCTTGGAAGCGAAACGGAGCACCTCGCAAAGATTGGAGGGACGCCATCGGCTGTTGCGAGTGTGCGTTCGATTCTCGCCCTCCCACGCTCCGGCATCAGTCTGACTGGTTTTTCGTTTACCCCGCCCGCAGGCAAGGCAGTTGGTCAGATGAAAGTTACAGGGACGGCAGACTCTCGTGATTCCTTGAGGCGCTACCAGAGCACGCTTGCAACGTTGCCAGGGGTCTCAGGTGCAGATCTTCCGATAAGTTCCTATGCCAAAGAAAGTGACATACCGTTCACGATTACGCTTTCTGGCACCTTTGCACCCACACCATGAAGAAGCCACTGATACATCTGGTGATTGCGTTTGTGGTGCTCGCTGTTGCGGCGACTGGCTATGTATTTTGGTACGCACGGGTGACTGCGCTTGAACAGGAGACCGCGGAACTTGCGACTAAGGCAGCGCAAGCAGAACGGGCAGCAGCAGACATCGCTTCAGCGCGCTCGGCACTCTCGAAACTCGTCGCGGATGAAGCTTTCTTTGGCTCCTATTTTGTGTCGACCAGCACGGTCGTTTCGTATCTAGAGAATCTAGAAACGAATGGAGATCAGCTTGGGAGCTTGGTTGAGGTGGTATCCGTCACTCCGGTGGGGAGTGCACGTCTCTCCATCTCGTTCCGTGCAACCGGCTCGTTCGCTTCAGTTATGCGCACGCTCGGAGCGATTGAGTTTGGTCCGTATGATGCATCAATGATGAATCTCACGCTCGATACTAATGCAGGGAGCGAAGGAAAGTGGATGGCCACAGGAGTGGTTTCGGTCGGCATGAATCCCGCTGCCACAGCCGCGCCTGCGCCCACGTCTGCCCCTGCGGCACCAGTGGAAGAACTCGACATATGAACCTTCAAGGACTCATCAAACACGTTCCAAAGATTGGGTACGGGAATCGTATCCGCCCACTACGCGACTGGTTTGTTCTTCTTGCGGTGGCGCTCATCCTACTCATCGCGAGTGTGGCCTGGAATGCATGGCTGTTCTTTCGCGTAACGAGCGGAGAAGGTGCGGCCAGCGAAGCTCCAGTCACCTCAACTCCGGTGCTCGATGCGCTCCCTAAGGCTCGTGAGGTGCTTGAGATTCGCGCATCGGAAGAGACGAGATACCGTAGCCTCTACGAATTCGTTGACCCGGCGCGCTAAGGCAGGGTAGTGTGAAGTTGCCCCCATAGCTTAATGGATAAAGCAGCGGACTTCTAAGCCGTTGATCTAGGTTCGATTCCTGGTGGGGGCACAGCTGGCGAAGGCGAGCAGTGCGGGCATGTGGCGGAATTGGTATACGCGTACGTCTCAGAAGCGTATGGAGCAATCCTTGGGAGTTCGAGTCTCCCCATGCCCACTCGTGTAGTACTATCTTCGTATGACCACTGGAGAATCGACCTGGGGGCCAGAGGCAGAGGCCGGGCCGAAACCTGCCCCAAAGCCTCCTGCTCTCGAGAGACTTCGCAAGGCGGCGGAGAGAGAGCTTGAAGCAGCGAGGAGAGATCTTGTTGAGCCCGCAAGGGCAATGGCGCGAGATGCGGCCGCAGGGCTCGCGGAGCGTGTGGAGGCTATTCAACGAGCGCACGAACGTCTGCGGGCACTTACTCCAGAGGATGTGCGTACTGGTGCTGAGAAACTGCGCGCAGCTCTGCGCGAGAAGGTGGAGCGACGGTTTGAGGATCTGCGTAGCACATTAGATTGGCAAACCTACCACACGGCGGTTGAGAAAGACGATCCTATTTTCCCCGCACTTGAGCACGCACACGGCGTCCTCGAGCAGCGCCTGATGGATCTGTCCCAGCATATCGGGGAGGAGAAGTTTTTCACAGAACTCCGCAACCTCTTTGCTGAGAAAGGGCCCGTACATCGAGGTCTTCGAGGCCTCGTGTTTGACATGCACATGGAAATTATGCTCGACGAGTTGCCTGAGGCTGAGCGTACGCAGCTAGTAGACCGTGTGTATGCCACGCTCGAACAAGAGCTTGGCTTGGTTGCCGAACACTATTTTGAGTCTCTTGCCACAGAGCTTTTACAAGGCGAGCTCACCGAGAAGCATCTTACTGATGGGCAAGCATACGTTGTCGAGACACCTCCACAAATACAGGAGTTCGGGACTCTTCTTTCTGTACTCACCTTACTCAAAGAAGAGACGGCTGCAACAGATGGGCGTCTGGAAATCTTGACCAAGGAGCGTCTTGAGGTGATTGAACGAAAAGTGCGCCACGTGCTTGCGCATGAACTTGAGGTACAAGCGACTGCACTCATCGAAGACATGGTGCAGCACCACTCTGTTGCGCTGCCCCCACGCCCCCACGTTGAGGACATTCGTGCGTCTTTCGGCGAGAGACTTAGTCAGTTACAGGGAACCGTGGCGAGAGTAGTGAGTTATCTAGATCACGGGGTACCTAAGCTCGCTAAGTGGGCATTTAAAGCTGAGTCACGAGAGGTGCTTGAAGTACGTCAACAGACGCTCGCCGAGAAGTCAGCACGCCTCTTCGAACTGGTGCAGTATCTCCCCGAGTTGTCAGCAGAGGAACAGAGGGATGCGCTCGGTACGCTTCGAGAGATGTCCCAGCTTACGCCACTTGATACCACCCATATCCGCGAGGCAATTGCGCAGTCGTTTATCGCTGATGTGAGTCTTGCAGAGAAAGACGTCGAAGCGCTCGCTGCACTTGGGAATTTCTCTCAAGTAGGAGGTGTCGACTCACCTGAACTTACAGAGCAGGCACACAGAGACTTTCTCTCGTCGCTGGCACACGTATCCTGGCCGGAGTTCGCGAAAGTCATCACCGTGTTGCATCACAGTGACCTGCTCCGCACCTTCGCTGTCCCCCAGAGTCTTGATCAGCTTGCCCAACAGAAGCTTGGATTGTTCTATAGAACCTATGGTTTTGCAGAAGCGCAGAAAGAAGAGTACAAGATTCCAGCGGAAGCACGCAGTCTCCTCGGGCTCGAACAATTTGTACGACTGAGTCCATCCCACCTTGATCGCGATACGGCGCAAGGGTTCCTTGATGATATGGATAGTGTTGCTCCGCTAGCACGCCGCGACTTTGTGACGAGTCATATGGAGGAGCTCCGTATGTTTTACACGCAGATTTGTGCGGCAGGGGGTATTGCGGAGGTCATTGAGTACACCAATCAGGTTGCCGACCGTATGGGCATGAGTGTTGATGAACGAAGAGAATTCCTCCTTAGTCCCACTGGCCCCTTCCCAACCTTCTCCCGTATGGCACGTGAGCGTGTGCGTGCACTTTCGAATATAGACATCGGTCGCTGTGTAGAAGAAGTTGCATGGCTTAAGGAGCATGGCCTTGAAGGAGTGCTTGGAGAGGCTGGAAGCCGCCGGGTTATTGAGTTCGTCCAATTCAAGCTTACTCTTGCCTACTCTCTCTCTCCAGAGAAAGCTCGTACCTTGCTTGGGCATCTGGAACGAAGCGGTCTCGCGATACTTCTTGGTGCCAAGAGACGCGCATACTGGCAGGATGCGGTCACGCACGGTGACGGCCTCGATCTTCGCGAGAAACTCGAGAAAGCAGACGTACTTTTGTAGTGGGCGCTAGAGGACTCGAACCTCTGACCATCCCGGTGTAAACGGGGTGCTCTACCAACTGAGCTAAGCGCCCAATCTGCAGACGATAGCGCACCTAGAGCCGTTTTGGAAGTAACGTCCGTGGCGTATGCTCAGTTCTTATATATATGAATGAACGGCTTACCGCCATCGTATCGGGGCGCGTACAGGGAGTGATGTACCGTGATTTCTCTCAGAGGAAGGGTAGTGGGCTCTCCCTCGTCGGCTATGTGCGCAATTTGAAGGATGGAACGGTCGAAGTTGTTGCTGAAGGGCCACGCGAGCGGCTCGAGCTCTATATCGAACGCCTCAAGAAAGGCTCACTGTTCTCAAGAGTGGAGGAGGTTGCCCCCACCTTCACGGCCGCAACCGGAGAGTTCGTAGGGTTTGTCATCTCGTATGAGTAATGTTCCTGTTTCGGTGGGCGTCATTATGGACGGCAATCGCCGTTGGGCGAGAGAGAACGGAATGCCGCAGCTTGAAGGACATCGCCGGGGACTTGAGAAACTACAGGAGGTTGCGCAGTGGGGACGGGACGCAGGTATCAAGGAGGTAATACTCTACGCCTTCTCGACAGAGAACTGGAACCGAACTCCCGAAGAAGTTTCGTACTTGATGAGTCTCTTTGAGGAATCCTTTGAAACCTTTGCGAAGGACCAAGCAGAAAAAGACGTGCGCATCCGATTCATTGGGCAGCGTGAACGTCTTCCCGAGACACTCCAACAGAAGATGAAAGAGACGGAAGAGAAGACTGCAAACGGGAGAAATGGCATTTTCACCATCGCCATCTCGTATGGTGGACGGGCAGAGATTGTTGCAGCCACGAACAAGCTTCTTTCCTCAGGTGTCACGAGCGTTGACGAGGAAGGATTCAGGAACGCTATGTGGAGCGCAGGCCTCGCGTACCCCGACCTCATCATTCGTAGCGGCGGTGAACAGCGTCTTTCAAACTTCCTGTGCTGGCAGTCTGCCTATAGTGAACTCTTTTTCCTGAAGACTAAGTGGCCAGCGTTTACCAAAGAGGAATTCGATTCCATCCTCGCAGAATATGCTTCGCGTGAGCGCCGTATCGGTAAATAAGGTAGGGTAGGTGGATGGAACTCCCCATCATCTACGAAGACGAGCACCTCGTTGCGGTCAACAAGCCTGCCGGCGTGATGACGCACCCGGATGGGAAAGGGGAGGAAGAGACCGGAAGCGATTGGTTTGCGCGTACCTATCCGCAAAGCCGCGAAGTAGGAGAGACGCAAAGGCTTCAAGACGGTACCGAGATTAGGCGCCCTGGCGTGGTGCATCGACTCGACCGCGAAACCTCCGGTGTGCTGGTGTTCGCTAAGACTCCTGAGGCACACGAGTTTCTGAAACAAGCCTTCAAGGACCGATTGGCCAAGAAGACGTACCTTGCGTTCACCTACGGGGTGCCCAAGGAGCGAAAGGGCACTATCGACTTCTCAATCGGGCGCTCACGCAAAGATTTCCGCCTCCGCTCTGCGCAGCCTAAGGCAAAGGGTACGCTTCGTGAAGCAATCACCAACTACCTCGTGCTCGCTGATAACGAGAAGTACTCTCTTATGAAAGTGATGCCCGAGACTGGGCGCACCCACCAGATTCGTGTGCACCTGAAGGCCATCCACCACCCAATAATCTGTGATCCGCTCTACGCTCCTAACCACCCCTGCGAGCTTGGATTTACGACCCTTGGCCTCCACGCCTACAGGCTCGTGCTCCCGACACCCCAAGGCCAGACACTCGAGCTTACCGCCCCACTCCCCCCAGCTATGGCCGCCGCGCTCAAGGTATTCCCAGGGAGTGAGGACGCGATTGCCTCCATATAGGCGCTGTGATAGAGTGCGGCGACTATGGGTAAGGTAATAACTCCGGTAAAGACGGAAGAGCGCACCAAGCTCGGCATTAAGCCGGGGGATACGGTGCGTGTCCACCAGAAGATTATTGAGAAGGGTAAGACCCGTCTCCAGGTATTTGAGGGGCTCGTCCTCGCGGTGAAGCACGGTACTGAAGCAGGTGCTTCTTTTACAGTACGCGCCACGCTCTCCGGCATCGGTGTTGAGCGTGTCTTCCCCCTCTACGCTCCGTTTATCGAGAAGATTGAGATTGTGAAGCGCTCAAAAGTTCGCCGCGCCAAGCTCTACTTCATCCGCGAGAAGGTTGCCCGCGAGGTCCGCCGCCAGCTCCGCAACATGCGCATGATGAATGTCTCCACCACTGACTTCGCAGAGCCTGAGGTAGTTGAGGAAGTAATGGCAGCAGTGACTGAAGAGACTCCGGCAGACGTCATCGAAGAGACCGTCGCTGAGGTGATTGCAGAGGCAGCTCCTGAGGAGAAAGAAGAAGAGAAGGCAGCAGCGTAAGAAACGGCCAGGGAGACCTGGCCTTTTTTGTACCGAGTGGGTATAGTACGGGGCACCTGCCCGGGTGCTGAAATTGGTATACACGCTACCTTGAGGTGGTAGTGTCGAAAGGCATGGAGGTTCGAGTCCTCTCCCGGGCACAGGAACAAAGACCGGCACCGCCGGTCTTTCTCGTATACTAGTGGTATGCACGAACCGATACGAAAGTACTGGTACGCAGATAATCCCATCATTACTGCGTTCTTTAACGGACTCTCAGTATCCATTCCCGAAATTGAGCGGTTCATCGTTGGGTCGGTGCGAGAGACGTATCCGCACATTAAGAACAAAGAACTGGAAACGTCAGTACACATACTCGCGCACGAAGAGGAGGCGCACGCGAAGGTACACGATGCGTACAATCTGCTGCTAAGGAAACAGGGATACACAATCTCCAAGTTCGAAGCAATCGAGCACCGCATTGCTGAGTTTTTCAACAGACGCAGCATAAAGACGCGTCTGGCCGTATGTGTGTGCAGCGAGTTTTACACCGCGGTCATGAGTCGGCACGTCCTCACCAGCCGTGCGGTTGAGGTGCCGGGGGTCGACGAGCGTATGCGCGCGCTCTGGACCTGGCACGCGCTCGAGGAACTCCACCATCGCAGCACTGCCTTTGACCTCTATCTCGATCAGGGTGGGGGCTACTTTAGAAGGACGGGCCTCATGCTCTTCATGACCGTGCGTTGGCTTCTTGCTCACGTGTTCGCTTCGCTCGCGATTCTAAGCCAGAGCAAGGCGAAGATTGACCTGAAGACGTTCTGGTACGGCGCAGGTTTTATTACCGGTACGAATGGGTTCTATACCAACATCGTTCCGCATTGGTTCGCATTCTTCAAGCCGGGCTTCCATCCACGGAAGGATATTAAACTCGAAGCGGGTCTCGATGCAGACCTTCACCACTTTCACGTTGAGAAGCATTTCGTGGAGATGGTTGAGGCGATGGAGTGAGGCCGCAAGGCGCGTTTCCCGTTCCTGTGCTATAAAACCTCGGTACATGGCGACTATAGTTTAGTGGTAAAACTCCTGGTTGTGGTCCAGGCATCGAGAGTTCGATTCTCTCTAGTCGCCCCAAATATATGAGGAAGAACGTACGACGCTTAATGAACGGAGCCCTCGCGTTCCTAACGATGCTTGCGACCGCGCTTTTGTGGAGGGAGGGGGTATTCCTTGTGGTTCTCCTGTTCGCTATCGGCTGCATTCTTATGTGGCTCAACAGAGAGCAGAGGCTGTGGCCTATTTATCTTGGGACCTTTATCGGTGGGCCGCTCGCTGAAGCAATTGTCATCGCGTTCGGCGGATGGACCTATGCTGACTCGCACTTTCTCGGCATTCCGTTTTGGCTGCCATTCATTTGGGGAAATGCAGGTGTATACATCGCTACGTGGCCTACCTACGGTATACTGAAAAGATGAAAAACTTTATAGACGAATTCAAGGCCTTCGCCCTTCGTGGCAACGCACTCGATCTTGCAGTGGGAGTGGTCATTGGTGCTGCGTTTAACAGCATTGTTACTTCTCTCGTCAATAACGTACTGACGCCTCCACTGGGGCTTCTCATGGGGGGTGTCGACTTCAGCACCCTTTCCTTCTCACTTGGCGGAGATGTGGTTATTGCGTATGGCCTCTTCCTCCAGGCACTCGTGAGTTTCGTTATCACCGCGTTCGCACTCTTTTTGTTCATTAAGTTTCTTGCCAAGTTTGCTAAGGAGAAACCCGCTGCAGAAGCGGCAAAGCCCGCTGACCTCATGGTGCTCGAAGAGATTAGAGATCTTCTCAGAGCTCACAAATAGCGCGTGCTAGAGTTCCTACATATGAAACAGATGCTGATGGGCGTTGTACTTCTTGTGCTGCTTGGCATTGCTGGATTCTTCTACCGCAATACGCTCCAGACCCCGGGCCCCATCACTGCGTGCCCAATGGACGCAATGGTCTGTCCTGATGGCTCTTCAGTTGGGCGCATAGGTCCTGCCTGTGCGTTCGCACCTTGCCCAACCAACTCCTTCAACGCCGATACACTCCCAGTTCCTGAGGGCTACACGGAGAATCCAAACCCGAACGTCGACAGGGCAGCAGGCGGGGACATGACCATTGTTCGGGAGTTCACTAAGCCTTCTGCATCTCCAAGTGTTTCTCACATCATTCGCGTGCAGCACCTGGGCGTCTCAGCCGAAGGAGTGGAGGCGGACATTGTGCGCGCCACCCGCCTCCAGCCCTCTGATATGCCAGCTGAGTCCATCGACCAGTTTGAGAAAGTCAGCATCGGTGGCCACACGTTCTATTCGATTGTGATCGAGCGCTTCGAAGCGCAGGTCGAGAGCGCGTACTATCTGCCGATTGGTGGAGACCTCTACCGCTTCACGATCATAGAGCGCGATGTTACCGACTGGATGGAACCAACACTTTCGGTCAAGAACCTGCCTGAGCACGCAGCTCTTTTGAAGGTGCTCGCGAAGATACCATAGCTATGGCGGAGTGGAACTCACAACAGGAGCACGAGGAAGAAATCAGTAGACGCGCGAAATCCAGGCGTTTCCAGCGACAGATAGAAGGTGTAGGTAAGAGCGGATACACCGCAGAAGAAGAAACGACTGCTAAACACATTCTTATGCGGCTCTTGTTCTGGTACGGCAGCGATGTCCCGACAATGAAATTTGCTGACGGGCTTATCGAGGAATGGAGACACGAAGTTGAAGAGGCGTACAAAAGGGGGGAGGGGAAGGACCCGCGTACCTACAAATACTTTCATGCACTCAGTGGCAGTACTCCGCCTGCAGAAACAGTATTTGAGGCAGAACCCGATCTGCCAGGCGAGAGCGCCGTACTGCTCCTTGTAGAGAAGATTGACGCCGCTCTACGGGAGCGAGCCGCTACTCAAGGCCTAGAAGCAAGACCATTGCAATAAGTCCGACAACAATAGTTGCAAACTGAAGTACCGACTGCCACGGAGCAGTGGTCTTGTGGAGCTCTGGTATGAGGTCGGAGGCTGCAATGTAGATAAAGTTTCCTGCAGCGAATGCAGCAATAAGTGGCGCAGCTCCCTCGGCGGCGCTTGAGAGCCAGAAGGCAAGTCCCACACCGATAAAAGCGGAGAGCGCAGACAGGAAGTTCATAAAGAGCGCTTTCGCGCGCGAGTACCCGGCGTGAATCAGGAGCCCGAAGTCCCCAATCTCCTGAGGAATTTCGTGCAGGACGATAGCGATGGTGGTTGCGATTCCCACTTCAGGAGAGACAAGAAAGGCAGCACCGATGGCAAGGCCGTCGATAAGGTTGTGAACGCCGTCGGAGATGAGCACCAGGTGCCCGACAGGGTGGATGCGCGCGTGCTCAGGAGAGAACTCCTCGTCTCCGTGGCTGTGGTGCCAGTGGAGGAACTTCTCAAGCACGAAGAAGGAAAGGAATCCAACCAACACGAGGATAGAGACCGTGAGGGGTGCGGCCTCCTCAAAAGCTTCTGGTATGAGGTGAATGAAGGCATCGCCCAGAAGCGCACCGGCAGCAAGCGAGATGAGAAGGAACAGCATTCGCCTCAGGAGGCCCTCTTTAAGAGAGAGGGTAGTCACGCCGACTAGGGAGACGATACTTACAACGCCGACCGCGAGGAGGCTGCCAATGAGAGGAGTCATAGGATGACGCTAGCATGGCATAATTCGATTGCAAACGAAGGTATGCAGCTGCTCATCATTCTCACGTTACTTTTGTGCCCAATGACTGCACAGGCGGCCGAGCCCGCATTCGAGGACACGGTCATGCGTGCGGAGGTTGTTTCCATACTCTTATCTGGAGATCGCGCCATTGAAGGCACTACCGTGTCGGAAACGTACCAGCGACTCTCCGTCCGGGTGATAGAGGGAAAGCAAAAGGGGATGGTCATTGAGGTCGAGAACAGCACGCCGATTGCCTTTGCTCCCGGTGACGTCTTCTACCTACACACAGTGGAAGGAGAGATAGGTCCTATGTATGCGGTCGGGGAACCGGACCGGCGATGGGTTCTGTTCGGACTCGGCGTTCTCTTTGTGCTTGTGACCATTGTGGGTGCGGGCATGGCGGGGGTCCGCTCACTTCTCTCGCTCGTGGTTTCTTTTGTGATCCTGCTCTTCGGTCTCGTACCGGCGCTCTCTTCTGGTGCACCACCAGTTCTTACTTCTATCGCGTTCGCCGTTGTAATGCTGGCAGTTGCCATGCTCGTGACGCACGGGCTTAAGCGTGCGACCTTAGTCGCGCTTGCTGGGAGCGTTGCCGCACTCGTCTTTGCTGCCGTGGTCGCCGAGATTGCAGTATCACTTGCCAAGCTTTCAGGGTTCGCAAGTGATGAGACGGTCTATCTTAACTTTGCAACCGACGGGATGCTGAACCTCCCCGCACTTCTGCTCGGGGGCATTCTGATTGGTATCGTGGGAATCCTTAACGATGTGTCAGTATCTCAGGTGCACACGGTAATCGAAATTTCAGGAGCGAACCCCTCTCTCACCAAAGGGGAAGTACTTACACGAGCAGTACGGGTGGGACAGGAGCACTTAGGGGCGGTAGTGAATACGCTGCCTCTGGCCTACGCTGGAGCCTCCCTTCCACTCATCCTCCTTTTCTACGGCTCCGACGCGCCAGCGCTCTTCATCCTCAACCGGGAGATGTTCGCCGTCGAGCTCATCCGAACGTTTGCCGGGGGCATAGGCCTCATTCTGTCAGGGGTCATCGCGACGGGGCTTGCGGTAATGTTTGTCGTCAGGGAGCGTCATCAGTCATGATAAACTCAACTAATAACAGACAACATACCCATAGCTATGGACACATTTAATGACCTCACGGGCTCAAAGGCATTCCGTTTTGCAGCCATTGCCGCAGTCGGACTTCTTGCGCTTTTTCTACTCGTAAAGACGGTGGACGGACTTTATGGTATCGGCAACTCTGAGCTATACCCTGCACGCACTATTACCGTGGAAGGAACAGGGAAGGCAACCGCGATTCCAAACATTGCCCAGATTTCCTTTACAGTTACGGAGAAGGGGGCAACAGTCGCGGAAGCGCAGGATAAGGCTACTGCTCGCATCGACGCAGCACTCGCCTCGGTAAAGGACATGGACATCGAGGAAGCAGACATAAAGACGACGTACTACAACGTCAACCCGACGTATGAGTACCCACAGCCCTGCTACTCTGGCATCTGCCCTGAAATACTTTCAAGTCCGCGCATTACGGGCTACGAGGTGTCCCAAGGGGTAGAGGTGAAGGTTCGTGATACGGCTAAGGCAGGAGAAGTGCTCCAGGGCCTCGGCACTGCAGGCGTACAGAACATCTCAGGCCCTAACTTCGTCCTCGACGACGCGGATTCGGTCCGCGAGGAAGCTCGTGGGGAAGCCGTTGAGAAAGCACACGCAAACGCCAAGAGGCTTGCGAGCGAGCTCGGCGTCTCCCTCGGCAAGGTGGTTTCCTTCTCCGACAACACAGGCTACTACGGATATGACTACGGCTATGATGCGAAGGGAGGTATGGCCATGGACATGGCGGAAGGCAGCCCGGCGCCTTCCCTTCCAGTGGGGGAGAGTGAGACTTCCATAACGGTGATGGTGACCTACGAGATTCGCTAAAGAACTCTCGTTGAAAAACCGCTCCTTCTGGGGCGGTTTTTTGTTATCTTGACGCCCCCCAGACGCAGTAGTACTATCCTTTGGTATCAAAGGCCCTCGGGGCTTTTTATTTTGGACCATGAAGTCACTCTTCACCTATCTTAAGAATGTGCGCGCAGAACTCGAGCATGTCGTGTGGCCTAAGCCGCGTACAGCCGCTACCCACACGTTGCTCATCATCGTGATTTCGATTATCTTCGCGCTTCTTATTTCTGGGTTTGACTACGTGTTCACGAACTTGGTCGGCGTCTTTATTCGGTAACAATCTTCCTATGGAAATGCGCACCTCGCCCAGTTTCTCCGAAGACTCCATCAACACGGAGCCTCGCTGGTACACCATTCACACCTACGCAGGTTACGAGAACGCTGTGGAGCGTAACCTCAAGCAGCGCATTGAGTCCCTCGGCATGGAAGGGAAGATTTTCGAAGTAGTCGTCCCAACCGAGAAGAAGATTCGTGTGAAGGGCGGCAAGCGCGTCGTTGAGGAGGAGAAGATTTACCCAGGTTACATTTTGGTCCGCATGATTGTGGATGAGGATTCCTGGTTCGTGGTGCGCAATACTCCTCGTGTGACTGGTTTCGTGGGATCGGGTGTCACCCCAGTTCCTATGAGCGATGATGAGGTGTCTTCCCTCATGAAGCGCATGGACGCAGAGGCTCCGAAGCACCGCATTGACCTTGGTAAGGATGATCCTGTCGTTATCGCTGACGGTCCGTTTAAGGACCTCGAGGGCAAGGTAGGGGAGGTCGACGAGGAGCGCGGCAAGGTCAAGGTCCTCGTGGCCATGTTCGGTCGCGAGACCCCGGTCGAGCTCGATTTCTTGCAGGTTCGCAAGCTCTAGCGTAAAGTCATTCAACTATGGCAAAAGTCGTAAAGAAGATTAAGCTCCAGATTCCAGCAGGGAAGGCTACCCCTGCTCCCCCAGTCGGTACCGTCCTCGGTCCTGCCGGTGTGAACATTGGGGATTTCGTTAACAAGTTCAACGAAGCAACCAAGGACAAGATGGGGGACATCATCCCTGTCGACCTTTCCGTCTACGAGGACCGCACCTTCTCTTTCGTCCTTAAGACCCCTCCAGCCTCTCGTCTCATCCTCAAGATTCTTGGGATGGACAAGGGTTCTCAGAAGCCCGGCGGTAAGGCAGTCGCGACCCTCACCAAGGCGCAGGTTCGTCAGGTCTCTGAACAGAAGATGCCGGATCTCTCAGCAGGTTCTCCTGAAGCGGCCGACCGCATCATTGAGGGCACTGCCCGTTCAATGGGAATCGACGTTAAGTAAGAAACAACCCCGCGAAAGCGGGGTTTTTTGTATCTGGTAGCATGAACACATGCATAGTTCCGCCGCAGAACGTCTAGCTCCTCAGGAAGAGGAGGCAGATCATCAAGTACCGAAAGAGGTCTTCCTGGCAAATATACGGGGGAACGAAAAGCTTCCTCAGAACTATTTTGCTGTGTGTGCAGAAGTCTTTGCGGAAATATTAACGTCGCCTAACCCCCGAGAGATCCTCGACGAGTACCTTAATTCGTCTCTGAGCGCCAAACAGGTAGAAACACTTGCGACTGCCGGAACCAACTTCCATGCAAAGTATGGAATTGTAAATAGCGAAGGGGAGGCGGTTCCGGTGACGGAGGCTCTCGCAGAGAAGCTTTGGATGGAAGAACGTCGACGGGCGCTCAGCTTTGTTTACCAGGTTTCGAAGATGGCATGCAACGAGACCCCTGGCTCAGGGGTGTCCCCACTCGAACTTGCTTTTAGCCCTGAGAACTACGCTCGCACTGCGAGCAATTTCCAGGAACTCCTTGACGCACACCCAGAACTCCGTGCTGAGCTCGTCTCCATATTCAAAGCGTTCCAGAACGTCATTGAGAGCCAAGAGATGAGGAATTTCTATGAAGTGTACAAGGCGGCGATTGCCAACCGCCGCGCAATAGAGGCGACCCCCGTCGACCCTCTCACGGGAGAAAGGCCGATGAACTACGTCGATCACGGCAAAATGGTACGCAGTGAAATTATGCGACGGGCAGAGCGCCTCCTTACTTTTACGAACGGACCCTATGGGCCACCCACTCTACTGCGCGCAAAGCTTATTGGAATGATGCACCTGTGTCTCCCGCTGTTTGACCTCTAGTTACGCTCGAGGGTGAGATACGTGTAGGGTGGCAGGTGATCGAGGTGCTCGGTACGCTCAATGACTTTTGCGAACTCTTTGTAGTCAGGGAAGTGAACGTCACCCACCGCGTCGTCATGCACGAGGGTGAGGTAGAGGCGGTCCGTGAACGGGAATGCGTCCTTGAAGATACCGCTCCCGCCGATGATGTAAATCTCCTCGGCTCCCGGTGAGTTTTTTGCCGCTTCAATTGCCGCTTCAATCGAAGAGACGACGACAGCCCCCGGCGCATCGTACTCAGCCTGACGCGTCACAACAATGTTCGTGCGCTTGGGAAGTGGCCGACGCTCCGCCGGGAGTGATTCCCAGGTCTTCCGGCCCATGATGATGGGATGGTTGCGGGTGAAGTTCCGGAAGCGTTCAAGGTCCTCAGGAATCTCCCACACAAGGTCGTTGTCTTTCCCGAGGACGTTGGTGGTAGCCCCAATGGCGGCTATAGCAGCAATCATGTCCTTAGAGTATCAAATACCACGCGCTTTGGTGTGATAGACGACCAGCTCGTTTCCATCAGCGACGCATACGTAGTCCATAAGCTGGTCCCATGGCTCCCGAGTGATGGGGCCCTCGAAGAACTGAGTGGGGTAACAAAACCCAACGCGCAGCCAATTCTTTGGGACGAAACCAAGGAAGCGGTCGTACCAACCCCCACCCTGACCATGTCGGGTGCCGTGGAGGTCGAACGCTCGTCCTGGCATGAGGATTGCAACTGGGAGGCCCTTAGCAGCGGCGCGTGCCGCCTCAGCTTCGCGTTCAGGATTGAGGGACGCACGAGGAGTAATTTTGTACTGCACGGCTTCTTTCGGAAGTGAAAGATAGTCATTGAAGGGCACTTCGCCCTTGAGTGGTACGTAGGTAACGAAAGCGCCGTAGGCGCTTAGGGTGTTACTTATTTTGATTTCTTGTGCCACGGTTGTCGCTTTTTAATATCGCGGTCATTCCAAAGACGAGGGAGCATCATGTCCGGCCTCCATTCCTTCTTGAGCTTCTTGAGCTCGGTTGAAGTCTGGTACTTGCCCTGTGCAGCGTAATCCTTTTTCAGGATTGGTCCGGTCTCAAAGAAGACGAGCTGTGCGATGCGGCGGCCAACGACAAGTGGAATGATGTAGTGCCGAGAGGCGTTACTGATCTCCATGGTCCAACGGTTGATGTAGCCGACATCTCCCCAGCCGGCGCACTTACAGACGTTGATGAAGTTGCGGCCGAGAGACGAGCGCGCTTTCATCATAGTGGTGACGGTGTCGCGGCCGCCGATGAACTCATTGGTGTGCGCGAGAATGGTTTCGCCTGGCTCGAGCAGAATAACTTTGTCGTCAGGGCGGATACCTTCGAAGTCGAAATTGAAGTTCTTCAGCACATCCTTGGCATAGCCTGCGCGGTGTGGTTCCGTTCCCCAAATAAGTTCAGTATCCTCCTTGCTGTAGAGGTTGAAGAGATTCTTGTACCGCTTCGGGCGCTGCTCGCGGTAGAACCACTCACCGAGGGTGACGTCCATCGAGGACGTGCAGAGATTGTCTTTATCAAACGGTTCGATGACGACCGTACCGGCCTTCATGTGTTCGAGAATCTTCTTGTCGGAGAGAGCCATAGTAGAAAGAGAATACAGCGAGGGGAGGGAAATGCAAAATTATTGACCGAGTTTGATAGCCTCTCCCGTTTGCTGGCGGTAAATGAGGGTCACCTGGTCGAGCTTTTTGCGCATATCAGGACCGAAGGTCGTGTTGTAATTAGCTTGCGCGTAATCACCTGCCTTTCGCCAGAGGTCCTGGATCTCCTTCGGGAAGATGGCAAGATGCGCCTCGCGCTCTTTCGACAGCGCATACCAGCAGAATCGCGAGCCGCCGACTCTTGCACGGGCCTCAGGCATGCCTTTCTTATCAGAGAACATGTTGTTGGTCGAAAGGATAATGTCGCGATCTACGATACCGAGAATGAACGGCCAGTAGTTGCCCGGGTTTCGCTCACTAGTGGTCATTTGGCGGTAGACGCTGAAGAGGGAGGCAATCTGCTGCGTCACCTGCCGCGCAGTCTCGTCTTCATCGGTTGGTTTGTCAGGGGAGGTATGCGTCTTGCTGTTGCGCTTCTTTCGGACCCGGTCGATAAGGGCAACTACTATAGGGTCCTTCTGCCAGTCTTCCGCGCCGTCGATGGTCTCGTGCCCTCCCAGGTGAGCCTTCCATCCTCCAACTTTCTCGAGTAATGAAATGTTGTCCTCGAGGAGGTAGCAGAACGTCGCACGTTGCTGCATAGGTATGCCCTGGGACACTTCGAAGGACCAGTAAATGAGGTTTGCTATGTCATCAAACGTATATTCCTTCTCCTTGGTCTCGGCAGGTGGAACGGGAGGCTGTTCGGGGAGTGTCATACTGCCATCGGCGCCTTGATTGAAGGGTGCGATTCGTAGTTCTCAAGCTTGATGTCGTCCATCGTGAACTTGTCGATATCCGTAATCTCGGGATTGAGCCACAGAGCTGGGGAAGCAAGTGGTTCACGCTTCAACTGTTCTTCAACTGCTTCGAAATGGTTCTTGTATATATGTGCGTCGCCAAGTACGTGTACAAACTCTCCAGCTTCGTACCCGGTTACTTGCGCGACCATCTTCAAGAAGAGAGAGTACGACGCGATGTTGAAGGGAACGCCGAGGAACATATCGCAACTGCGCTGGTACATCTGCATTGAAAGTCTTCCGTCGGCGACGAAGAACTGGAACATGACATGGCACGGAGGGAGTGCCATCTGATCGAGCTCGCCCGGGTTCCAGGCAGAGACGATGAGGCGACGACTGTATGGATCTTTCTTGATACGCTCAATAACATCTTTGATTTGGTCGACGGTAGAACCGTCCGGTTTCTGCCAGCTTCTCCACTGCACGCCGTAGATGCGACCGAGATCGCCAGGGAACTTTGCTTTCGGTTTCCAGTAGTCTGCTTCCGCGTTGTCGGTCCAGATGGTGCGTTCGCTGCCGTTCAATTCCTTGAGTCGATTGTCGTCGTTACTTCCTTCAAGAAACCACAAGAGCTCGCTCTTCACCGCTTTAAAGGCGAGCTTTTTCGTCGTGATTGCCGGGAATCCGTGTGCGAGATCGAAGCGCATCTGAAAGCCCAAGAGGCCGCGGGTTCCCACCCCAGTCCGATCCTCGCGGTCAGTACCTTCTTCGTAAATCTTTCTCAGGGCGTGTAGATAAGGCTGCTCCATAGAGGCAGTATACTAAGGGTATGAAAAAAGGGGTGTTCATAGTCCTCGACGGTAACGACGGATCTGGGAAGGCGACCCAGACGAGGCTTCTGTCTGAACGCCTCAAAAAGGAGGATATAGAGCACGAAGCCCTCGATTTCCCGTCCTATAACCGCAACTTCTTTGGCACCCTGCTTGCTGCCTGCTTGGCTGGCAAGTGCGGAGACTTTGCGAACCTCGACCCCAAGATAGCCTCGACCCTGTACGCACTCGATCGCTTTGAGGAGACGCCCAGAATCAAGCACGCGCTTGACCAGGGGAAGGTCGTGATTACGGACCGGTTCTCCTCCTCCAACCAAATCCACCAGGGAGGGAAGATCCCCGGGACGAAGGACCGCGAGGAGTTCCTCATTTGGCTCGATGGTATGGAGCACACGACGCTCGGGGTGCCCAAGCCCGATGCGGTCATCTACTTCCACGTGCCGCTTGAACTTTCTCTTAAGCTCTTGGATGAGAAACGGGAGGTGAAGAATACGGACGGGAAGGACGTCGTCGAGAAGGACCAAGACTATCTGGAACGAAGCTACGAGGCGGCTAAGGGGCTCGCGGAGCGCCAGCCCAACTGGCACGTCATAGAATGCGCCGAAAACGGCCAGATGCGCCCCCGAGAGGCAATCCACGAGGATGTGTATAGGGTAGTCAAAGGACTCCTTGTATAATTGGTACTTAGAAGCCTAGTGTGTCTCATATGAACAGCTACGATCACGTGAAGCGTGATGACCCGGAAGTTTTTAATGCGATAGAGGGCGAGGAGAAGCGCGAGCGCGAAGGCCTCGAGCTTATTCCTTCTGAGAACTATGTATCGCTTGCTGTGCGCGAAGCGATGGGTTCGGTGCTCACCAACAAGTACTCGGAAGGGTATCCAGGCAAGCGTTACTACGGCGGTCAGCAGTACACCGACGTCGTCGAGGACCTCGCGCGTGATCGTGCGAAGAGACTGTTTGGCGCTGGGTTTGCGAACGTGCAGCCGCATGCCGGTGCTCCCGCAAACGTTGCGATGTACTTCGCGCTTCTCGAACCCGGAGACACGATTCTAGGCATGGACCTCTCACACGGCGGCCACCTCACCCACGGACACCCGGTGACATACCTAACGAAAATCTTCAACTTCGTGCGCTATAAGATGAAGAACATCGAGACGGGAGAGATCGACTACGATGCAATGCTCGAAGTCGCGAAGAAGGAAAAGCCCAAGATGCTGCTTGCGGGCTACTCTGCGTACCCACGCGAACTCGACTACGCGAAGTTCGTTGCTATTGCGCGCGAAGTCGGTGCGGTTGCCGTCATGGACGTCGCACACATTGCTGGTCTCATCGCTGGTAAGGCGGTGAAGAATCCGTTTGAGTACGGCTTCGATGTGATGACCACCACCACGCACAAGACGCTGCGTGGACCACGCGGGGGCATGATTCTCACTCGTGAGGATGCAGAGATTGCGAAGAAGATTGATAAGTCCGTTTTCCCAGGCTTCCAGGGCGGCCCGCTCATGCACATGATTGCTGCTAAGGCAGTGTGTTTCGGCGAGGCACTTGAGCCTTCGTTTGGGGCCTACGCCAAGCAGGTGGTAGTAAACGCAGCTGCAATGGCGGATGTGTTCCTCAAGGACGGCGCGCGTCTCATTACAGGCGGCACGAGTAACCACCTCATCCTCGCTGACGTCTGGGGCTCCTACCAGATTTCGGGGCATGACGCAGAGACGCTTCTCGACGAAGCTGGCATCACACTCAACAAGAACTCGATTGCGGACGACACGCGTAAGCCGATGGACCCTTCGGGCATTCGTTTTGGCACGCCTGCCATTACCACCCGTGGCTTCAAGGAAGCAGAGTGTGTGCGTGTTGCCGAACTGATGATTGATATTCTCAAGAAGCGCGACGCAGACACCGTCGCCAAGGCCAAAGCGGAAATCAAGACGATGGCCGAGAAGCATCCTGTTCCGGAGTCGTTTCGCTAGATGAAAGTACGCAAGGCCACCAGCAAGGACGCCGCGTCCATTCATAGGCTCATACGCGAACACTCAGGCATTCTGCTGCAGGACCATCTACCGCGCACAACGGAATTCTTTGTAGCCGTTGATGGGAAGCGTCCGCGCATCGTTGGGTGCTGCGCGCTCGTTGTGTACTCGAAGCGTCTTGCAGAGATCCGCTCACTTGCCGTCTCGAAAGCGTTCCGTGGGAAGGGAATTGCAACCGAGCTCATCAATGCGTGCGTCGCACTTGCCGATACAAAGAAGGTGTACGAAGTGCTTTCCATCACCGGGGCCAAGGAGCTCTTCGAAAAGAACGGGTTCGGGATGTTGAAGAAGGAGAAGTACGCGCTCATTAAGGTGCTCCGGGACTAGGGCTTTTGCTATACTCGTTTGATGGAAACTCGCATTAAGGCCGCCGTTGCGGCGGTATTGGAAGACATCGGAGCACCTGATGTTGCCTTTGCCGTTGAGCGCCCAGCTGACCACTCCCACGGCGACTACGCTATAAACGCGGCCTTGGTAGTTGCTAAGGTTCTTAGCAAGAATCCAAAGGAGGTTGCGGATACCATAGCCACTGCGATTACCAAGACTCTCGGGGATGACGTAGTGGATGTCACTGTCGCAGGCCCTGGGTTCATCAACGTCACGCTGGCACGCAGTGTTATCACGAGTGAGATCGTTCGTGCGACAGGAAAGGAGTGGGGTCGCGGAACCGCCAACGAAGGGAAACGCGTAATGGTTGAGTACACCGACCCGAATCCGTTTAAGGAGATGCACATTGGGCACCTCATGAGTAACGCAATTGGAGAATCGCTCGCGCGCCTTATTAAGTTTTCGGGTGCGAACGTCGCACAGGTGAACTACGAAGGAGACGTAGGCCCTCACGTCGCGAAATGTTTGTGGGGCCTACAGAAAGAAGGGAACCTCGAGCCTGCAAATGCGACAGACATTGGAAAAGCGTACACGCACGGTGCGCGAGCATATGAGGAAAGTTCTGAGGCTAAGGCCGAGATAGATGCGCTTAATCGTGCTATTTACAAGAACGAGGACCGAGCACTTGCAGAACTCTGGCGTAAGGGAAGGGAGGTGTCGCTTGCGGCATTCGAAGAAATATACAAAGTGCTAGGTACGAAGTTCGACTACTATTTCTTTGAGAGCGAGACTGCACCTATCGGCCTTGAGAAGGTGCGCGAGAACCTAACGAAAGGCGTGTTCGAGGAGAGTGATGGCGCCATCGTCTACAAGGGGGAGAAGAAAGGGAAGCACACCCGCGTGTTCATCACGTCGCAGGGCACACCCACCTATGAGACCAAGGAAATTGGACTCGCGTTTCTTAAAGAAGAGCGCTGGCCTGCAGACCACTCCATTATCATCACTGCAACCGAGCAGCTCGGGCATTTTTCGGTAGTGCTCGAAGCTCTCAAAGAAGTTGCCCCCGCGCTTGGCGAGAAGACCTCACATCTTGCACACGGCATGTTGAAGCTTCCGTCCGGCAAGATGTCGTCGAGGGAAGGGAACGTCGTAACCGCGCGCTCATTCATCAACGATCTTATCGAAAAGGTGTCCGAGAAGAGCGAGGACCCGATTGTCGCTGAGCAGGTAGCGCTTGGTGCTATCAAGTACCCGATCCTCCGCCAGGCGGCAGGTTCAGATATCGTCTTCAACCCAGAGCAGTCTCTTTCGCTTGAAGGAGATTCCGGTCCGTATCTGCAGTACGCGATGGTGCGCGCGAAGTCTATCCTCGCCACTGCAGGAAACGACGGGGACGCAAAGGACGCGCCGGCAGAACCGTATCTTGTCGAGCGCCTCATTACGCGCTTCCCGGAGGTAGTCGCACGCGCTGAGCGCGAACGTGCTCCACACCATGTCGCTCAGTACCTCACGCAACTGGCAGGGGAGTGGAACTCCTTCTATGCAGCCAACCGAATTCTTGGCGGGGAGCACGAAGCGTACAAACTCCTTGTTGCTCGCGCCTTTGTTACCACGATGGAGAACGGGCTCTGGTTGCTCGCTATTCCGACGCCGGAGAAGATGTAATATTCTATATATGGAAGACCTCAACGAACAACTCCCCCAGCAACTTTCTGCGACGAGCGTAGAAGAAGTGCTGGAATTGATAGCAAACCAGAAAGTTGATTATCCGATTATCATTGCGCCATGGCACGGGGAGGGGCAGAAACCGCAGTACATCGTCAGGGGCGAGACCGAACTACGCGAAGCTTTTGACAAGGCGCTCAGGGATTCGAGCCACGATGCTCGGGTTCACGTCATTAAGGCAAGCATTGGTACTGGACGAACGTCCGACGTCATTACTGAGACTGACAATTAGATTTTTGGGGAATCCTTCGCCCTACGATAGGATGGAGGATTATGGCTGAGTCTACGGCAAAAACAGAGGTCGCCACACGCGAGGAAGAGGTCCTGGCCTTCTGGAAGCAGGAGCAGATTTTTGAGAAGTCACTCGCCAAGCCAGCGCCCAAGGGCGAGTTTACCTTCTACGACGGACCTCCGTTTGCCACCGGGCTCCCACACCAGGGGTCCTTGCTCTCTTCGGTCGCCAAGGACTTCATTCCCCGCTACAAGACCATGCGTGGGTATAGGGTCCGCAGGCGCTGGGGCTGGGACACGCACGGTCTTCCCATTGAGTCCTTGGTCGAGAAGAAGCTCGGCCTCAAGAACAAGAAGGAGATTCTTTCCATAGGTATCGAGACGTTTAACGAGACGGCTCGTTCAATGGTGCTTGATTACGTGCATGAGTGGAAGCGCTACATCGAGCGCCTGGGTCGCTTCGTCGATTTCGATAACTCCTATAAGACGATGGACAACAGCTTCATCGAAAGTGTGTGGTGGGGGCTCAAGGAGATACACAAGAAGAAGCGTCTCTACGAAGGGAGGAAGGTACTCATGTACTGCCCGCACTGTGAGACGCCGCTCGCCAAGGCGGAGATTGCGATGGACAACACCTACAAGGATCTGACCGAAGAGGCGGTAACGGTGAAATTTAAAGTAAAGGAACCGGGGAAGCATGGGCTCCCGGAAAATACGTTTATACTCGCGTGGACCACAACGCCGTGGACACTTCCCGGAAACGTGGGGCTTGCAGTAGGACCCGAGATTGCGTACGCGCTCTATGAGAAGGATGGTGTATCGCTCATTGCGGCGAAGGAGCGTGCTGAGACGCTTGGGCTTTCGAATCCGGCGAAAGAGTTCGTAGGGAAAGAACTCGTGGGTATAGAGTACGAACCGCTCTACCTGATAGCGAAGGCAGCGGCACACACAGGAAAGAAGTGGATGGTGCTACCAGCCGACTTCGTCACGACCACCGATGGTACGGGCGTCGTGCACACTGCTGTCATATACGGAGAAGACGACTATGCGCTCGGGCTCAAAGAAGGATTGCCGATGGTGCCGCTCTTGAACCCCAACGGCACGTACAACACGGATGCACCTGAGTTTGTGCAGGGCCAGTACATCAAGAAGGCAGAGCCTCTTATAAAGGAAGAGCTTGAGAAGCGTGGGCTCATGTTTGCCCGAGCGATGAACACGCACTCGTACCCCCACTGCTATCGCTGTGGCACCGCGCTCATCTACAACGCCGTGTCTTCTTGGTTCATCAACATACAAGAGGTGAAGCAGAAGTTGCTCTCGGAGAACGAGAAAATAACCTGGGTACCAGAGCACCTTAAGCACGGTCGCTTCAAGCACATACTCGAGGGAGCTCCCGATTGGACGATTTCTCGCAATCGTTTCTGGGCGAGCCCCCTTCCTATATGGAAGGACCCGAAAGGGGAGGTAACAGTGGTGGGCTCTCTTGAGGAACTGAAGTCGCTCACGAAGAAGAGCGGAAATACCTACTACACACTCCGACACGGAGAAGCCGATAGTAATGTCGAGAGCCGTATAAGTGCTGACCCAACTGAACCGGTGCACCTTACGGAAAATGGCAAGGCACAGGTTGCTAAGGCCGCAGAGGAACTTAAGAAGTGTGATATTGACGTTGTCATCACCTCGCCGTTCGTGCGCACGCGCGAGACCACAGAGATTGTCGTGAAAGCCATTGGCTGCAAGCCTGAACAGGTCGTCGTCGATGCTGCGCTTTCCGAATACAACCACGGGTTCCTCAACGGGCAGCCGCTCACTGAGTTCCATAAGCATTTCCCAGATACCAAAGAAAGTAATCTCGCGCGCTTCGAGAAGGGGCCTGAAGGAGGGGAATCCCTTAATGACCTCAGGAAGCGCGTGGGAGATTTCCTCTACTCGCTTGAAGAGAAGTACAAAGACAAGAAGATACTCATCGTCTCGCACGGTGAGCCGCTCTGGATGCTCTATGGCATCGTGCGCGGCGCGACCGCTGCTGAGATTGTGGAGACCCCGTATCCTGAGCGCGGCAAGATGGTGCCGCTTAACTTCGTACCGCTGCCGCACAATCGCAACTACGAGCTCGACTTCCACCTCCCGTACATAGACCAGGTGCAACTTGAAAAGGATGGCCAACCGCTCACTCGCACTCCAGAAGTGGTCGACTGTTGGGTGGAGTCAGGTTCTATGCCGTTTGCTGAATACCACTATCCCTTCGAGAACCAGAAGGAATTCGAGAAACGAGCGCCAGGTGACTTCGTGTCCGAGTACATCGGTCAGACACGCGCCTGGTTCTACTACATGCACGCTATTTCTGTTTCCATCTTTGGGCGCCAGTCTTTCCGCAACGTGATTACGACGGGCAACGTCGTTGCGAAGGATGGCGCGAAGCTTTCAAAGAGTAAGAACAACTACACGGATCCGTATGCGCTCTTTGACCAATATGGCGCCGATGCATTCCGCTACTACATGCTCTCGAGCCCCGTGATGCAGGCAGAGGATCTACTCTTCCGCGACGAAGATGTCAAAGATGTGCACGCGCGCGTGGTGAACATGTTGCGCAACGTGCTCTCGTTCTATCTCCTCTTTAAGCAGGACCTCAAAGAAGGGGAGGAGAAGAGTACACATCCACTTGATCGTTGGATACTCGCGCGTCTCACCCAGGTAATTGAGGACGCAACCGATGCGCTCGACCGCTACGATGTTCCGCGCGCCGTGCGTCCGTATCGCGAGTTTATTGATGACCTCTCAACTTGGTACCTCCGGCGTTCTCGTGACCGTATGAAGGGTGAGGATGAGGAAGACAAGCAGGCAGCGCTCCGCACGCTTCGCCATGTGCTACTCGAGCTCTCCAAGGTCATAGCTCCCGCCATGCCATTCGTGGCGGAGGAAATGTATAGAAATGTAAGAAAGGACAATGACCCAGAGAGCGTGCATTTGGCTTCCTGGCCCGAGGTTAAAAAACCGCTCTTCGGTTCTCGCAAAGAGGATGCTTTGATTGCTGATATGCAGAGGGTGCGCGCGGTTGCTTCTGAAGCACTCATGCTTCGTCAGAAGGCAAACATCAAAGTGCGCCAGCCGCTTGCAACCCTCACCGTCACAGAAGCACTCCCACCAACGCTCTCTATAATTGTCGCTGACGAAGTGAATGTGAAGAGCATTGTCGTTGGGACGGAGGTGAAGCTCGACACGGTCCTTACGCCGGAGCTTATACAGGAAGGAGATGAGCGTGCGTTTGCTCGCGCCGTCGCCGAAGCGCGCAAGACCGCCGGCTTCTCACCGCGCGACACTGTTTCAGTGGTAAGGGGGAGTGGTCCTTATACGGCAGAGCTTTCCACCGGTTCCGTTTCGTTTACTCTTACGCGCGATGCGTCCTAACTACGTCACGCCGGCCATCGTCCTCTCCCGCACTCCAATCGGGGAGGCAAGCGCGCTCGTGACCTTGCTCACCGCAGACTTCGGGCTGGTTCGCGCGCGCGCGCAAGGAGTGCGTAAATCAGGTGCAAAGCTTTCGCATGCGCTTCGCACCCTCTCGGAGCTTGATGCGAACGTGCTGTATGGGAAAGAAGGATGGCGGCTGTCCGGGGCCTCACTCATCAAAGACCATGTTGCGGAGCTCTCACCAGCGGCCCGTGCTCGTGCGGGCCGGGTATCGCTTCTCCTGTTGCGGCTCGTTCATGGTGAGACGAAGGAACCGGAACTCTTCCGAGCGTTTCGCGAGTTCCTCTATGCGCTTACGGACGAGAACGAGGAGAAACAGGATACCGCAGAGTGCCTGGCTGCGCTAAGGATTGTGAATGCGCTCGGGCTTGATGCTGGTGAGGTCCCCGCCTCACTGGAAGGGAATCGGAAACAGATTATCGCGCGCATTAACCAGGGCATCGCTGCTTCCGGTCTGTAAGGTATACTTTTGTGTAGTATGCCAGGCGAGCAAGAAGAGGTTGGGCCGCTTGAGGAGACGCGTAAGCGGCTGTATTCCCCTGGGGCCTCGTTCGACATACACCCCTCCTCGCTTTCCGCGAAGAGTTCAAAGGTGCCTCATGGCTGGACCAAGGAAGCAGGCAAGCCTCAGGCTCCCCAGGGACCGGAACGTCCCGGGCTCTCTCGTTCAGCACTCTTTCTTATAGGTGCTGCCGGATTCTTTTTCATCTCCCTTATCGTCGCGTTCTTCCTCGTAGTGCAGGGCGGGCGCTCTGTTTCAAACGAGCGCGTGAAGATTACCATTGAGAATCCGCCCACCTCTATTGCTGGGGGAGACACCGTTTCTCTCTTCCTGGTTATCAAGAACGAGAATCCGGCGACCTTAACCGATGCACGACTTTTTGTTGATTTCCCAGATGGTACGTACACCGCAGACAAGGATCCACAGCCGTACCCACATGAGGAAGTTGCGGTCGGTACCATTGGTCCAGGAGAGAGCGTGAAGCGTACGGTGCGGGCCACACTCTTTGGTGAGGCCAATCAAGGCATCACCATACCGATGACGCTTGAGTACCGAACCGAAGGTTCGAATGCAGTCTTCGAGAAGAAACAATCCTTCGACTTCACCATCGGGACCTCGCCAGTTTCAGTGAACGTCGATGCGCTCTCTGAGGTGTCTTCGGGACAGGAGATGACCTTCGATATCACCGTGCGCTCAAATGCACCGGCGGCTGTTGATAATCTCGCGATTACGGCGGAATATCCATTCGGCTTCTCATTTACAGGAGCGTCTCAGGCCTCGGTGGGCAACACCCTGTTTAAGATTGGAACGTTGCAGCCGGGCGAACAACGTACTATTTCCATACGTGGCGTGCTCGGCGGCCAAGATAAGGATGAGCGTGTCTTCCGGTTCTCCGCCGGCACCTCAAAGGGAGATGGCTCGGGGGACCTCAGCGTTTCGTTTATCACCAAGGAAGCGCTCGTTGCTATTACGCGCCCGTTCATCGCGGTGTCGCTCTCGCTTGACCGCAGTGATGCGAATACGGTTGCAGTAAAGCCGGGCACTGAAGTGCAGGGCATCATCTCGTGGCAGAATACGCTCCCGACACAAATTCTCGACGGAGAGATTGAGATTCATCTTTCGGGCGCAGCGCTCGACAAGAACTCTATTGCAAGCAGCGGAGGCTTCTACCGCTCTTCTGATACGACCATTGTATTCAATCGGGACACCACAACGGGGCTGTCCGCACTGCAACCAGGCGATAGTGGAGCGAGCTCCTTCACTTTTGCGAGCAGGTCTTCTGCGGAACTTGCGTCGCTGCGTAACCCCTCGATTAACGTGAACGTAGCGATCGCTGGTCGCCGGGTAGGGGAGACGGGTGTGAGTGAGGAAATTACCTCAACCCTTGCAAGGACCGTGCAAGTTGCAAGTCAGCTCTCATTCACCGCGACCGCCTACCGGAGCGCGGGCCCGAACCCACCAACTCCTGATACAGAGACATCCTATGTTGTCACTCTCTCGGTTGGAAACGGAGTGAACGCAGTTGCAGGCGCCGTAGCCAAGGCCACGCTCCCATCCTATGTCCGCTTCGTGAGCGGGTCAGATGTGGTCTACAACGCAACCACACGCGAACTCTCGTGGGGCGTCGGGGACCTTGCCGCCCACGCAAGTCCTCGTTCAACCTCCTTTGAGGTCGCGTTCCTCCCGAGCCTCTCGCAGGTTGGGGTTAGTCCGGTCATCGTGACCAGTCCGACACTCTCTGCCTTCGACCGTTACATTCAGGAGGCGGTAACCGCCACGGCGCCCTCTATCGACGCAGGTGCTCGCGTGAAGTAAGCTCGGCAGTATGAAGGTCTCACTCGATACGCTCGTTGCTCTCGCCAAGCGCCGGGGCTTTGTGTATCCGGGCTCTGAGATTTATGGCGGCATGGCGGGCATGTACGACTTTGGCCCCTATGGTGTTGAGCTGCTGAACAACCTGAAGGCTGCCTGGTGGAAAGCGCATGTCCAAGAGCGTGATGATTTTTATGGACTTGATTCAGCTATGTTTAAGGACTCGCGTGTCTGGGAAGCATCGGGCCATGTTGGCGGATTCTCTGACCCTCTTGCTGAGTGTAAGAAGTGCAACACGCGTATCCGCGTCGACAAAGAGCTCGAGAAAGTCGGAGTGAAGGCGGACGAGAAAATGTCAGAGGCTGAATTGTCCAAGTTGTTTGAAGAGCACAAGAAGGATATCCCGTGCCCGAAGTGTGGTTCGCACGACTACAGTCCGGTGCGCGCATTTAACTTGTTGGTCAAGACCAACATGGGTGATTTCACCGGTACCAACGCAGAGCCCGTCTATCTTCCAGGCGAGGCCTGCCAGGGCATCTACCTCAACTTTAAGAATGTCGTGGACACTACGCGCGCTAAGGTGCCGTTTGGTATCGCCCAGATTGGCAAGGCGTTTCGCAATGAGATATCACCGCGCAACTTCCTCTTTCGCACACGTGAACTCGAACAAGCAGACACACAGTATTTTGTTAAACCGAATGAGAATAAGGAGGCGTACGAACAAATCAAGAAGAATCGTTTTGATTGGTACGTAGGACTCGGCATCAAGCCGGAGAACTTAAGATGGAAGCAGCATGACAATCTCGTCTTCTACGCTAAGGACGCATGGGATATTGAGTACAACTACCCAGCTGGCTTTGATGAGCTCGAAGGTATTCATGATCGCACCGACTACGACCTCACGCAGCACATGCAGTACTCAGGCACCGATCTTACCTATACGGATCCATATACGGCAGAGAAATACATCCCGTGGATACTTGAGACTTCAGTAGGCATGGGCCGAATGTTCTTCGCATTCTTTGCCGATGCGTACACCGAGGACGAACTTGGTGGAGAGAAGAGGGTAGTGCTTAAACTTGCTCCAGTGCTGGCACCTATCAAAGCGGCTGTGTTTCCGCTTCTTAAGAACAAGCCCGAGTTGGTAGAGAAAGCGCGCGAGGTATACAACGTGCTGAAAAAAGAAGTGCGCGTGGAGTGGGACGACAACGGCAACATTGGTAAGCGGTATCGTCGCCAGGATGAGATAGGCACCCCATGGTGCGTCACTATTGATTTCGATACGCTTGAGGACGGCACAGTGACGATCCGAGACCGAGACACGGGTGAGCAGGAGCGCCTTTCGGTAGAGGCGGTGGTTGAGAAGCTGCGCGTGGCGCTCGGTTAGATTTGGTTCGAATCCTGGGCAGCCAGCGTAATGCTAGGATTATTCCATGCCCCCGAAAGACCCTAATCCCTAGCATCGCAGAAAGGAAAAACCTAAAGGAAAGTACCAGGAAGATTTGTATACAATCCAAATCGAACGTTCGTTAGGGCGGGCTGCAGAAGTAAAACTCTCAGTCTTTGAGAATATAGACGGAATCATTGTTGATGATTTCTACAATACCGCTATCGGTGAGGGTGAAGATGATCCTGAAGCACTAACAGCAAAAGAACTGCGACAGTTACTTGAAGATACATTTGGCGGCGAATGGATCCAAACAGATGATGTTGCTCTCGCCAATGCCGTGGGGGTAGATCAGTTTATCCGGCTTACACCCCAAACGCTTCAGACGATTGCTTCAAGCAAATAACTGATTCCGGTTCCAACATCGTCCCAGACTGCCAGTTGTTTCTATTTGCTATACTCTACCTATGATTGCACATACCTCAGTAAGCGTTTCGAATTACGCAAAATCAAAGGAGCTTTATTCTAAGATGCTCGCACCTCTTGGATACGCCGTTGGCATGGACATGCCGGAGTACAAGGCTGCTGGTTTTATCCAGAACGGCAAGCAGGACTTTTGGATAGGGGAGAGCGCCGCGTCGTCAGCAGGCGTACATGTGGCTTTTGCCGCTGAGAGTGCAGAGCAGGTACAGGCGTTCTATGGTGCGGCGCTTGCGGCGGGAGCAACCGACAATGGCGCTCCAGGGTATCGGAAAGACTACAGCCCCGGTTACTACGGAGCCTTCGTCCACGACTTCGATGGAAACAACATCGAATCGGTCTGGGTGGATCCTTCGGCACAGTAAGTCTCGACTCCCCCGAAACCGCTTGAAAAGGCGGTTTATGCTACTATTTCCCAATGGATAAGCAGATTAACGTCGCTATCACTCCGGGCACCATAGTGATGATTATCTTCATCGCTACCGCGGCCTACTTGCTGTGGTTTCTGCGGGACCTCGCCCTCCTGGTGCTGACCGCCATCGTGATTGCGTCGGCGGTGGAGCCAGGCGTGGCCTTTTTCATGAAATACAAGGTTCCGCGCGTCCTCGCGGTCTTGGGCATGTACCTTCTCTTGTTCGGGTCGTTCTTCGGTATTGTGTATGTATTCCTTCCGCCGCTCTTGGAAGACACCCAAGCCTTTTTCCTTTCAGCCCCGCAGTATCTTGAGACGCTCGACCTCCCCGCGTCCTTAACGTCTATTTCGGTCGCTGCAGAGCAGGCGGCAGAAGGACAAACTTCGCTCGTTGATACCATCTTTGCGTTCCGTTCAGCGTTCGTGGACACGTCGGAAGGCGCCTTCCGCCTCGTGTCTTCTTTCTTCGGTGGTATTTTCTCCTTGCTGCTCGTGATTGTGTTGTCCTTCTACCTCGCTATTCGCGAGACGGGCATTGATGACTTCCTCAAGATTGTCACTCCGCAGAAATACGAACCGTACGTTCTCAGTCTTTGGCGCCGTGCACACGTAAAGATAGGGCAGTGGATGCAGGGGCAGCTTCTTCTCTCGCTCCTGTCGGGCGTCATCATCTATTTGCTGCTGCTTATCCTCGGAGTGCCGTACGCGCTCCTCTTGGCAGCTCTCACCGCTGTTGCAGAGCTCATTCCTATCTTCGGTTCCTTCATCGCAGCGGTACCTGCACTCATCATCGGCTTCTCAACAGGCGGCGTCACTCTTATGGTGCTCGTCGCGGGAGTCTTCCTCATCATGAACCTGTTCCAGGCCAACTTGATTTATCCGCTCGTGGTGAAGAAGATTGTCGGTCTCCCTCCGTTAATGGTCATCCTCGCGCTTATCGTCGGCGGTAACATCGCTGGATTCCTTGGTGTCCTTCTTTCGGTGCCGGTTGCTGCCGCGCTCCAAGAGTTTCTTATGGACTTCGATAAGAGCAAGCGCGCGAAGGCGTAAGTTTCAATGAGCGCACGCTACCTCACGACGACGCTCCCGTACGTGAATGCCGACCCGCATATCGGCAATGCACTTGAATTTGTGCAAGCTGATGCGTTCGCCCGCACTCTTCGCCTCAAAGGTGACGATGTGTTTTTCAATATTGGTACTGACGAGCACGGGCAGAAGATACTGCAGGCCGCCGAGAAAGCGGGGACCGATGTGCATGCCTACGTCGACCACTACTCCGATGAGTTTAAGAAACTCGGTGGTGCACTCGACCTTTCTTACGATGCATTCATTCGCACCACCAATCCGGCCCACTACAAGGCTGCGCAGGAAATGTGGCGCCGGTGTGATGCGGCGGGTGATATCTACAAGAAGACCTACTCAGGTCTGTACTGTGTTGGCTGCGAAGCATACAAGACAGAGAAAGAACTCGATGAGAATGGGAAGTGCGTCATCCATCCTTCGCTTACCCCCGAGACCATCTCTGAGGAGAACTATTTCTTCAAGTTCTCCAACTATCAGGAGCGGCTCGTGGCCTATCTAAGCCGCCCTGACGTCATCATTCCTGAGTGGCGCCGCGAGGAAGCGCTTACGTTTGTGAAGGGAGGCCTCGAGGATTTCAGCATTTCGCGAGAGAAAGCTCGTCTCTCGTGGGGCGTTCCAGTACCGGGGGATGATTCGCAGGTGATGTACGTCTGGTTCGATGCGCTCACGAGCTACATTTCAACGCTCGGCTGGCCGGAGGATAAAAATGGGAACTTCGCGAAGTTCTGGGAAGGAGGCCATGTTCTCCAGATGGCAGGGAAGGATCAAGTGCGCTTTCAGTCACTCATGTGGCAGGCAATGCTTATATCCGCCAACGTGAAAAATAGTGACCAAGTCTTCTATCACGGATTCATCAACTCCGGCGGACAACGTATGAGTAAGTCTCTGGGGAACGTGATCAACCCGTACGATCTCGTACAGAAGTACGGTACGGACGCAACGCGCTACTTGTTGCTGCGCCACGTGCACCCGGTTGAGGATTCCGACATTACGTGGGAGCGCCTTGATGAGTGGTATACCGCGAACTTGGTGAATGGACTCGGTAACTTGGTTGCGCGCGTGATGAAGCTCTCGGAAGAACACCTCTCTGAGCCTGTTGCGCTCGGTGCACTCACGACGGAATCTGCGTTCGCGGACTCCATCGCACAGTTCAAGTTCAACGAAGCAGTGGATCTCATCTTTGCCCATGTTGCTAAGGGGGATGAGTACATGACGACAGAGGAGCCGTACAAGAAGATTAAAGTTGAAGCAACGGCAGAAGAAGCACGTGCGGTCATCGCCAAGCTTGTCGTGCACCTCGCCAAGCTTGCTGTGCACTTGGCGCCTATGATGCCGGCCACTGCAAACGCAATCATGGCTGCGGTAACGGAAAACAAGAAGCCCGAGAATCTTTTCCCGCGCCTGCCGTGAAGTATTTCGACGCACACTGCCACATACAATTCCCACAGTACGATGAAGATCGGGCGGAACTGCTTGCCGCCATGGAAGCAACTGAGGTTGGCGGACTTATCGTCGGCACCGACAGCACGTTCTCCAAGGGAGCTGTTGACCTAGCAAATGGCACGACACTCTTTGCCGCAGTGGGTCTTCACCCCAATGACAAGCCAGGGGAAGGGTATGACGACGCCTACTACCGGAAGCTCGCTGAGGACCCGAACGTTGTGGCGATAGGCGAGTGCGGACTTGATTACTTCCGTCCTGAGGAGCCGGAGAACGAGAAGGCGAGGCAGAAGGAAGTATTTGATAAGCATATTCAACTTGCGCTTGATACTGACAAGCCGCTCATGATTCACGCACGTCCTTCGAAAGGGAGCATGGATGCGTATCTCGATGCCATCGACATGCTCAAAGGAAAGAACGTGCGAGGCAACATGCATTTCTATGTAGGCGATGTTGAGACAACGAAGAAGTTTCTTGAACTCGGCTTCACCTTTTCCTTTACTGCAGTGCTGACCTTCACCCACGACTACGATGAGGTGGTGAAGTATCTTCCGCTTGAGAACATCCTCTCTGAGACCGATGCGCCCTATGTCGCGCCTGCGCCCAACCGAGGGAAGCGGAACGACCCGCTAGCAGTCAGGGAGGTGGTGAAGGCCGTAGCTTCTATTCGAGAGGAAGCTGAAGAGGCTGTGCGAGAGACTCTGCTTGGGAACGCTGTCAGGGCCTTCAGGCTTCCTACGGCCTAGAACCTCAGTATTTGCGGCCCCCAGGGGCCCGTGCTAGGATACGGCGACTATGGCAAAAGACACAGAGGAGCGCGACATGCGCGAAGAGGAAGCTGATGCTGACCACGCCGAGGTGCGTGTGTACGAGCTTGGCTTCCACGTAGACCCAGAGCTCGCCCAGGAGGAGGCAAAGAAGGTCTACCAGACCATGCGTGACCTCATGGAGGGTGCAGGTTCTATCGTTGCCGAGGGTACTCCTGAGAAGATTCAGCTTGCCTACACCGTCTCTCGCATGGAGCACGGAGGCCGCCACGACTTCGACAGCAGCTACTTCTGCTGGATTGCGTATGAGGCAGATGGGGCAGGGCACCAGAAGGTTATCGATGCTGCACGCGCCGAGACCCGCATCTTCCGTTTCCTCGACCTTCGCACCACCAAGGAGGAGGCCGCACACTTTGCTGAGATGCAGGAGATGGTGCGCCAGGCCGCTACCCAGCCAGTTGCTGAGGAGCCAGTTTCCGACACCGAGCTCGACGCCGCGCTCAAGGAAGTCGGGGTGTAGTACAATACGAGCATGTACTTGAACAAGGTAATGCTCTACGGGAACCTCACACGAGACCCGGAACTCAAAGCGCTCCCGTCAGGCCAGAATGTGGTGAACTTTGCGATTGCAACCAACCGCACGTACAAGGATAAGAACGGTGCTAAGCAGGAACAGACAGAATTTCATAACGTGGTTGCCTTCGGCCGCACTGCTGAGGTAATTGCACAGTACATGAAGAAGGGCCGCCCTATGTTTGTGGAGGGTCGCATTCAGACCCGCTCATGGGAGAAGGATGGCACCAAGCAGTACCGCACCGAGGTCATCGTTGAAACCTTCCAGTTCGGCGCAGGCGGTGGCGAGGGCCGTGGAGCCGCTGCTGGTAACGACATGGATCAGTCTGGTCCCGCAGACTCCGGCGAGCAGATTCAGTACCCGGACGAGGAGATAAACCCGGAGGACATTCCGTTTTGAACCCGGTTTTTGACAGGGTAATCCCTTTAGAGTAAGGTACTTCGACGTATGGCACATCAATCAGAACGCGAGGAAATTGAGCACAAGAAGTTCATCGACTGGAAGGACGTTCCGTACCTTCGTCAGTTCGTGAACCCACACGCCAAGATGCTCTCTAAGAGGCGCACCGGCGTGAATGCCACCCAGCAGAGGAAGATTGCGATGGCAATCAAGCGGGCTCGCTACATGGCCCTCCTGCCATACTTGGCAGCGTAAGAAAAAACCGCCCGGAAGGGCGGTTTTTTGTTAGGCCTTCTCCTTCCTCTCTACATAGTCTCCCGTCTCGGTGTTGATGGTAAGAATGTCCCCCTCGTTGATGAACAGGGGAGTGAGCACCGTTGCACCGGACTCAAGCGTTACCTGCTTGGTGCCGCCGGTTGCGGTGTCTCCTTTGACTGCCGGAGGAGCGTCAGTGACCTTGAGGTCAACCTTTACTGGAATGTCCACCGTCATCGGCTTTTCGTTGTAGGTAAGGACCTCAACAGGGGAGTTGGAGATAAGCCACTTAATCTTGTCGTGCACAACCTCTTCCGGGAAGGAGAAGCGATTCCTCGGGTTTCCTGCTTCACAGAACCATGCTTCGCCGCGACCTGCGTAGAGGTAAAGGGCGTCCATGGTGTCGATGTCAGCCTCAGGAACGCTCTCGTTCTGGTGGAAGGAAATCTCCGTTACCTTGCCGGAGACCAAGTGCTGGAGCTTGGTCTGATTGACTGGCTTCCTCTGCTGCATGCGGAAGATGTGTGAGGAAAGAACCTTGTACGGCTCGCCGTTGTAGACGATGACCTTCTTGTTGAGGATTTCGTTGTAGGAAAGTATTGCCATAAAAAATGCCCTGAACCGGGTTAGGGGGTATCATACAGGACATCATGGATGACCTCAAGGATGAGGAAATACTCGCGCTCTCGAGGGAGAACCCAGAGCACTTTGGGATACTGGTCGACCGCTACGAGGAGGCATTTCTCAGGAAAGCGAAGAGTATCGTCCGCAATAAAGAGGACGCGGAGGAGGTAGTGCAGGACTGCTTCACTCGTATTTACGTCTACGCCGACAAATTCAAGAAGCAGGAGGGGGCAACGTTTGCTTCCTGGGCCTACGCTATTTTGACCCGCCTCTGCTTCACTCGATACCAGAAACTGAAGAAGAGTAGGGGTGTAACCCAGGAGCTGGACCCTGAGTTATATGAAAGGATCCCGGATAGTAGCGAATTTTTAGAGGACCTCTCGATTCGTAGCGAAGTCCTCATCGCTCTCTCCAGGATTCCCGACATCAGCGCGCGGGTACTTCGCCTCCAGTTCATAGAGGGGAAGACCCAGGAGGAAATCGCTGAGATAGAGGGCTCAACCGTGTCTGCCGTGAAGACCCGGGTGCACCGAGCCAAGAAGCAATTTAAACAAGCCTTGAGAGACACCAATGCCTATGAGTAGCCAGCTAAAACAGAACGTGATGAGGAGGGTGCATACGATTCGTATGCTCCGCCCGCTCACAAGCGACATTGTCGTTGCTCCTGTTCTGTTTGCCGTAGCTCTCTACGGCATTGGTCAGCAGGTATGGGTAGAACGCGTGTTCGCCAACATGCCGTCAGTATTTGATCTTGCTGCGATGTTCCGTTTCTTCGTCGCAGCATTCGTACAGACAGAATTTATTGTGCAGGTGCTCGCAGTGCTCGCTCTCGTGGCTGCACTATGGGTTGCGCGCGGGCTGGGAATTGCACTTGGGAACGCTCTTACTCTGCACTCGCGGGTAGCTGCGTAAGGATTTCTTGGGCAGCAGCCTGACCGCTGATGAAGGCATCCTCGTGGAAGCCATAGCCAGCGTAGGCACCGGCGTACCAAGTTCGGCGGACTCCTTGAAGTTGCGGAAGCTTTTTCTGTGCAGAAACAAAGTTGAGGTCAAAGACAGGGTGCCACAGCTCGCGTGAATCAATGAGGTACTCCGATGCTATAGGACGAGTGGGACCTATCGTTACAAACACAGGATTGCTTGTTGGGCGGCCCTGGAGGCGGTTTACGAAATAGTGTACGGCAGAATGGGCACCGTCCAATACGTACGTCCAGCTTGCCCAACACTCCTTTTTTCGTGGCATCACTGAAGTATCAGTGTGCGTGCACACTTCAGTTCGGTTGTAGGTAAGAGCTCCCAATACTGAAAGCTCCTCGGGTGTCGGATCTGCAAGTAAATCGAGTGCATCGTTTGGATGACAGGCGAAGATCGCTGCATCGAACGATTCGACACCTCGGGCACTGTGTACGGTGACGCTATCTCCCGTACGCACAACGCGTGTGACCGGACAGGTAGGGTAAATGGACGACGCGAAGGGTTGAGTCATGCGCTCAAGATATTCCCGGCACCCTCCCGGGATGTTGTACCAAGTAGGGAGACGGAGTACATCAAGGACACCGTGCTTTTTAAAGAACGTGATGAGAGTGTGTGCGGAGAATCGTAAGAGCGTGTCTACTGAGCAGGTGTAGATTGAGCATCCCATGGGAAGAAGGAGCTGGTGGGCAAACGCTGTTCCAAAGCGGTGTTTCTTCAAGAATTCTTCCAGCGTTAGGTCAGGCTCTATTGCTTTGGTATGAACGTGGCAATAGAAACGGATGAAATCAAAGACCATGAAGTAGGTGCTTGGTCTCACGAACAAGCTGAGCTGGCGTAGAGGAGCAATGCTTGACCACCCGAGCCTGCCATCCCCCCACGACATGGCAAACGACATGCTGCACTTCCTGAGAGGGACCTTGAGTAGGCGGAAGAGGCCAAGGACTTGTGGGTAATCGCGCTCGCTAAAGACGTTTACACCGACATCCACTCGTGTTTCTCCAGCGTTTATGGTGAGTGCATGCCCACCAATGTTCGAGTCTTTCTCGAACACGGCGATATCGCACTGAGTGTGCAAGGCATAGGCGGCACTCAAGCCTGCCATCCCTGAACCGATAATAGCGATTTTCATACTATGTTGCTCGCGCGACCTTCTCGTACAAGGTAGGGAGCAGATTCTTAGGGTCGTATTTCTGTTTGAGTGCAGCGCGGGCATCTCCTGCGTAGAGGCGGTCGAATTCTGCTTCGCTGATGAAGGTTGAGGAGTAGAGCATTTTTATGCCTCCACGCGCAAAGCAGAATGCGTCCATGATTTTCGTATTGTAGTAGGGTTCTTTACCCGCTTGCTTACGCGCGAATGTATAGCACCCGAGATTGAAATACAACGTATTAGGTTTGATTGGATACGACGTCGCTTTCCCTGGCGAGACAATAGGCGTGATGAGCCACGGCTTGCCCAAAATGTCGACGGTTGATAGCGCGTAGTCGAGAAGGACTTTCGCCTCAGGCCAAGGCACCTGCCAGTCCTGAATCAAATGTTCCTGATCGTCCTTGAGCGGCGAGACTCCCTTTGCGGCCGCACGCTTTGCAGCGGCTGCGTACTGTCGCTTGTAAAAACCGGAGTTCCGCAAACTCTTCGGGGCGAACAGGCGGAAGAGGGAATACAGTGGGCCTTCAGGAAGTCCCCAGAACCATTCAGGGTCGTATCGAAAGACGTAGTCTTCGGTGCGCAGATATAAATCTCCTGGCCGACTTATTTCTTTATAGAAAATAGTTAGTCCGTAAATGTTAAGAAGTCGAGGTGCTTCGTGCACCTGCTTGCCAGTTGTGAGGTACAGCTCGTCTTTCGTGTACGTCGCGCTCTCAATGTACTCAACTTCCGGATTGCGCGTAGCTGCCTCCATGGCGTCCAAGAGGTTCTTCGTATCGTTGAAGCGTTCAGTATGGAGTGCGACGTACGGCATTACTGGGACGACTCGTATCTTCGCGCGTAGAATATACCCCAATGTGCCGTATGAATTGCCGAGTCCATAGAACAAATCGGCATACTGGTTATCAGGAGAACAGGTAACAATTGTTCCGTCGGCAAGAAGCACGTCGGCTTCTAGAAGCCCGTCATGCACAAAGCCGTAGCGGTAGCAGGTAGATTCTATAGCGACCCCCACTATCGCTCCTGCGATGGTGATTTGTTTGAACCCCGGAGCAACCGTTGGGAGAAAGCCGTTGGGAACAGTATAGGAAACAATGTCCTCGTAGGTGGCTAGCCCCTGCACTTCGAGTGTTTCTGCTTCCCGGTCGAGATAGAGGGGTTTATTGAATGCGCTGAGGTCGACCACTCGGCCCTGCTGCTCCTGCTTTTCGTCATAGCGAAAAAGGTTGGAAGCGGTCTTCTTCTGTATGCTGATGGGGTCCGTATTGCCTTCAAGCTGCGCAGCAAGAGCAGCGAGCTGCTGTTGGTGCTCTCTGCGCAGGTCCTTCATGGCTGCTATTCTGCGTCCAACTTCGCACGTATCTGCTTAAGGATTTCGTTAGCAACCGGCTTGTTCTCTCTTAGGAAGGTGCGAGAGGCATCATAGCCACGGCCAAGCGTTTGCTCACCGTACTTGTAGCTCGTGCCTGACTTTTCAACGATTTCATACTTCTCTCCAAGCGCGAGCAACTCTCCTTCACGGGAGATTCCTTCGTTGTAGAGGAGGTCGAACTCAGTCGTCTTGAAGGGAGCCGCAACCTTGTTCTTCACCACCTTTACGCGCACGCGACCTCCGACGATCTCCTCGCCCTTCTTAATCTGCGCAATGCGACGAATATCGAGGCGCACTGAAGTGTAGAACTTAAGTGCCTTACCACCGGTCGTGGTCTCTGGGTTCCCAAACATCACACCAATCTGCATGCGGATCTGGTTGATGAAGATGATGAGCGTCTTGCTCTTGGCGGTGATGGCGGTCAACTTACGGAGCGCCTGTGACATAAGGCGTGCCTGCTTACCCATCTGTGCGGAGCCCATGTCTCCTTCTATTTCATCCTTTGGCGTAAGAGCTGCAACGGAGTCCACAACAATCACGTCCACTGAGTTTGCACGTACGAGGGATTCCACAATTTCAAGCGCCTGCTCACCAGTGTCTGGCTGAGAGATAAGAAGCTCGGGAAGCTTCACGCCAATGCGGCGAGCATATTCAGGATCAAGTGCGTGTTCTGCATCAACGAAGGCGCAGATGCCGCCCTTCTTCTGTGCTTCTGCAATCACGTGGAGAGAAAGTGTTGTCTTACCCGAAGATTCCGGGCCATAAATCTCAACGATGCGGCCGCGGGGAAGTCCACCGATGCCGAGCGCGGCATCAAGTCCCAAGGAGCCAGTTGGAATAGAAGGAATAGCGGCGACCTTACCCGAGCCATACGTCATGATGGCTTCGTCACCGAACTTCGTTCGGATTTCTTTGAGCGCGAGCTCGATTGCTTTATTCTTCGTTTCCCCCGGAGCCATCTCCCCGCCCCTCGTCGATTCCGTCTCCTCCTTCGCTTTGGATTTCTTCTTCGCCGCCATGATTGATCTCGTTAGGTATATAAACGTTGCGCCTGACCGTCCGGGTCCGTCCGAACCGGTCAGTTGCCGTTAAGGACAGTATAGCGCCTCCCTGGGGAAGGGTGAGTGAAGTAGAGAAGTTTCCTTTCTGGTCTATCAAGAGCGGACCACCATTTAAGTACAGGGTCTCGGTGCGTGAGGCCACGCCTGAGACCAGGACCTCGCCATCTGGGTAGGTGGCGTAGTC
>CAZJPR010000006.1:42744-45756 GCA_964548265.1 uncultured Candidatus Saccharibacteria bacterium
CGGGAGAGGACATCGCGTGGGCGGGAGCCATCAGCGGCTCCTATGACTCCCTTTTCTTCGAGGAGGTCCATAAGGCGTGCGGCACGAGAGTAGCCAATACGGAGCTTCCTTTGGAGGTAGGAAGTAGAAGCGCGGCCTGCTTCTTCTACCGCAGCCTTTGCTTGGAGGTACAGGTCGTCGTCGACATCATCGTCCTCGGTCGCAAGCATGATGGCGTCATTCACTTGGTTACTGTCGCCACCAGCAAGGTCCAGAGAACCCAAGGAGCCTGCGTTGTGCTGCTTGATGTAGCTCACAATCTTCTTCACCTCGTTCTCGCCAATGTAGGCAGTCTGGAGGCGTACTGGCTTCTGCATGTCTGCAGATAGGTAGAGCATGTCGCCTGCGCCAAGCAGGAGCTCTGCGCCCCCGGAGTCGAGAATGGTACGGGAATCTATTTGTGAGGCTACCTGGAGCGCCATGCGAGTAGGGACGTTGGCCTTGATGAGGCCGGTAATGACGTTTACTGATGGGCGCTGTGTTGAAAGAACGAGGTGGATACCCACGGCGCGTGACATCTGCGCGAGCCGTACGATTGAGGCCTCAAGCTCACGAGGGTAGCTCTGCATGATGTCGGCGAGCTCGTCGATGACGATGACGATATACGGCATTGCCTCAGGCATGTCGGTAAGCTTCTTGCGCTTGGCAGGCTCAACCACGGTGTTGTGGTAGGAGTCGATATCGCGCACTGCCTCAGCTTCAAGGATGTTGTAACGGCGCTCCATTTCCTTAGCCGCCCACTTAAGCGCCATGATGCACTTCTTAGGATCTGTAATAACAGGGGTGAGGAGGTGGGGAATACCGTTATAGAGCGTAAGTTCGACGCGCTTCGGGTCCACCATGATCAACCGGAGTTGGTTAGGGCCATTGCGGTAGAGGAGGGAAGTGATGAGGGCGTGGATAGCAACTGACTTTCCGGAACCCGTTGCTCCTGCGACAAGACCGTGCGGCATCTTTGCGATGTTTACGTAGTGCGGAGTACCGGTGATATCGCGGCCGACAGCAGCCAAGAGCGGCTTCTCACTCTCACCCCACTCAGGAGCAGAGAGGATGCCACCGAGGCCCACCATCGCCTTGGATGCGTTTGGTACCTCAATACCTACCAATGACTTCCCGGGAATTGGAGCTTCGATGCGCACTGGATGCGCAGCGAGTGCGAGCTCAAGGTTGTTCTGCAGCCCAATAATCTTTGAGAGGCGCACGCCTTCTGCTGGCTTGATAGCGTAGCGGGTAACCGTAGGGCCAACCGACACCTCGTCCATCTCTACTGAGATGCCGAAGTTCTGGAAAGTGCGCTTGATGATGTTGGCGTTTGCCTTAATGTCGCCGACTCCTGGCTTGCCTTTATCTTCTGAAAGCAGAGAGACTGGAGGTGCTTCGTACTCGGCATCAATGTTCGGGATGGCCGCAACCTTTGCTTTGCCTTCAACGGGCGCATTAAACATCGTTACGACTGGTTCTGCTGAATGCTCCTCGATTTGCTCCTCTTCCTCTATATAGTCTTCTTCCTCTTCGTCCTGCTCTTTGCGTTTAGGAAGTGTCGGGAGTTGCATGGAGCCGAGTGCCTTTCCGGCGCTATCTGCGAGCTCTGCCGCACCAGTCAAAAGTGCAACGATATCAGTTGCGATGATGAGTCCTATGACGATAAGGGCGAGGAGAAGCACCAAGGCTCCGGCGAGTCCAAAGAAGTCGTGCATAAGGCCTCCAATAAAGGAGCCGAACACACCGCCCAAGGTATCGGAAAGGATGCCAAGGAGTGCGAGCGCCGAAAGTACGATAAGTACGCTGCCACCGGCGAATGAGGCAGAGACGTCCATTTTCTCTCGGGCGAGTGCGATACCGCCGGCAAGCATAAGGAGGGGAAGTAGCACAGTGCCTACACCAAGAATTCCGTAGATAAAGGAAAAGACAGCGCCGCCGACGAACCCTCCGAGCCCGAAGCCCGAAAGACCGAGGATAAGACCAAACGCAACAAGGGCGACAGCAGCCGCCCAGCGGATGACCCCGTTTAACTCAGCTGGCTCGCGCCGTTTTCGCCGCTTCATCAGGCCATTTTAGCACCCTGTGCCTTGTCCCCATGCTCCTCTCCACTCGTACGTACGCAAGAAATTTGCACCCGTGAAATTAAGGACATATAATCCTGCGACGTCACAAGGACACCCACATTTCAATGAGCGACACTAAAGGACAGACAGGAGATTCGAAAGCGCTCAAGGGGAAGACACATGGTGCTGATCTGGACCATTTTGTCCTAGAAAAGAGCATATTCTCCAGTATCTTCGAAAAGGACATCCGTAGGGTCTATATCTACAAGAAGGCTGAACGCCTCGCAAAAGCCATTCACATGGTGGCTCCGGCCTTCACCTCAACCCCTGCACTTCGTGACCGAATTATTGGCGTGTCCGTTTGTTTGGTTGATAGCGCCGTCTGCACTCCGGGCCAGGCTCGTGATGTCCTTTCGCGTGAACTGCTCGCTCTTTCAAGCGTCCTCTCCATTGCCCGCGCAACCGGCATGCTCTCGCCAATGAATGCTGACATCATCGCAAGGGAGGCTCGCCACCTTCTCGAAGAGATTGCTAGCTATGAAGATCCGCATGTCACTTTTGAGGAAACGCCAAATCTGTCGCACGCGCTTAAGAGCGAGAAGTCTCCCAAGCCTCTAAAGCGCGCACCAATCGCTAAAACACCGATTGCTTCTTCTAAAGGACAAGATAAAGGACAGGTGAAGTCGGGAGACTCTACACGCCGGGATTCAATACTCTCCGTGCTGCGCTCAAGGGGCCCGTCCTATATAAAGGACATTTCTATCGTGGTACGGAACGTGAGCGAGAAGACTATCCAGAGAGAGCTCCAGAGCCTTGTCCTTGAAGGAGTGGTCGCGAAAACAGGGGACCGTCGCTGGACCACCTACAGTTTAGTCTCTTCATTATAAGGACATCCCTCGTGGGGTACCTTTCGTTGCGGAACTTCATG
>CAZJPR010000007.1:0-42316 GCA_964548265.1 uncultured Candidatus Saccharibacteria bacterium
CTGCGTGGTACCTTTTGATTCATGAATATGAACTGGGTTGAAGGCCCTAATGGCTACGCAAGGCAGGAGCCAACTCGCGAGAATACGCATGTGCTAGAGGTCGATGGAGAGTACACCAAAAAGAGCCTCCGGTTCTCGCCGTTGCTTCAGCAAGCATGCGCCGATGCTGAAGCTCAAGGTAAAAATATTGTGCAGGTTATTTTTAAAAACGGCACCCGGGTCTATCGGTTTAACAAGGCCCTCCAACAAAAAGAAAGTGACCCAGTGCGTTACATCTTACAAATCCCTCCACATTTCCAAGATGATTTTAGGGAAGAGGATATTGAGCTTGAAAAGTAAGTGGGCAATACAGGATTCGAACCTGTGACCTTTCGCGTGTGAGGCGAACGCTCTAACCAGCTGAGCTAATTGCCCGAAAGGCAACGATACCAAAGGCAGACTCTAAATGCTACGCTACCAGAATGATTCCTCGCCCAGACGGTCACCAGAAGATTCCTCCTCACGCGAAGAAAGCCTTTGCGGGAGTGCTCTTTGATGTCTATCAGTGGGAACAGGAGCTTTTCGACGGAACGAAGGCTACCTTCGAGAAGTTGCGTCGTCAGGACACCGTTTCAGTTATTGCGACGACATCAGATCGGAAGATTCTTCTTATTAACGACGAGCAACCGGGTCGTGACGCAGTCATTACGTTTCCAGGAGGGCGCCTTGATCCTGGAGAGGACCCTGAGACTGCTGCTAAGCGCGAACTTCTTGAAGAAACAGGGTACGAAGCAAGGGAACTCGTGCTGTGGAAGGCGTACCAGCCTGTCTCGAAGCTCGACTGGGCCTTCTACATCTTTGTTGCACGTGGAGTTCAGAAGGTAACCGAACCCCATCTTGATGCCGGAGAGCGCATTAGCATGTGGGAGGCAGATTTGAACGAGGTCATTGAGGTCATGCGGCAACCACACTTTCAAGGAAAGGAGATTGCACTGGATCTGCTAGAGGCGAAGTACAATCCTGAATCAAAAAAGAAGCTCGAAGAGCTCCTCTTTGGTTGAAGGTCGGGCCGCCGGGAATCGAACCCGGTCTTCACGCACCCGAAGCGTACGTACTACCGGTATACTACGGCCCGATTGAAAGGAGGATAGCAGATTGACTCGGTTCACGGTATATACTTATTGCTATGACGAAAGATGGAATGGACGACATGCCGTCACCTGAGTTTTCTGCCGCTAACGATAACGAGGCGCCTGATCAAGAAATCAGGTCTGCTGCACTACGTTTCCACGAAACGGCAGATCGGTTTCTCAAGGAAGCTGTAGAGGATTCGTTTACCCCCGAAAAGATTAAGAGGGTGATGCGAACCATTGTGCAGGAGGAATTCAAAGGTCTTGAAGTAACGCTTCCGCAAGCGCAACTCATCATTGAAAAAATTGTAGAACTTCTGCTTCAGGAAGATGTGGCTGAAGATATGGCGGAGGACCATTACAACCTGTACATAGGGTACTGGATTGAGGGATTGACGGAACTGGTCGAGCGTACGTTTATAGCGGTACAGAGACGAGTTCCTCTACCAGAAGAACGGGAGGATCTTAAAACGTTCGTTGCACAGAAATTCATTCAGTCAACAGATGAGTAATTGAAGGGTGGTGCAGAAAGTGGTAGCATTTTAAAAAGCGGTAGGGCCCATAGCTCAGTTGGTAGAGCGCTGCATTCGCATTGCAGAGGTCAGGGATTCGAATTCCCTTGGGTCCACTATGAAGAAACCACAAAAACCACTTCTCATTGAGCGAGCAACGTCGTGGATAGGCTCGCTGCCTTCTCTTATTCTCCACACCCTTGTGTTTCTGGGAGCTTTTGGACTGGGACTCATTCACGTAGCGTCGTGGGAGATTATTCTGCTTGTTCTTACCACAGTAGTGTCACTTGAAGCTATTTACCTTGCGATCTTCATTCAGATGACGGTTAACCGAAACACCCAGCAGCTGCGCGAAGTGGAGGAAGATATTGATGAGATTCAAGAGGACGTTGAAGAGCTTGGAGAGGACGTTGACGAGATTCAGGAAGATATTGAGGAGATGAGTGAGGATCTTGATGAGATCCAAGAGGACGTGGAGGAAATGACTGAAGAGGAGGAGGTTGAAGCGCAGAGTCTTAAGAACGCTGCAACGCTGGAGCAGCTCACTGCTGATATTCGTCGCGTACTCGCTGACCTTGAGGGCCTCAAGGAAAAGAAGTAGAGTTTTAAAGCCGGGCCCATAGTAAAACGGTATTACGCATCCATGGCATGGATGAAGTCGGGGTTCGATTCCCCGTGGGTCCACTGCTTTCCCCAGTTTTGCGGACTCTGCATCTGCTTGCTACTATGACCCCATAACCCTGCACCCGGGTCATTTTTGTACACATGGCAACCGAACACCTAGCGGAAGAAGCTGGTCACGCCGCTGAGGCGGCGCATAGCGCCGGTATTCACGTGGTCCTCAAGGCGGAGGAACTATTCAACCTCTGGGGTCTTCCGGTGACCAATTCGCTTTTAATGACCTGGATAGTGGTTGGCCTCCTCCTCCTCTTTGCGTTCCTCGTGCGTCGACAGATCTCCATGATTCCTGGAAAGCTCCAGGCAGGAATTGAAATGCTCTTCCAGGGCGTACTCGATTACATGGCGGAGACGCTTGAAAGCGAGAAGCTCGCTCGCAAGTTCTTCCCACTTATTATGACTATCTTCCTGTTTCTCCTGGTAGCCAACGAGCTGGCGTTCCTCCCGGGCATTGGGTCGATTCTTTTTAACGATGTGCCGTTCCTGCGGGCCCCTTCGGCAGACCTCAACATGACCCTTGCGCTCGCTATTATTGCTTTTTTCACCATAGAGATTACGGGGGTCATTATGCTGGGTTTCTTCAAGTACGCAGGCAAATATGTTAATTTTAGGTCACCGGTTGATTTCGCAGTGGGCATCATTGAGCTTCTATCGAACATCGGCCGGCTCGTCTCGTTTTCCTTCAGGTTGTTTGGGAACATCTTTGCAGGAGAAGTGATGATTGCGGTGGCGGTGTTCTTTGTGGCGTACCTCCTGCCGGTACCCTTGATGGCCTTTGAGGTTTTCGTGGGATTCATACAGGCGGTAGTGTTCTCGATGTTGACGCTGTTCTTCATCAAATTGGCAATCATGGAACCGCACGGGGACGAGGCGCATTAACCTTGTATCCGTGCGGCTCCGGGATGGAGCTTTAGTAACGTAATACACATTTATGGAAGCAGAATCGGCTAAGTTGATCGCAATGGCGCTCGCAGCAGGTCTTGGCGTTATCGGTCCTAGTATCGGTATCGGTATGATTGGTGGAGGGGCAATGCACGCTATCGGTAGGAATCCTGAGGCCTCCGGTAAGATTGTCTCTAACATGATTCTTGCAATCGTGTTCGCAGAGGCTCTCGGCATTCTTGCACTCGTGGTGTCGTTCATCATCCGTTTCGTCGGCTAACAATTCATGGACGCGCTCTTCTCCGCTTTCGGCATTGATGGAAAGCTTCTGCTTGCGCAGGGGGTGAACTTCGCGGTCCTGTTCGTGGGCCTTTGGATGCTCCTCTACAAGCCGGTTATGAAGACGCTTGATGAGCGCGCACAAAAGATTGCACAAGGAGTACACGACGCGGAGCGCGCAGCTGAAAAGCTTGCTGGTGCTGATACGGAGGCAGCCAAGGTGGTTGCGCTCGCTGACGCCCAGGGCGCTGAAGCACTCGCCTCTGCCCGTGAGGCTGCAGCAAGCGAACGCACGCGTCTTGTAAAGGATGCAGAAGCACGAGCTGATGCTATTGCTAAAGATGCTGACGCTCGTGCAAAGGAAGCCTCCGCAAAGATGCTTCGTGAAAGTGAGAAGGAGATTGCACGTCTCGCCATTCTTGCTGCCGCAAAGGTGGTGGAGAAAAACTAACCATGGAGAACCTCTACGCAACCGTCGTCACTCGTCTTCTGGCTTCTGGCCGGAAGGAGGATGAAATCGTAGGGAACTTGGTGAAGCATTTGAAGGCCAAGGGTCGCGTAAAGCTTCTTCCTGGAATTCTTCGCGCACTCAAGACGCAAATGGAACGAAGCAAGACACTCGGCGCAACAGTAGAGGTAGCTTCCAAGGAAGAGGCGAAGACCGCACTTGCGGAAGCCAAGGCACTCGGTATTGATGCAGAAGAGGCAGTCGTGAATCCCATCCTCCTTTCTGGATGGAGGGCTCGTAAGGAAGGGGTGCTGGTGGATAGAAGCGGAAAGCGCGCGCTCACCGATATCTACCGCGGCATTGTGAAGGCGTAACTTATTACCTATTTACAAGAACATGGAGAGCATCATCAAGAAAATCGAAAAGGAGATTGCTGACTTCGCACCAACTACTGGTACGGAGGAAACGGGCATCGTTCGTGCTACCGGTGACGGTATCGCGGAGATAGATGGCCTCGATAAGGCAATCATGACCGAAATGGTGCTCTTCGACCCTACGTTCGACCGTACCCTTGAAGAAGCACTCAAGGACGCTGACCCAATCTACGGACTGGTGCTGAACCTTGAAGAGGATGGTGTGCGCGCCGCTATCCTTGGTGATGCTTCAAAAGTGTACGAAGGAATGCTCGTTCGCAGACTTGGTCGCCTCCTTTCCATCCCGGTAGGTGACTCTCTCGTTGGACGTGTGGTGAATCCTCTTGGTGAACCAGTTGACGGTAAGGGCCCGACGGGCGCTACCAAATTCACTCCAATTGAGCGCGAAGCCTATGGTGTGATTGATCGTGCTCCGGTTAATGTTCCGCTCCACACTGGTATTAAAGCTATTGACGCCATGGTCCCGATTGGTCGTGGTCAGCGTGAGCTCATCATTGGTGACCGCGGTGTTGGAAAGACCACCGTTGCTATCGACACCATTCTCAACCAGAAGTCTGAGGATGTAGCCACACGTCCCATTTGTATCTACGTAGCAATTGGTCAGAAGGAATCGAAGACCGCTAAGATTGTTGCTGAACTCGAGGAGGCAGGTGCGATGGAGTACACCATCGTCGTGACCGCTCCGGCATCAAGTCCCGCAGCGCTCCAGTTCCTTGCACCATTCTCTGGTGCTGCCATTGGTGAGCACTTCATGGACGCAGGCAAGGACGCACTCGTGATTTATGACGATCTTTCCAAGCAGGCTGTGGCCTACCGCCAGATGTCGCTCCTTCTTCGCCGCCCTCCGGGTCGCGAAGCATATCCTGGAGACGTCTTCTATTTGCACTCTCGTCTTCTTGAGCGTGCAGCAAAGCTCTCCAAAGAAAAGGGAGGCGGTTCATTGACCGCACTTCCTATCATTGAGACCCAGGAAGGTGACATTTCGGCTTACATTCCAACCAACGTGATTTCGATTACGGACGGCCAGATTTTCCTTCTCACTGACCTCTTCAACAAGGGAATGCGCCCAGCTATCGACAGTGGTAACTCTGTGTCACGCGTGGGCTCTGCAGCTCAGACCAAAGCTATGAAGAAGGTGTCTGGAAAGATTAAGCTCGAACTCGCTCAGTTCCGTGAACTGGAAGCCTTCATGCAGTTCTCTTCAGATCTTGATGAGAACACCAAGAAGCAGATTGACGCTGGACGTCGCCTCACCGAGGTGCTGAAGCAAACCAACGGCAAGCCGCTTCCGTTTGAGATGGAATCAGCCGTTATCTTTGCTGCAGTGAACGGGTACTTCGACACGTTCTCACCAGACGACACCAGTGCACTTGAGCGCAAGCTTCAGGACTACCTTACTCGCGAGGGTAAGGAGGTACTCACAGGTATTCGCGAGAAGCGCGAAATCACTGAAGATATCGAGGGCAAGCTTCGTGCACTTCTCGAAACCTTTGTGATGACCGCAAAGGCGTAACCTTCTCCATGGCTCTCAAGGACATCAAAGCGAAAATAGGGGCAACCAAGCGCATGCACACGGTAACTCGTGCCATGGAGGCAGTGTCTGCCGTTAAGATGCGTAAGACGCAGGCAACTGCGCTTTCAGGTCGCCCGTACGCGCGCGCAGCGCTCTCAATTCTTGGACGCCTTTCAGGTACCGGAGACATCAAGCGCCACCCGCTTGCAAACGAACGAGTGGTAAACAAGGTAGCGCTCGTGGTACTCACGAGTGATAAGGGACTTGCGGGAGCGCTCAACAGTGGTGTCATCAAGCTCGCTGCTCTTGAGGCCAACAAGTATCCAAAGGAAAGCGTGTCTGTTATCGCCTACGGGAAGAAAGGCGAGGAGTACTTCGCGCGCCGAGGCTACTCCGTGGTGAAGGCAATCGAAAATAAACGTGATGATGTCCCGCTTTCAGTTATGGAAGAGATTTCTCGCGATCTTTCAACTGGATTCCTTCGTCAAGACTACGACAAGGTGGTGGCGGTGTACTCAGATTTTAAGTCGACCTTCGAACAGATACCGACGGCGCATATCCTTCTTCCGCTTTCACTTGAATCAATTGCAGAGCTTGTGCAGAAGATTCGACCTGCCAAAGGAAAGTGGAGCAACGATATTGAACTTGCAGCCCCTGCATCCTATGAGATTGAATCAAACAGTGATGAGATTCTCCATGTTCTTGTTCCTCGTCTTGTGGCCGCCTCTCTCTACTACATGCTTCTTGAGTCAAAGGCATCTGAACACTCCGCGCGCATGGTCGCTATGAAGAGCGCCTCTGACAAGTCGAAGGAGGTGGCTCGCGACCTGACGCGCCTCTTTAACAAGGTACGCCAGGCGGCCATCACGCGAGAGGTGTCAGAGATTGTGGGCGGCAGGGAGGCCTTAGCAACTTAGTAACTTTTACCTATAAATTTATGAACACGGGAACAATCACAGAAATCATCGGTCCAGTCGTCGACATCCACTTCGAAACAGATCGTCCTGCAATTCAGGATGCGCTCATCGTTGAGAAGAACGACCAGCACGGCAGACTCGTTCTTGAGGTGGCGTCCCACCTCGGCATGGACCGCGTTCGCGCTATCTCCATGAACGAGACGGCCGGTCTCTCCCGTGGTGAGAAGGCGGCTGCCACTGGCGCGCCTATTTCTGTTCCCGTGGGTGAAGTTGCACTCGGCCGCCTCTTCAACGTGCTCGGAGAGGCAATCGACGGCAAGGGGGATATTGATGCGAAGGCAAAGCGTCTTCCGATCCACCGCCAGCCGCCGTCTTTCGACGAGCAGACAACGAAGGCTGAAGTCTTCGAGACAGGCATCAAGGCTATCGACCTCATGATTCCGTTTCTTAAGGGAGGGAAGGTGGGTCTCTTTGGAGGAGCCGGTGTGGGTAAGACGGTGATCATCCAAGAACTCATCCGCAACATTGCGACTGAACACGGAGGCTACTCGGTGTTCGCAGGAGTGGGAGAGCGCGTGCGTGAAGGTAACGACCTGTACCACGAAATGGCTGAGTCCGGCGTGCTTCCTAAGACCGCACTTGTCTTCGGTCAAATGAACGAGGTGCCTGGAGCTCGTGCTCGTGTTGCTCTCACTGGTCTTACGCAGGCTGAATACTTCCGCGATGAAGGAGGTAAGGACGTTCTCTTCTTCATGGACAACGTATTCCGCTTTATTCAGGCAGGTTCAGAGGTGTCTTCGCTTCTTGGTCGCGTGCCATCGGCTGTGGGCTACCAGCCAACCTTGGCTGAGGAAATGGGTAAGCTTCAGGAGCGCATTACTTCAACGAAGAAGGGTTCTATTACCTCCGTGCAGGCGGTGTACGTTCCAGCTGACGACCTTACCGATCCAGCACCAGCAACAACGTTTGCGCACCTTGACGGTAAGGTGGTGCTTTCGCGCCAGCTTGCTTCCCTTGGTATTTACCCAGCTATCGACCCGCTTGAGTCTTCCTCAACTGCACTTACGCCGGGCATCGTTGGTGAAGAGCACTACCAAGTAGCCAACAAGGTGAAGCTCGTGCTGCAGCGTTACAAGGACCTTCAGGATATCATCGCTATTCTTGGTATTGAGGAACTTTCCGACGAGGACAAGCAGACGGTGTACCGCGCTCGTAAGATTCAGAAATTCCTCTCGCAGCCGTTCTTCGTGGGAGAGGTGTTCACAGGAACGCCGGGACAGTACGTGTCGCGTGAAGATACTGTGCGTTCCTTTAAGGAAATTGTTGAAGGCAAGCACGATGACAAACCTGAGCAGGCCTTCTACATGAAGGGAGGTATTGATCAGGTAACCGGCTAATGGCAAAGACCTTTCATCTCACCGTAGCTCGTATCGGAGAGAACCTCTTCGACGGCGATGCTATTTCCGTCTCACTTCCAGGAGTAGATGGTGCCTTCGTGGTGCTCGCGGGACACGAAGCGTTTGTGACTGAGCTTAAGGAAGGGGAGGCAAGGATTGAAGCTGCGGACGGCACTAGGCATCACGTGCCAATACATCAAGGCGGAGTCGCAGAAGTGTCAGGAGGGCAGGCGACGGTGCTGTTGTAATCCACAGATACGCTTGCGATTCGGCCTGCACGTGCCATGCTTAAACCATGAGTGAAGATGTCCCCTTCCACGTGCAGATGCCGCATCACCCACCGCGGCACTACTATGGTGACATTGTTCGTATTCTCTTCATTGTTGCGGCAGTAATTCTCTTTGCTATGCAGTTCACCGGCATTCGCCTGCCGTTTTCGGCGTTCGGTTCCATCATGATGATCCTGGTACTGGTAGTTGCAGCCGGGCTTACCAATCCAGTACAGACCTGGATTCATTGGACCAATATCTTCATAGCAGGGTTTTGTCTTCTCCTCTTTGGAGGATTGGCATTGTCCCGTTTCCAAACACAGGCTGCGTTGTTCCCCGACGGCGTGTTGATTGGCGTCCTTGCCATGATGTTCCTCGTTGCTCTCTACTCTGCAGTAAAGACGCTTCGTGGCATTCTCATGCGCGATGCGCCTGAGATTCGTTGACGCCCGCATAGGCGCTTTTCATGTGTGGTAGAATCCCTGGATGAGTATTCAGGGATTTTTACTTCGCCAGGTCGCGAAGATGAAAATGAAGAACGTACCCGCTGGTCAGCGCGACCAGATTATCGGATTTCTTGAAAAGGACCCTGAATTGATGAAGAAGATCGGGGATGAAATTGACCGCAGAGTCAAAAAAGGAGGCGAGAATCAAATGAAAGCTTCGATGGAAGTTATGAAGAAGTACAAGAAAGAGCTCGCGGAGCTCATGTAGTCATGCTGCCGCTTACCGCTGAGGGGCTGTTGATGATTCACGCACTAGGTGCAGCTCTCGGTGCTGCAGGAGTAACCTTCGCTGAACTGTTCTACACGCAGGCTGTGGTCGACGGAAAGATTGATACGTGCGAGAAGAAGCATATTGAGCACACGCTGTGGGCTCTACAATGGGGCGTTTCGATTATGGTACTTGCGGGCATCGGCCTCATCATCGTTGAGTACTTCCTTCCTTACTCAGAGCAAACCGTTCTTACGGCGCCGTTCTGGATGATTCACACACTCACCGTTGTGGTCATTGTGTTTGGTTTTCTTATCTCACGAAATCTTGTGCCGTGGTGGCTTGGTTCTGCTGCGGCATTCTCTGCCTGGTGGATGATGCTCGCCCTTCATGCGTGGAGGACCATTCCGCTTGGGTACCTTGCGCTCTGGCTTGCCTACGTGTTGGTAACTGCAGCAACAATCTGCATTTTCCCGTACATCCGCTCCTTCCTTATTGATCGAGAGAAGCGCTCCCGAACATGAAGAAGATTCTTGTTCTCTTGGGGCATCCAAACACAGGCACACTTTCGGGACACCTAGCGAGTGTGTACGCCGAGGCAGCTACGCTTGCGGGCCACGAAGTGCGACGAGTGAACATTGGCGAACTTTCGTTCGACCCCATCCTGCACAAGGGCTATCGGGAGATACAGGCGCTTGAGCCGGACCTCGTAAAGTTGCAGGAGGATTTTCGGTGGTGCGACCACTTGATGCTCGTGTACCCCATATGGTGGCTCGCGACCCCAGCGCTCCTTAAGGGCCTCATTGACCGCCTCTGGCTCCCGGGCTTTGCGTTCCGCTACCACAAGAGCAAGAGCGGAAAGCGTCAGCTTGGGTGGGACCAGCTGCTTAAGGGTCGCACCGCACGGATGGTGGTACTGATTCAGACTTCACCTATCCTCGAATATCTTGCTTTTGGTGACTTTACGAACGAAATGGCGCACGGAATCCTTGGCTTCGCAGGTATTAAGACGCACGTGACCAAGGTCGGGCATAGCGAAACACTCTCGCCAAAGAAACTGGCGCAGTGGGAAGAGAAGATGCGGAAGCTTGGTGCAAAGGCCAAGTAACTTTGCGTTTCTTTCTTCTTTCCGTTAGGGTACGCAGATGCTAAAGATTGGAATCGTCGGGCTCCCTAACGTCGGGAAGTCCACTCTTTTTAACGCGCTCACCAAGGCGGCTGTTCCTGCAGAGAACTATCCGTTTTGTACCATCGACCCATCAGTGGGGGTCGTCGGTGTCCCTGACGCCCGTCTCGACCAACTCGCAACCCTTTCTGGGTCCGAGAAAACAATCCCTGCAGCCATTGAGTTCGTTGATATTGCAGGTCTGGTTAAAGGAGCTTCCGAGGGCGAGGGACTCGGTAACCAGTTTCTTTCCCACATACGAGAAGTCGACGCCATTCTCCAAATGGTGCGGTTCTTTGAAGATGCTGACATCACGCACGTGCACGGAGAGATTGACCCGATGCGTGACATTGAGGTGATTAACCTTGAACTTACTCTTGCTGACCGCGATGGCGTTGCCAAGCGCCGCGAGAAGCTTATTCGCGATATCCGCGCAGGTCTTAAGGAGGCTCAGTCGGAGGATGCCGTGCTCGCTAAGGTGGAGCAGGCGCTTGAAATGGGAAAGCTAGCGAAAAGTGCCATGCTTACTGAAGAGGAGTTGAAGCTTGTGAAGCATCTTAACCTCCTGACCCTCAAACCTATTCTCTACGCGTTCAATGGGAAAGCGGGAGGGCACAACCTTCAAGAGGTGGGGGACGGACGCGCCGCAAAGGCGTATGAACTTGTTGAGAGTCTTGGAAGCACCTTTGTGCACGTGGACGCACGTACCGAGCATGAGTTGAATGATGTTGCTGCAGGCGACAAGGACATGTTCCGTCAGGAACTTGGCGTACAGGTGGACGGGCTTGTCGACCTCATTCGCAAAGCGTACGAAACGCTTGGTCTCATTACCTTTTTCACAACGGGACCAAAGGAATCTCGTGCATGGACGGTAGCGGAGGGGGCGACTGCACCTGAAGCAGGAGCCGCTATCCACAACGATTTCAAGGATAAGTTTATCCGTGCCGAAGTGGTTGGTTGGAACACCTTACTCGCTGATGGTTCCTGGAGCGCGTCGAGGGATAAAGGAAATCTAAGGACTGAAGGTAAGACCTACGTAGTTAAAGATGGCGACGTGATGGTGTTCCTCCATTCTTAAGAGTTGGACGAGTGCACCCCGAGGTGCAAAAGAGTGAAGGCGGCGACTCGCTGGGTGTAGCCTGCGGAGAAGTCAGTGTAATTGGTGTTTGGACGGGCGGCCGCAAAAGCGAAGGCGGTGTATACGTCGTAGGTTCGTCCTTCAGGAATTGAAAACTCACCTCTACCGTATCGCTGCAGGTTCTTAAGCACCTCTCCCTGTCCAGCGTGATAAGAGTCTATGACAGCAAGTGTGAGAAACTCACGCTCAAAGCGCTCCTGATTGCCATTGAAGAACCGATCCTTGATGAGATTGAGTTCAGTCGGTGCTGCACCAACGAGCGTGTTGTAGATGACATTGAAGTGCTTGTTTGCTGTCTTCACCTGTGTCGGAAAGTCCATAATACTTACGTCATTCTCTCCAAGACCGCGATAGGTGGGCGGCATAATCTGAAGAATGCCGCGTGCGGTATCGTCCGGTTCTCGCCCCTCTTTGGTAGCGGTGTTGCTGAAACGTGACTCTTCGCTCGCCAATCCGGTAATGAAAAGACGCAGTCCCTGACGAACAGTGGTTGGTATGTCTGCAACTTCACTGCCGTTCATAATGTGAGACTCCAGATAGTCTTTGTACGTAACTCCAGGGTGCCCTTCGACTTGTTTCTGACAATTCCTAAGCGTACGCGCAATCTGACTTTCACCACCTCCTGCTCCAGGCCTTTCGTAGCTCGACATGTAACTGAAAACCTTGGTACGGAACAGTGGAGCTCGGTGGAGTGCCGACACCAATCCCGCTTCTGTAGCGGGTGAAGAGAAGTTTTCAACCTGTGCATCAGCTCTGCCACGAAGCATGTGACCTCCAGCGATTGAGGCGGCACCCACCGAAAGCACTATGGCTCCAGCCTTCAAGAAACCACGGCGCCGAGGCTTCGGCTCTCCGATATCATCGTCAAAATTTATGCCTTCGGGGACCTTATCTAACCTCATACCGTTCATCATACCGAAATCTAGTACTAACGCCTATTGAGTGGACAACAGAGGTAGAGGCAGTAGGATAGGGAGAATATGGCACCCACCACACATCCTAAGTTCGTGCGTTGGGCGGTGATGCTTGGCATTGTCGTTGCCCTCAACCTCTTTTTCTTCGCTGCACGCGCGCTCATCCTGCCTGAGCCTAACTATGAAGACTACTGCCCAGTTAACCTCCAGCCAGCAGCAAGCGAAGAGGCCTGTGTTGCCCAAGAGGGCGTGTGGGTGATGACTCCTGACAACACTCAGGTAACCGCAGTGGTGAAGCCAAGTCCCGAGGGCTACTGTGACCTCTATCAGAAGTGTCAGCCGCTCTATGACGCTGCGCAGAAGGAGTACCAAATGTATGCGTTCGCTATCATGCTTGGGCTCGGCATCCTCTCCATTATCGTTGGCGTGCTTCCCATAGGGTCCTCGATTGTCTCAACCGGCCTTTCCTACGGCGGCGTGCTAGCGCTTATCGTCGCAGCATTCGGCTACTGGGACCAGGCAGGTAACCTGCTCCGTCTCCTTATGTCGGTGATTGCTCTTGGTGCGCTTCTCTACATCGGCATCAAGCGCTTCCGAGATTAAACACGCAGAGGTGCGTACACACTCATGGCTAAGCCTACCTTCGATCACATACAGATTGAAAAGCTCGCACAGAAAAAGTGGGCTGAGAGTGGGCAATACGCAGTAGAGCTTGAGGACGCAACCAAGGAGCCGTACTACCTCCTCTTTGAGTTTCCGTATCCTTCGGGCGATATACATATCGGGCACTGGTACGCGTTCGCGCTGACTGATATCTACGCACGCTACCTCAGGATGAAAGGAAAGCAGGTGCTCTTCCCGATAGGGTTTGACGCCTTCGGACTTCCAGCTGAGAACGCAGCAATGCGTAATGGTTCCGATCCAAAGGAATGGACCTACGCCAACATGGAGCGTATGCGAGAGCAAATTAAGAGCATGGGTACTTCAGTTGATTGGAGTCGAGAGGTCATTACCTGTGAACCCAACTACTACAAGTGGACGCAGTGGCTCTTCGGCAAACTCTACGAACACAAACTTGCTGAACGGAAGGAAGCGCCGGTGAAGTGGTGCCCAAAGGATCAAACAGTGCTTGCCAATGAGCAGGTGGTTGATGGCACCTGCGAACGCTGTGGTACAGAAGTAGAAGAGCGCCGACTCACGCAGTGGTTCTTTAAGATTACCGAGTACGCTGAGCGGCTGCTTAACGACATTGATGCACTCCCATGGCGCGAAGATATCAAGGATGCCCAGCGGGCCTGGATTGGGAAGAGCGAGGGGGCAAAGGTGTTCTTTCCACTCACGTTTGTGCGAAATCCCGAAGCGAACGCGAACCGCGATGCGGAAGGGAATCCGGCACGTATTCCTGTCTTTACCACAAGACCGGATACTCTCTATGGAGCAACCTATTTGGTGCTCGCACCCGATCATCAATGGGTAACACTCGCCACTGATGGAGCTCATGATGTTCTTGGCAACAAAGAGGAAGTGAAGAAGTATGTTGAGGCTACACGTAAGAAAACCGAAAGAGAGCGTTCAGAAAACAAGGACAAGACCGGTGTAAAGATTGATGGAGTTGTTGCAACAAATCCAGCCACAGGAGAGGTCATTCCTATCTATGTGGCTGACTACGTCCTCGCTTCTTACGGTACGGGAGCGGTGATGGCAGTACCTGCGCACGATGAACGGGATTACGAGTTCGCTACTAAATACAACCTTCCGATTACCTCAGTTATTGAAGGTGGGACAACGGGTTCGTTGTTTACCGAAGGAGGAAAGTTGATTGATTCAGGTGAGTTTACTGGGATGGATAACGAAGAGGCGAAAGCGAAAATTACTGAGAAAGTTGGCGGCGAACTCGTAACCAACTACCGCATCCGTGACTGGCTTATCTCTCGTCAGCGTTACTGGGGATGCCCCATTCCGGTGGTGTACGATCCCGAAGGGGCTGCGCATCTTATACCCGAAGAGCACCTCCCGTGGCTCCTGCCTGCGGATGTTGATTTCAATTCAGGGGACAAGGCTCCACTTGCGTCCTCCAAGGAACTGCGCGAACGAGTAGAAAAACTCTTTGGCCCTGGGTGGACGCCAGAGTTTGATACGCTCGATACCTTTGTTGATTCATCCTGGTACTACCTTCGTTACCTCACGCCACAAGATGAGAATCGTTTTTCCGATGCTTCACTCATGGAGAAGTGGCTTCCGGTTGACCGCTACTCCGGTGGTAGCGAGCACACCACCATGCATCTTCTCTATGCGCGCTTCTTCCACAAAGCGTTGTACGACCTTGCTCTCGTGCCTACCCCGGAACCGTTTAATGAACGTTTTAACCGAGGCATTATCTTAGGGCCTGATGGGGCAAAGATGTCGAAATCGAAAGGGAATGTCGTGAACCCTGATGAGTTTGTAGGGAAGTATGGAGCTGACGCTGTGCGCATGTATCTTGCGTTTATAGGGCCCTATAACGAACCAGGCCACTACCCTTGGAATCTCGATGGGGTTGAGTCCATGCGCCGCTTCCTTGATAGGGTCAATCTTCTTACGGAGAAGCTTTCCAACGGAGAACCGCCAGCTGAGTGGGTTCGTTCGTTTAGCAAGACAGTTCGAAAAGTAGCAGAGGATACGGAGCGTTTTAAATTCAACACTGCTATCTCCTTCCTCATGACGGCATTGCGAGATCTTGAAGGACTTCCCGAGGTACCCAAGGGAGCTTTCCTGGAGTATCTAAAGCTTCTGGCTCCTTTCGCACCACACCTCGCAGAACACCTCTGGGAAGTCTCAGGAGGGGAAGGAAGCGTACATCTATCCTCCTGGCCGGAGACCCTTGAAGTCGCTGAGGATACGGCTACAGTGGTAGTGCAGGTGAATGGCAAGCGTCGAGGTGAACTGGAGCTTTCAGTCACCGCCTCTGAGGAAGAAGCCGTACGAAAGGCAATGGAAATGGCAACGGTGCTAAGCGCCCTCGGTGGACCCGCGGCCAAAAGGATCATTTACGTCCCAGGGAAGATACTCAACCTGGTCGTTTAAGGCCTAAACTTGCGCTTTTTGACGCTTCGTGGTATAAATTACAACACGAAACATGGCTCCGAAAGCTAAGACTCCTAAGAAAACACGCACAAAGGCTGCCTCCTCAGCTTCTTTCACGTTTGATGCGCTTACGCTTTCTAAACAACTTCTGGCCGATATTTCAGACCGTGCCCGTGAGGTTCTCTCGCTACGCTTTGGGCTCGGGGCCAAGAACACCCGCGAAACGCTTGAAGCTATCGGCGAGCGCTGGGGCATCACCCGTGAACGTGTGCGCCAGATTGAAGCCTCTGGTATTGAATCGATTCGTTCGTCTAAGGCGTTCAAGAATTCTGAAGAAGCCTTCGATGAACTTTGTGCGTACGTTGCCTCTCTTGGCGCCATTGTTCCTGAAGATATGCTTTTGAACGAACTGAGCTCGGACGAGAAAAACCGTAATGCATTCCGCTTTCTATTGGTTGTAGGAAGCTCTTTTTTCCGTGAACGCGAGACCGAACACTTCTATGCTCGCTGGCACGTTGATCACAAAACGGCCGCCAAAGTCCACGGGGCACTTTCCAAACTCTACACATCGCTATCAGATGACGAGGTGCTTTCTGAGAGTGAGCTCTTTGAGCGTTTTTTGGGTGAACTCAAGGACGTCAGTACTGCCTACCACAACGAAGAGGTGTTGAAGCGTTGGCTCTCACTCTCGAAGACCATCGACAAGAACCCGCTTTCCGAGTGGGGTCGTGCACACGCGCCGGTTATCCGCACGAAGGGAATTCGCGACTATGCCTACCTGGTCATCAAGCGCGCAAATGCTCCAATGCACTTCAAGGAAGTTGCAGGCGTCATTACTGAGCTGTTTGCTAAAAAGGCGCACGTGGCGACCACCCACAACGAGCTCATGAAGGATAATCGCTTCGTGCTCGTCGGTCGTGGACTCTACGCACTCGCGGAATGGGGGTTTGAACCTGGTGTCGTCCGCGATGTTATCAAAGAGATTCTCAAGAAGCGTTCACTCTCTCGCGACGAGGTCATTAGCGAAGTGAAGAAGAAGCGCTATGTGAAAGACAACACCATTCTGGTGAATCTCAACGACTCTCGTTACTTCAAACGCCAAAAGGACGGCACCTATTCACTCGCTTAGATTGCACAACCGCCCAAGAGGGCGGTTTTTTCTTGCTATACTTATCGCATGTCGAGCAGCGGACACGGTGGTGGCGGTGGACCAATGAGGCTCCCGGGCCTGCATTCAATCGAACACTTCGTTGAGAAAACGAATGACGGGGCAGGTGTGTACATTCCGGGATGGGGTCTTATGACCTCGTTTGTCATTTTGCTCTTTCTCTTTTTTGCACTTTCTCCAGCGCAGACGCTTGCTAACTTCAACCTGCTCTTCTTTCTCTCACCGCTGTGGATTACCTGGCTGCTTGGCCGCTGGGCTATTTTCTCCTTCGTGAAGTGGCGTCGCGCTGTGTGGAGTACGCAGTGGGAGTGGGTACTACTTGAAATTCGTATTCCACACGACAACATCCGTACACCTGCCTCAATGGAGGCGTTCTTCCAGTCGCTCCATATCCCCGCTGGACAGGGAACCTGGTACAAGCGCCATGTGTTCGGGCGTACGCGTGACTGGTGGAGTTTTGAAATTGCTTCGGTGGAAGGGAAAGTTCGTTTCTACGTGTGGACTCGCCAGCGTATTCGCCGCGCAACCGAGAGCTTCCTCTACGCCCAGTATCCAGACATCGAGATTATTGAAGCTGAAGATTACAGTCGTCTTATTAATCCATCGCACGGAGACTGGAACATGTTTGCGTGTGAATACACGTTTACCAAGCCTTCGCCGTATCCCATCAAAACCTACGTACAGTACGGTAACGACCGCCCCCATGTGCAGGATCAGGCGTATGTCGATCCGTTTGCAAACGTCATCGAAATGCTCGGCGCGCTCGGCAAAGGTGAGCAGTTCTGGCTGCAGATTATCTGCCGAGCCACTCGTCACGATACACAACACGGAAAGAAATCTATTCAACAGCAAGCGAAGGATTTGATAAATGAGCTGCGCACGGAAGCGGCGAAGCTCAACCCAATGGGCTTCCCAAATGCGAGTCCGGGCATGATGCTGCAGATGGAAGCTATTGAACGAAACGTGGGTAAGCTCCAATATGATGTGGGCATTCGGAGCATTTACTTTGCGAAGCCTGATAAGTTCGTCGGCATGATGGCCGGTATCGCCGTGCAGCTTATGAAGGTGTACAACTCTGAAATTTTCAACGGCCTTGTGCCGGCTCCACTCTGGTCTGAGAAGTTTAACGACTATCCGTGGGAAGACATCGGTGGGCGTCGCCAGGCTCGTGAAATGCATGAAGTGGTTGAGATGTACCGCAGACGTGCGTACTTCCATCCGCCCTACCGCGGCCCTTGGCTTGTTATGAGCGTTGAGGAACTCGCTACCATCTTCCATATCCCAACCAAGCACGTGCAGACTCCAGGTCTCGAGCGCAAGCAGACTTCCACCGGGAAGCCACCGACTAACCTCCCACTCTAGAGGCGCATGCGTTCTTTCATTGATTTTTTCTGCGCGGCCCTCGAGCTTCATTGCGCACGAATGCGCTATGTCTACGGAACGTTGCTCCTTGCCCTTATGGTGGGAGGGTTTGCCATTTGGTACTTTCTACTTTTGCCGCCGTCTCCATTTCCTGTTGGAACGATTATTGAAATCGAAGAGAGCTCAACGTTGTACGAGGTTGCTCAAGAGCTTAAAGCTGGGGGATATATCGACTCAGAAATTGCCTTCCTTGCCCTCATGCGCCTGACCGGTCGTGAAAATGCAGTGCAAGCAGGACTCTACGTTTTCAAAGAACCCTACGGGCTCCTCACCGTGGCAGACAGGCTTGCCAAGGGTGTTTCTGGCGTACCCACCATTCGCATACGCATACAGGAGGGGCAGACGGCTCGGGAGATTGGAGCGCAGCTTTCAAGCAAGATTGAGGGATTTGATATTGCAACCTTCGATCCCAAAGCCCGAGCACTTGAAGGGTATTTGTTCCCAGATACCTACGAGGTGCTGCCGGACGAGACTGCAGATGAGATACTCGAGCGCTTTTATGAGACGTTCTTGAGGCGCACAGAAAGTATTGAAGATGAAATTGTTGCGTTCGATTATCCACTGCGCGACGTACTGACCATGGCTTCGCTCATCGAACGGGAAGCACGAAGCCTTTCGGAAAAGCGCATGGTGTCAGGCATTCTTTGGAACCGCATTGAGATCGGCATGCCACTCCAAGTGGACGCAGTGTTCGGTTATATCAAGGATACCCAGACGTACAGCCCCTCCTTTGATGACCTTGATATAGAGTCTCCGTACAACACCTACCGCAACAAAGGTCTGCCGCCGGGCCCTATCGCGAACCCTGGGTTGAACTCGATACTTGCAGCGGTGACGCCGACTAAGACTGAGTACCTCTATTACCTGACCGGTCGAGACGGGAAGATGTACTACGCCGAGACCTTCGAACAGCACAAGGCCAACAGGGCAAAGTACCTGGATTGACGGTATAAAGGGGCCTTGGGGGGACAGGTATTTCTAGGGTATACTTAGGCTTAGCAATAGCGATTGATACGCATGGCGCATCGCATCACCGTAGAGTCCGTCGCCGAACGAGCGCGCGCCGGGAGCATACAGGCAATGCTCGCAGAGCGCTTTCCCAAGGCTAAGGTTCGGGGCGTCTCGGTCACCAACTCCTATACGATTGATAAACCTCTTTCTGCAAAAGATCAGAAAGCGGTTGCTGCAGCACTTACCAACCCGGTCATAGACCAGGCGTCTTTCAGTACGGTGCTTGCACCAGAGAAGTTCTCTATGGCTGTCCAAATTGGGTTTCTTCCGGGGGTTACCGATAACGTAGGCAATACGGTGCGCCAGATGGTTGAAGATGCTACGGGAAAGAAGTTCAAAGCAAACGAACACGTCTATTCTTCACTCTTTGTCTTCCTTGATGGCATGGTGAGCGAAGAGGAGGCTGCGGCAATGTCCCTTGAACTCCATAATCCTCTCATTGAAGACGCAATTGTGACGCCGTACTGGGAATGGAAGCGTGGTCGAATACCGCTGCGTATTCCTAAGGTTGCCCTAACCGGTTCGACTCGTGTAGACACCGTTGACCTCCATGTATCCGATGAAGAGCTTTCAAAGATTGGTAAAGAGGGAATTATGGGCGAGAACGGTGTGCGTCGGGGTCCGCTCGCACTGTCCGTTCATGAGTTAGTAGCTATCCGCTCCTACTTTGACACCCTTGGGCGTCTACCAACTGATGTTGAGCTTGAGGCGCTAGCGCAGACGTGGTCTGAGCACTGCCAGCACACTATTTTCAATGATCCACTTGATGATATCGAAGAGGGTATCTATCGTCGCTACATAAAGGGAGCTACCAACGAAATTCGTCGCAAGAAAGGGAAGAAGGATTTTTGCGTTTCAGTATTTAAAGACAACTCGGGTGCCATTGCCTTTAACGAAGACTACCTTGTGACTCATAAGATGGAGACTCACAACTCTCCTTCTGCGCTGGATCCGTACGGAGGTGCTATGACCGGTATCGTGGGAGTTAACCGCGATACGCTCGGCTTCGGACTCGGGGCCAAGCCTATCGCAAACCTCTTCGGATTCTGTATTGGCAAGCCAGACGATGCACGTCCACTGTATCGCGATGCAAACCTCAAAGAACGTCTGCTCCCACCGAGGCGGATTCTTGAGGGTGTGGTGCGTGGAGTAAACGGTGGAGGAAACCAGAGCGGTATCCCAACCCCACTTGGCTTCGTCTATGCGGACGACAGTTACCGTGGGAAGCCACTGGTGTTCGCTGGAACTGTTGGACTCATCCCTCGCAAGAGCGGAAGACGAGAACTATTCGAGAAGCAGGCGAAGCCAGGCGACTATATTGTCATGATTGGCGGACGCGTTGGTCTCGACGGCATCCATGGCGCAACATTCTCTTCCGAGGCACTCCGTGCAGGAAGTCCTGCTACCGCAGTGCAGATCGGGGACCCAATTACTCAGAAGCGCTTCTCCGATGCCATCATTCGAGAAGCTCGCGATCTCGGCCTCTATAACAGTCTTACCGACAACGGTGCCGGCGGACTTTCCTCGAGCATTGGTGAGATGGCAAAAGAAGCAGGAGGATGTGATGTCGATCTTGCGAGCGTTCCAACGAAGTACCCAGGCCTCGCCCCATGGCAGATATGGATTTCTGAATCCCAAGAGCGCATGACGCTCTCAGTTCCTAAGAAGAACTGGAAGAAACTGAAGTCCATCTTTGATAAACACGGAGTAGAGGCAACGCGCATTGGTGAATACACGAAGACTGGGAATTGTGTGGTGCGACATGGTGCTAAAAAAGTACTTGATATCGGTCTCGAGTTCCTGCACGAAGGACGACCAAAGATGCGACAGGAAAGTTTGGAAGTACATGCAGTGGCGGCAGCTCTCCCTGAAGAGAAGAAACCTGACCACGCTAAGACGCTGCTTTCGCTCCTCTCAAGCCCTAACATTGGTAGCTACGAGTTCATCTCGAACCAGTATGACCACGAGGTGCAAGGTATGTCGGTTACCAAACCGCTTCAGGGTCCTGGTCGCATCAATGCAGATGTCGGTATTCTAAAGCCGCTCGTCGACGACAACCGTGGTGTTGTTCTTTCTCACGGCTACGCTCCGTCCTACAGTGAGTGCGACGCTTACGCTATGGCAGCCGCATCCATTGATACAGCAGTTCGTAATGCCGTTTCTGCAGGTGCCTCGCTCGACCACCTCGCTATCCTAGACAACTTCTGCTGGTCTTCTTCAAAAGACCCTGAGAGGCTTGGGCAACTCAAAGAGGCAGCGCGTGCCTGCTATGAAGTGGCGGTTGCGTACGGCACACCGTATATCTCTGGTAAGGACAGCATGTTCAATGATTTCCGTGGCTTCGACAGCAAGGGGGCTCCGCTTCATATCGCAGCGCTTCCAACACTCTTGGTGTCCGCAATCGGCGTCATGAAAGACGTTCGCAAGGCAATCACGATGGACTTGGCCGCCGCTGGAGACACTGTGTATCTCATTGGTGAAACGAAGGAAGAATTTGGAGGCAGTGAGTACGCTCGAACCCTCGGCCTCTCCGGAGGTTCCGTACCACAGACGGATACCAAGAAGAACTTCGCTGCGTATCGAGCACTCGAGAAGGCAATTAGCGGCCGACTAGTCGCTAACGCACTTGGGTTGTCTCGTGGAGGACTTGCCGTTACCGCGGCTAAGATGGCGATGGCAGGGAATAGAGGCATGGATCTCACACTCCCTTCCGGAAATGCTCGAACGCTTCTCTTCTCCGAAAGTCAGGGCCGCATACTCGTTGCGGTTCCTAAGGGTAAAGCAAAGAAGTTTGAGTCTCTCTTTAAGGGAGTGGCGCTACGAAAGGTGGGTACAGTGACCGAAGCGAAGGAGCTTGTCATCAAGGTAGGTGGCACGAACATACAACTTTTGATTCCTGAACTACTGCGCTCGTATCGCAAGCCATTTAAGAAATTCGACGTATGAAAAAGCCACGCGTACTCATTTTCTCAGGCTACGGACTCAACTGTGAGGACGAGGCAAAGATTGCTTTTGAAGAAGCGGGTGGTACGGCTGACATCGTCCACCTCGAGGACATCATTGCGAAGCCTTCGATGCTGAAGAAGTATCAGATTATTGTGTTCCCTGGAGGCTTCTCCTATGGAGATGATGCTGGATCTGGAAAGGCGTATGGAAAGCGTGTTGCGCACCATCTCAAGAAAGAACTTCAGGAATTCCTCGCGCGCGATACGCTCATGGCGGGTATCTGCAACGGATTCCAAATCATAACGAGCGCCGGTATCTTGCCAGGTGCACTCATTGCTAACGATTCTGCAAAGCTGTCATGTCGCTGGGTAGATATGGAGGTGGTAGGAGATTCGCCTTGGCTGACCGGCATCAAGACGCTCTCCGTACCTATTGGGCACGGTGAGGGAAAGTACTTCGATACCGAAAAGAACCTTGATGCACTTGAGAAGTCCGGGCGTGTAGTCCTTAAATACACCAAGGGGAAGATGGCGAAGTGCTTCAGTCTTCCCGCTAACCCTAATGGTTCTCTTCGTGATATCGCCGGTATCACCGGTTACGACGGAAGGGTTATCGGGCTAATGCCGCACCCGGAGCGTGGAAGCTTCTTCACCCAGCAGCCGCACTGGACCTACCTCCGCGAAAAGTACGAGCGAGAGGGAAAGAAGCTTCCGAAGTACGCAGAGGGCATCGAGGTCTTCAGGAACGCCATCAATTACTTCAAATAGTATGGACTTCCTCGATTCAATCGCAGCATCCCGAAAGCTCGCGACGGAGTCGATACGCCAAGCGCTGCGAACACTTTCAGGTTCGACTGAAACGGAGTTCAGGGACGCGCTTCTTGCAAACCTGCGTTCTCGCGAAGAATTCTATCCTTCCGGCTGGTACGCGCCTCCTCCGGACGGAGTCTGTGTCCTCTTTGACGAACAACCATTCACCCGTCTCCAATTCGATACCATACGGGACCAGAAGTACTGGCCAGGACATTCAAGGTTCACTTCGGAATCCGTCGGCATCGTCTATTGTTCTCCAGTGAACAGGGAGACCAGGATGATTGGCGACACCGGGCTGACTCTGTATACCGGAGAGAACCCCGAGATTCAGGCACATATCCGAAACTGCCATGATGCGATGCTTGCCGCTGCAGACCTTGCGCAGGTCGGCATGCGTTTCAACGACCTTTACACGCTAGCTATGAAAACGTTCGTTGATCACGGACTTACTATTGGCTGGATGACCACTCAACACGACGCCACTAAGGGTGCCAACCTAGGGCACACCATTCCGGGCTCATACGGGGAACCGCTTCCATCCGGGAATTTCGAGGAAACCAAAGAAGCAATACGGAGCCGTCGGATCTATATAAATCCGGTCGAACTCTTTGAGATTCCGGAGACCTGCGCCTTCACCTTCGAGTCCCGCCTTACCGATATGAGTCTTACCCAGCCAAATGTGTTCTTCCACACGGTGGTTTCTTTCTCGGGCGGGGAGAGGAAAACCATCACTGGATTTGATGGTATATTCGAGGATATAGGAATGAAATACATGCTATGAAAACACTAGTTGGGATTCTTATGGGCTCAGATTCAGACCTTCCGGTCATGCAGGACGCGGCTAAGGTCTTGGGCGAATTTGGTATCGGTTGCGAGGTGCACACGCTTTCAGCGCACCGCACGCCTGAGGCGGTCGTCTCCTATGTCGAGGAGAGCGAGAAGGCAGGCTACAAGGCCTTTATCTGTGCAGCCGGAGGAGCCGCACACCTCGCTGGTGTGGTGGCTGCGCACACCGCACTTCCAGTCATCGGTGTTCCGATTGCCAACAAGACCACGGGTGGTATCGATGCTCTCTATTCAACCGTTCAGATGCCTCCTGGCATCCCAGTTGCAACCGTTGCCATCAATGGAGCAAAGAACGCAGGTATTCTCGCTGCTCAGATTATTGGTTCCGGAGATGACGAGATGCGCGCAAAGGTCACAGCTTACAAAGCAAAGATGGCCAAGGACATCAGCGCTAAGGATGCCGAACTCCAGGAAAAAGGCGTCGAACAGTATCTGAAGGACAAAGGTCTCGTATGAGTGATGCGGGAATGAGCGCAAACGCCAAGGCAGGAGTTGATTACTCCGTCATGGAACCCTTCAAGCAGGCAATGATTGCTGCTGGGAAGAAGACGCTCTCATTTCCAAACAAGCGGGATGTGTTTATCAACAGCAACGTGCTTCACGCACACGGTGGTGTTTTCGAGTATCGGGGGGACAAGCCTCATATGTGGTGCAATACCCAGGAAGGTCTTGGTAACAAGAACTGGATAGCTGAGTGGATGTATCAGAACGAAGGCACAGGCAAAACCTACTACCATTCCATTGCCAAAGACGTCGTACTGATGGCGGCAAACGACGTTATCGCACAGGGTGCCATGCCGGTTGTGTTCACTGACGAGGTGGCAGTAGGAGATGCGAGCTGGTATGGAGACAAGAAACGCGCTGAAGACCTTGGCCGTGGATTCGTTGAAATATGCGAGGAAATAGGAGCGGCGCTTCCGGCGGGAGAATCCCCAGCACTCAAATACCTCATGAAAGCAGAGGCTCCCGTTAAGAGCGCACCTTCGCTCTCGGGTTGCGTGACGGGCATCATCGCACCGAAGGAAAACCTCATTACCGGTACCGAACTCGCTGCAGGCGATCACATTATCGGCGTCACGTCCTCAGGACTCCACGCAAACGGTATTTCAGTTGTGATTCAGAAGGCACTCGAGCTTCCTGACCAGTTCCTTACCAAACTTCCTAACGGAAACACCCTTGGTGCGGAAGCACTCATCCCAACCCGTTCCTATGTAGCGCTCATGGAGACGCTTCTGGTGAACGGTGTTAAGCCACACGCTGTGCTTCCAGGAACGGGAGATGGGGTAGGAAAGCTCGCGTTCGATAAGCGTCCGTTTACGTACCGTGTGCATTCATGGGTGACGGTGCCTCCGCTGTTTCAGTTCTTCCGTGAGAGTGTCGGCCTTTCACTCCTCGATTGCCTCAAGACATTCAACTGGGGTATCGGGTATTATCTGTTTGTAGGTCCAGAGCAGGTAGAGGAGACGCTCCGCCTCGGTCGCGAAGCCGGGTACGAGCTTATGGACCTCGGCGTTGTTGAAGAAGGTCCGCGCCAGACCATATTTGAACCAGAAGGTATTACACTTCCTCCACCGGGGGAATAATATAGAATTAACGTATGGATGAACTCAAAAAAGGAACACTTATAAACGAGGGAAAGACGAAGAAGATTTTTGCGGTCGAAGGTGACCCGAAGCACGTGATTGTCGAGTACAAGAATGCCATTACGGCTTTTGACGACCCTTCCTTTACCAAGGAGTTCGCAACCAAGGCAAAGTACTCGAACACCACGACTTCTCGTGCCTTTGAGCTCTTGAACGCTGCCGGTGTCCCAACCTCCTATGTTCGTCAGCTCAACGATACTGAGTTCCTTGCCCTCTCCTGCCAGATGATTCCGCTTGAAGTCGTCGCTCGTCGCTATGCCTTCGGAAGCTATCTAAAGCGTATGCCTGAGTTCGCTGTTGCTGAAGGTCAGCCGCCGCACCGTTTCGACCCACCGGTCGTTGAGTTCTTCCTCAAGACCACTAAGGGAGGCTTGAATGATGCAGAAGGTAACGTACTGGTTGAAGGGCTTGATCCGCTTAAGGGTGAGGAGGATCCGTTTATTGAGAACCCTGAGGAGAGTCAGTGGCGCCTTATGCACCCTAAGACGCCTGGCGCTGAAGCAGACGCCTCACTTAACCGCACGATTGACGCCTCTCGTGTACTCGGGCCGGCAACGATTAAGGAAATGGAAGAGGCAACGGTGAAGACACTTCTTGCCCTCGAAGGCTTCTTTGCAAAGCACGATTTCAAACTTATCGACTTCAAGATTGAGTTTGGTCTTACTACTGACGGCAAGGTGGTAGTGTCTGACGTTGTCGATAATGATAGCTGGCGCCTTCGTGACCAGAACTGGAAGGATGTGAGCAAGCAGTCGTTCCGCGATGGTGAAGCAATGTCCTCTATCGAAGATAAGTACGCACAGGTTGCCGCTCTCATGGAAACCGCAAAGACATGAACGAACTCACCGCGATAAGCCCGCTTGATGGCCGCTACTCAGGAGGTGTCTCTGAACTCTCTCCACTAGTCAGCGAATACGGGCTCATCCGGTATCGTGTGTTCGTTGAGTGCGAATACTTCAAAGCACTAGCAAAGGTTCCAGAGCTCGGATTCACGCTCTCTAAGGAAGAAATAGCACTGGTAGATGGCATAGCGAATGTCTCTGAGGCAGACGCTGCAATTGTTAAGCAAATTGAGACCAAGGGGTATGAGGGTATCCCTGCTACCCGCCATGACGTAAAAGCAGTTGAGTACTTCATCAAAGGGAAGCTGAAGGGCACAACGCTTGAGACAAAGAGTGAGTGGGTGCACTTCGGCCTTACCTCCGAGGATGTCAACAACCTCGCCTACGCTTTGATGATTTCTGATTCTTTGGAGCGGGTACTTGCTCCGAAGATTGAGACGATTCTCTTTGAATTGAATCGAACGGCGCAGACGCACGCGGCGCTCTCAATGCTTGCGCGTACCCATGGGCAGCCGGCAACTCCTACTACCTTCGGAAAGGAGATGAAGGTTTTTGCTGTTCGTATTGAACGCAGGCTTTCTGGACTTAAGAGCATCAAACTTCAAGCGAAGTTGAATGGCGCTTCAGGAAACTGGAACGCACACATGATTGCGTTTCCTTCGGTTGACTGGATGGCCTTCACCAAAGGGTTTATCGAGAGCTTTAATACGGGTCGCACCTATGCGCTTGAAGCTAATCTCTACACCACACAGATTGAGTGCCACGACAGCTACGTAGCGGTATTCGACACGCTTCGCCGTATCAACACCATTCTTATTGGCTTCGATCAGGACATCTGGCGCTATGTCTCTGATGGTTGGATTAAGCAGGTAGCCAAAGCAGGAGAGATTGGGTCTTCTGCAATGCCCCACAAGGTGAACCCTATTGATTTTGAGAACAGTGAAGGGAACTTGGGAGTGGCTAATGCACTCTTTGAACACTTTGCCCGTAAGCTTCCTATTTCTCGCTTACAGCGCGATCTCTCCGATTCAACGGTTGAGCGTAACTTCGGTGTCGCCTTTGCGCACACGCTTATGGGCTATGAATCCACACTCAAAGGTCTCGCGCGCGTTGAACCAGATGCCGCAGCCATGACGGATGCGCTTGCCGCTCATCCAGAGGTGCTTGCAGAAGCCATTCAGACGGTACTTCGTCGCGAGGGCCAGAGCGGAGCGTACGAGAAGCTCAAAGACCTCACGCGTGGTGCCTCACTCACTATTGATGACATTCGCACCTTTGTCTGGGAGCTCCCACTTCCTGAGAAGGTGAAGAACGAGCTTATTGCACTCACTCCTGGTTCCTACATCGGACTCGCAGAGAAGCTGGCCCGAGGCGAGCAAGCTAGGGTATAGTCGTGTAATGAACGTATTCGTCGGCCTCTCAGGCGGCGTGGATTCCGCCGTCTCTGCCGCACTTCTTTCGAAGGACGGCCACAACGTAACGGGCGTGTTTATTAAGGGCTGGTACCCGCCCGAACTTACCTGTACCTGGGCTGAGGATCGGAGAGACGCTATGCGGGTAGCTGCAAGGCTACGTATTCCGTTTGTCACGCTCGACGCATCAGCTGAGTACAAGAAAGGCGTCATCGACTACCTACTTAGTGAATACGAAGCTGGGAGAACTCCTAATCCAGATGTGATGTGTAACCGAGAGGTTAAGTTCGGTGCCTTTTATAATTTCGCTCGCAAAGAAGGTGCAGAAAAGATTGCTACTGGCCATTACGCGCAAGTGCAGGACTCAAGGCTCTACAGAGGTATAGACGCAGCTAAGGACCAAAGTTACTTCCTCTGGGCCATCTCGCAGGACGCGCTTTCTCATACCTTGTTCCCAGTTGGAGGATTCGAAAAGAATAAGACCCGAGAACTAGCGAAGAAGTTCACTCTGCCTGTGGCTGCTAAACGAGACAGTCAGGGTATCTGTTTTCTTGGAAGTATCTCCGTAGAGGAATTCCTTCGCTCTGAATTTGGAGATGCACCAGGGATCGCTGTGGACGAGGCAGGAAAAGAAATCGGTAAGCACAATGGGGCCGTACTACACACCATTGGAGAGCGTCTTTCATTGAGCGACGCTCCTTCAGGACCGTGGTATGTCGTGCGCAAAAGCGTAAAAGAGAACCTACTAGTCGTTGCAAAGGACCGAAGGACAGAGGTACTGACTAAATCTGTTGCTATCTCTTCTGCAAACTGGCTGTCTGAGGCTGTTCCTGAAGGAACAATTCACGCACAATACCGCTATCACGGACCTATTGTAGAAGGGAAACTAAACGCAGCGGGAACCGCGTTCCTCCCGAAGGACCCACTGCCTGAAGCCCTCGCTGTGGGGCAGTCGTTAGTCCTCTATCGGGGAGAGCAGTGTCTTGGAGGTGGTATCATTGGCTGAATATGCGCGTTGCGATAACCATTGCGCTCAGCATTTTTATACTCGTTGGTGTAGCGTACCTCGCACTCCACATTGACGCGTCGATTGCTAAGGACGAATACGTCAAAGTTGAAGCACCTCAGATAACCTTAGAAAGTGAGTACGACGAGGGCGTTTACACCTTGTCGGGCACCATCATGGCACCTACGCCCTGCACACCGGTTTCTGCCACATCAGCACTGGACGCCAATGGAAACATTCGCGTAGACGTAACAGTCGGTGTTGATTCCGAGATGTGCCTCATGGTTCCTCATGCAAGAGAGTTTTCGACCGAAATTGGAGTTGCCGAAGAGGCCACTGTGTCCGTGTTCGTTAATCAGGCTAAAGCGATTGTGGTTGAAACACTATGACAGAGATTGTTAAGGCGGATGGAACAACAGAATCTTTTGACGGCGCAAAGCTCGAGGCTTCTTTGAGGCGTGTAGGAGCTGGAGACCATGCTGCTCGTCGAATTCGTCAGACGATTCAGGACTCTATTGCGCTCGGATCCTCTACTGAGGAAATCTATCGACGAGCTATCACCATGCTTAAGCGTGAAGTGAAGCCTGCCGCTGCTCGCTACAGCCTTCGTCGAGCGCTCTTTGAATTCGGGCCTTCAGGACATCCCTTTGAAGATTTTGTAGCAGAAATCTTTAAGACCGAGGGGTGGGAAGTCGAGTGGCGCAAACTCGTACCTGGAAAATGCGTCATGCACGAAGTAGATGTCTACGCACACCGTAACGGAGAAAGTCTTGCCGCTGAACTCAAGTACCACAACGATCCTTCGTATAAGACGGACGTGAAGGTTGCTCTCTACGTAAAGGCACGTTTTGACGACATCTCTCAAGCTAGCGCAGAGAACGGTAAGCCGACTCCTATTGATCACGGCTACCTCATCACTAACACCAAGTTCACAGACCAGGCTATCCAGTACGCGCGCTGCGCTAACATCGGTCTTCTTGGCTGGAGCTACCCAACAGAAGGCAACCTCTACGACCGTATTATCGCCTCCGGTATCTACCCAATAACGGCTCTCACGACCCTTCGTAAGGCGGAGAAACGACTGTTGATTGATAAGGGCATTGTGACCTGTAACCAGCTCCGAGAGTCACGAGACAAGCTCCGAGCCCTCATGATTCCTCCTGAGCGTATTGGGGGGATAGTGGCCGAAGTAGAGGCACTCTGCGCTCCTGTATAATAGGGCGTATGGCTTGGAAATCCCCTACGTTTGATCCGAAAGCAACAGAACCGTTCAAGATAAGTCGCTCTAAGATTGATATGTTCACCGAGTGCCCTCGGTGCTCGTACCTCGACCTTAGGCTCGGCGTGAAGCGCCCAAGCATGCCGTCGTTTACTCTCAACAACGCGGTGGACGAGCTCTTCAAGCGGGAGTTCGATATCAACCGCGCTGACGCCACGACACATCCTCTTATGAAGCAGTACGGGGTGGACGCCGTTCCGCTTAAAGATGACCGCCTCGACGAATGGCGCGATGCACTAAGGCGAGGTATTGCTACGCATCACGAGCCTTCGAATCTCTATGTACGCGGAGGCATCGACGATATTTGGGTGAACCCGCAGGGCGAGGTCATTATCGTTGACTACAAAGCTACCTCTAAGCAGAAGGGTCCTACCACCGAGGACGATCTCTACGATTCGTACAAGAAGCAGATGGAGGTATATCAGTGGCTGTTTAAACAAAACGGATTTAACGTCTCACCGACCGGCTACTTCGTCTATGCCAACGGCAAATCCGATATGAAGGCCTTTGACGGCAAACTTGAGTTCGACATAGTCCTCATTCCCTACAAGGGTGATGATTCCTGGGTAGAACCAACACTGATTCGTATGCGAGAGACGCTATCGAGTGACGAAATTCCTCCTGTAGGCACCTCTTTTGGTGGAGGACCTTGCGAGTTCTGCACCTATCGCGATGCAGCAGGGAAGATATTGCTCCAGCTTCATACCGCAAACAAGAAAAAGAAGTGATTTGGTATACTGTGCGTATATGAAAACAAGGTTTACGGGACGAGTGCAGTCCATCGTCCGCAACATCAAGAAGGGAAAGACCATGACCTACGGCCAGGTAGCTGCTGCGGCAGGGAGGTCAGGGGCGGCACGAGCGGTAGGTACCATCATGAAGAACAACACGGACAAGGACATGCCGTGTCATCGCGTGGTGCGTGCGGATGGAAAGCCCACAGGCTACAACGGCATTAATGGCCCGAGCCGTGAAGAGCTTCTTAGGCGTGAAGGAGCATTATGAGTGAGGCACCACTGAACGCACCACGTCCTCTGGAGAGATGGACGAAAGAAGCAGGAGAAGCGCTCAGAGCAAAAGGTTGGAAAAACGTAATTGAAATACAAACTTTTTGGTCTAATCGTGAGATGCACATGCCCACTGAAATTGAACATATCATTGATGAAATGCGTTTGTCAGCAAATCCCAAGGAATTTAAAGAATTCGAATACTATTCGAAAGGCAAAGATACGGTGGCTCGAGTGTATTCACCTGCATACCAACAGCGTATAGCAGACGTTCTCCTCGAGCGGTACCCAGGCAAGAAAGCAAAGATAGAAAAAGCACGCCTTAAAATTCCTGCACTAGATGAATCCAAGTGATACAGAAGTGGCCATTGAGCCATCGTGGAAGGAGAAGCTCAAAGACGAGTTCAGCAAACCGTACTTTAACGAATTGCGCACATTTGTACGTGAAGCCTACACCTCACGGACTATTTATCCTGCACCGAAGAATGTGTTCCGAGCCTTCGACCTCACGCCCTTCGATAAGGTGAAAGTCGTTATTCTCGGACAGGACCCATACCACGGACCCAAACAAGCCATCGGGCTTTCGTTTGCAGTATCAGAGGGGGTGCGCAATCCTCCGTCTCTCCAAAACATCTTTAAAGAGGTTGCAGCAGACCTTGGGAAGCCGCTGGTGCACACCGATGGGGACCTTAGCCGTTGGGCTGAACAAGGGGTATTGCTTTTGAACGCTACCTTAACCGTAGAGGCGCAAAGAGCAGGTTCGCATCAAGGACGTGGGTGGGAGCAGTTTACCGATGCAGTCATCCGGAAGCTCTCAGAAGAGCGCGAGCACCTGGTGTTCATTCTCTGGGGCAACTACGCCAAGGCAAAGGGCGCACACATTGATAGAGAGAAGCATCTCGTCATAGAGTCCCCGCATCCCTCACCATTTGCCGCACACGGGGGGTTCTTTGGTAGCAAGCCGTTTAGCAAGACGAATGAGTACCTTGTCATGCATGGACAGAAGCCCATCGATTGGCTCTAGGGTACTATGTTAAGTATGCAAGAAGACCCCAGAAGAAGGGGGTGGCTACCACCTGAAGAGTTGGGCGAAGACTACGTAGAGCCGCCACCCAGGCATCCTGATTTCAATTGGCCCGAGGAACGGGAACGATTGAATCAAATGATGATAGAAGCGAATAATCCGCACAGCGTCCTGGAGTACATATTGAAGTTTCCTAAGGAACATGCCTACGAAGCGTACTGGGAAGATTTCCTCGTATGGGTAGGAACGCAAACGGATGAACTTTTGAAACGGGCGAGCTCTGGTGTACCAGATATCGCAGATGAGACGGTTATTGCGCTTCTCAACACAGCAACGTTCTTAACCGAGAGTGACCATCACCACAAGCTAGCAGACAAGATAGAGGAGAAGGTACTCGCGTTCTGGACTAAAAATCCAAAATTGTTCTTTGTGGGTGAAAACGCAATTCCACATCGTCTTGGACTTCGCATTTCTTCACTGTCGAAAATGGTCTACACCTCTGAAATGAGCCAGAGTGCGGACAGCCCTCGCAACCTGGTTCTTCAGGCAATTGCTCGAGAGTTGGCGTTTGAAGTAGCTCAGATTGGGTTTACTGAAGAAGATCGCAAGGAAGAGAACCCGTTTGCTTTCGTCGATCTTAGTGATTTTCAAACATTGATTCTTTCTACTCTTGAACCTGCGCAGATTGAAGAACTCGCGAAATTGATGCGTGAACGCCATGGCGCTGAATTCGATTTGCGAACGCAACGTCTACCAAAAGCATCAAAGCTCGAAAAAGAAAGAGCAGAAGTCGTACACCTTCGTAACTGGATTTGGTCTGTAATGGAACTAGAGGCCCATGCTCCTGGCGCAGCGAAAGAGCTCCAGCATCGTTTTGGCATCATCAATTTTAATCATTATGAGTCATCGATCCTGAAGGATATGTATGACAACCGAGATGCGAATGTGCCGTATGGCCTCATTATCGGAACGCAGTATGACTGGAACGATGCGATGAGTGGTGCCGGAGCACAGCTTTTGCAAATATCGCTTCACCATCAGCTTATGGAACGTGGAGTCCATATTCGGATTATTGAAGTTGCGTCGCCGCGCTCTCTCGCTAAACATCTGCTTACATTGGACAAAACATATGGAGCAAAAAATAAAATCTCGTTCGCCATCGTGCAGGGCCACGGCGGAGAGGAGGATCTGCAATTGGGTAATAAGTACGGACAAACACTCTCTAAACGTCAACTCAAACGTCTCAAGCCGGGAAACGCATCACGTTTCTTCGTCGAAAAGCCACCAGTGGTAATGGACTCATGTAATACCGCTGCCCCTGATGGCTTGGCAGAAGAGATAGCACGCCTTCTTGGTGGCAAGACGCAGGGAGCAGAAAATGTTTCGTACGGTATTAAAGAAATTACGGTTTCTGGTGATGCCAGCCACCTGCAGTTCGACGTTGAACTTAGGGCAAAGAAAGAACCGGTAGGGGAAGACCCAAGATTGCGAATCTACGAAGGATGACTACCAGATGCGGGCGCGATTTTTTGAATTACGATACAGATTGTCACCTTTCTCAAGATTAAACGCTACGTAGAAGTCATCAATATTAGAGAGCGGTCCGTTGATGCGGAACTTTGCAGGGGAGTGTGGGTCAGTAAGCGCTGCGGTCTTCTGGAAGGAAGGGCGTGCCTTTTCGCGATCAAAAAGAGTTACTCCAAGGAAGAACCGCTGTTCCGGTGTGTAGCCGCCGATAACCTTCCAGCCTGTTTTCTTAAGGCGTAGCTTATAGGCATCAAACGAGATGGCGATACCACCAAGGTCGGCAATGTTCTCACCTAGTGTGAGCTTTCCGTTGACTTTCACGCCGTCTGCGACTGTGTAGCGGTTGAATTGTTCGACGAGGACTTTCGCCTTCTTCTCGAAGCGCGCCCGGTCCTTCGCGGTCCACCAGCTCTTGAGATTGCCTTTTTGGTCATACTTAGAACCCTGATCGTCAAAGCCGTGCGTAATTTCGTGTCCGATGACCGAGCCTATGGAGCCGTAATTAATGGCATCGTCTGCCCTTGGATCAAAGAACGGCGGCTGGAGGATGGCAGCAGGGAAGGCAATGTCGTTAAGGTTCGGAGCAAAGTACGCATTCACCGTTTGAGGGAACATGAACCACTCAGTACGGTCGATGGGCTTTTTGAGCTTTCGCATCTCACGCTTGTGTACGAACTCGGACGTCCTAAGAAGGTTCCCAACATAATCATCCGGAAGCACAGAGAGACCTTTGTAGCTCTTCCACTTGTCTGGGTAGCCAATCTTTCGGTTAAGTGCACGGAGCTTTACCAGCGCCTTTGTCTTCGTTGCCGGGCTCATCCAGTCGAGATTCTTAAGTCGTGCACGGTATGCAGTGAAGAGGTCATCAACCAGTATGTTCATTTTGCGCTTGGCCACAGGGCTGAAATGCTTCTTCACGTAGATGCGACCAAGGAGTTCACCCAGGTTCCCGTTGACGCTTCCGAGTACTTGGCGCCACAGAGGCTTCATCACCTTCATGCCAGAAAGCACGGTGCCGTAGAAGGCAAAGTTCTGCTTCACAAAAGGCTCTGAGAGAGCGCCTGCGAAATCGTTTAAAAGATGCCAAATGAAGTAGGTACGCCAGTCCTCGATAGGAACAGACACGAGCATGCGACCAACCGCCTTTAGAAACTGCGGCTGCATAGCAATGACCGCCTTCGTGTTCTTCGCATCAAGACGCTCCAGATACTCCTTCCAGACAATCTGGGGGACGAGCTTCTGAAGCGCCCCAATGGTCTTTTTGTGGTAGACCTTGTCGGCATCTCTGCGGTCGACCTTGGTCATAGAGACTTTGGCGAGTTCCGTCTCGATGCGCATCACGGTGGCAGCGGCCTTTGCCGCTGGCTTTGGTGCCAATCCTGCAAGTTGGAACATCTTTGTGACATGCGGCACGTACTTCTCGCGCACTCGCTTGGATTCTGTGTCGTCCTTGAGGTAGTAATCGCGGTCGGGCATCCCAAGACCATCTTGGAAGAGGTGAATGATGTAGCGCTCACTGTCCTTGGAGTCCTGGTCTATGCCTGCCCCAAACAGCACGCCCACGCCTACACGATGGAGCTTGGCCATAGTGGCAAGCATGTCTTCCTTTGTCTGCATGAACTTCACTTCTGCGAGTAAGGGAGCAAGCGGCGCAAGTCCAAGAACATTGCGACGCTTTTGGTCCATGCCTGAACGATAGAAGTCCCGAATCATCTGCTCAGGAGAGCCCTTGCGGAGTGAGGGTTTCTTAAGGAGGCTCTCAAGGATTGCCCTGAGCTTCTTTTCCGTGTCGTAACGAAGAATCATGAAGCTACCCCAACGCGCCTCTTCCTTAGGGATGGGATTGCGGTCGAGCCAACCACCGGAGGCGTGTTGGTAGAAGTCGTCTTGTGGCCGCGTCTTCGGGTCTAAATCCTTAGTATTGAAGCCCCAGTTTTTCGAACTCATTACAGAAGTATAACGTTTGAGCCTAGGGGGCGCCATGTGGGTTCGAATCCTGGGCGGCCAGCTAGTGATAAAATGAGCACATGCGCTGTGAGCACTGCAATGGGATAATGAAATTCCGTAAAGTAGGTCATAAGAAGCTTAAGGAAGAGTCCAAATAGGTTCCAACATCGTCCAGAACAGCCAGGGGTGCTACACTTTCTCTATGGAAACCGGTGCCATTTTTCGCCTCGCCGGAATACTTATTGCATTGGTCGTCTACGCAGTTTTGATAACGCTGCATAGCAGATCCGAAAGCGTACGACTATTGCAAAAGACTGGTGATGGCCAGAATTACTTCGTAAACTACGTTCCCGCTGCGCTCACGCCCATTCTGTTTGCAATCGCACCCGGTTTAGGGCTTTTTATACTTCTTGAATGGCTGTTCCACTCATCCAACTCTGTTTGGTACATTCCCGCCATTGGATCGATTATTGCTGGATGCGTAATGCTCTTGCCGTACTGGTATACCAAAGGCAAACAGGTTCACTGGAATACGCTTCCAACCTGGTTGTGGTTACTCGTTTCTAATGCATGGCGCATCACACTATCGCTTTTTCTCGCTGTGACGATCATATATACATACGGTAAGACTGACCTACTAAGTTACGTATTTGTGGGCGGAGCCTCTCTTGTCATCATGGCTCGGCTCCTTTTGAAAGGACCGCGTCCGATTCAGGAAGCTTCTACCAACACCGCTGAGTTGGCTCGTGTGCAATCCGTATTCAAGCCTCTAAGATTTGCTACCCTTGTATGGGCGACTGCCCGTATCACGGTACTTGTGGTTACTGTTGCCTGGTTCCTTTGGTACATTGTCCAGCCCGAAGCTTTTTAAAAAAGTTCCAACACCGCCCCAGACAGCCAGCTTTTTTACAGCCCGAGCGAGACAAGGAAGGTTTTCAATTCTGCTCCTTCGATTTTCCTCCACGCGCTCCTGGGAAGCTTACCTAGTGTGACGTTCATGATGCTGGTTCGCTCCAGGTCGCGCACCTCGTTGTGCATGGCGACGACCATCCGACGAATCTGATGCTTCTTGCCCTCGGTGAGGGTGATACGAAAGACTTTCTCTCCCATAATCTGCACCTTGCAAGGTTTTGTGTGATATCCCTCGATGACCACACCAACTTCCATGTGCTCCTTGAAACTTGTGCGTAGAGGGCGCACGGTACGCACAACATACTGCTTTTCGTGTTCATACTCAGGGTTCAACATGCGGTCGGTGACGCGCCCATCATTGGTAAGGATGATGAGCCCACTGGAATCCTTGTCTAAGCGCCCAATAGGGAAGGTGCCTGCAAGTTCGGGAATAGTGCGTGTTGCCTCTTTAATGTCCTCCTCGTCTTCTTGCGGTGAATGAGTAATGACACCGCGTGGTTTGTGATAGGCAACGTATACGTATGCCGCAGTGCGCTTAGCGCCTCCTTTGACCTCAACCACATCGTCGTGCTCTACCTTGTCACCAAGGACGGCCCGACGACCGTTGATGAACACCTTTCCTTCCTTGATAAGCACGTCAGCTCCCAGGCGCGTCGCGTGCCCCGTATGGGAAAGATACTTATTGATGCGCATCGGAAAGGAGAGTCCCATACGTACACTCTATACTAGTTTCTGTACGTATCGCACGACAATCTTGTGTTATCGCTTTTGATATGTCATAATCACACAAACATAACCTCCTGCACATGTCTGATTATTCAAAACCTCGTTTCTCGAAGCCGTCCTTCAATCGCGGAGGACAAGACCGCTTTAGCGGCCCTAAGGAGATGCACAAAGCTAACTGCAGCAAGTGTAACAACGTCTGCGAAGTGCCATTCCGCCCAAACGGCAAGAAGCCTATTTTCTGTAGCAACTGTTTCGTTAAAGACGAAGCACCTCGTTCATCCTACGGTCCTAAGCGCGATTTCTCTCCACGCCCTTCGTTCAACTCTGCGCCTCCTCGCGATGATCGCGGTATGCAGGACCTAAAGGTGCAGATGCAGGGGGTAAACGATAAGCTTGCTCGCCTCATTGCTCTTATGGAATCCTCTCAAGCTCCGGTGACTGAGAAGACTTCACTCAAGAAGGTTCTCAAAAAGGTAACCAAGAAGAAGTAAGCATTAGCTTCTCAAGAGAGGTCCAAGACAGCGTGCTTTGTGGTATCTTTTCCCCATGAAGGTAGCTGAGGTGCGCAGGCGATATCTCGAATTCTTTAAGGAACGCGGACACGCGATTATTCCTTCTGCGCCTATCGTTCCGGGTAACGACCCGACGACCCTCTTCACCTCCTCGGGCATGCAGCCGCTTGTCCCATACCTGCTTGGTAAGGACCACCCTGAAGGCAACCGCGTTGTTAACTCTCAGATGAGCTTCCGTGCTGGAGACATCGAGGAGGTGGGAGACAACCGTCACACCACCTTCTTCGAGATGCTTGGGAACTGGTCCTTGGGTGATTACTTCAAGGCAGAGCAGCTTCCATGGATATTTGAATTCCTCACCTCCAAGGAGAAGGGGCTTGGACTAAATCCTGAGAAGCTCTACGTCACCGTCTTTGCGGGAGACGCAGAATCGGGTATGGAGTCTGATAAGGAATCAGTGGCGATTTGGCAGCGTCTCTACAAAGAGGCAGGCATCGAGGCTGGTTTTGTTGAGATTGGAACCGAAGAAGATGGCTACCAGAAAGGTATGCAGGGCGGCCGCATCTTCTCCTATGGAGCTAAGAAGAATTGGTGGAGCCGTGCAGGAGTCCCGGCCAACATGCCAGCAGGAGAGCCAGGAGGTCCAGACTCCGAGGTCTTCTACGACTTCGGTCTTCCACACGATCCGAAGTGGGGCACTGAATGCCATCCGAACTGTGACTGTGGGCGCTTTGTTGAGATAGGGAACTCGGTGTTCATGCAGTACGTGAAAAAGGATGACGGTTCTTTCTCTCCGCTTCCTAAGATGAACGTGGACTTCGGTGGAGGACTTGAGCGCATTGCCTTTGCAGTAGTCAACAATCCTGACATCTTCTCTATAGATGTGTTCGAGAGCGCACGTCGTGCTCTTGAAGCTCGCTCCGGAAAAACCTACGGCAGTGATGAGGTCACCACTCGTTCTTTCCGTATCATCCTCGACCATATTCGTGCTTCTTCTTTCATGCTTGCCGAAGGAGTGTTGCCTTCAAACACTGAAGCAGGGTATGTGCTTCGACGACTTCTTCGTCGTGCCATTCGCGAGGTAGACCGCCTCGGTATCAAGGATGCAATCCTGCCAGAAGTTGCTGCAGGTTTCGGAGACGCGTACGCCGATCACTATCCGCATGTGAAGGAGGCGAGCGCAAAGATTGCTGAGGAGCTTTCCAAAGAGGAAGAGAAATTCCGCAAAACACTTGTGCAGGGACTTCGAGAGTTCGAGAAGCTGAAGGCAGTTTCTGCAGACGATGCTTTCACTCTCTTCACGACGTTTGGTTTTCCCGTTGAACTTACCGAAGAACTCGCAAAGGAGCGTGGCATTTCTATAGACATGAAAGCAGTGGAGGCAAAGATGAAAGAACACCAGGATACCTCTCGTGCAGGTGGCGCACAGCGCTTTGCCGGAGGTCTCGCTGACCACGCAGAACAGACGGTGCGCTACCACACCACCCACCACATCCTCCTCAAGGCGCTTCAGATGGTGCTTGGAGAAGACGTAAAGCAGAGGGGGAGTAACATCACTTCTGAGAGACTTCGCATTGACTTCGCATCCCCTGGAAAGATGACGGACGAGCAGAAGGCGGAGGTAGAGAGAATTGTGAACGAAACAATCTACCAAGACCTCCCAGTTACTCGCACGGTCATGCCTCGTGAGGACGCTGAGAAGCTTGGTGCGCAGATGGAGTTTGGTGTGAAGTACCCAGACATGGTGTCGGTGTATTCGGTGGGGCCCATCCATGCTACTAATGAGAATCCAGACATTCCCAATGCCTTCTCGCTTGAATTCTGCGGTGGTCCGCACGTGACCAACACCAGCGAGATACATACAGGTGGCACAAAGTTTAAGGTACAGAAGGAAGAAGCGGTCGCGGCGGGGATTCGCAGGATAAAAGCTGTAATGGCATAGCGTATACTTACGCCATGGCTCTTTTTGGCCGCACATCGAAGACCGTCGCACTTATCGATATCGGCTCCTCCTCTATTGGCGGAGGCTACGCGACGTTGGGTAAGGACGGTACTCCACGCCTGCATTACGCGACTCGCGTACCCATAGAGCTCCATGACAGGCCGATGATTGTGCTCGATATGTTGAAGGCACTTGGCCAACTCGGCAACAAGCTCATCAACGAAGGCGCTCCGCAGCTGCGGAAGGTGCTTGGCAACGGGAAAGTCGATACTGTCCTCGCCTCCATCGGTTCTCCCTGGCAGGAGACAAGCGTGCGAAGTGAGATTATCGAGAAGATAAAACCCTTCACCTTCACCAAAGCTATCCTTAACGAAGCACTCGCCAACGGCACCCAGGTCCCAGAAGGCAGAGTTCCTTCCGGAGAGCTTGTGGTCGCGACACTCCTTAACGGGTATGAGACGAAGAATCCCTTTGGCAAGCGGGCGCAGCGGGCAGAACTCGTGGTGCTTTCCTCGACTATTGATCGGTCCATGGCTGAGGGCATGCGCGATGTCCTCGGGCACCTGTACCACACGCGCGATATTGAAGTATCCGCTTTTGCGCCTATCGCCTATAGCGCATTGCGTGATCTCTATCCTCACGAGAAGGATTTCCTTGTTCTGCACGTATCAGGGGAGGCCACAGACCTCGCACTCGTTAAACGAGGGATTCTGGTTGATGTCGCTTCTCTTACTTCCGGCGTCAACAGCCTTGAGCGCGCCGCCCGAAAAGGGGAGCCGCTCTCTATGACCGCAAAGGGTGACCCGGCTCCAAGGGTTGGGAAAGCAACTGAAAGTGATTTTGCGAAAAAAGAATGGCTTGATGCCCTTGCTGCATGCCTTAAAGATTTTTCGAAGCGACGCGCCCTCCCACGTACCGTATTTCTTCTTGCAGACGAGGAAGCTCGCACCTATCTCTCCAAGATTCTTGACGACCAGCTGCTGCACTCTCTCTGGCTCTCAGACGAACCCCTTACGATTATTCCGTCCCTTCCGCAACACCTCAAGGACCGGATTACCTGTGACGAGGGGTGCGATACAGACCTCTTCATCTCCATGCTTGCGCTCTCGGTAGGAAAGGACGCCGGGATTGAGAGCTAGTCCACACGCTCGCCCTCGGAGCTACCTGGGTGGTGTACAATTCGGGCATTACCAAGCTAGCCACGCCCTATGCCGAAGACTATCAATGACATCATCCCGCCGTCGCGCCGTCGCGCAATGGAAATGGAAGCAGATTCCGGGATGCCTCCTCCACCTTCGCAACGAACGTCTTCCTACGATCGTCCGCGTAAGAAGTTTCCGTGGGGACTTGTCATTGCCATTCTTATTATTCTTGCGGTATCGGTAGGGGCGCTCTACGCATTTGCAGGAGCTCGTGTGGAAGTGCAGCCGACCTCAGGTGACGCTTCAATCACTGGCGACTTCATCGCAACATCTGCGGCAGGTGAGTTGCCGTTCAGTGTAGTAGCAGTCGACAAAGTGGCGAGTAAGAAGGTCGAGGCTGAAAGTACGGAGACCGTTAACGATGCGGCACAGGGCACGGTCACCGTCTCGAACACTTCAGGGGAGATACAGAAGTTTGTTAAGAACACCCGCTTTGAGACTCCGGATGGTCTTATCTTCAAGGCACAGGACGCTATTACGGTCCCCGCAGGCGCTCCTGGTGCCCCAGGAACGGTTAAAATAACGGTCTACGCTGAGTCCGGAGGCGACAAGTACAATGTGGGCCCCACCTCCTTCACCCTTCCAGGTCTTGCCAATTCTGATCTCGGGAAGCAGGTAACGGGTAAGTCTGATGAGGCAATGAGCGGTGGTTTCTCCGGCACGCGCCCGTCGGTCTCAGAAGCAACTCGTGAAAAAGAGTATCCCGCAATGGAGAAGACACTCACCGAGGAGCTCGAGACGATGGTTGAGGCACAGGTGCCAAAAGGATACATACTCATTCCCGGTTCCGTCTTCACCACCTTTGCTCCGCAGCCTGACACGTCGAGCGCAGCAGGTTCTGTTGAGGTTCGTCTTAAGGGAACGGCAACCGCCGTTATCTTCCCTGAAGGTCAACTTGCTGCCGCTATTGCTGCTCGCTCGCTCGGCGTCTACGCTGGCGAGCCTGTGAAGCTCGCTGACACGGATGAGCTTGTTCTTACGGCAACGGCCGGTCCTGGGGATACTGAGTTCGCGTTCAGTCTTTCAGGTTCAACCAGGATTGTGTGGATAGTCGACCCTTCTCGAATCGCAGACGCCGTAGCAGGGAAGAAGCGTGAGGCAGCTCAGGTCATCCTCGCCGGCTACCCTGAGGTTGATAAGGCTGTCCTCGTGCTGCGTCCCTTCTGGGCAAGCACCTTCCCAGCTGACCCTGCAGAGATAACGGTCACGGTCGCCGGGGAGGAAGCGCCTAAGTAGGCCTTTCCCCAGGTAGAGTTGACCTTATAGGGCCTATTTGTTACAGTCCTTAGGCTACACGATGGAAGAAAGCAAAGAGCCTGTCACAGGCACCGTTGAAGAGGTGCTTCCTAATTCGTTATTTCGAGTAAGGATGGAAACAGGGGACCTTCTGCTCGCTTACCTTGCTGGCAAGATGCGATTGCATCGCATCCGCGTTCTAGTGGGAGACAAGGTGGAACTTATCACCGACCCCTACGGAGGACGTGCCCGCATCGTGAGGCGTCTTACCTAAAACGCATGAAAGTACGCGCATCAATTAAGAAGCAACAGCCTGGCGACATTATTGTCCGCAGGCAAGGTCGCCTCTATCGTATTAACAAGCGCAATCCTCGCCGCAAGGCGCGTCAGGGTTAATTTCTTTTAGTACGTAATTTATTTAGCATGCGTATCGCAGGCGTCACCATTCCCGACAACAAGCAT
>CAZJPR010000008.1:0-42296 GCA_964548265.1 uncultured Candidatus Saccharibacteria bacterium
TTTGCGGAAAGAGTCGTTTAATACTGCATTAATACGTGAGTTCGTGAAGCAGACGCCGCAAGGAACGAGTATTGAAATTTCCGATATCGGTTCTCTTCCGCTCTATAATCAGGACCGGGAAGTAAACTTCCCGGCAGAGGCTGCGGCATTGAAGTCGAAGATTAAGACGGCAGATGGCATTCTTATTGCAACTCCGGAATACAACCGCTCGGTACCGGGAGTGCTTAAGAACGCGATAGACTGGACCAGTCGACCGTACGGGGACAGTGCGTGGGATGGAAAGCCTGTTTACATTGTGGGAGCTACGGGTGGGCAAATCGGAACGGCAGTAGGGCAGTATGCGCTCAAGCAGTCGATGCTCTATCTCAACGCTCGCGTACTCGGACAGCCCGAATTCTATCTTTCCTTTGCAACAGACAAGTTCAATGAAAAGGGAGAGCTCACTGATGCCTCAACCACCAAGCATGTCGAGAAGGCGCTCGCTGCCTTCGTTGCGTTTATTGGCGAGCGGTAAGTTCCTTCTTGGCGTTCCACACTTCACGTGCACTCACGAGTACGCTTATGAGCACAATGACTCCAAGTATGGGGAGAAGATACTTATCGATGTCTGGGATAAGGGTGCCGAGGTAGTACCCCAGAAGCGTGACTGATATTCCCCACACGATGGCGCCAAGTACATTGAAGCGTAGGAAGGCGCCGTACGGCATGCGGCCCATGCCAGCCGCAATAGGGACGAGTGTGCGCAGAAGCGGCAGGAAGCGCGCGAGAATGAGTGCAAGTCCTCCGTATTTCTCATAGAAACGCTCGGCGCGGTCGAGGTGTCGCTTGTTGAGGAAGAGCGCATCCTCCTTGGTAAAGAGCTTAGGCCCGTAGTGAGAGCCGAACCAGTACCCTGCGCTGTCGCCGAGGATTGCGGCAATGACGATAGTTATCAGAAGTGGAACGAGGTCAAAGGCGTTAGTTGCGGCGAGAAGTCCGGCAGAAAAGAGTAAGGTATCGCCCGGAAGCGGAAGGACGATACCGAAGGGGACACCCGACTCGACAAAGACAATGAGGAAGACGCCTACGTAGCCCACTGCCTGCACGAGCTCGGGCAATGTAGCGTTAAGGAAGGGGATATCCATCGCGCTAGTATACTATTTCTTAATGGATGAAAGGGAATTTGAAGCTCTTGCGCTCTCTGAATGGGAGGGCATGCCAGAACGTTTCAAGGAGCGCGTAACGAATGTCGCGCTCTTAGTTGAAGATGAGCCGAGTGAGCAAGTGCGGGAGGAAGAGGGGCTTCTCGAGGGAGAAACTCTTCTGGGGATCTATCACGGTATTCCTGCGACTGCGCGTGGGAGCGATTATGGTGTTGGTGGGACTCTTCCAGACACCATCACCCTCTTTCGTCTTCCGATTCTCGCGGAAGCCTCTGAGCTTACCGATACCGAGACCAGTCAGTTTCGGGAGAAGGTGAAGCAGGTGGTGCGAGAGACTATCTGGCACGAGGTAGGTCACTATTTCGGGCTTGAAGAGGACCCTATTAATGAACGGGAGGGAGAGGGGACGAATAGATTTGAGAACTGAACTGTGTCGTCGTTGTACAATCTCTGTATCTATGCCCCCATACAAAGGACTGGACCGTATCCCGGGACTCCTCTTTCCCGATCTCTACGCTAAAAGTAAAACGCTCTACGCCCTGTGGAGCAGGGTATGCCACGCTATAGCTTCGCTCGTGTTGCTCGGCGCGTCACATCTTGTGCTGCTCTCTACAGGTTACGACGTACCACGGTATGTTTTTGGAGCGCTTGTGGTCTGGGTGCTCTACAAGGAATTCTATCTCGATTCGAAATCCTACGGACAGAAATGGGTGAAAGGAATCTTGGATTCGCTTTCCTGGATGCTACCCTTCGTTCTCTACTTCCTGTTGCGGTAGATACGAAGTGATCATGTACTTCGTCTACCTCATAGAGTGTGATGATACGAGTATCTACACTGGCATCACCACCGATGTTGACCGCCGCTTTGAGGAACATAAGTCAGGAAAGGGCGGTCACTTCACTCGCTCACGAAAGGTAAAAAAGGTTCTCTACACAGAACAACAACCAGATAGAAGTTCGGCACTCAAGCGGGAGGCTGAGATTAAGGGATGGACGCGCGCCAAGAAACTTGCGCTCGTAAAAGGCTATACTGGCCTTATGGAGCCCACGAAGCCGGTAACTGAGGAAGAAGGCGCCTTTGAGCACTATCATCAGGACGGTACGCTCTGGGCCAAGGGCAAGATTGTTGCAGGAAAAATGGAAGGGGCATGGGTGTGGTTTCGTAAGGATGGAAGTAAGATGCGTGAAGGGACCTTCAAAGCTGGCACACAGAAGGGGAAGTGGACTACCTATGACCGCAAAGGGAAGGTGGTGAAGGTAACGGACTTTGGCCAAGTCTGCACACGCGGACACCGGTACAAAGGTACCGGCACCTGCCCGGTGTGCTGGAAGGGTTCCCGTAAGAAAAGAGCATAACTATGACTGAACAAGCACTATTTGCAGCAGGGTGTTTCTGGGGTGTGGAGGCCGCGTTCCTTGCAGTTCCCGGCGTCACTGACGCTGAGAGTGGCTACATTGGTGGACATACCGAGAATCCAACCTATGAACAGGTGTGCACAGATACAACGGGGCACGCAGAGGCGGTGCGCGTAACCTTCGACCCTTCGAAAGTCTCGTACGAAACATTGGTGCGCAAGTTTTTTGAACTTCACGACCCAACTCAAGTAAACCGTCAGGGACCAGATACTGGAACACAGTACCGAACCGGGCTTTTCTACCTCACCGAAGAGCAGAGGAAAGTTGCAGAGAAGGTGAAGAAGGATTTACAGCCTTCATTCCATCCGAAGACCATTGCTACAGAAATTACGCCAGCCACTCCGTTCTATCGCGCGGAGGAATACCACCAACGGTACTTTGAGAAGCACCCGAACGCGGTTTGCCACTTCTAGCTCTCCTTCTTCTCAAACGCAAGACAAACTGAGTTGATGCAATAGCGCTTGCCGCCTTTCTCAGCAGGACCGTCGTTGAAGACGTGGCCTAGGTGTCCTCCGCACTTCTTACAGAAGACTTCAGTGCGGTGCATGCCGTAGGTATCGTCAGGTCGCGTGCCGACATTCTCTGCAACCGCAGGATCAGTGAAGGACGGCCAGCCAGTTCCTGAGTCGAACTTCGCATCTGAAGAGAAGAGGGCAGTACCGCAGGCCTTACATTTGTACATACCACTCTCGTGATGGTCGACAAACTTTCCTGAGAAGGGAGGTTCGGTCTCTTGCTCGCGGAGCACGCGGTACTCCTCGTCGGTGAGCTTCGCTTTCCACTGGTCATTATCCGTGGTGGGTTCCATACCAAATAGTGTACTATGGCTCTACTATGAACCGCACCACTGTCCTCTGGGTACTCGTTGTTCTCGCCGGTATTGGCTTTGCTGATGCAACCTACCTCTCGATGAACGCGCTTAATTCGACTCCATTGGTCTGTGACATCCAAGGGCTCGACGACTGCAACGCGGTAGCAGAGAGTCCATATTCCCGCCTCATAGGAGTTCCCCTTGCCGTCTACGGCCTTGGTTTCTATGGTCTCTCCATACTCCTTATTGGCTACCTTTTTGCACGCCCTTCCCGTCTGGCGGCAAAGCTCCTCGTACTGGTGACTGCGTTTGGGGCACTCGCCTCCCTCTATTTCCTCTACCTGCAGATATACGTCATAGAGGCTATCTGCATCTACTGCCTTGGCTCTGCGCTCGCCTCCTTCCTGCTGCTCGGTCTCTCTATGGTGGCTTGGAAGCGCCTCGTGCCGCAGCCGCCAGCCGTGATACCATAATTCAATGATTACGAGGTCGGCACTTATCGGTCTCTTACTCCTCTCCTCAGTCTTTGGCTACGGGGTAGTTTCTGCAGCAGAAGAGCCGCTCCTTGTTTCCGACACCCCTTCGGATAACGCGTATCTCTTCGGTTCTGATGTGCGTGTTGCGACCAGTGTTCCTAAGGATGTCGCCGCGCTTGCCGGTACGCTTGTTATCGCGGCGCCAGTCGGGGGAGATGGTCTTTTGGGGGGAGGCAACATTGATGTCCGTGAATCAATCGGTGGCGACCTGCGCGCAATTGGTGCACGACTTTTCATAGAGAAGGAGGTTGCAGGCGATCTTATCGCAGCGGCAGGTTCAATTACCGTTTCCGGAAAGGCCAAGGATGTACGGCTTGCGGGAGCTAACGTCACGCTCACGGGTGGAGCAGGGGGCTCGGTCATCATCTACGGCGCTAACGTTACGCTTTCGGGCGAGTATGCAGAGGATGTGACGGTGGTTGCTTCCGACCGTTTTGCGCTTGGAGAAGGAACGGTCATTCACGGTGTCCTTAAATACAATGCCCCTCAAGAAGCGGTCATCCCAACATCCGCGACGATTGATGGAGGCGTGACGTACACTGGTTCCTCTTCTTTCCTTCCGACCACCGAGGAGGCGAAGACTTTCGCGCTTGCAGGTCTTGGCGTCTTCTTCTTGGTGCGGTTGGTCTCTGCCGCCGTCGCCGCAGGACTTATTGCAGGACTTTTCCCAGGCTTTACGCAGCGCATTGTTGATCGCACGCTCACGAAATCAGCAGGTCGTTTTGCACTTCTCGCACTTATTGGCTTTGCAGTCATGATTGCGACCCCCGTGCTGGTGTTCCTTCTCATGATTTCATTCGCAGGTATCGGTATTGGCCTTGTAGTAGGGGCCGCCTACGTGCTTATCATGCTGCTCGCGTACCTGTATGCAGGAGTTCTCGCGGGAAGTGCCATCATGACTGGCATCTTTAAGCGGACGCACGCTACCTGGAAGCACGCTGTTTTGGGTATGCTCGTACTTCGTTTGGTTGGCGTCATCCCAGGCGTCGGATTTCTCCTCTCCGTCGTTCTTACCGCAGCAGCGCTTGGTGCCCTTGTTGTCACCTGCTACAAGTTCGCCTTCGCACGGGGTGTTGACCCATTGTCCGAATAATGGCTTCGACCTCGGCGGAACGCCGGACGCGCGCTAGTAACATTCTTCGCTACCTCAAGGCGACGTATCCGAGCCCAGAAACTGAGCTCAATTTCAGCACACCCTATCAATTGGTTGCTTCGGTAATGCTCTCCGCGCAAACTACCGATAAACAGGTCAATAAGGTCACGGCCACGCTCTGGAAGAAGTACAAGACAGTTGCAGATTTTGCACAGGCAAAGTACACGACGTTCGACAAAGAAATTTCCTCAATATCGTTCCATCGTAATAAAGCGAAGGCGATTATTGCAGCCGCACAGCTCATACGTGAAAAACATAAAGGAAAGGTGCCGAAGACCGAAGCGGAACTTGTAGCGCTTCCGGGTATTGGGTACAAGACTGCGCACGTCATTTTAGGCGAGCTCTATGACCTATGGGAGGGAATTCCTACCGACACGCACGTGAGGCGCTTTGCGCTCCGGTTCGATCTCACTGACAAAACGGACCTAACCAAGATCTCTAAAGACCTTGAGGAACTCGTGCCTAAAAAGGACTGGAAGTACGTGAACAACGGGTTTGTGCTGTACGGCCGCTACGTGTGCCCAGCGCGTCCGCACCCCTGCGAGGAGCATCCCTTAACTAAACTTTGGCCGCCGGCCGGGAAGCGCTGGCCCAAGGCGAAATGATAGGATAAGGGCATGCAAAAGCGTCCTGTAGCAGTGTTCGACATTGACGGCACTATCTTTCGTGCCTCATTGTTCCTCGAGCTCGTGGAGCGGCTGATTGTGGAAGGCATCTTTCCTGAAGGTTGTCGCAAGGACTATCAGGTGGAGTTAGAGAAATGGCTTAACCGCGAAGGTGACTACGAAGCCTATCTTGAGAAGGTCATTAAAGTATTCCAGGGTCATATCAAAGGCGCCCCCTATGAGCGAGTAGAGGAGATTGCTGGTGACATCATCGAGCACAAAAAGAACCGAGTGTACCGCTACACTCGTGACCTCGTGAAGCAACTGAAGAGTGAGGGGTACTTCCTTTTGGCTATCTCGCATTCACCTCGCTTTATCGTTGATGCATTCGGCTTCGAGCTTGGGTTCGACAAGGTCTATGGCTTCTTCTACGAAACAGGACCTACAGGTGCCTTTACAGGGAATGTTGAGGATTTGGATCTTATTCGCAACAAAGCGGCAGTGTTACAGAGAGCGGTCCGCAAAGAGAACCTTGCGCTTGAGGGCTCAATAGGAGTCGGTGACACTGAGAGCGACATCCCCATGCTCGAAATGGTAGAGACCGCGATTGCCTTCAATCCCAACAAAAAGCTCTATGAACACGCGAAGAAACGCCAGTGGAAGACCGTCGTCGAGCGAAAGGATGTCATCTACGAGCTCTAAGATTCTCGCGTTCCGCAAAGTCGTCTGGAACCACTACAAGAAGCACGGGAGACATGCGCTTCCATGGCGGAAGACTCGTGACCCGTACCGTATCCTCGTCTCTGAAGTGATGCTCCAGCAGACGCAGGTGGAGCGTGTCATCCCGTACTACAAGGACTGGCTGCGGAAGTTTCCGAACGCCAAAGCACTTGCGAAGGCGTCGCTTGCTGACGTGTTGCGTGCGTGGCAGGGACTCGGGTACAACCGTAGGGCAAAGAATCTGCAGGCGGCAGCAAGAGAAGTTACGAAGCTGGGAAAGTTTCCTGAGGATCTGCAATCGCTTCCTGGTGTAGGTCCCTATACTGCCAGAGCCATACGCGCGTTTGCGGACAACGACGACGTGGTGTTCATCGAGACCAATATCCGCACGGTGGTGACGCATCATTTCTTCCCAAACAAGGAGAAGGTAGAGGACAAGGAGATACTTTCAATACTAGAGAAAGCGCTCCCGAAAGGGAGGAGTCGGGAATGGTATGGCGCTCTGATGGACTACGGCAGCTTCCTCAAGCGTTCGGGAGTACGCATAAACTCCAAAGCCAAAGCGTATAAGAAGCAGGAGGCGTTCGAAGGCTCAAGGAGGCAGGCGCGCGGAGCTATTCTCAAGGCGCTCGCTAAAGGAGCTCGTACATCAGCATTTCTTATCGAACTTCTCGGTCCGCAGCGGAGGAGTCAGCTACGGGCGCAACTGGTATCGCTTACCAAGGAAGGACTTATTGAGCTTTCAAGAGGAACCTTCCGCTTACCGCGGTAGGGATGCGTCGACAACCTTTTGCATCGTAAGACGTACGGGCATCGCTTTCGGAGTTCCTTCAGGAGTGCGTTCGAAAATAGAGAGAGGACGGTAGCCGCTTGTCGTATCGTAGTCGATGTAATACTTATCAGACACGCCAACGTTCGCGAGTATATCTTCGTAGAGCGGGCGGCTTTCGGGAGTAGGCTCGTAGCCGAGTTTCGTAAGCCACTTGAGGACATCGTACTGGTCCAGCTCTGCCGAGATGGTAAGTGGGCGGTTGTTGAGTGCTGAGTACTGGCGCGCAAACCCTTCCGTCTCAAGATACAGGGAGGTGCCTGTTCTGTTGCCAGATTCGACCTCCATCTTCCGATGACTGAGAACCGCTCTATCCTGATTAAGCAAATCCAGGGTCATTGAAGCGGCGTAGCGCTCCCTTCCCTCGGGATAGTCGAGGTAATGGAAGGATAGAACCCTCTTAGCGGTGCCTTTCTCGGAGATAACCAAAAAGCGTGCGTCTCCTACCAGTCCTGCCGCTTTCGCTCCGCGCTCAAAGTAGCGCGGCGTATCCCCGTCTCTAGATGAGTCAGGAAGGAGCGCCAGGAACTCTTCATGAGGTATCGGCACCACAGCTGGAGTTGTCTCGTCTCGATGTAGGACCTCTGACATAGACCCACTATATACAAAAACCGCCGCCCAGGAAGGCGGCGGTCTTCGAAAGATCCTTAGACTCCAATCAACACCGGAATCACCATCGGTGTCTTATTGGTCCTCGTGAAGAGGAAACCAGACATAGTGTCCGTAATGGTGTTCTTTACGTAGTCGAGGTCAACCGGGTTCATGCCCTCGGTTGAATCCTCCACCGTCTTCTTGATGAGCAAGCGAGCCTGGTTCAACAGATCCTGACTCTCACGGAGATAAATAAACCCACGGGAAATGATGTCCGGAGACTTCCGGAGCTTACCTGTCTTGAGGTTAATCGTCGCGATGATGACGAACATACCGTCCTTCGCGAGCGCCTGGCGATCACGAATGACCACCTCCTGCATGTCGCCAATTGAGAAGCCGTCCACCACAAGTGGGGAAGACGGTACCTTCTCCTTGTGGATGAAGAGCGTCTTGCCATCAATCATGTCGATAACCGTTCCGTTGTCAGCGAGAATAATCTGCTCGCGCGGGCGTCCGGCTTGCTCCACTGCCTTGGCGTGGCAGCTCGTCATCGAGTAGTAGCCGTACGCTGGCATGAAGAACTTGGCGTTCACCTGCTTGTTAATCCATACGAGTTCTCCGGTGTTTCCGTGTCCGGTTGAGTGCACGTCAGAGGAACGGTAGTGGATGAGGGAGGCACCATTGCGGTAGAGGTTGTCCTTCAATTTCTGGACGTTGATCTCGTTACCTGGAATGACCGAGGACGAGAGCACCACCGTGTCGCGCGGGTTGAGCGTGATGTTCTTGTGTTGCTTGGTGGCGATGCGCATAAGGGCTGCAAACTCTTCGCCCTGGGCACCGGTTGCAAGCACCACAATCTTGTCAGCAGGGTAATCGCCAATCTCCTGTACCGGAATGACAGTATCCTTGGACACCTTGAGAAGTCCTGTCTTCTGAGCAATCTCGAGGTTCACCTTCATGGAGCGGCCTTCCGTCACCACTTTCTTGCCGAGCTTCTCAGCGGTCTCGATGATGTGAATCATGCGCTCGAACTGGGAAGCGAAGGTGCCGATGATGAGGCGGCCCGAGACGGTTTTCACGATGCCTTCGAGCGTCTCATGGACTCTGCGTTCAGGAATCGAAAAGCCGTCGCGCTCAGCGTTGGTGGAATCAGCGATGAAGAGAAGGTTGTTGTCCTTGCCGAGCTCACCCCACTTCTTCTTCTCATGGTCCATCGGCTCGCCATTTTCGTGGTCGAGCTTAAGGTCTCCTGTAATCACAACGTTACCGTATGGGCTCTGGATGGAAACACCCATAGAGTCTGGAATCGAGTGAGTCACCGGGAAGAACTTCACCTTGGTGTTACCGATGGTCTGCGTGGAATTAGGCTCAACCACCACAAGGTTCGGACGAGGCATCTCTGGATACTCTTCCTGGCGCTTGGCAATCATGACCGCTGTCAGGTTCTGCGTGTAGATAGGTGGGTTGCCCATGCGACCAATAAGGAAGGGAATGCCGCCGATGTGGTCGAGGTGACCGTGCGTAATGATGATGGCGCGAATGCGGTCGACGTTCTTTTCAAGGTACTTGGTATTCGGAAGTACGTAGTCGAGGCCTGGAGCATCGGTCTCAGACATAAACTGGAAGCCTACGTCGAGCACGAAGATGTCGCCGTTGGCTTCGATAGCGCACATGTTACGTCCCACTTCTTCGACGCCACCGAGTGGAATCACGCGAACAACGTTCTCGGCCGGTTTTTCTGGATAGTATTCGGGGACGGTCTTGGCAGGAGCGCTTCCGCCAGTAGAAGGGGAGGAGCGGTGCATCGGGCGGCGGGAATCCCGTCCCCGACCTCCGGCTCCACCGCGTCCACGGCCTCCACGGAAGGCGGGGCGTGCGTCTCGAGGGCGCTCGCCCCCGTGGCGAGGCTCTGAAGAGGGTCCTGGGCCGTGTGAGGGCGCTGGGGCAGGTGCTGGTGCTGAAGTCATACAAGAGTTAGTTAGTAGAGTAAGTAGTTAGTAAGAGAATACCGCAAACAGTAGGAAGTGGGCAAAATGTGGATATACCCACTACCTTCTACTTACGGGAGAACACGGGCCACACAAACTCGGTCCGACGATACCAGTGCGCCACGGTGGCAAGTCGGTCAGATGGCGCTGCTACACGTGTGAGCACAACCCCTCGCAACTCTTCCGGTACCACGTAGAGGAAATCTGGCGCGTGCGTGAAAGCCGCTGGGTAATCAGCCGCAATCAGTGCATTCAACTTCGTCAGATCCTCCGAACGTGCCGCATCGTCGGTTTCCTCGCGGATTTTCACGAGAAGAGCGTCAACGGACGGGTTGGCGTACAGAGCGATGTTGAGTCCAGGGTCATTGCGCTCAGAGGAGTTCCAAAAGGCAAAGAGGTCCTGGTCACGACCCACCACCATGCCGAAGAGCAGTGCATCGTATTTGCGCGGGCGAATGACACTTTGAGTAAGGTCTCCTGGCTCATAGAGTTCGATTGAAACCGGAACGCCAAGACGCTCCCAGTCACCCTTTACCGCAGATGCTACTGCCTTGAGCTCAGGGACGTTCGATGTCTTTATCGTAACGGTAAGCTCGAGATCAGGCTTTGTGTGCTTCCAGAGCCTTGCTTCCTCGTCATACTCCCATCCACCGTCAGTGAGTACCTCGGATGCCGCTGCACGTCGTGCCTCGGGGGTACGTGGCGCCGTCTCGCTCAACGGAAGACTCCCAGGAGGCACGGGACCTTCTGCAGGGGTAGCGTATCCACCGAGTATGTTCTCGATAAGCGCGTCGCGGTCAACTGCAATCGAGAGCGCCTTTCGTACTTCAAGTCGGTTGAAGAGCGGATTCTCGTTGCCATTGAAGAACACACCGAATACCCTTGAATACGGAGCTGAGAGTGCACCCTTAGCCGGGATGCCGTAGGCGCTCTCCACGCGTCCATTGCGCAGTGCGTTTTCAAGAGCCTCCTCCTGTGCAAAGAACACAAAGGTAATCTGGTCGAGGTACGGGCGCCCGAGTGCGTAGTGCGAGTTCGCAGTGAGCACATACTTCTCGATGGTGCCATTGCCGCCACGAACGACGCTCGACACCTTGAAGGGGCCAGCACCCACCGGCTTCTCCATCCTAGGGGAGAAGGGGAACTGCTCGTCTGCCACATCGCGCCACAAAGAAGCAGGCAGGATGCCGAGCGTCGCGTCTTCAAGGAAAGGAGCATAGGGTTTCGGCAAGGTGAAGGACACCGTCTGAGAATCCACGACCTCCACCCGAACGTTCGCCCAGTTGGCAAGCTCAGGACTCTTGAGCGCAGGGTCCTGCGCTTTTGCTACCGTGAATGCGACATCTTCGGCGGTGACTGCCTTTCCATCGGAGAATTTAGCGTTCTCGCGAAGGGTGAACGTGTAGGTTTTTCCGTCTTCAGAGATGACGTAGGACTCAGCGAGCACGGGGATGAGTTCACCGTCCTCCCCGACACCCATGAGCCCGGCATACGTAAGACGTGCAAGGTCACGATCTGCGTCAGAGAGGGCAAGCAGAGGATTCACGAAGCGTGGGCTCCCGAGCACACCTTCGGTCAGCGAACCGCCATTGGAAGGTTCCTCTACGAGCATGGAGCGTTCAAGCGCATAGAGACCTGCCAAACCAGAGAGGATAACGAGGCAGCCAAGCGTGGCTGCAATAAAACGGTCGCCTGCAGGGAGGCGATTGATACGCGACGAAAGGGCCGCTACCGGCGGAGTAAAGAAACGCTTAACGCTCGAGAGGAGACGTGAAAGCCAATGGGGCATGGGTGTGGATTCAGATGAGGAATCCAGCGATAGCCGAAAGAACGAACAGGACTGCAATTACAATGGTCGCGTTGAAAAGGAATTTCTCCGCGCCACGGCGTTTGTAGAACGTCGCTGCGAAATTGTCCCCCCCGAATGCTCCTCCCAGGCCGGCTCCGCGCTGCTGCAGCACGATGCCGATAATGAGGAGAAGGGAGAGGGTTATCTCGATATAGGGCAGTATCGCCTTGAGTGTCTCCATCTGTAGCCCAGAGGATACCATCCAGGAGGCTAGGCAGCAAGCTGGCTTGAACAGCGCTTCACGGCGTCAATAAAGACGTTTAGGAGCGAGAGGTAGGCCTTTGGGTCCTTTTCGCGCATGACGCGGAGTTCCGCCTCAAGCTTGAGTGCCATGTGCTGCCGTTCATCTTGAGTGAGAGTCTCTCCGTCTCGTATGCGAACGATAAGTGCTTGGAGTTCCATACTTAGAGGGTATCAAGTTTCGACTCCAGTGTGCCCACAGCCGCGTTTGCTTTTGCGCGGTTGTCGATGTCGCGGATGAGTTTTGCTGCACGTGCATAGAGCGCAATAACAGCGCTTGCAGCCCCAAGGGCTCCGCCAACCCCCATCAACTCCTTGCTTTCTCCTGAGTTCAGGAGGGCGCTGGCCGCAAAGAATCCAGGAACAGCCGCCGTACCAGCACCCTTCAGTGCTTTGGTATCTATTACTTCGCTGCGGTCGGTGTAGCGCACGGCTGCTTGTTGCTGCATATCAAACAGCGCAAGAAGGGCAATGCGTTTCTCCTGAAGTTCCGTTTCCTCTATCACCCCGTCTGAAGCGAGTCGTGCCTCGAGTGCTGTCATCTCACCGTTAAGGCGATGTGCTAGTTCGAGCAGGGCGAGCTCCGTAGCATCGGCTGCGTTTTCTGGCGTCTTCGTTGAGCGGTCAAAATGGTCGAACCATCCTCTGCCTGGAGTCATAGCCATATTGTACCCCGGACTTGCGATGGTTCGTGCACGCGAATATACTGCGAGCAACTCCGGGGGCACCGGATTGGGCGTTCAAACACAAGTTATCAGCTAAGCCTTTTCACTATGGCAAAAAACCCTTCTATTGAGCCACTTTCTGACCGCGTTGTGGTGCGACCACTTTCTGCAGCAGAGACCGTTTCAGCGTCAGGCATCATCATTCCTGACACTGTTAATAAGGAGAAGCCTGAACAGGGCACCGTCGTTGCAGTAGGTCCAGGTAAGTACGACGATGGCGAGCTTGTTCCTATGACCGTAAAGAAGGGCGACGTCGTCCTCTTCTCCAAGTACGGTTTTGACGACGTAAAGATAGACGGCGAGGAATACTACATCATTTCCGAAAGCAACATTCTCGCAATTATCCCTAAGAGCAAATAACTATGGCGAAACAAATACTGTTCGGAGAAGACGCACGAAAGAAGATACACGAGGGAATGGCGAAGGCCGCTCGTGCAGTGAAAGCCACGCTTGGTCCCCGCGGCCGCAACGTTGTTTTGGACAAGGGTTATGGTGGCCCGCGCATCACCAACGATGGCGTATCGATTGCCAAAGAGATTTCTTTCAAAGATAAGTTCGAGAACATGGGCGCGGAAATCGTGAAGGAGGTTGCGAACAAAACCAACGACGGAGCAGGTGACGGAACGACCACGTCAGTCGTACTCCTTGAGGCCATGATTGATGAGGGACTTGGTGCAATGGTGAAGGGCGCAAACGCCATGGGTATCCGCACTGGTATGGAAATGGCCCGCGATGGAGCAGTCGTTGAGCTTAAGAAGATGGCAAAGCCAGTGTCTGGGAAATCAGATGTTAAGCAGGTAGCGAGCATTTCAGCAGAGTCTGATGAGCTTGGTGCCATCATCGCTGAGACCGTAGAGAAGGTAGGGAAGAACGGTGTGGTCACTGTCGAAGAGTCCCAGGGTATGGAGCTCTCTCACGAGATTGTTGAGGGGCTCCAGATTGATAAGGGCTACGTGTCCGCCTACATGGTGTCGAACCCTGAGCGCATGGAGGCAGAGATCAAGGACGCTTCTATCCTCATCACCGACAAGAAGATTGGTAACGTACAGGAAGTGCTCCCACTTCTTGAAAAGGTTGCGCAAGCTGGCCGCAAGGAGATTGTGATTATTGCTGACGATGTTGAGGGCGATGCACTCGCAACGTTCGTCGTGAACAAACTGCGCGGTACCTTCAACGTGCTTGCGGTGAAGGCCCCGGGCTACGGTGACCGTAAGAAGGAAATGCTTGCAGACATCGCGGCAGTTGTGGGTGGTCAGGTAATTTCTTCTGACACTGGCCTTACCTTCGAGAACGCAACGCTCTCGATGCTTGGTAAGGCATCTCGCGTCGTAGCAACCAAGGACACTACCGTATTCGTGGGGGGCAAGGGCAAGAAGGCAGATATCGCTGCACGCGTTGCACAGCTGCAGGCCATTATCGAGAACACGAAGTCCACATTCGATAAGGAGAAGCTCGAAGAGCGCATTGCAAAGCTCACGGGAGGTGTCGCGGTGATTCGTGTGGGAGCTGCTACCGAGACAGAAATGAAGTACCTCAAAGACAAGATTGATGACGCAGTGAAAGCCACCAAAGCCTCCATTGAAGAGGGCATTGTTCCTGGTGGAGGTACGGCGCTCGCCAAAGTTGCCAAGAAGCTTGCCGCAAATGCAGGCAAGATGACGGCAGACGAGAAGGTGGGCTACGACATTGTCGTACGCGCACTTGAGCAGCCACTGCGCCAGATTGCCCTTAACTGTGGCAAGGATGACGCAGCATCGATTGTCACCAAGGTGCAGGCAGGCAAGGGAAGCGCAGGCTACGACGCCCTCAAGGATGTCATGGTCGACGACATGATGGAGGAGGGCATCATTGACCCAGTGAAGGTGACTCGGAGCGCAGTTGAGAACGCTGTTTCCGCAGCCGCCATACTCCTTACGACCGAGGCAGCAGTTGCTGACCTTCCGGAACCGAAGAAGGATGAGGGCGCTCCCGACATGGGAGGAATGGGATTCTAAGAGAAAAGCCCCGCGAGATGCGGGGCTTTTTCATTCCCTATATACTGTCTGGTATGGATTCAATGGATAGGGCACAAGAGGTTGAGAAGCCGCGGGAATTTTCTCCGCTTGAGAAAGGGGTGGCGAAGCTTGTAGGAAAAGAAAAGAGCCCTATCCAAATTGATTTGGAAATTGCATACGGCGGACACGATACGCCCGAGGATGCGGAGTACATGCACCTTGCGGAGAAGATTGCGCAAGCGGACATCGTTCTTTTGGAAGGGCCAGGTGTTCCCGTTCCTATGCAGCGCATCCTCGGGCGCGTCTCAAGCGGGGAGACTCACCCCAGCAAGCTCAATGTCCAGAATCCTTTTCACGGCAGAATTCTTGAACTCATACACAATACGAAGAAACCGTTCTATTTCTGGGACATTGGCGATAAAGATCCTCTCTTTAGTGATTTCCAGAAAATACAGCAGAACGCCTTTTTGTTCGGTCAAAAGCTTATAGATGAGACGCCAACACCAGAAGCAGCCATACACGCATTTGATGAGCTTATGGATCAGTTTGCAACATCACAAAAAGCGCGCGATACCACAGCACTTGGAACACTGGAGCAACGTATCGGTAAGGGCATCAACGAACGAGCGGTACTGCGCACTAAGAAAGAAGTGAAGGTGCTTGTCATTTACGGTTCTGCACACACCGCGCTCTATCATGGAGCAAAGCGTCGGCATCCGGACACCACTCGGTCGTTTCCTGCTGACCCGTATGTATTCACGCATGTAGCGCAGGCTGTACGAATGAAGCAATTTGGTTCTGTGGTTAGCGAGGAGCTCAAGAGGAAAGCGGTCGTTCAAGTAATACTTGAGACCTACATTAAGGATGTGCTCCCGCGCAGGGAGGATATGGGTACGTACGCTGTCCGCGAGCGCAAGGCTGTCGATATTCTGACGCGTGATTTTAACCGCTTGTATGATCTGCACGTCGTAAGAAAAAGCGCAGAACTCACTGAGCGCTTCATCCGGCAACAGCTTGCTGCTCTCATAAGGGAGAACGAAGACGTGCAGTAGCCGATTTGCTATACTGGGGGGATAACCCCCATACCGCATATGACCATTCTTTGGATTGTGCTCGGCATTCTCGCACTCATTGTTATTTGGATTATTGCCGCCTTCAACGGCTTTATTGCCCTCGTTAACCGCGCCAAGGAAGCGTGGAGTGATATCGAGGTGCAGATGAAGCGTCGCTACGACCTCATCCCCAACCTTATCGAGACAGTAAAGGGCTACGCCGCACACGAGAAGCAGGCGTTCGAGAACGTGAGCAACGCACGTGCTGCTGCTATGGGCGCGCAGTCGATGGAGGAGCACGGTAAGGCCGAGAACATGCTCACTGGAGCACTCAAGTCTATCTTCGCTATTGCTGAGGCGTACCCAGACCTCAAAGCGAACACCAACTTCCTTGAGCTCCAGCGCGAACTCTCTGACACTGAGAACAAGATTCAGGCCGCACGTCGCTTCTACAACCAGACGGTGATGGCGCTCAACACTGGCCTCCAGCAGTTCCCGGGCAACATTGTCGGCGGCATGTTCGGTTTCAAAGAGCGCGAGTTCTTCGAGCTTGCTGAGAATGAGCAGGCAGCAAAAGAGCCGGTGAAGGTAAGCTTCTAAAACGATGGAGAAGGAGACCCCTGGAGTTGGTGAGAAGCTTTTGGGGAAACGTCATCTTGTTTCATTCCTCGCGCTCGTTGGAGCAGGAAGCTACGTGGGAACCACGGCTGCGATCAATGCGATTAACAACGCGTTTCCTGCGACTACCGTCGCTGAAGCAGAGGAGCAAGAACTGCAGCCATCAAACGTTCAAGCGGAAAACATATTCGTTGATCCCGAGACTCAAGGTCTCCTCGCGCTCGTCGGTCTCGAGTTTGATCTTACTAGTCAGGAGATTTACTACCATCCCACAGAGGAATCTGGGGACGGAAGCCTGTTGATGCCGGTTGATTTCGGGACACGGTTCATCATCATCACGCTTGGGCCAGATCAGCAGAGTCTCACCATCACTACATTCTTGACTAATAATCGAGCCATCGAACACAACTTTGCCATCCTCACTTCCAACAACGAAGTGACAATGCGCGAGCGATCCACCGTAGGACTCTCTCCAGAAGAAGCACGGGTCCGCGTCCGCTTGTTCGAATTGCCCAAACATCACACGTAACTCTACGAACCACCATGTCGAATCTCTATCAGGAACGATCAAATAACCTCTTTCGAACCTGGGCACTCATGCTTGGGTTCTTCCTGGTGGTCATGGCTATCGGCTGGGCTATCTCCTGGTACTACGGAGATGTCTCCATCCTCTATATAGCAGTAGGGATTGCGCTCTTCATGAACGTAGGAAGCTACTGGTTCTCTGACAAGATTGTGCTCTCCATGACGGGCGCCAAGCCCGCTAGTCGTGAAGAGTACTTTGATCTCTACACAGTCACCGAGAACCTTGCCATTACCGCCGGTATCCCGATGCCGAAGCTCTATGTGGTGCAAGACCCTGCTCCAAATGCATTCGCTACCGGACGCGATGAGAAACATGCGGTGGTCGCAGCAACGACCGGACTCCTCGCTGCACTTAACCGCACTGAGCTTGAGGGTGTCATTGCCCATGAGCTCTCTCACATTCAGAACAAAGATATGCTCGTCATGACGGTGGCGGTAGTGCTCGCGGGAGTAGTTGCCATCGTTGCCGATATCTTCCTGCGTATGTCGCTGTATGGTGGCGGCGATCGGGATAATGGGAAGGGAAGTGCTATTTTTGCGGTACTCGCTATCGTTGCGGTTATTCTTGCGCCGATTGCGGCCCAGCTCATTCAATTAGCAATTTCTCGTAGACGCGAGTACCTTGCTGACGCTTCGGGAGCGCTTCTGACTCGCTATCCAGAGGGGTTGGCTTCTGCGCTCCAAAAGATAAGTGCGTACGCAGCTCCAATGCGAAAGGCTAATCACGCTACCGCACACCTCTTTATAGCCAACCCGTTTGGCGCGAGCGCGGGGAAGTTCGTGAATAAGCTCTTTGCGACCCATCCTCCGGTTGAAGACCGTATCGAACGGCTGCTTGGTAGCAGGCCGGCAGAAGTGGTATAACGGCTCTACGGAGGCGTCGCATAGTGGTCTAGTGCGCACGCTTGGAAAGCGTGTGAACCGCAAGGTTCCGAGAGTTCGAATCTCTCCGCCTCCGCCATGGAATTTACAGGTATGGTTGCAGGAGGGAGTGCGAAAGCGAACACTCTTGGCTACCCGACGGCGAATATCCCACTTACGGATACAACGGTATCCGGAATCTTTGCCGCTATGGTTCGTGTAGAGGGGACCGACTATCCTTCCGTTGCGTTCGCGGACCCAGTACGCGGGGTTCTTGAAGCACATCTCTTCAATTTCTCTGGAAACCTCTACGGGAAGGAAATGACTGTCTCGCTCTTGAAAAAGATTCGCGACACACAGGAATTTGCCGATGACGAGTCGCTCAAGGCCGCCATGAAAGAGGATGCTGAAGAAGCGAAGCGGATTCTTTCATAGTTCATGTTTACTGGCATTATCGAACGAACGGCGTCAGTACAGAAAGTCGAGATGCGTAGACGCACACAGGTGGTGACGCTCTCAAAGCCTGCGAGCTGGAAACTGAAGAAAGGGCAGAGTGTGAACATTAGCGGCGTCTGTTCCACCGTTGTGTCCTCACGTTCCACTAGCTTTACTGTTGAGTACATGCCTGAGACACAGCGTGTCACAACAGCATCGTCTCTCAGTAAGGGGTCGAAGGTGAACCTTGAGCGCTCACTGAAATATGGAGACCGCATGGATGGACATCTTGTATCGGGACACATAGAAGGAGTGGGAACGGTTGGGAAGAGAAAGAAAGAAGGACGTTCGCTTCTACTCTCGATTAAGGTCTCTGCGCCCCTTGGCCGTTACGCACTCGAACGGGGCTCAATTACTATTGACGGGGTCTCGCTCACCGTCGCTCGAAGGCATGGACCTTGGGTCACGGTTGCGCTCGTGCCGCACACCCTTTCGCACACAACGCTTGGCACGTTGTCTGTTGGAGACACCGTTAATATAGAGACGGATATACGTCATCGCGTGCTCGCTAAGCCTCGTGCTAGAGTAAAATCCTATGCAACGAAGCCACTACGAAAAGACCGTTAAGACGCAGGACGCTTCCAGACTCACGGTAGGAATTGTCGTGTCGAGCTTCAATGCTGATATCACTGAGGCAATGCTCGCCGGTGCGGTCAACACGTTACGACAGTGGGGGGTGAAGGAGAAACAGATTCGCATTGTGCGTGTGCCGGGGAGCTTTGAGATTACGTACGGTTGTATAAAACTCCTGACACACAAGAAGATGGATGCCATCGTCGCACTCGGCTGCATCATTAAGGGAGAAACGGATCACGATAAGTACCTTGCGCATGCTGTTGCCGCTGGTATCACGAACCTCACCATTGAGTCTGGGGTCCCGATTTCCTTTGGAGTGATTACCCCGAACTCTCTCGCTCAGGCTCGCGTGCGTTCGAAAGGGAAGCACAATAAGGGGGTGGAGGCAGCCATCGCGGCCATGACATGTGCGCTTCTCCCATGAAGCCGCTTCCAAACCGCCTTATCTTCTTCATAGGGCTTGCGATGGTGTGTATTGTTGCGCTGGTCCTCTATATGCGGGCGCAGTCGACACCGCTAGAAGGCGAGCAGAAGGTCATTGATGAGATTACCTATGAATATGCGGATACTCCTGAGAAACAGGCGCGCGGGCTCTCTGGGCGTTCGGAGATTCCGCACCGGTACGTCATGATTTTCATATTTCCCACGCCTGGACGCTACGGTTTCTGGATGAAGGACATGCTGGTACCCATCGACATCGTATGGCTAGATGCTACTGGTGAGATTACCAAAATCGACGAGAACGTAGAGCCCAGTTCCTTCCCGACTCTCTACTACCCACCTGCTCCAACTCACCTGGTTATTGAGACGAGAGCAGGAGAGGCGAGAGCCCTCGGATGGGATATCGGTACCACTATCACTCTTCCGCACCGAGAGTGATGGTGGTATAGTCCTCCCGGACCGATACAGGCAATCGCTCTGAGTTTCTCAGAGAGGAAAGTCCGAACACAGGCAGTGAAAGCTGCAGAAAGGTAGCGGGTAACTCCCGTCCGCCGCAAGGCGCGAGGTGCGAACAGTGACGTCAACGACGAAAGTCCGAGACATCCTTCGGGATGAACTTCATCGAAAGGTGAAGATGAAACGGCAAAATCCTTACCCCTGTGCAAGGCCGTGCCCTCTATGGGGGAGTGCCGCTTGAGGGCATCGGTAACGATGTTCCCAGATAAATGATTGTCCGCGACAGAATTCGGCTTACCGTATCGATCCACCAACATGCGAAACCCGCCCTCGAGGCGGGTTTCGCCTATCCACGTTTTACCCAATGGAAGAGAAAGACTACGGTATACTCAAAAGATATTACTAGGGGTAGTTAGGTACATGTAATTACTATGCACGATTCATTCGCCGGCACTCGCCATCTTTCGCTCGACAGTCTTGCAGCCTGGGCGCTGACACTCACCGCACTCGTTGCCATTCTTATTTTTGTTCCGTTGACGTGGGCGCCCTTTGTACACACCAAGGTACTAGTGCTTACACTCGGTGTACTTATAACAATCGTTCTCTTTGTCCTAAGCGCACTGAAGCGGGGGAGTATTGTGCTGCCGCACCTTCCGCTTGTTGGTTCTCTTTGGCTTGTACCGCTTGCGTACCTTCTCTCAACCCTCTTTTCTGGCACTAACCCTACTGCAGCGTTCTTCGGTACTGGCTTCTCCCCCGATAGTTTTGGCCTGTTCCTTCTTTTGGCGCTTCTTGCCACCGTGGCTTCCTTTGTGCTTTCAACGCTTCAGTTCCAGCAGCGCTTCCTAGGAGGCATCATGCTGGCGTTCGCACTCCTCCTCCTTTCGGAGGCGGCGTTCCTTGTAGCAGGAGCTATGTACCCTTCGGTTGTTGCGCCGACCAGCAACCTTATTGGTTCCTTCATTGACCTTGGCTTCTTCGTCGGCCTCGTTGTCTCGCTGGCACTCCTATGGGCTCGGTTCATGGTTGTTAAGCGCAAGGTACTTCTCTACATTGCCGTCGTGCTCGGGCTTATCATTCTTGCCCTCGTCAATTCCATCATCGCGTGGGCTCTCGTGTCCTTGGTCGCTTTCAGTCTCTTTGTCGAGGCAGTAATGTACGCACAGTCTCGTACTGAGAACACCGTTCGCCGTGCGCCAGTACTCCCACTTCTCACGCTTGCTGCGGGACTCCTCTTCATACTCGGGAGTTCAACGGTGGGCAGCGCGCTCTCTACCCTTGCGGGTACCACCTATATAGATGCACGTCCTTCCTTGCAATCGACGTTCTTGGTCGGCACGCACACCTACGCCTCCTCACCACTCTTCGGTACTGGACCAGGGACCTTTGGTAGGGAATGGCTTCAGCATCGTGACCGCGCGATTAATGACAGCATCTTCTGGAGTGTTGATTTCACCTCTGGTATCGGACACGTACCAACCTCCTTTGTAACAACGGGTGTGGTCGGTGTTCTTGCTTGGGTGGCGTTCTTCGCGCTCTTCTTGTTCTTCGGGCTACGGTCGCTTCTGTTGCGCTTGCCGACTGAGCCATGGCCACGCTTCGTCTCGATCGCGTCGTTCACGGGGGCGCTCTATGTGCTCATCCTTGCGGTAGTTGCACTGCCGGGCCCCGCTACACTTGGTACCGGGTTCTTGTTACTTGGACTCTTCATCGCTTCAAGACCTGAGGCACAGGGACGCACACTCACATTCTCGCAGAACCCACGTATAGGATTCGCCTTAGTCTTTGGACTAACGTTGCTGCTGATTGCGTCACTCGCCTATGGCTACGTCGTGGTGAGCCGTTACGTTGCTGATGTTTCCTACAATCAGGCAGGAACGGCATTGTCGGCTGGCTCTCTCGATGCTGCACAGAGTGCCATCGCACGTTCGATTACGCTTGCTCCTGAAAGTCGAACTTATCGCCTTGCGGCGCTTATCGGCTATGCTCGTATGAGCCAGGTAGTGAATAATTCCTCGCTTACTCAGCCTGAAGCACGTGAGCAGTTCCAGGCGGCCGTTGGCAGTGCCATCACTTCTGGCCTGCAAGCAACCACGCTTGATCAAAAGGATTACCAGAACTGGGCAATGCTTGGAAACATCTATGGAAGTTTGGTGCCGCTCAAGATTGAAGGTGCGTATGAGAATGCGAAGAGCTCCTACGAACGAGCGGTCGCACTCGCGCCCACCAATCCAAGTCTTCCATATGTACTTGGTCAGCTCGAAATTGCGAACGGCAATACAGCAGCAGCAGAAGCGTACCTTATTGAAGCGATTAATTTGAAGCGTGACTACACGCAGGCAATCCTTCTCTTCGCACAAACAGAAGTCTCGCTTGGGAAAACGGCGCAGGCACTGCAGGCAGCCGAGGCAGTCGCGTACTTCGCTCCCAACGACCCAGGTGTGCTGTTGCAGGTGGGGCTTCTGCGCTCAGCTGCTGGTGACACTGCAGGAGCCGTCCAGGCCCTTGCGCGCGCGTCTGAAATTAATCCTCAGTTCGCGAACGCTCGTTTTTTCCTTGGCGTCATGTACGCAGTATCTGGGGAATATGAGAAGGCCCTCAGTGAGCTGACTGCGGTAGCAAGCTTCTCACCGGAGAATGCAACGGCGGTTGCTGCGGATATTGAGACGCTGAAGCGTGGGAAGAATCCTTTCCCTAGCTCAAGGCTTGCGGCCTTTGGTATCCCGTACGCTCCCGTAGCTGAGCCACAACCCGCTGGCGTAGTTCCAGCGCAGTAGACGACCCCGATGGTACAGCGCCTCTTTGGGACTCTTACGGCGCCGATACGCGGCCTCCATCAGGCCGCGTATCTCTTGGCTGGTTTGACCTTTGCGTCCCAGCTCCTCGCGCTTCTTCGCGATCGCATCTTTGCGGGGGCCTTTGGTGCGGGGGAGACGCTCGACCTCTACTACGCTGCGTTCAAGATTCCAGACCTGGTGTTTGCACTTGTCGCCTCGCTTGTCTCTGCCTACGTCATCATCCCCCGAATTGCCGGAGACAAGGGAGAGAATGCTCGGTTGCTCTTGTCGCAGGCCTCCTCGTTCCTCGTCATCGGTGGAGGAGTCATCTGCGCGGCGTTGTTCTTTGTGATGCCGCAGGTGCTCTTTCTTGCATTCCCGGATTTTGCGCACTCTGCACGTGCCGATGAATTCGTTGCGCTTGCTAGGCTCCTCCTTGTACAGCCTATTTTGCTCGGGCTCTCGGGGATTCTCGCGAGTGTGACACAGGTGCATCGTCGATTTCTTTTGTTCGCACTCTCGCCGATTCTCTATAACATTGGCATCATTGTCGGCGCCCTTTTCCTCTACCCCACGATGGGGCTTCCGGGTATCGGTATCGGCGTTCTCATTGGAAGTATTGCGCATCTGCTTATCAATGTGCCGGTGGTGGTGGGAGCCAAGGTATTTCCACAATTCATTGTGCCGTCGCCTCGGGTGCTCTTTGGTCTTATGAAGGACTCGGTGCCTCGCTCACTTGCGCTATCAATGGGAGCGGCTACGACCTTTGCGCTCACTGCGCTTGCCGCAGTTACGGGTACTGGCGGCATTTCTATTCTTTCGCTCGCAAGCAATCTTGAGGCGGTGCCACTTGCACTCATTGGTGCCTCCTACGCGACGGCTGCATTCCCCGTCCTGGCAAAGGAAATGAATGATGGTCATCTACAAGCATTCGCTGCAACGTTAGCGGCGGCAGCACGACACCTCATCTTCTGGTCTGCAATTCTTGCCGTACTGACTATTGTGCTGCGTGCTCACATTGTACGTATTGTGCTTGGCACTGGTGCATTCAACTGGGACGACACTCGTCTCACGGCGGCAGTATTGGGCTTGCTCGCGCTTGCGTTAGTGGCGCAGGGTATTGTGCTGTTAGCTGCGCGAGCATTTTATGCCGCTGGTCGATCGTGGATGCCCTTTCTTATACAGGTGATCGGCCTCGTCGTATCGCTTGGTGCGGCAGCAGGCACGCTCATGCTTGCCCACACGTATCCTTTTGCACGAGATTTCATGGAAGCCCTCATGCGCGTTGAGGGAGTCCCGGGCACTGGCATTCTCTTTATTGCACTTGGGGCAGCGCTCGGACAGCTCGTGATGGGTGGGCTTGCCATTGCGACTCTGCGGACGGTGGCGCCCGGAGTCGCCGGCTCGCTTGCGCGTCCCATCCTCGAAGGAGCTGGGGCTGCAATTGTTGGTGGTGCCGTCGCGTATGGCGCACTGCTTCTTATGGGCAATATCGCTCCACTCTCGACGCTTCTTGTCGTGCTTGCACAGGGCGTTGCGGCTGGTATGGTGGGAGTCGTAGCTGCAGCGGGCGTCCTCTTCCTCCTCGAGAACAAGGAATTCAGGGACCTTTGCACGTCCTTCTCTCGCATTATGCTGCCGAAGACACCACTCTACAGCCCAACACTCGATGACCGCACCGATTCGTAACTTTTCCATAATTGCTCATATTGACCACGGGAAGTCCACGTTGGCTGACCGGATGCTTGAGCGTACCCATACGATTGAAGCGCGGAAGATGCGGGATCAGGTGCTCGACAAGATGGATCTTGAGCGTGAGCGCGGCATCACCATCAAGATGCAGCCGGCGCGTATGAACTATGCTGCCAAGGATGGTCAGAAATACATTCTGAACCTTATCGATACTCCAGGGCACATCGACTTTGCGTACGAGGTGTCTCGGGCGCTCACAGCGGTGGAGGGCGTGATTCTCTTAGTGGATTCCACACAAGGCGTGCAGGCGCAGACACTCACGACGCTCTCAATGGCCAAGCAGGCGGGTTGTGTGATTATTCCTGCCGTTTCGAAGATTGATTCTCCGTATGCACGCGTCGATGAGGTATCAATCGAACTTGCGGCACTTCTATCGGTTCCTCCTGAGTCGGTGCTCGCTGTGTCGGGCAAGAGTGGGGCAGGAGTCGAGGAGCTTCTTGAAGCCATCATCGAGCGCGTACCCGCCCCAAGAGCATCGGAGGCAGATGAGGCACGCGCTACCATCTTCGATTTCTCATTCTCAACGCATCGCGGCATTGCGGTGTACGTGCGTGTATTTGATGGGAAATTGAAGAAGGGTGATCTTCTTACATTCCGTGCTGCCGACAAGAAGTTCACGGCGCTTGAGACGGGTATTTTCATACCAGACGAAACTGCATCAGATTCGCTCTCTGCAGGAGAGATTGGGTATGTGGTAACGGGTATTAAAGAGCCAGGAGTGGTCGCGGTGGGAGATACCATCGCGCTTGAGCGCGGAACGCTTCCGGCACTTCCGGGCTTTGCCCGTCCGCGTCCGGTGGTGTGGGCGTCAGTCTATCCGGAAAGCCAGGACGATCTTTCTGATCTCAAGCAGTCGCTTGAGCGCCTTAGGCTCTCTGACTCTTCGCTCTCCTTTGAGGAAGAGTCTTCGGGAGTGCTTGGTCGTGGGTTCCGTTGTGGATTCCTCGGTATGCTTCACCTCGAGATTGTTACCGAGCGATTGAAGCGCGAGTTCTCAATTTCACTTATCGTCACCATCCCAACTATTGCGTACATTGTGACGACGAAGAACGGAAAGCGTGAGACGGTCTACACACCTTCGAAGTTTCCGGCATACGGTGATATTGAACTTATTGAAGAGCCGTGGGTGAAGGCCATACTCATCACGCCGCCGGACTCGCTCTCAAACCTCATCCAGCTCTTCCATGACCATGAAGGGGTTATTCAACACACGGAGACGTACAGCGACGGTCGTATCGAGCTTTCGGCTGAGATGCCGCTGCGTGAGCTCATGCGCGGCTTCTTTGATCGTGTTAAGAACGCCTCTTCAGGGTATGCGTCGCTTTCCTACGAGTTCCTCGACGAGCGTATAGCGGACGTAGTGCGTCTCAACATCCTTGTTGCTGATGAAGAGGTGCCTGCTTTCGCTCGAATCGTCTCGCGTCGCCGAGTCCAGGAAGAAGGGGAACGCATGGTGGAGCGGCTTGCGGGCTTGCTGCCGCGTCAGCTCCAGGTCACGAAAATCCAGGCTGAGGCGCTTGGACGCATTATCTCCTCGAAGTCTCTTTCTGCGCTCCGTAAGGACGTGACCGGCTATCTCTACGGAGGCGATGTTACCCGCAAAAAGAAGCTCTTGGAGAAGCAGAAGAAGGGAAAGAAGCACCGTTCCCAGTTTGAGAAGAACCGAGTCGACATCCCCGAGGAAGTGTTCATGAAGATGGTGCAAGAGAGCGAGCGGTAGTTGCTATACTGACGAGATGTCTCGTCGTTCCCGTCCCACGCTTCGTGAGTGTCTCATTATCGGGGCACTCGTGCTGGCGCTCATCTGGCTTCTCTGGCTTCTCTGGGGGATTGTTCACAAAGAAGAGAAGGCGCGGAAGGCTGCGGGGGATGCGAAGGAGGAACTTGCGACGCTTGAGGTGCGCAGGGAGACGCTCGAGAAGAACATTGCTGAGCTCTCTACTTCCCGTGGGGAGGAGGCAACGCTTCGCGAAGCGTACGGCGTTGCACGTCCCGGCGAAGAGGTTATTATCGTGGTTCCGGACGACGGAAGGGAAAATGGACCCCCGTTGCCGTGGTGGAGGAAGGTTTTAGGCTGGTTTGGCCTGTAAGCGGGATTAGTTTAGTGGCAGGACGATTGCTTCCCAAGCAATAAGCACGAGTTCGATTCTCGTATCCCGCACCATGATAGACAAAGTGCCATCACAGCAGCTGCATGCTCCCAAACAGGAGTTGTCTCCGGCATATACGAAACTTATTACGGATTCGGATCAGTTAAAACGACTTCTGAAAGGAAGCGATATCGTTACCAACTGGTCACATCGAAGGGAGTACGTGTGGAGTTGGTGGGAGAAGGGGAGGAAGCCTATCGCCGGAATCATAGACCAGCTGACTGATCCCGAGAAGGAGACGGTTTCGGTATTTGATTACGGATGCGCGAATGGATTCTTGCTTCGTTCGCTCCAGGAGTGGTCGACTCATGAGATCGAACCCTATGGATTCGACCTTAAGAAGGAGCGTATAAGGGCAGCACGCGAGCTGTTTCCCGAACAGCAAGGGCAGTTCACTCATGATGAGCGCGAGCTACGCACATTCCCTGCGTCTTTTGATTTTGTTTATTGGAACCTCTGGGATAACTGGAAACTACGTTCAGAAGAACAAATACGTCAACTACACGACCTGTTCAATCGTGTCGCTCCTGGTGGGTATTTGGTGGTGGGGCTTTACGACCACCGCTTGCCTCAGCGCAGAGAAAAGTTGGAGCGGCTTGCTGAGCTGGGTTTCATCCCCTCAGGAATCGAAGAGAGTTCAAGTGAGAATGAAACGTTTGCGTGGTTTAAGCGCCCCGAGCCTCTACCGCTGGAGCCGGAAATAGCTGTGGATAACTCCAGATGATATAATCGGTCTACCTAACGAAATACACATGGATAAGCAAGTCACCATTTACAGCACCCCAACCTGTCACTTCTGCCAGATGAGCAAGGAGTACTTCAAGGAGCACGGTATTCAGTACACCGAGCACGATGTCGCCAATGACCAGGCCAAGCGCCAGGAGATGATTGAAAAGAGCGGCCAGATGGGCGTTCCGGTCATATTCGTTGGCGAGGAGATGATTATCGGCTTCGACAAGCGTCGTTTCGACGAACTCTTTGGCACCGCCACTGAGCCGGGAATGTAGTTCCCTTTCACAAAACCCCGAGGCTTAAGTGCCTCGGGGTTTTGTGCTACTCTCCCCCTACGCCCTCGTAGTTCAATGGATAGAACGTCTCACTCCTAACGAGATAATGTAGGTTCGATTCCTGCCGAGGGCACCATACAGTTATGAAGATCTACGTCATACGACACGGGCAAACCACCTTTAACAAGGAGCGACGTGTTGCCGGGCAAATGGATGTAGCGCTCAATGAGGAGGGAATTGAGCAGGCACGTTCAGTCGTGCTTCCGGAAGACTGCACAGCAATTTTCTCTTCAGATTTACTGCGGTGTAGACAAACAACAGAGATAGTGAACGAACGTAGGAAGTTGCCCGTTACTTTTGATCCTCGTCTGCGAGAGCGCGACTTCGGCTCGCTCGCAGGGAAGTCGTTTGATGACCCGGCCTTCAGCGAGGATTTCTGGAAGACCGATCGCGCCCAAGCATATGATTACCGACCGAGCGGCGGGGAATCAGTCGAAGAGGTGTCGAAACGTCTGTTCTCCTGTCTTGAGGAGGTACGGGCGAAAGGAGGAGTGCCGCTTGTCGTAACGTCTGCAGGGATAATTCTTTTACTCCAACATCGTTTATACGGAAAGGCGCAAGATGAAAAGGTTGCTAACAGCACCGTGTTCGAATTCAACTTGCCGGAAGTGCTATAATCCTTCTATGTACGAACAGGAGTCCATCAGCGACATGCTTAAGGAGAACCTCGCACTCGCGAAGGAGAATAACAAGCTCCTCAAAGCCATGCGTCGAGATGCCTTCATTGGCGGCTTTCTGCGCATCATCCTCTGGCTCTTGGTGCTTGGTGGCAGCTACTTCCTTACTATGCAGTATCTGGGGCCGCTTCTTGGTACGTTTAATGGCGCAGAAGGGCCACAGGGCATGGATTTTAAGGCGCTGCTCGAACAATATCGTAGCCTTGGTGAGTAGTGCGTTTTAAGGTAAAGTAGCCCGTATTGCTTGGATAGCTCAGTTGGTAGAGCACTTCCCTGAAGAGGAAGGGGTCCCCGGTTCGAGCCCGGGTCCAAGCACCGAGAATCAATGACCACGCTCAACAAGCTCATTGCGTGGGCGGCACGAAACGAGCGCAGGCTCGGTGCTGCGCTATTCGCGTTTGGTTTCCTCACAGATGTCCTTACGTACGCGCTGCTGCCCGTAGGACTCGCTACCATCGCTTTCACTGCGTACCTTGTGCTCGCCGGAGCATCTATGCTTGGTGCGCACGTCACAGCTGACTGGCACGACGCCGAACATCCTAGGAAGAAAGCAATTGCGGTCCTCTTTCCCCTGGTGGCGTTGTATGCGCTCGGCAACCTCTTCTCGGGGTTTGTTATTTTCTACGCGAAGAACTCAGTTATCGGCGTCTCTTGGCCCTTCATCGTTATCCTTATCCTCCTGTATGCAGGAAGTGAGTACTTCCGCATGTATAAGCACTATCTGGTCTTTCAGACCACACTCTTCTTCTTTGCCCTCTACGCCTACGCCATCTTCGCCCTACCACTCATAACCGGAACGATAGGCCCCTGGACCTTTGCCGGCAGTACACTTGCGGCAGGTCTTGTCTTTAGCCTCTTCCTGCTTGTACTGTGGACGGTAAACCATAAACGCTTTCTTGATAATGCTCGCCAAACGGTTGCTGCAAGTGGTGTCATTATCGCCGTGGTGGTTGCCTCCTATTTCTCGGGTCTTATTCCGCCCATTCCGCTTGCACTCAAGGACGCGGGTATCTATCACTCACTTGTGCGTACGATAGGTGGGTATCGTGTTACCACGGAGCCTCTCAAACCATGGTTCGACATTACCCCAACACGTGTACACCCCACACCCGGAGAAACACTCTATGCCTACAGCGCGGTTGCGGCACCAGGTAACCTCACCGGAACCATCGTGCATCGTTGGGAGCATCGTGATGGCAGCACGTGGGTAACGGAGAGTAAGATTTCCTTTCCCATTTCCGGTGGACGCGAGGGAGGGTATCGGGGCTACTCCGCAAAAGAGAATCTTAGTTCGGGGAAGTGGCGAGTATCAGTAGAAACACCTGGAGGCCAGGTTGTCGGGCGTCTGTACTTCATCGTAGAAAGCGCAGGCACAAGGCCTGCGCTCACCGAGGTAACCCTCTAACCTATATTATCCAACGCGAACGCGAAGCTTAGTCTGACGTGCTTTATCGAGCTTAGGAAGAACAAGCGTCAGGAGACCGTCCTTGGCAGTTGCGGTGCAGGTATCGACGTCCACTTCCTCAGGAAGCAGGATGGTGCGAGAGAAGGACCCCCAGAAGAGTTCGCGGCTGAAATAGTTGGTATCCACCACCTGCTCGCGCTCCTCACGTGAACCTTCTAGCACTACCATGTCGCGGCTGATGGAGACATTCATCTCGTCGGGGCGCACGCCTGCGGTAAAGGTCCGGATAACAATCTCGTCCGGAGTCTGATACATGTCGATAGGAAGCTGGCCCTCACTCGGCTCCTCTTCGCCATAAGAGAGTACTTTGTTGGCGCCCAGGTCGCGACCGGGGACCTTCGGTGCCGGGGTTTCGTCCTCGAAGTCATCGTAGTCTTCTGAGAGCGGGACACCGCCGGTTAGCTTCTGGAAGAACGAGCGCTTTTTCATCATGTATCGCAGGTGTTGGCTGGTAAGTTTCGGTAGCGGAAGTATTTCAGTATCTCGAATACCGCAAAGAAGACGACTGCTCCAGTCCAGACCGTGAAGAACGCGAGGAGGGTGTGAGAGCCATCTTCTTGGATTATAAAGAAGTTAAATACTGCATGCAATGCGATAGCAAGGATAAGACCGAGGGAGGCAGCTGCCGCTCTCACGGGTCGACTGGCCTTATAGGAGAAAGCAAGGGCGAATCCAATGGCTGAAGAGGCCACGACGTGCAGTAGTGTGGCGCCGACAAAGCGTAGGTTGCCCGTTACAAGCCCACTCATGAACTGGCCGTTTGAGATAGGATCGATGAGAAAGAAGGCATTTTCCATTGCGGCAAACCCAAGTGCCACCGTAATCATGGAGGTCACCAGATGGGTGGATTGTCTTGCTGCTTTGTGCGTGAGAATGAAGACGGCGGCAAGAAGATACTTCGCAGTCTCTTCAATGGTAGCCCAGGCAATGATGGTAGGGAGGCCAGAGGCGAGCACTCCGAAGGCAAAGTGTTCAAGTGGAATGACCAGTGGCACGCAGAGCATACCGACCAAAAACGCGATGGCGATAAGCCATCGAGGCTCCGGGCAACGTCTATCTTCTTGAAGAAGGAAGTCGAGCCATACCAGAGCGGGCAAGAGCCCGCCTATCAGTGCATAGGCGAATGACTCGATCGTGGGCATTCCTCCATTCTAACAGGCTGAGGAGGCTCTAGATGCCCGGCCACGGGGCAACCATGAGCAGTCCCTGTTCCGGGGCTGCGCTCGTCCAAATCTCCTCAGTGATGAACGGCATGAACGGGTGAAGGAGCTTAAGGGAATCGATAAGGAGAGCGTGCAGGAGCGCCTTGCGAGAGGCCTTTGCCGCCTCATCGTTGCCCATAAGGATGGGCTTTGATTCTTCAAGAATCACGTCAGCGAAGCGATGCCAGATGTAGTGGTAGACCTTCTCGGCTGCCATGTACATGCGGTATTCCTCCATGTCGCGCGTAATACTTGCGACTTCTTCGGAGAGCTCAGCGCGCAGTGTGGCATCGGTCTCGGTAAATGGGGCAGTACGATCGGCGCCTTCGGTGTTTTCAAGGACGAAGCGTGCAATGTTCCAAACCTTGTTCGCAAAATGCTTGTAGCCCTTAATCTTGTCTTCGGCGAGACGGAAGTCGGTCCCTGGCGTATTGCCAACGATGAGACTCATACGCGCGGCGTCTGCTCCGTACTTCGCGAGCACATCAATAGGGTCGATGCCGTTACCGAGCGACTTCGAGAACTTGCGGCCTTGTGCGTCGCGAACGATACCGTGCAGGTAGACAGTACGGAAAGGAACTTGGCCAAGTGCAAACCCACTCATGAGAATCATGCGCGCAATCCAGAAGAAGAGTATGTCGTAGCCTGTTTCAAGTACGTTCGTAGGGTGGAAGCGACGCAAGTCGCCCGTTATCTCCGGCCAGCCAAGCGTGGTGAACGTCCAGGCGCCCGAGGAGAACCACGTATCAAGGGTATCTTCGTCTTGCGTCCATCCTTCGCCCTCTGGAGCATTGCCGACCGCAATCTCCTCGCCCCGGTACCACACGGGGACGCGATGCCCATACCAAATCTGACGAGAGATACACCAGTCCCTAAGGTTATCAATCCAGTGGAAGTACGTTTTATCAAAATGTTCTGGCACAATGCGTACGCTCTTGTCAGCCACGGCAGCACGAAGAAGTTCCTTAAGCGTAACGTTGCTACCGGATTCAATGCCTGGAATTTCTGAGTGGTCGATACCAAACGGTTTGTTCACACTAATAAACCACTGAAGCTTAATTTGTGGTTCGATGACACCTCCCGTGCGCTCAGCGGTAGCCACGTTGTGTGTGTAGTCCTCTTCCTTTTCGACAAGTCCCTTTGCGCGGAGCTTCTCGATAATCTTCTCGCGCGCTTCAGTAATCTTCATTCCTGCGAACTCTCCGGCAATAGGCAGCAGCTTGCCGCGTTCGTCGATAATCTGTTCCTTGTCGAGATTGTGACGTTCAGCAATATCGAAGTCGGTGACATCGTGCCAAGGCGTGATGGTCATGACACCGGTACCAAACTCCATATCAATGGCCTCATCCTTCACCACCGTCGCAGTGATAGGACCGTTAATCCATTCAAGGTCAATGGTTTGGCCATCAGTGTACGCCGCGTAGCGAGGGTCAGCCGGATGCATGACGACGTACTTGTCGCCGAACTTAGTCTCAGGACGAGAGGTACCAATCACAAAGGGTCCATACTTAAGGTAATAGAACTTCTCCTTGCGTTCCTCGTACACAATCTCGTCGTCCGAGATGGTGGTCTGGCCCTTGGTGTCCCAGTTCACAATGCGGTGCCCACGGTAGATGAGACCAGCGTCGTACATGCGTTTGAAGAGCTCATTCACTGCCTTGTTCCGTTTCGCATCAAGCGTGAATGCTTCGCGTGACCAGTCACAGGACGCGCCCATAGCGCGAATCTGTCCTTCGATGGTTTTGCGGCTTTCCTCGACGAATTCACCAATGCGCCGCAAGAGCTCGTCGCGGCCAAGGTCATGTCGACTCTTTTTCTCCGCTTTCTGGATGTCTTTCTCCACCTTTGACTGCGTAGCAATAGCAGCGTGGTCGGTGCCTGGGAGCCAGAGGGTAGCTTTGCCGCGCATGCGGTTGTAGCGGATGAGGATATCCTCGACGGTCAGGCCCAAAGCGTGGCCCATATGAAGCACACCGGTCGCGTTTGGCGGCGGCATGATGATGGTGTAGGTCTCACTGCGCTCCCCAGGGAGCTCATCCGGGTTGAAATACCCGCTTTCCTCCCAGGCCGCGTAGATACGTCCTTCTGTGCTTATAGGGTCATAGGGCTTTTTGAACTTCTCATCCATGATTTGGAAAGTGTAGCAGGTTATCGCTCCAGGGCGAGGTTGCCGTCCGCACGAACGGTACCTGCCTGCATGAACTCCCCCTCCTGCGCCCGATAGAAGCCGGCGATGCCTATCATGACAGCATTGTCGCCCGTGAAGCCTTCGGGAGGGAAGTAGACCTCCACAGCAGGGTGTTCTTGCGCGAGGTGTTCGCTGAAATACGTCTTGAGGTGCAGGTTTGCAGAAACGCCACCACCAACGGCAAGCGTCTTCGCGTCGTTTTCCTCAAGTGCCCTGGCGGTCTTCGTGTAGAGCACTTCTACGGCTGCATCTTCAAACTCACGAGCGACCTCGCACCTGTCGGTGTGCGTAAGCTCGCGGTCTTTCACCAAATACATGACCGCAGTCTTAAGGCCGCTAAAAGAGAAATCAGAATCAGGCGTACCAATCATGGGGCGCGGGAGCTTCATGGTGGAAGGGCTGGTGCGCATTGGGTGCGCAAGTTTTGAAATCTCAGGACCTCCAGGGTACGGAAGCCCAAGCATGCGCGCGACCTTATCAAAGGCTTCTCCCACTGCATCATCACGGGTTCGTCCGATGAGCGCATAAGAATGCCACGCACCCATGAGTAGCAGTTCAGTGTGCCCGCCGGAAACAAGAAGTGCGAGCACGGGGAAGTGTAGTTGTGAGATAGAGAAGGAACGTGCGTTGCCCTTCACCAAAGACGCAAGAAGGTGTCCTTCCATGTGGTCGACGGGAACGAGTGGCTTGTCCCATACGAGCGAGAGTGCCTGAGCGAAGTTAACACCTACCCACAGTGCCGGCTCAAGTCCCGGACCCCGCGTGACCGCAATAGCGTCGATGTCCGGCACGGCAATTCCCGAAAGGAACTCAACCAATTGTTCCTTGAGTCCGTGCTCTCGTTCAAGGAGTGCCCCGATCTTCTCTTCTACGCCCTCGTTTGGGGATTCGCTGAGCATGCTAGCCTCAACAAGCGCAGCGCGCAGAAGCGGCGTGAGGTTCTTGGCGTGTTCGCGTTTGGCAACCGCTGGAAAAACGCCACCAAACTCCCGATGCACCTCTATCTGCGAGTACAGTGCATCTCCAAGGATGGTGAACTGTGCAGAACTCCTGTCCCCCACGGCTTCGAGGATAGCGACTGCAGTTTCGTCGCAGCTTGTCTCAATGGAAAGGATTCTCATCCGTCGATTTGTTCCCAGGGAATCGGCGAGCCCCAAGGAAGGGAGAAGGCAGCGGCATTGGGGTGTCCGTTGCCACCGTACTTCTGAGCAATCTTTGCGACGTCGACCGAGCCGTCACCTCGAAGTGATACCCGTAGTCCGTCAGGGCGCGCTTGCACACACAAAGCGAGCGGCGCCTTCTTTCGTGCAAGGCGGTTCCCGAGATCGGAGGAGAAGATGCTAATCGTTGCAGCAAAATAGCACTCATAGCCCTCGAAGCGCACGAGCTTTGCATCTTCTGCAAGTTCAGCAACGATGGAATCGGAGTGTGCACGGTAGAGTTCTCCGCGCTCAATCATCTTTGCTCGCATGAGAGGCTCTTCTATTTCTCCGGCAATCTTGTCCCAGGCCTCGAAGGTAAAGGGTTGGGTATAAATAGAGGCAAGGAGTTCCCGGGAGTTGGGGAGCGCGAAGCGGTAGAGGTCGCCCTCCTGTACGTAGGTAAGGAGCGTAGGAACTGGTATCTCTGGATGAAAATATTCCCAGGCGATGACTGCACCGGAACGGCTGGCATCGTACACATGGTTTTTCATGCTCTCCACAACGTCTTTCACTCCTTCGTGGTGGTCAAGTACAACGAGCGATGCTGCCTCTTTCTCCAGACGCTCCATGTCTTCCTGGTGGTAAATGAAATCAATGAAGACGAGATGTGCACCCGAAAGACCGAGAGGCACCGGACGACCGTGTTTGACCGGCATATATTCTGCAGCGTCTCCAAACTTCTTCCAGGCAGCGTACGCACCCCCAAAGCCGTCAGGGCAGTCGCCGTGGAAGAGAATGATGGTGCGTTCCATATCCTAGGTAAGTGCTTTTGCTCGCTCTTGGAGCGAGGACCAGAGGGCTGCGGCAACGAAGGCGATGCCAATGAGCCCCGTCACTGCTTCGGGTACGCGGAAGAAAAGTGAGGCGAGCATGGCAGCAGAGAGACCAAGAATCGCCCAGTGCGCCCCGTGCTCGAGGTAGACGAGGGTATCAAGCGTCTTCTGGCGTACGAGGTAGACCGTGAGCGACCGTACAAAGTACGCGCCAACACCAAGACCCACCACAATAGAAATAAGTTCGTTGGTGATAGCGAAGGCACCAATGACGCCGTCGAGTGAGAAGGCAGCGTCGAGAATGTTGAGGTAAATAAAAAGTGCAAACCCACTCGCTGCAGCTCCTGCTTCCATGGTAAAAGCGTTCGCGATGCCCTGCATGAGGATGAAGAGCACAATACCCACAATGCCGGAGAAGAGAATGGTTGCAGCGTGTGCGGGCACAAGAAGTGCAATGCCCGCGATAACCGCAAGCGAGATACCAATTTCAAGTGCTTCAATGCGTCCCCAGCGCGAAATGTGCTTCTCAATTACATGCAGCCAGTGCACCTCCTTAGCGTCATCGAAGAAATACTTGAGCGAGACCATAAGAAGGAAGACACCACCGAAGGAGGAGATAGCCATGTGAGCGCCCTCAAGCAGATGGCCGTAGGCTTCAGGATCATTGAAAGCGAGCTGTGCCACCACCCACGGTGAGGCCGCCGCCGATACAGCGACAATGATAATAGGGAGCACAAAGCGCGTGAGGAAGACTGCAATCAGGATGCCCCAGGTGAGGAAGTAGCCCTGCCACTTCTCGCTCATCTGCGCGAGGATTTTGGCGTTCACCACCGCGTTATCAAACGACAGTGTTACCTCAAGCAGGGTAAGCAGGAGGGTAATTAGGAAGGCGTGGAAGCCTCCCCAGAGGTACACCCCAATGAGGGCCACTATCCATATGATGACGGGAAGCGCAAAAGTGCGTACGGCAGTGTTCATATTTTGTGCGCGGTGCAAGATTCGAACTTGCGACCCTCTCAACGTCAATGAGATGCTCTACCAACTGAGCTAACCGCGCAGTTCTCGCACAATATCGCACTTTCATGTAGGATTCAAACCTTATGAAAATCGTTGTCCTTACAGACGGAAACCTTGAGGCAGTCGCGAAGGAGACTGCAGAAGCGCTTACAAAAGGCGGCATTGTCATCTATCCAACCGATACGCTGTACGGTATCGGCGTGAACGCGCTTGACGAGACTGCACTCGCAAAGCTCCGCAGACTCAAGGTTCGTGAGCAGAAGAAGCCCATGAGCATTCTGGTACCTTCAGTCGCGCACATTTCTCGCTATGGCCACCTGACCGACGCCGCTCGCACGATTGCGGAGCGTCACCTGCCTGGTGGTCTCACGCTGGTGCTCCAAGCAACTGAACATGCGCCGCGCGATATTTCGCTTAACGATGCCATTGGCATTCGTGTTCCAGGGGATGAATTCTGCCGCGCACTCTCGGAGGCGTTTGATGGCCCGATTACCGCGACCAGCGCCAATCGTGCAGGTCTCGCGACTCCTTCTGACATCAGGAACATCCTTGAGCACTTCGGCCCGGATATTGAACATCTTTCCGTCGTAGTTGACGGTGGGGAGCGCTCTGGAGGGGTTTCTTCAACCGTGGTTTCCTTTGTACACGGAGAAACCCCACGCATCCTTCGCGAAGGGGTGATTACACGCGAAGAGCTGGGGCTCTAGTAGATATTTTCTTCTGGGTACTTAGCGCCCCGCAAAAGAAAGTGCGTTTCCGTCTCCTTGAACCCAAAGGCTTCGTTGAAGTACTTCAAAATGAAGTCGTTATCCATGCCATTCTTGCAGGTGTAGACGTCTGCTGAGGCGAACCCTCGCTTTGGGAACGTGTGGATACTGATATGGCTCTCTGCAATGGTCACCACACCAGTCCACCCTCCGGGGTCTTTAATATCATTACCATCGGAATGAAAGACTTCCGGCTGCGTCATTTTATGCATCCCGAGCAGTTCAGGAAGTTTATCGAGGAAATCAAAGACGATCTGCTTATCATCGAGCTTTGCTTCCTCTCCACGGTAACCGTCGAGGGTGAGGTGTTCACCGAAATGTTGCGACATGCGCGCAATGATACCCCCTATTACAGCAAACAATGAGAGTAATCCCCACCTAGGTTCCGCCCTCCCAAGCCGAGAGGTACTTCCGTTGTTCCTCAGTGAGCTGTTCGAGTGAAAGACCCATCGCAGTCAGCTTGAGTGTGGCGACATAGTTCTCGAGCTCCTCCGGCACATCATAGACAGCGGCCGAGAGAGGTGTTGGTTGCGTGGCCATCCATGCGCAGGCGAGTGCCTGTGTAGAGAAGCTCATATCCATCACGGACGCTGGGTGACCCTCAGCTGCTGCGAGGTTAACCAATCTTCCATCAGCAAGCAGGTTAATGCGTTTTCCACCGAGCATGTATTCGTCAACGGAAGAACGCACATTTGTACGGACGGCTGATGCTTCCTTCTTAAGGGCAGCGACATCTATCTCCACATCGAAGTGTCCGGTGTTGCAGACAATCGCTCCATCTTTCATCTTCATAAGGTGCTCAATGCGGATAACGTGAATGTTGCCCGTTGCGGTGCAGAAGACGTCACCGACTGGAGCTGCTTCTTCCATGGTCGCGACGCGGAAGCCATCCATCGAAGCTTCGAGTGCCTTAATAGGGTCTATTTCGGTGACGATGACCTGCGCACCCATGCCGCGTGCACGCAGAGCAAGTCCACGTCCGCACCATCCATAGCCGGCAACGACGAACACTTTGCCAGCAAGCAGAATGTCCGTTGCACGAATGATGCCGTCGAGCGTCGACTGACCAGTGCCGTAGCGGTTATCAAAAAGGTTCTTAGTTTTTGCGTCGTTGACTGCAACGATAGGGAACTTGAGGGCGCCATCCTTGCTCATAGCACGAAGGCGTATGACGCCGGTGGTTGTTTCTTCGGTTCCTCCGACAATTGAAGGAAGAAGCTCTGGGTGTTCTTTGTGAATGGTCGACACAAGGTCAGCGCCATCATCCATGGTGAGGTGTGGCTTCGCTGCAATCACACTCTTGAGGTGTTTGAAAAAGGTATCGCGGTCTTCACCTTTCTTCGCAAACACTGGAATACCGTGGTCAACGACAAGGGTAGCGGCAATGTCGTCCTGGGTGGAGAGGGGATTGGAGGCACAGAGAATAACGTTAGCCCCACCTTCCTTGAGTGTACGCATGAGGTTCCCGGTCTCAGCCGTGACGTGGAGGCAGGCGCCTACGGTCATGCCCTTGAGTGGCTGTTCTTTCTTAAACTTCTCGCGGACTGCCGTCAGCACCGGCATGTCGTTGTCAGCCCAGGCGAGGCGCTTGGCGCCCTCAGGAGCGAGGTCTTTGTCAGTAATGTCGTAGTCCATAATTAGAGCGGGAAAGGTGTTTGGTAAGTGGATTCGTAACGCGCGCTTAGCTCATCGAGCGTGAAGCGGTGGTTTTGCGTACCATAGCACTCCACTGCATACGTGGCTACCGTGCTCGCCAGTCGCAACGACTCTTCAAGTGAAATCCCGGAGGAGAGGCCGTGAAGGAGACCTGCGCGGAATGCATCTCCTGCGCCGGTAGGGTCAACTACCTCAACTGCAGGAACGGCCGGAACGGTAATCTCGTCGTCTCCTGTGCGCACACGAGAACCCTTCTCACCAAGCGTGACGATGAGTGTTTGGCACGCGCCTATGATGTCTTCCTCGCTCCATCCCGTCTTCTCGAGTACAAGTGCAAGCTCATAATCGTTGACGATGAGTCCTAATGCTCCGGTGATGGCATTTCTCAAATCTTCACCGGAGAGCATAGGAATCTGTTGGCCTGGATCAAAAAGATAGGGAACACCCGCTTCACGGAAACGTTCAGGGAAACGGCGCATGTCTTCTACCCCCGTAGGGGAGACGATGGCGAGCGAGACTCTGGCAGTTTCAAACGGGAGGGTGTAGCCCTGTTCATCAGCTCCGGCAGAGAAGGCAGTGATTTGATTGTCTGCCTTGTCGGTAGTGATGTAGCAGGAAGCGGTCGGGAGGTCGTTGATGATTTCAATACCAGACGTGGCGATGCCGTTCTCTCTTAGGTGTTCTTCGTAGTCCGCGAAGTCGTTGCCTGCGGTCGCGAGGATTTCTGGAGAGCCCCCGAGAAGAGCGAGACTGTACCCGATATTGCCTGCGCATCCGCCAAACACAACTGTAGGAGCAGAGACTGAGAAGGAGACATTGATGTTGTGGAGCCCCTCTGCAAGGAAGTGGTCCTTGAAAAGGCCAGGAAAGACCATGATGCGGTCGTAGGCAAGAGAACCAATGAGAAGGATGCGGTTCATGACGTGAGGTCCTTGGTCATCTCGATACCAAGGAGGAAGGAAGGTCGCACGCCGTATCGCATGCGCAGCACCTGGAATTTCGAGATGATTGCGAGGTCCGGGTCACCGACGAGGTGGTCGGGCATAAGGGTGTAGTTACCAGCCTTATCTGCAGCGAACTTCGCCTTGTCGATAATCACATCGTCGCGCTCAAGTTCGTCCATCGCTTGTCCGCCCTCATCAAGCAGCATGAGCTTCACACGCAGGAAGGAAGGGAGCTCGCCGCGCTCCTTGTACGCTGCCTGGTTTGCGGGGTCGGTCGACTCGGCCTGGAAGCGGTCCCAGGTTGCCCTGTCCGCGTCCGAGATTTCGTACCCGTTGGTAAGGCCGAGTTTGATGACGGATGGCATGGAGGCGCGCAGGCGCATGACATGCGGGACGGTGTCGGGATTCCGTGCGTGGAGCGCGTGCGCGTAGTTCTCGGCAGTCGCCAGCAGGAAGCTGCCCACACCCTTTTTCCGTGCACCGAAGACAAAGCGGTGATAGACGTACCACGTACCCTTCTGTGGGTCCATCGAAAGTTCCGCTAGTTTCTCTCCTGTGGCTGTGTCGGTAAAGGTCAGGAAGCCGTCCGTGGCACCGCGCTCCGGCTGGAAATGGCTCTTCCATTCGCACTCTATTTGTCCGGGAGCGAAGCCTGGGAGGTCTATCTTCTCCTTCCACTCGAAGGAGAACTCGGATTGCTCCAACCGCTTCTGTCCTGCCTCGGAGAGGAGGGCACCAGGGACCGGGGGAACAGGAGGGCTTTCTGCAGGACTCATACGAGCATACTACCAGTTGTGCAATCTTCACTCTAGCCTAAGGGGCTGGGTGTATTATTTATAGGTACCCTCTAACCAGCTATCCATGACCCTCCCATTCCTGACTCGTTCGTACGAAACCTGGGCTCCGCTTCTTGGGCGCATTATCTTCGGTGCTGTCTTTCTTGTTGGCGCGGCGTTCAAGATTCCAGGCACTCCGGGTTTTGTCGCTGAAGTTGCTATGGCCGCTGCCGCTGGCATTCCGTTTGCAATGGTTGCCGTGTTCCTCGCGTTTATTCTCGAGGTGGTTGCGGGTGTATCGATTATTATTGGATGGCAGACACGCTTCTTTGCATTCTTGCTGGTGCTCTTTACTGCACTCCTGACCGCCATCTTCTACCGCAACCTCTCAGATGCAATGGTCTTCGGCATGTTCATGAGCCACCTTGGTCTCATCGCTGGACTCCTCTACCTCTCAACCTATGGCGCGCAGAGCAAGGCGGTCACGACCTGCCCGCTGCCGCACGGACTTACGAAGTCGTAATACATGGACGAAGCTGTTGAGAAGCACATTGCTGGCGAAGCCGGTTCGCTCGATGCTTCTACGGTTGAGAATAATCCTTTTCTTTTTGTAAAAGACAATCAGTACGGAAAGGGAGTGTACGCGCGAGTGCCACTACGAAAGGGAACCTTGTTGCGGCTGTATAAGCCAGGGAACGTCGTATTCAATAAACCGATTGCCGAAGTCCCTGAAGCCTTTAGAAAATATGTAGCATACGTGGACCAGGAGCACTGTAATGCGCCTGCGGACTTCGCCACCATGGATATAGCGTGGTTTATAAATCATGCCGCATCACCCAACGTGGTACCGGTAGGGGACGAGGTGTATCGCGTAGAGCGAGATATAGCTGCCGATGAGGAACTCTATTTTAACTACAATCATCTTAACGAGCCTCCTTCACAAAAAGACGACTTCTATGCATAGCGTTTGGACGTCCCTGTGAGTGAGACAAAGCACCGTTTAGGGATGTAGCAGTATCAACGCCAAGATAGATACGACAAGCGCGAGTGCTTTCTGCTTGTTCCAGTGCTCTTTATAGAGCCATACCGAGAGAATGACGGGGATCACGATGGAGTGAGCGTTGATGGAGTACACCACACTTACATCGCTTGCAGAGAAAGCGAGCAGGAGGAAAAAGAATGAAACACACTGCAACAAACCAATTCCAGTACCAAGCACAAGCATGGGCACCGTGCAGTGGCTCTTAAGTGTTGTATACATGTCCTTCATCTTGTAGCGGCGGAAGTAGAGAGCAATGCCGATAACTGCAGAGAATGCGTAGGCGATGACCATGAAAGGGATGGTGAGCAGGGCGTTGGGCTGAACCGCAAGAGCGTTTACGACCACCGTGAGCGCAGCGAGGATGGTGCTGATAACCATGAGCACCAAGCCGAGTCTCAAATTCTTCTGACGGTGGTGCTCAGCTTTGGTAATAAGTAGGAGAGGAACAATACACGAAAGGATAATACCCACGAGTTCAGGGACGGAGAGGTGATCTTTAAGAAGGAGAATACTTACCAGGGTGACTACCGCAGGGCCAATGACCTTGTACAAGGGGAAGAAGATTGCTGCGTGAATGAACTGGAGCGCCTCAAGCTGCGTAATGGTCCTTCCGACGTAGAAAATACCGCTTGCAAGCGCAAGCCAATACAAGACGGAAGGAATATTGTCGAGAGAGGAGGCGGTGAAGAGGAAAAGAACGAGGGCGGCAAGAAAAGAGACAATGGAGGAGCTTGCGCTTATATGATAGGTATCGTATTTGCGCTCAGCGGCGACTTTGTTAAGAAATGATTGCAGCCCTGCAAAGAGTGCAGAGAGAAGAGCGAAGACGAACCACATGGAGGAAATTCTAGCATTCACTCCGATGCCGATCTCATCGATCTAACGGGGTAGTGGCGCGAAGGGTTGGGCAAGTATCCAGAGTCCGATGGCCGTGTAGAAGACCATAAGGACAAGCAGCGGGAGCTGACTCACCACGGCCTGCTTTTTTTCTTTGAACTCAGTAAGTGCAATCTGGTGTGCAAGATAGGCGGCATACGCATGTCCGAGCACGATAACTGTGAGCTGGATAAACCGCACAAGTGAATCGTTTGGTGACCCCACGGGGAATCGAACCCCGATTTACGCCGTGAAAGGGCGCTGTCCTAACCGTTAGACGAT
>CAZJPR010000009.1:0-1373 GCA_964548265.1 uncultured Candidatus Saccharibacteria bacterium
GGAAGTGTGTACCAGAGTGTTGCGACCACTTCTGCCACGATTGGCGGAGGCCTCACATACTCAGGCACCTTTGGATCTCTTCTTGGTGGAGTCGCTGGAACTCTTGCAGTGGACGATGTTACTCCGGCAATGTTGCAGGCCGCTGATTTTGGAGAGTTCACTTGTAACGGTACTACTTGTGCACTCGATGCAGAGAGTCAATCAATCGAGGAGCTTTCGGATGTCGCCGCGATGACAGAAAACTTCGGCGATCTTTTGTACTGGAACGGTTCTTCGTGGGCAGACATTGCAACCTCCTCGCTTGGAATCAGTGCAGCTGCAGGCGGGAGTGACACGCAAGTGCAGTACAACAGTGGGGGAGCGCTCGCTGGAGACACTGGGTTTGTGTACACAGGCGGGAACGTCGGCATCGGGACGACAACTCCGCAGACGAAACTATCGGTGAGTAGTGGTGCTGCCGTACCGCTTGTAGTCGATAGTACCGGCACGCAATCATTCATGAACTTCAACGTAGGTGGTGCAAGTAGGGGGTATTGGGGCTATACGACGCTCGGGAGTGGTGGCATAGGCATGTACAGCGCTGATTTCAACAACTTACGATTCCTCATTACCGATGCAGGGAACGTCGGCATCGGGACGTCGACGCCGGGTTCAAAACTTGAAGTGTATGGTCTCACCACCATCACTTCCGGTTCCACTTGGGGTACGGGCGGACTCTCAGGAGAACCGGCAGGTCACCATGTCCTTCTTGGGTATGACGTAGGTAACAGTCTTGGATATCTTCGAGCTGCAAACAACGGTACAGCGTTTACAGAGATGCGGTATGGCGCGCTCAGTCACAGCTTCTGGACAGGAGGTGCCGGGCTCTCCCAGTCCATGGTTATAAATTCTTCGGGCAATGTTGGTATCGGTACAACGAGTCCAGCACAACTTTTCTCTGTCGGCGGTAACGTCATCATTGGTGCGTCGAGCGCCGGCGGTTCAAACGGAACTCTGACGTACGGTGGTGTTACGCTTGCAAACACCGTGACCGGCACAGGTTCGATGGTGCTCTCTACATCTCCGACACTTGTAACACCAGCCCTCGGCACTCCATCGTCCGTCACTCTCACCAATGGTACAGGTCTTCCAATCTCGACAGGTGTGAGTGGACTTGCCGCCGGAGTCGCGACCTTCCTTGGCACTCCTTCTTCTGCAAACCTTGCGACCGCAGTCACGGACGAAACAGGTAGCGGCGCCCTTGTCTTTGCAACCAGTCCTTCCTTCACCACCCCAGCCCTCGGCACTCCATCTTCAGGAACCCTCACCAACGCAACCGGGCTCCCAATCTCAACCGGTGTGTCGGGGCTTGGCGCAGGAGTTGCTACGTTCCT
>CAZJPR010000009.1:1473-7433 GCA_964548265.1 uncultured Candidatus Saccharibacteria bacterium
GGCTCCCAATCTCAACCGGTGTGTCGGGGCTTGGCGCAGGAGTTGCTACGTTCCTCGCAACCCCGTCCACCGCAAACTTCGCATCTGCAGTTACCGGAGAAACTGGAACGGGCGCAGTTGTCTTCGGCACTTCTCCAACACTTTCGGGGACTACGCTCACTGGTATTTCTTCGATTTCTAATGCCTCAACGACCGCACTCTCTGCATACACGGCTGCCTTCGGTGCCACCGCCACCTCCTCCTTCTCTTCTGCAGGAGCTCTGACACTCGCCACCCAGCTCACCGTTGCAAACGGAGGATCGGGCGCAACCACCCTCACCGGTATCTTGCTCGGTAACGGCGCCTCGGCATTCACCGGACTTACCACCTCCGCAGGTATCAGTGGTGCTATTTCAGACGAGACCGGATCTGGCGCCCTTGTCTTTGCAACCAGTCCTTCCTTCACCACCCCAGCCCTCGGCACTCCATCTTCAGGAACCCTCACCAACGCAACCGGGCTCCCAATCTCAACCGGTGTGTCGGGGCTTGGCGCAGGAGTTGCTACGTTCCTTGCTACTCCTTCTACCGCAAACTTCGCATCTGCAGTTACCGGAGAAACTGGAACGGGCGCGGTTGTCTTTGCAACAAGTCCCACTCTTGTGACCCCAGCCCTCGGCACCCCCTCTTCAGGAACCCTCACCAACGCAACCGGGCTCCCAATCTCAACAGGTGTGTCGGGTCTTGGCACTGGCATCGCCACTTTCTTGGGGACACCATCCTCTGCAAACCTTCGCACTGCGCTGACGGATGAAACAGGTACGGGTGCAGCAGTGTTTGCTGATGCACCAACGCTCACCAGCACTCTCACGCACACGGGGCAGGTATTCGCCAATACAAACGCAACCAACTTCGTAGTGACCGGCCTTACTGATATTTATATTGATCTTGATAACGATAACAACGGTACGAATGCACTCTATCTACGAAACGGAGCCGACGCAACCACTTTTATTGCAACAGAAGCAGGAGATGTGACTGCAAATTCACTTACACTTACCGGAAATAACATTACGGGACCAACAGGCAGCTACCTACTCGCCAGAAGTTATACGGATCTTTATCTTGATCTCGACGAAGATAATAATACGTCTAATACTTTCTATATCCGAAACGGCGCAGACGGCACTGCGCTCTCGGTAACTGAAGCTGGTTTTCTCACTACCGGGGGCGATATTTCTGTGGGAGGCGGTACGGGAAAGATTACCGTCGGTACTATTGACCCGGTCTACTCTATAGATGGAGTCAACTATGCGACGTACGTTGCGGGCATGGTGGGGCAGAAAGAAGAGGTGACTGGCACCGCAGACATTGTGACCCAGACGACTGCATCTGATGGAAGCGTTGGGTATTCGTACACGATTGATTTTGACGAAGAAATGGCGGGCAATGACCTCTGGCTTTTCTCGCAAGCGTCGCATCTGCGGAAGAACATCGACAAGCTTGTCGTCCTCCTCTCGGCGGAAGGGGGAACTAAGGTGTGGTACAACATCGATCGCGCGAACAGGAAAGTGTACTTCCTCTCCGATGTTCCGACACGAGTTTCCTACCGTATGACGGCTCCTCGGTTCGACTATGAGACATGGACGAACTATAACCACGATGCCATCAACGGATTCGTACCACCCTACGATGACCTCGATGACTACTTTGATGACAGTAGCGACATGTTCTCCTTCGGTAACACCAACCTGCTATCAGGCACGACGACCCTCGCGGACCTTATCGAGTACGCACCGGCAGACGAAGAGGAGGCGCGGCCGTGGATGGGTGCACTTGCCGGTATAAGTACCGGTCTTAAGGAGGCTATGGGGTCGCTTGAGGAGACGACGATTAATGCCTTTGAAGGTGCGCAGTACTTCGCTGACGGCATCTTCAAGCGCATCTTCGCTCAAGAAGTGCACACAGACCAGCTGTGTGTCTCGGACGAGACGGGGGAGACCTGCATCACGCGTGAGCAGCTTATGGATCTTCTCGCAGGTGCAGGTGTAAGTACACTCCCGCCAATCGAGGAACCTGAGGACGACCCGCCTCCACCACCAGAAGAGGATCCACCGGTTGATGGTGCCGACCCCGAAGGGGAGAGTGATACAGGAGGCTCAGAGGGCGGAGGTGAGGCAGCGGGCGGTTCGGAAGGTGACGCGGGTGGGGGCGCAGAAAGTGGAGGTGGTACTGGTGGAGAGTCTGGCGGCGGGGAAGCCGCTGGCGGTGACGCTGGCGGATAAATTAGGGTATGACTACTAGCCACTCGAAATCATCTCTTGGTATACTGAAGAGCAACATGCGACGCTTCCTCCTTCTCGCACTCCTCGGTCTCTTAGTTTCCGCCTCAACGGTGTCTGCAGCAAGCGGTGATAACTTTCTCACGACTGATCTCTCAGCGGGAGATGAGGGTGAAGAAGTAACACTACTTCAAACGTGGCTTGCGGAAGATACTAAACTTTATCCCGAGGGTGTCGTTAACGGCATCTTTGGTCCCGCAACCGAACGGGCAGTGAAGCGCTTCCAACAGCAGATGGGCATCATTTCTGCGGACCCTTCAGGTACTGGCCGGTACGGGAAAGTAGGTCCTGTGACTCGTGCAGGTCTCAATGCAAAGTTCTCGGATATCCAGGGAGGAACAGCCTCCGTTGAAGGTGCGTACGACAGCATGATGAAGTTTGAGGAAGGGAACTTCGTACCACTGACCGAGAAAACCTATGACCTGAACGTCGAGGCGCTCGCTACCTTTGAAGCATGGGTCAACCCAATGACCAACATAACTCGAGACACTCCGGTACTTGAAAACGGCGAAGGGTACGGTATTGGACTTGCAGAAGGACGTCGTCTATACGCTACCAGCCCGAAGGGGAAGGGAATGAGTACCAAGTCACCAGTGCGCGCGGGCGAGTGGCAGCACATAAGTGCTCTTTTTACCGAAACCGACGCGGTACTTTTGTATAACAATCAGCTGCTTGAAATCGTACCGCTGGTGAAAGAGAAGGATACGTCTTTTCTCGGGAACATTTTTCATAAGCTTGCCGATGCGTTCGGAGCCATTTTCCCGGTAGCTGAGTACACTGCACCCGCTCCAAGCGTAGAACCAGTAGTACAGAACGATACCGGAGTGATCGGAAGTCTTGTTTCTTTTGCACGAGGAATTTTTGGTCTTCCTCCGGTTCCAGAATCAATCACGGTTACTGAAATCGAGCCGCCCCTTGGTACTACGCCTGTGATTAAACCCATACCTGCCCCAGCAGTGGTTGCTTCCCCCAAACCAGCATCAACACCCGCTATTGTTCTTCCTCCCATCTTTACTCCTGAGGCTGGCACTACTACCTCAACCAGCTCCCTTGCAGAAGCAACTACAACCCCTCTAGTGACTGCTAGCACGACAGCAACGTCTACTGCAGTGGTTGCAACAACAACTAAAACTAAATCGAGAGGGAAGACCCCGAAAGACTCCACTCCACTCATTACGCTTGTGGGAAGTAAGAATGTCTCGGTTGCCCCTGGCGCCGTCTACACTGACCCGGGTGCAACCGCCTATGATCTCGAAGAGGGAGACCTTACGAGCCAGATTGTCGTTGGCGGGGATACGATTGATTACGACAATGCAGGCACCTACCACATTACGTACAACGTAACCGATGCATCAGGTGCCGTAGCGAAGGAAGTCATTCGCAACGTTTCCATTATGACTATTCCTGAGCTTTCGCCTGAGGAGCAGGAACCGCAGTATTCGCTTGCGCCCGCAGGACAGGAAATTTCCTACAGCGTCAGTAGCGGAGAGGGGGCCGACCCACGCTTCATCTCTATTGATATCAGCCCTCTTCACGTCTACGTCGGAGATACGCAAACCTTCACGGTCAACGTGACCTCTGAGAGCGGTGTTGAATCAGTCACCACCTCAACTGAGCTTGATACTGTTACGCACGAGATGGCGCTTACCAAGATAAATGACACCACCTTTGAAGGTTCCTGGGAGGTGTACGACACCCACGTACGGGAATACCGAACGAGATTCACTGCACGCAGTGGAAGTGGAAGTGAAAACTCAATGACCATGGCGTGGTCAGACCCATGCTCGGGCGTCACCCAAGGAGGCGACTCTACACTCGGAGCTGACTGCACCGTCAGCAGCGTCTACGGACTCGACGGCGGCACGCTTACTATTCCTGGGGGAAGGACGCTCACCATCAACAGTGGTGGTACGTGGGCCTTTAATCCCGGCACGTCGATTTCTGTCAGCGGTGTGATTTCAAAGGGCGCTGGTGGCACCATCAAGAAAGGCTACCTCTTCTATCAGGATTGTTCTGGGTGTGTGGATACCAACACCATGTACTATTTCGCAACTACCCCTCAGACGGGCTATTCGCGTACGAGTACGTATTCGCAGGGTTCGTACTACAGTGAAGGAAGTTACTACACAGAACCTGGATATTGCTTTGCACCCCGCACGCCTGTCCTCATGGCTGACGGTTCGTACAAGAATATAGAGGACATTGTGCTTGGGGATGCGGTCATGGGCCAAACTGAAGCAGGAATACTGCGGCCAAATATTGTTACAAAACTCTACCATCACGTCTATACCGAGAACGCAGGAGTCCTCTTCGACACACTGCGTGTGAACGATAGTCTCGTTGTGACGGCTGAACATCCTATGATGACGACTCGTGGCATCGTCTCAGCTGGAGATCTTGTTGTCGGTGACCTTCTTCTCGCAGCTACTGGCACCACCATTGTTGAGACTCTTGAAGAGGGTCCATCACTCCCACGGGTGTACAACCTCTCGGTCTATCCAGACCACACCTACTTTGCAGGTGATGTGCTCGTGCACAACAAAGGATGGCACGGTTTGCCGCCGTGATCCGACGCTTTCACACACTGGTCTCTTCAGTACGAGGGCAATTCTTCGCCACTGTGCTCCTCCTTGTGTTTCTAGGCCTGGTGGTGTTAGGCGCCTCCTTCGTCAGTACACCCACGTATCCGGAAGTTGCGGAGATTTCTTCTTCTTCATGGACTCAAGATGAGTATGCTAAATATCTTACAGAGCTTGCGCGCGAGAAAGGAGCCGTCTACGCCTTTGATGTACTGCATCGTTCTACCTTTCCGTTCGGAATCAACACGCATGCACTCGGTCACCCGCTAGGATATATTCTTCACGAGGAAAAAGGGAGTTCTGCCATTACATTCTGCACTAACCGCTACCATGACGACTCCTGTGTGCACGGGGTCGTGATACAGGAGTTCATCGTTGAAGGGCGCAATGCGCTCGTCACACTTGCAAAAGAGTGCGATAACGTTGGGCGAGGAAAGGCCGAGTATGCCGATTGCTTTCATGGTATTGGGCACGGCATTGTCGCGTATCTTCCGTATGAGTATGAAGAGGCGATAGAACAGTGCAAAGAAGTCGCCAGCGTTGCGACACAGGCAGATCCTTCTACAGACCATCAAGGACTCTATGTCTGGCGTCAGTGTGTTGATGGTGCGACGATGGAGATGCTCCAGGGTACGCACGATGCGGATGCTTGGGCAGAACACGCGCCGAAGTTCATGCCCGAAACTGATCTTCGGATGCCATGTAGCGCCGCGTTCGTGCCGCCTGAGGTTAGATCTTCTTGCTATATCTATATACGTTCACGAATGCTCAAGGCTGCCGGTATCGAAGCCACCGATAGTTCCTTTGAACATACAGAGTATGTGCGTGCACTGTCTTCCTGCGAAGCCATACCGGATAACAAGGATCGTAAGTATTGTTATGGAGGCTTCGGTATGCATTTTGTCTACGCAGTAAACGGCAATAATGACCGTATCTTCGGCGAAATGGGGGAGAGTGAGATGCGGAAAGTACACGAATTATGTATGCTCGCATCCGAGCTCGAGGGACAAAGTCCTTGCACGGTTACGGCTGCGGAAACTATTCTCGGTAAAAGTAGACAACC
>CAZJPR010000009.1:7533-37760 GCA_964548265.1 uncultured Candidatus Saccharibacteria bacterium
CCGTACTCTCGGTTTGACCTTGTATCTTTTACCAACTATCGGACGGCAAGTGTGCCCGAGGTTCTTATAGATAATCGTGAAGTAATGCGAATGGTACATCAGCTCGGTCTTGCTGAAGCCATGAATGTGGTTGCGCATGACCCCGCATACAAACTCGACGATTCAGCCTGTCACGGCGCAGCGCACGTGGTAGGACGGATGGCGTTCAATCTCATGGGCGCACGTTCGCTTCTTGAGTGTACGACCGCATGTTTCTCCGGTTGTCTTCATGGCGCACTACAAGGCATGGGGAGCCGGAGTGCCGGCTCAGTCGAGGAGCTTGCGCACGAGGTGCGTACCCTGTGTACGCAGCTGCCTACGGCGTTTGAGCATAGTGAGTGCGTGCACGGAGCAGGGCATGGGTTCCTCTTGTATATGAAGTACCAACGTGATGATGCGCTTGGCGCCTGCGGGTTGCTTGAAGAACCAGCAGATGTCAAAGAGTGTTACGCAGGTGTCTTTATGGAAAACGTGATTGGGGATGGAAGTGAGCAGCGGTTCCGTACAGATGATCTACACTATCCTTGTACGGAGTACGATGACCCAGTCATCGTTGAAGCGTGTTACCGCTTGCAGCCTGGACAGTTTCTTGAAGCCTACGGTACTGATTTTGCTCGTGCACAGCAGGAATGTCTGCGCGCTCCGATGGTGGCACAGCAGGCGTGTTTTATGCGACTTGGACAACTCTCTGGCGCAGATACTGAGAACCCTCCGGTAGAGACTGAAGCATTCTGTGCAAGTGTCCCACGTGAGTTTTACGACTCTTGCATCTTGGGCGGTCTGCGACAAGTCATACGGGTAAACGGTATTGATCCTTCGGGAACGGCAGCTGGGTTCTGTCGAGCGCTCGTAACGCCGCATGCTAAAGAAGTGTGCTATGCGCAGTATGCCAGAGAGCTCCCCGACATCTTTAATGAGAAAGAAGAGAGGTTACGCATATGTACCCTCTTTGAGGAGCCGTATGAGGCTTCATGTAGGGCTATTGCCGGGTGAGTTGCGGTCGCAAGCTGTATCGCTACAATCACTCTATGCGCCGCATGCTCCTCATCCTTCTCGCGGTACTTGTAGTAGGAGGGGGCATAGTCGCGTATTATGTGGCACGCACACCTGCATATCCAGAGGTGGCGTACATCTCTGCTGACTCCACCCGCTCATTTCAGCAGTTGTTAACGTATTTCCGTGAATTGGCAGAAGACAAAGGAGCAGTCTATGCCTTTGAGGTACTGAAGCGTGCGACACTCCCACCAGATACCGACCCGCATCTTATTGGTCATGTCATCGGTGACATTCTGTACAAGCAGCAAGGTGTTGATGGTATTGCGCTCTGTACTGATGACTTCCGCAACGCCTGCTCACATTCGGTTGTCATCGATATTCTTTCAGACAACGGAGAAAGTTCACTGCCGCTTATTGCACAGACGTGCAGGAAAGCACCAGGTGGCGCTGGTGCCTACACGATGTGTTACCACGGCCTTGGTCACGGGGTTCTTGCGTATGTGGGCTATGACTTGGAAGCAGCCGTACGGATGTGTGAAAAAACAGGGACTGCCGAATATCGACAGCGTGAGTACGAAGAATGTGTAGGCGGCTCCATCATGGAGATGATCGCGGGTGTACATGACCCACTTGCGTGGCAACAGCAGTTTGATACGTACTTTCGCGCAAATGATCCTCTCTATCCCTGCGACGCAACGTTCATGCCCGACGAGGTTCGTGACATGTGTTACACGTACCTCACGCCGCACCTCTTTGCTGCTGCCGACCTTGCTCCCACACGAGAGGGTCCGCACGAGTACCAGGAGGCGTTTTCCTATTGTGACGCCATTCCCTTGAATAAGGTGGAGTTCCGAGATGCGTGCTACGGAGGGTTTGGGAAGGAATTTGTGTCTATCGCTCAGGACCGGGACATACGCAACGTTGGCATCATGGGCGAGGAAGCACTTAGTAGCGTACGCGCGTGGTGTACACAGGCAGGGGAGGAAAGTGGGGAAGCGGCGTGCAATGACCACGCGCTCTCTTCACTTTTTTGGGGAGGGGAGAGTGAGCCAGATGCGGCGTTCTTGTATTGCGAGTTGGCCGAGGGCGAGGCACAAATCAATTGTTATCGTGCATTGGCCGAGAAGATTGACTACTACCTCTCTGACACGGTACGTGGGTATGAATTGTGTAAGCGCTTACCGCGCGGATTTCGGGTACCGTGTGCGGGCCCGAGCGTATTATGAGCACACGCGACACCATCATCTTGTGCGTTCTTGTTCTCATCCTTGGGGGTGTGTGGTACTGGTATGCACACACGAAGCCGTCAGCAGACACGCCGAGGCTCAACGTGCCTGCGCTGCGGGCAGAGTTTGAAGCACTCATCCATTCCAAAGGGGAAGAGGCTGCGTACCGTTCATTTGTGGAGACACACTCACTTGAGTCGCTTGCGGCCCATTCACTCATGCATCTTTTTGGGGAAACTCTCTACGCTGTCTCTGGTGTGGAGGCGGTTGTGGTGTGTGGACCCGAGCTTGAGTATGGGTGTTACCACGGATTTTTTACGCGAGCGGTCGCAGCACAAGGACTCTCGGTTGTGGCACAACTTGATGCGGCCTGCCGCTCTACGACGGGGGAAGAGATAACCGCCTGTCAGCACGGGCTTGGCCACGGCATCATTGAGTTTCTTGGGGTCGATAAGATTGAAGAATCGCTTGCGGCGTGTGAACAGGTGCAGCATGACTCGTCATTGGCAGGATGTTTCTCTGGCGTGTTCATGCAGTACAACGTGCCACAGACGGTAGCTGAGAACGGCACCTTTCAATCAAGCACTCGAACACCTCTCGACCCGGGCGCTCCCTATGATCCCTGTCCAACTCTCGATGCGGCGTATCAGCCCTCCTGTTACCACAGCCTTGGGCACTGGTGGGAGAAACTGTACGCGCCCCACTATGAGCGAATGGGACGTTTGTGTGATGAAGTCCCTGACTATGCATTCCGCACTACCTGCTTCCACGGACTCGCAACTGCAATCACTTCGTCAGCAGGGTTTAAAAGCCCGAAAATCATAGAGTGGTGCCGCATGATGCCGAGCGAGGAAAGCCAGGTGCTGTGTTTGAGGGTCGCCGCAAACTCGGTACAGCGGCGCACACATGATACCTTTAGGTCCGCGCTTGTGTGCGCAGCACTAGGCACCTCATCCTACGACTGTCCGGCAGAGGTATCTGCACTTGGAGATATATGACACCGACGACTAAACAAACGGCACTCGCACTCTTCCTCCTCGTGGTCGCCATGTTGATTCTTGGTGCAAGTGAGCTATTTCCAAAATCACTTGAACAGCATGCGGACCAGATTGTAGAGGCCTGTGCACGTGCGCCCTATATTCCTACGTGTTACGACGAAAAGATTCCTGCCCTTATGGATAAGGGACTTTCACTTGAGGAGGTGTTTTCGGTTACACGCATGGTGCAGGATAAAACCAGTGGATACTTCTACTGTCACATCCTCGGTCATAAAGTCGCAGAGAAAGAGGTTGCGAAGGATCCCTCCCAATGGACGAATGTCATTGCACGTTGCCCCTCGGACATCTGTTCTAATGGTTGCTTACACGGCGCAGCGCAGGAGCGGTTTCGTGCGGAATCACTTACTCCCGAGGAACTGGTTGAGGTTACACCCGCCCTCATGAATCTCTGCGAGCCCACCAATGGCTTCTCGTTCACCGAACTTGAGCGGGCAAGCTGCTATCACGCACTCGGGCACCTCTCCATGTTTCTTACGGGCGGGGATGTGGATGGGGCGCTTGGCATCTGTGACCAGGTTGCTGGAAGAGACGGCATTGACTACGAGACCACCTGTTACGAGGGTACGTTTATGCAGATTTTCCAGCCCCTTGAACCAGAAGATGTGGCACTGGTGCGCGAGTTACCGGTGGGGACACAGAAAGAAGCAGAAGGTTTTTGTGACAGTTTCGGCGGAGCTCCCATGGCTGCCTGTCATCGCGAATCGCGTCCACTCTATGGCACGCTTGCACAACCAGACGAACTTGAACACTTTTGTGCACTCACACCAGGCGAGGACAATATCCGAGATTGCTACCTCGCAATACTCTTTACGCTTGCGCCCTATTTTGAGTACGACATAGATAAACTAACCGAGCTCTGCACGGGTATACCCGCGGAACGAGAAGCGCAGTGTTTCGCAAACGCAGCGAGCCGGTTTGTAGAGTCCGATTACCGGCTTGCAGAGGAGGCAGTTGCATTGTGTGCTGTGGCTGAGGCAGAGGGTGTGGGGGAGCGCTGCTACCACGAGCTTCTGTACTACTCAACGTTCGTCTTCCACGAAGGATCGGTCGGGTTTAACGCGCTCTGTAACGCTCTGCCAGAACCGTGGCAGACTCGTTGTTTTGCAGGGGAGGGGAAGGAGTTACGGATGTATCAAACCCCTACCGTGTCATTTCCTCGATCCTGAGCAACGCTTCTTGAAGTGCAGTGGGTAGCCCTTCTGCAGCAAGGTCAGTCTGTTCGTTCGGGTCATTTGCAAGATCGTACCAGTGTATGCCGTTTCGAGCTCCGGTGCCCCAGAATGAAAACACTTTCTGTTGATTCTGGTACATCCCGAACCCAATCACATCAATTAGGGGGTGGTCCATTCCCGCAGCACCTGCTTCTTCGAGGTTTGATTGTATGTTCGATATATCTCCGGGTTTCCGGAAGAAGGGGAACCCATTCACAAACGGAATGGCACGGGAGCCGAGCGATCCTCCAGAGAGTGTTGGCACAAGGCTTTCTCCCTTGAAAGAATCAGGAACGGGGAGATTCATGAGTGTAAGGATCGTAGGTGCCATATCAAGAAGTGACACAGGGTCCGCTACCATGCGCGCAGGACTGTCAGGCACACGCATCATGAGCGGCACACGCAGTTCTTCATCAAAGAGGCCACTGCTGGCATGCCAGAGCTTGCCGTGCTCGCCGAATGATTCACCATGGTCCGAAGAGAAGATAATGACTGTATTTTTGAGGATCTCGGGAGGAATGTTATGTAGCACCCGTGCGAGGTGCGTGTCCGTTTGCGCAAGCTGCTGGTCGTATCGTAGGCGATAGACGTCCACATCATCCGGATGGGGTGGGGCGCTAGCCTGGTTTGCTGCCACTAACGTCTGCATGGTAACGATGGGGTGCTCCTCTGTCTGGTCGAAGTATTCATTAAACGGCTCATGAGGTCGGTACGGATCGTGAGCCTCAAAGGTGTGGACGACTAAAAAGAATGGAGCATCGCTTTGTGAGAGGTGTGTGAGCTCTTCCTGCATGAGATCGAGCGCCGATTCGTTCTGCTGCTCAGACCAGGTAATTTCTCTCGGCTCAAAAAGACGCGTGACGGTATCGAAGATAAAGTTTTCACCTTGGGGTCGTATGACTCGTAACGCCACGCCTGCGTTGCGTAGTACGAGAGGTAGATTCGGGCGTGAGTCATCATCGAGCTCTTTAAACGTGATGGTGGAGGCGAGGTCGGAAAAGTACATTGAAGAGAACGAAGGGAGTGTCCAGGGAGCGTTTGATCGTGCATCGGTGAAGATAGTGCCCTCACGGAAGAATGCGGTTGTTTCCGGCATGGTGTCGCGATCGTATCCGTACACGGCGAGATGTTTCGCTGACAAGGTATCAACCATTATGAGGATGACGTTACAGCCACCTTGGCAGGGAGTTCGTCCCACAAGCGTCAGTGCACCGAGTAGGACGACACACACGACGAGCCCAATAATCGTTTGCGGCCAGTTGAGGTGCATAGGCAGAGTGTACTAGAGGGGTGTACGAATAAGCTTGTTACGGAAGACCCCTTCAACAGGCGCGTAGTTGTCAGTCAGGGTAATGACATTCGTATCGGTCTCCACGCGCTCTAGGAGAAACCCAGGATACCGAGCGTCAGACAGCGAGGACGGGAGCTCGCGTGTCTTTGAGGCGAGGATGACGAGATTCTGTGGTGTACGTGGGGCCCCGGTGAACTGGTAGAGACCCACATGCGGAAAGGCGGTTTGCACTGTCTTTACGTAGACGGAAGGGTACAGAGCGCTTCCTGCCTCGTAGGCTCCATGTATATTCATGAGAAGAACGCCACGTTCTGAGAGGTGTAGAGAGACTCGCGCGAACATCTCCTCGGTCATGAGCTGGAAGGGGGCACGTCCTGCAGAGCCAAAGGCATCCATGTACACCACATCGTAGGGTTCGTGGTTTTTGTTCACAAAGGTGCGTGCGTCTTCAAAGATGGTGGTAAGCGTGGGGTGCAGGGAGGCATCAAATCCAAAATAGGTTTCGGCAACATCAATCATTCCTGGGTCTATCTCAACCACATCTGCGGTCATCGTCGGATACGTGCCGAGAAGATAGCGAGGGAATGCCTCTACACAGCCGCCGAGAAACAGAGCTTTCGAAGGACCTTTGGGAAAGAGGGAGGCAATGACGATGTCGTGTGCTTTAAGATACTCCGAAACGAGCCTCGATTCGTCCACGTTTCCGTTTTCATCTACGTACATTTCGCACTGTATCCCGAATGGACTCGTCCAGAGGGCAAGCGTGTCTTCACCGTTGTGCTCATGGGTAATGAAAATGCGGTTGTAGGCAGTGGAGACGTCCGCGACGATACTTCCAGCCCGGGTTGGGAGCGCATTCAAGGAAAGTGCACACGCAAGCACGACTGCGGTGACGCCGATGCGCGTGCCAGCGTCCTTTTTTGAGAGTATGTATGCCAGCACCATGATAAGGATGGCAACTCCAAGCATGATGTCGCCAACGCCAAAGTAAGGAATAAGGAACAGTCCAGTCGCCAGAGCGCCGACAATTGAACCTATGGTCCCCACTGCGTTTAGTTCGCCCACTACCTTTGCCGACGTAGAGAGGCTCGAGAGGAGGTTCTTTGCAAGAAGGGGAGAGACGGCGGCAAGCAGTATGACGGTGGGTACAAAGAGTAGTGTCCCAACCACCACTGCGCCCACCACCACCGAGACGTCTTGGCCGATAATCCAGGAAGGAAGCACGTCACGGAGTCCCCATGCCAGGAAGGCGGTTAGACTCGCGAGAAAAAGCACGAAACTTATGCGCTCTCGTGAGGCATGCGTATCTCCCATCCGTCCACCGAAGTGGTACCCAAGTGCCATCCCTCCAAGGACCACCGCAATCAATCCTGCCCACACACCTACTGAGGTCCCAAGGTAGGGTGCAAGGAGCCGACCGCCTGTTATCTCAAAGACGAGAATGGTCGCATTCGTCAGGAAGGAGATAACGTAGAAGGTAGAAGTGCGCATAGACGCTCATGATAATATGGAATAACCATGACGAAAAATCTCTGGATAGTGCTCCTCATCATTCTTGTGCTCGCAGGAGGATATTTTTTCTCTCACAACTCTTCACCCTCTCATGAATCGAGTACGCCTGCGGGCATCGTGCCAGACGGAGCAACGGTCGTGACCCTCACGAAGGAGGGGTTCTCTCCCGATGAACTGACCGTACAGAAAGATGAAACTATCTATTTCAACACGACTACTGGTTCCATGTTTTGGCCCGCTTCAAATCTGCACCCGTCGCATCAAATCTACTCCGAGTTTGATCCGATGGAGCCACTCCAACCGGGTGACACATGGAGCTTCACCTTTACGAAGGTGGGGAAGTGGGAATTCCATGATCACCTTGCACCCTATTTCACAGGGGTGATAACCGTTACTGAATAGTGAAGCCGTTACTTCTTGCACTTGTCGTGCTTCTTTTCCCAGGAATCGCGTTGGCGCATGGCGACGCACCGTCCTTCGAGGAGGTGTCAAACGGATATCTCATCGACATCGGCTATACATCCCCCACCCCCTTATCAGGAGAAGCAGTGCTCTTTGACTTCTCTCTCCTCGAACCAACCTCACGAGAGCGCATCCCTTTCAGTTATGTGTGGGTAAAGGTGCAGAATGCAGAAGATACGGTTGTGCTCGCCACAGGGATTCATAATGCGAGGTTCGGGGGGCCTCGGCTCTCGTATGTCTTCCCAGCGGAAGGGAAGTACACGGTTTCCGCACGATATGAGGATGAGGAAGGTACACTCGCAGAGGCGTCCCTCCCCTTTACGGTGCGGGGAGAGGAAGATCACGCACTCTACCTCAGCGGAGCCGCTGGTCTTGTTCTCGGTGCACTTGGGGCCTTCTGGGTGCTGAGGCGTAAGCGCATGTAGTACAATCGGGGCATATGAAAACCATACGCGTCGCGATTAACGGATTTGGGCGAATCGGGAGGGCATTCGTACGTCAGACGTATAATCGTCCCGAGATAGAGCTTGTTGCGGTGAACGACCTTGGGTCGGCTGACACTGCCGCCTACCTCCTTAAGTACGACACGGTCTACGGACGCGCGCCGTTTGAAGTTGAGAAGAAGGACAACATGCTACTCGTGAACGGAAAGGAGGTGAAGCTCTTTGCGGAGAAGGATCCTGCGGCGCTTCCGTGGAAGGACCTTGCAATCGACGTGGTCGTCGAAGCAACGGGTGTGTTCAATGACTACCAGAAGGCTGCGGTGCACATCACCGCCGGCGCCAAGCGTGTCGTCATTACTGCTCCTGCTAAGGGAGAGGAAGGAGAGGGTAAGGGCGCAACAGTTCTGATGGGCGTGAACGAGGAAAAGATGGGCATGTGCCCGGTCACGAGCAATGCCTCCTGCACAACCAATGCTGGGAGCCCCGTCATCGCAATCATGGATGAAAGCGTTGGCATCGAACACGCGATGCTTTCGACCGTGCACGCATACACTGCAACTCAGGCAATCGTTGACGGACCTTCGAAGAAGGACTTGCGTGAGGGACGTGCTGCAGCACAGAACATCATTCCAAGTTCAACTGGAGCAGCAATCGCTGTCACCAAAGCGTATCCGTCCTTGGAAGGAAAGTTTGATGGCATATCAATCAGGGTCCCGGTTCCCGTTGGTTCCATCGCTGACATTACCTTTGTTGCCAAGCGCGACACGAGTGCCGAAGAGATTAATGACCTCCTCCGTAAGGCTGCAGGGGAAGCTCGTTGGAAAGGCATCTTTGGCGTCAGTGATGGAGCATTGGTGAGTAGCGACATCATTGATGATCGTCGTGCCTCAATTGCCGATCTTCCCATGACGCGCGTTGTCAATAAGCGTCTCGTCAAAGTGCTTGCGTGGTACGACAACGAAGCAGGGTACACCCACACGCTTGTGGAGCATGTCATTAAGGCTGCCAACGCATGAAGCTTTTCATTGCGACCGATCACGGAGGCTTTGAACTTAAAGAAAGTCTGAAGCCCTGGCTTGCTGGGCTTGGACACGAGGTCGAGGACTGCGGGGCTTTTACGTTCGACAAGGAAGATGATTATCCGGATTTCATCACTCCTTGTGCAGAGAATGTTGCGAAGAATCCTGGAAGCATGGGCATCATCATTGGTGGGTCAGGACAAGGTGAGGGAATGGCCGCTAACCGCATCAAGGGAGCCCGTGCCGCTGTGTTTTATGGCGAGCCTTCTCGCAAGCAGACTGATAGCGAGGGGAAGGAGATAGATATGATTGTCTCAACCCGCGACCATAACGACGCGAACGTACTGTCGCTCGGGGCCCGGTTTCTTTCAGAAGAGGAGGTAAAGGACGCAATTACGCGGTTTTTGGCCACTCCCTTCTCCGACCACGAACGCCACAAACGCCGCCTTGCGAAGTTCTAGGATATCCCCGCATCGCTAGGTATACTTTTAGGTAATGGGCGTATCTATCGTTCCTGCGATATATGCGAACTCCAAGCAGGATCTGGAGCAGCAGCTTTCGCAACTCACCGGCTTTGCGGACACCGTGCAGATAAATGTGGTTGATGGGAAATTCGCGACACCGGCCTCATGGCCCTATGCGCTCAACTCCCATGACCTCTCCAACATGGCCGCGAAGAAAGAGATGCTCCCGTACTGGGGGCGTTTTCGTTTCGAGGTAGATATCCTCGCCAATCCGGAGGAAGCCGTGGGGGAGTGGATTACGGTCGGTGCGTCGCGACTTACGCTGCATGTCGGGAGCACGAAGAAGCTCGATCAGGTGATGCGTGAACTGGAGGTGCATTATGGTCACGACAAAGATTTTGCCTCTGATCTTCTTTCGGTGGGTTTCTCGCTCGGTATTGATACAGATCCGAAGACCATCGAACCGTACATCGACCGTATCGACTACGTCCAGTTCGTGGGCATTGCGAGAATTGGCAAACATGGGGAGCCCTTTGATAAACGCGTGGTAGAGCGCATCAAGGAATTCCGCAAGGCGCACCCACTCATGCCGATTCAGGCTGATGGTGGCGTCTCGAGGGCGACCGCACCTGCCTTGCTACAGGCCGGGGTCTCCCGGCTTGTCGTCGGGAGTGATCTGTGGCGGGCAGAGAGCCGGGCAGCTCGCTATCAGGAACTCCAGAGCCTGATAGAGCAGTACGGCATCTACGAATAACTGGGGATTACAGGAACGGGAAGAGTCCGGTACACTACCCTCAAATGATTGAGATAGTCCCAACAGTGGTTCCGGAATCTCTTGAGGACGTCATCGCGGTCGTCGAGCGATACAAATCCTTTGCAAAAAGGATTCACGTGGATGTGGCAGATGGGACGTTTGCGCCTAACACCACATGGATGCCCACAGACGGGGACAAGCTCCCACCAGGTATGGAGTACGAGATTCACATGATGGTCGCCGATCCACACAAGACGGGGCTTGAGTACGCTAAAGCGGGTGCGCACTCCCTCATCGGACACGTTGAGGCGTTTGGGAGCGTGATGACGGCGAAGCTTGCGTATGACGCATGGAAAGAAGCGGGGGTTAGGGAAGTGCAGGCAGCTGCGCTCTTCCAAACAAAAGTTGAAGACCTTGCTCCCTACGTTCCTATAAGCGACTACATCCTACTTATGACCATCGCCTCCATTGGTGTCCAGGGCATTCCCTTTGAAGAGGAGGGAATCGAGCGTATTCGTCGTTTCCACGAGCTCCATCCTGACGCAAAGATAGCGGTGGATGGAGGAGTATCGATGAAAAACATCGATCGTCTTGCAGCAGCCGGAGCCCGTCATTGTTGTGCAGGCTCGTCCATCTCTCGGGCAGAGGACCCGGCAAAGGCCTATGCAGACCTTATTGCGCTTGGGAGTAGCGCGGTATAATCACCTCGACATGGCTCTCACCGACGAACAGATTAAGGGGCTCGAGGACAAGGCGCGGGAAATTCGTATCACCGTGCTCCAAATGATTCATGCGGCAAAGAGCGGTCACACTGCTGGCTCGCTTGGTATGGCGGATATCTTCACCGCTCTGTATTTCCATAGCGCCAAGAATGATCCCGAGAATCCTGATTGGGCAGAACGCGATCGCATCGTGCTGTCCAATGGTCACATCACTCCAATTCGTTACGCAACGATGGCACACAAGGGATATTTCCCAGTGGAGGAGTGTCTGACACTCCGTAAACTCGGCAGCAGGCTTCAGGGACACCCTGAGCGTCACAAACTTCCCGGACTTGAGACCACGTCCGGTCCACTCGGCTCCGGTCTCTCACAGGCCGCTGGTATGGCGTACGCACTTAAGATGGATAAGAAATCACCAGCGGTTTTCTGTTTAACGAGCGACGGCGAGCAGCAGGAAGGGAATACGTGGGAAGGAGCGATGTTTGCAGGCAAGTACCGCCTCCACAACCTCATTTCCATCATGGATCGTAACAACATCCAGATTGAGGGAAATACTGAAGACGTCATGCCGCTTGAGCCGCTTGCGGATAAGTATCGCGCATTCAACTGGCACGTCATTGAAATTGATGGACACAACATGCGTGATATCATCGACGCGATTGAGGAAGCGCGCGCGATTAAAGAGAAACCTATTTTGATTCTCGCACACACCATTCCTGGCAAGGGAGTGAAAGAGATTGAAGGAAATTATAAATGGCACGGTATCGCTCCGAAAGACGAGGACCTATCGCGCTTTATTGAGGCTGTTAAGGATACTGCAACCGTATGATTAATCCTGCCGCAAAACTTGCTCCAGGCCTCCTTGAGGGGACGCCGGAAAAGAAACCAACCCGCGACGGGCTCGGTAACGGCACCGTGGAAGCAGGGAAAGAGAACCCGAACATCGTCGTGCTCGCGGCAGACCTTGGTGACTCTACTCGCGCTGCCTGGTTCCAAAAGGAATTCCCGGACCGCTTCGTGGAAGTAGGTGTTGCAGAGCAGAACCTTGCTACCGTCGCTTCCGGCATGGCTAATGAAGGAAAGATTCCATTCATCGCCTCCTATGCTGCGTTCTCTCCCGGCCGCAACTACGAGCAGATTCGCACTACCATCGCACTTAACGATATGCCGGTGAAGGTCTGTGGCATGCACGCAGGCATCCAGACGGGTCCAGATGGCGCGACGCATCAAATGCTCGAGGACATCGCACTCATGCGCGTGCTCCCGAACATGATCGTTATGGTGCCTGGGGATGCGGAGGAGGGAAGGAAGTGCGTTGTAGCCGCCGCAAGAAATGGCAAGCCCACCTACATTCGCTTTGGGCGTGCAGCAGAGCCAGTATTCACGACAACCGATACTCCCTTTGAAGTGGGGAAGGCTCTCGTCATGTGGGAGAGCCAAGACCCTAAAGTAGCAATCTTTTCAACTGGCTCGATGGCCTACCACGCGCTGGTGGCAGCGAAGCAGCTGGAAAGTGAAGGCATCGGCGCTTTGGTTCTCCATTTCCATACGGTGAAGCCGCTTGATCGCGAGGCACTCATGAATGTTGCCAAGCGTGTGGGGAAGGTCATCACGATTGAGGAACACCAGATCATGGGCGGATTCGGGAGCGCAGTCGCAGAAGTAATTGCTGAAGAGCCCCACCCGATTACGGTAAAGCGTATGGGTATTCAAGACGAATTCGGGCAGTCAGGGGAGGCCGACGAACTCGTCGAGCACTACGGACTTTCAGGTCCGCACATCGCGAAGGTGGCAAAGGAGATGCTTGAAAAATAGTCATGACCAAGAACGCCGTACAACCTGGTAGCGAGCGCTTCATTCTTCTTCTTGTTATCGCCGGATTGGTAGTTCTAATTGTGTCGTTTGTGGGTACGGCCATACGTGAGACGCAGTCGACGGACCCCCACACCTATTACGAACAGGAGATTATTAAGACTGACGCACGCTGATATGGCACAGACACTGAGGGAACATCTTGTACAACTCAAGGTTGAGGAAGGACTTTCTTCCATCTTTCTCGACATGGCGAAGGCCAGCAAACGTATCCGTGACATTATAAGTCTGCGTGAGATGGTAAAGGGAGGGGAGACCAATGCCACAGGAGACGTGCAGTCGTCGCTCGACGTGAAGAGTCAGAAAATCATTGCTGAGACCGTGGACCAGAATGAACACGTCTGCGCACACCTTTCCGAGGAGTGCGAAGAACTCCGCACCTGTAAAGCATCAGGCACGTATTTTGTCTCCTACGACCCGTACGACGGGGGATCAGTGGGGGATGCCAATATCACCGTCGGTTCTATCTTCGGTGTGTGGAGCCACCCACCAGTGGTGGGCGATACGGCAGGGAAGAACTTGGTTGCGGCCGCGTATTCACTGTGGGGCCCAGGCCTTGTATTTGCTTTCGGGACTAAGGAACACGGTATCTTTTGGTACGAATACGACGGTACGGACTTCATGCTCATCGGTCCGTTGAATTTTGATGTCGGTAATCAACACACCTCGGTTTTCGGTCCGAGCGATATCACTAGCATGCAACACAGTCCTTCGTATCAAGCTCTCTTCAACTATATGCTCGCGTCCAAGGTGCGATTGCGCTATGCGGGCGCCATGGTTACCGACACACATCACATCCTCATGCGCGGTGGAGCGTTTTGGTACCCCTCGAGCAAGAAAAAGCCAGAAGGTCACTTACGTCTGATGTACGAGTGTGCACCACTTGGGTTGTTAGTACAAATCGCTGGAGGGCAGGCAGTGAACTCGAAAGGTGTCGATATACTCGATACGGTCATCGAGGACTGGCATCAGCGTACGCCGATCATGTTCGTCTCGCCCGCCTATGCAGAAGAAGCGGTGCGTCTCTTCATCGAGATAGGGAAGGAGGTTAACTGATTTTGTACTCAGCAGGTGCTTTCGCGAGGAAGTCCTCAAGTGCCTGTCGTTTGAGTAGCCCACGTTGTGCACCTACATCCTGTACCACGGACATTGAGTTAATCGGGCCCCAGAGAAGTGCTTCGGGAAGTGTCTTGCCGAGCGTCATCGCTGCAGCAACTGTTGACGCGAAAGCGTCGCCGGCTCCCGTACGCTCGAAGGGAGGACGAGGGTCAGGATACATAGGTACGAAGTGCATGGTGGTGCCGTCGTAGGCGTAGGCGCCATTAACGCCGTCCGTAATGATGACGTTCTTCGGGCCCAGTGCCGAGAGTCCTTTGGCGAGTGTGAGAATCTCCTGCGGACCCTGGAGTGTAAGGATGCGTTCTGCCTCTTCTTTGTTGACCGCAATAAAGTTCGCGTGTTTGTAGAGACGTGCGAGCTTCTCAATGCCAAGTTTCATCTGGAAGGTGCCTGGCTGGAAGGCAAAGAAGACATCACTGTTTTTCTCGACATAGTCAGCAATGGCGTTGTGATACTCCTCTGTGCCGTCTCCAAGGGAGGAAAGATAAATAGTCTTGGGCTTCGGAAGGTTTGGGAGGACGTACGGGTAGTGCTCATGCTTTACGAGAATCGTGCGCTCGCTCTCAAAGGAGAGGACGTAGTGGTGGTTGGTGGGGATACCCTCATGTAACTTCACGTACTTCGTCTCAATCTTCTCTTTCTTAAACACGTTGAGGATTTCCTTACCGTACGCATCCTTGCCGGTGTTCGCGACAAAGGCCGTCTTAAGGCCAAGGCGAGCGGCGGCAACCGCAGCGTTCGCAGCATTTCCCACCCCTGCAATCAACTCTGCTTTCTCGAAGGGAATCTTGTCTCCCCAGCGCATGCAAATCTCGCACTCTTCGCTGTCAATTTTACAGTGAACCGCCGCGTCCTTAAGAGTAATGAATTCGTCGACGACGGTATCGCCGATAGCAAGAAAATCGATTGATGACATGGCAAAAGTGTAGCATGCGCCCTTTTTAAGGGCGCGGCACGTCAACCATGAGTGGGGTATTCGCTCCCCACGTCGATTCAGCTACCACACGACCATGGGGGTCAATCGCATAGGAGGGGGAACCGTTAGAAGCAACCAGGAACCACTGTCGATTCTTGAGTGCGTGGGTCTTCGCAAGTTGTTGAAGTCGCTCATGGAGCAGTCTTGAGCTATGGAACCAAGAATTATTCGCAAGATTCAAAAGTACATCGGTATGCTGCGCCGCAAGCTTCGGGTAGAGATACGGCGAGAGGAGTTCGGAACAGAGGAGTGAACCAAAACGAACTCCCTCATACATGGCGGAAGTAAGTGTTGAGCCCGGCACGAGTCTGTTTCCAAGGTACGAACTATAGCCGCTTAGGTTTTCTGTACCGACCACTGAAATCACAGCCTCTACTACTGGTGGGAGGTATTCGCCCATTGGAACAAAGAAAATCTTGTCCTGGGAGGCGATGATGCCGCCTGTTACCGTTTCGTAGATAAGCTCTCCACGCTCCGTACCATTTTCCTCGGGCACGACTGAGGAGCTAATCACCAGACCATTCCCTCCCTCAAACAATGTCTCGTACCACTGCTGTCGTGCGCCTCTATCAAGAAACTTCGCTAGGCCGAGACCTTCGGGAATGGCGAGTACTTCGGCGCCGGCATTCTCTGCTTCTTGCATCTGGTGGGTAATAAGTCCTGGAAGAGCAAATGGTCCCGCCGGTACGTTAGTCGAGATAAGTCCGATTCGTATCGTCTCTCCTGTCTTGAGTGATGGAAGCGAAAGATGCGTGCCCACGAGCGAAAGGACGATGAGTGCACCACCAAGAAGAACCGGCAATCGTTTCCGTTCAAGAAGGGTCGCTGCGAGAAGTGCGATGAAGCCGTTCAACCCGACGTGTCCTAGTTGAGCAAGTGGGAGCAGAAGCGCATTCTCAGTAAGCACATATCCGAGACCGGCCACTGAGAAGTGAGGAGCAAGCGAGGTCTCTGCTCCAAGGAAGAAGAGCGCAAATGACCACATGCGCACTTCTTCAATGAGAACGTAGAGAAGGGTGAGTACGAGCGGGCGGTACCATGCACTGGGAACTCGACGGATGAGTAGCGCACCAAGCATACAGGGAAGCGCAAGCGCAAGAACCGTAAGGCCGTACACTATCCCCACAAATAAGAGCTGGATGGGTCCTTCGGGAATGCTAATCCAGGTGAGTGGGAGGGTGTCCCAGAACCACCATACGCCGCCCATACTCGCGCCAATGCCAAACAGAAGACCGTGTAGAAGCGCTGCCTTGTAGGATGAGGAAAAGCGGATGGCTGCAAAGTAGCCAAGGACTCCAACGATAGGAAGGAACCAGAGAGGAGGAAATACCATCCCGAGTCCGGCAAGCACGCCTCCACTAAGCGCAAGGAGGGTCCCGAGGTACGGACGGATGAATTGCATGGCTTCAGTATATAAGACTGAGAATGCGTAGAGGCACCTATTCCGTGGCAATGGGTTGGTATACTTGGGGTATATGAAAACCTTGTCCACCGCCCTTGCAGTTGCCCTTGCACTCTCGTTGCCTATGTTCGCTGACGCGAACCTCTACTCCGGACCAACGGTGGACTACAACCCAGGCGTCTCCATAAGCGCAACACCCCAGACCATAACGATGGGAGAATCGACCCGTATCGAGTTCTATGCACCTCTTGCCAGTACCAACGTGACGTCGGACCCTGAACCGGATATGGATGAGAATTGTACGGCGGACTTTGCTTTCACTGAAGCACCGTATCAGCAGATACCAGGAAGTAACTGGGGGACCATGGGCGTAGCAACTGAGTCCCCAACTGCGACCAAGACCTACACGGTTACCTGCCGGCTCTTCCAAAGTGAGTCGGCGCAAGGGGTGACCTATAGGTATGACACGAACAGCGTTACCGTAACGGTCAATCCTCCTGCCGGGCCGACACAGCCAGAGCTTACCGCCGGCGGCATTACGCCTACGACTGCAGTGTACGGAGGCGCAACCACACTTTCGGCAACCGTCTCTAACAGCGGCACTGCCACTGTTGCTGGGTTTCAGAATCTTTTCCAGCGCGCTACCGATTCAAGCGGCACCGGTGCAACCGATATTGGTACCTATACTCGCTCAAGTGCGCTTGCAGAAGCAGGCACCTTTGCGGCAACACTCTCGTATTCTTTCACGTCCGCAGGTACCTGGTATGTGAGAGCATGTGCGGATAAGAGTTCGGGCATGGACGCTGGGACAGTTGCTGAAAGCTCAGAAGACAACAACTGCGGTGCATGGACGGCAGTGACGGTCACGGCAAGCTATCAATGTAATGACGGTCTGGATAACGACGGTGCGGGAGGTACTGACTACCAGAACGACCCGTCCTGCACAGACGCAACTGATAACAGCGAGGACGGTGTTATCTCCCCGACGCTCGCTTGTAACATCACTCCAACTACTGTTGCGGTCGGTACAGTCGGCACATATACGACAACGGGCGGCAGCGGCACCTACAATTGGCACACGTCTGGTCAAGCCAATTGTTCAGGTACTTCAACGCAGACTTGTACGTTCCCTCAGCCGGCAACGTACACGATGTCGGTTGATAATGGTGGGACGCCAGTGTCCTGTCCCTGGGTCACCGCTGGTTGCAGTGGCATCGCGGCAGTGGACCTTGATGCTGAAGAGCTGCGCGTGAATGAGGGCGAGAGTACGACGCTTTCTCTAACAGCAAGCGCAACAGGGGCCGCAAGTTGTACGCTTTCTGGTACGAACGGTCTCAGCGAGACGTTCATTCCGAGCGCCTGCGCACTTGATGAGGGTTCAGTTGCTTCAGGTCCTATCACTACACAAACATTCTTCACGCTTGCCTGTGGCAGCGAATCAAAGACCATTATCGTAAATGTTTCTGCAAACCAGCTTGAGTTCTAACTCATGATAGATCTTGAAGCCTGCGCCCGCTCTCTTGTGGCTCCAGGGAAGGGGCTTCTTGCCTGTGATGAGAGTGCGTCGACTATCGACGAGCGCCTGACCGCAGCAGGTATTCCTTCGGGCGAGAAAATGCGCCGTGCGTACCGCGAGGTGTTTCTTGGAGCACCTGGCATTGAGGAATTCCTTTCAGGCATTTCGCTCTCGGACGACCTGCTCGCTCCTTTTGCTAAAACGCTGCATGACCGTGACATGGTGCCGGGCGCAAAGGTAGACGAGGAGACGGAACCCATGAGTGAGAGCCCGAAGGAGATGGTGACTCGCGGCCTCATTGGACTACCAGAGCGTCTGGTAGCGTATCGCGGCGAGCATCACACTGGCTTCGCGAAGTGGCGAGCGGTCCTCACTATTGATGGCGACCAGCTCCCAAGTCCACTCGCTATCGTCGAGAACGCAAAGCGTCTTGCGATGTTTGCGAAGTACGTTCAGGAAACAGGGATGGTGCCGGTAGTGGAGATGGAGGTGCTGCGTACAGGTAAGCACAGTAGAGTTCGCACGATGATGGTGCTCGAAGAGGCACTTACTGCACTTATGCGTGCACTCTCGGACCAATCCCTCGACCTCTCGGGAGTGATTCTCCAAACGTCGATGGCAACCTCGGGCGAGGGAAGTGGGTACAAAGATTCTCCAGAGGAAGTAGCGGAGGACACCGTTGCCGCGCTCATGAAGGTGGTACCGCGCGAGGTGCTCGGCATTGTGTTTCTTTCTGGTGGGCAGGCACCCGACCAGGTGACCGAGAACCTCCGGGCAATAGCTCGAGCTGGAAAAGCCGCGAGTGCCCCTTGGCCACTCTCGTTCTCCTTTGCTCGTGCGCTCACCGAAGAGGGCCTCGCAATCTGGGGAGGGAAGAAGGAAAATGTCCCAGCCGCCCAGGAGGCCTTCTTGGCACGACTTAAGAAAGTAGCCCTCGCCACCCAGGGGGAGTAGTTCCGCCTTGATTTTGGGAGCCCTTTAGGGCATACTCGCCCAATCATGCTTACGCTCACGGTAATGAAGCGGGAAGAGACTGGAAAGCGCGCACAGCGCCTTCTTTCGACTGGCGTAATGCCAGCGGTGGTCTATGGCCCTAAGCAGGAGGCTACCTCCATCAGCGTTAAGCTCCCGGAGTTCGTAAAGATGCTCAAGACAGCGGGTGAGTCTTCGGTCATTGAGCTTACGGGCCTCGGTTCTTCGATTCAGGCACTGGTGCACGAAGTTGACCGTGACCCTATTACAAACGTGCCTCGCCACGCAGATTTCTACGCGATTGAGAAGGGTAAGAAAGTGGAAGTTGCTATTCCTCTTACCTACGTTGGTGAGTCTCCAGCAGTGAAGGCAGGCTCCAACCTTGTGAAGGTGCTTCACGAGCTTGAGATTTCTGCAGACGCAGCAAACCTTCCACACGACATTACAGTGGACATTTCTTCCCTTGCCGCAGTTGGTGACCAGATTCACGTGAAGGACCTCAATATCCCTGCGGGGGTTGAAGTGATGGTGGAGGCTGATCAGGTGGTCGCCCTCATCCAGGAGGTGACGATTGAGGAGGAAGCACCAGTTGCGGGTCCAGACATGTCTGCCATTGAAGTTGAGAAGAAAGGTAAGGAAGAGGGAGCTGAAGAAGCCCCTAAGGAATAACCAAAGGCCCTTCGGGGTCTTTTTTGTTCATGAAGTAACGTCGGGAAGCTCCCGACGTCTTCTGTTATAATTCTCTTGAACATGAAGACCCGCGCTCTTTACGTGTGTGCCCTTACGTTTCTCGTACTCCTCTTCGGGCCGCTCTTGCTCGGGCACGCACGCGCTGAGGAGCTTCCGGACGAGTGTCCAGGCATGTCGCAGAGCGAGTGCGATACGCTCAAAGAGCAATACAACAAGCTCCAGGACGAAATCGCAGGCTGGGAGAAGGTGCTTGCTGAGACGCGCGCGAAGAAGGGTACGCTCCAGGGGGATGTCAGCTTGCTTAATGCACAGATAAAGCAGGCGGAGGCGCAGATTAAGGCGAAGAGTCTCGCCATCACCAAGCTTGGGAGCGAGATCACCAAGCGCACCGCGCGTATCGGCGAACTCGAATCGCATATTGGAGCGGGGCTCGATTCTCTTGCTGCGCTCATACGGCGACAGAACCAGGTCGATGACCTTGATTTAGTGGAGGTCGCGCTTGCAACCGACAATGCGTTCGCACTCTTTGAGGATGTCGACGACATGCTTTCAGTACAGATAGGACTTCACCAGCAGTTTGCGGAGCTTCGAGGAGTAAAGGCCGAGACAGAATCTGAACGTAAGGTCCTTGCTGCTCGACAGGACGCAGAGCTCGATGCAAGGGCGGTGGTGGAGACTGCTAAACAGAAAGTCGCAATCGACGAAGCAGAGAAAAAGAATCTTCTCGCGCTCGCGACCACTGAAGAGACTGCGTACAGCCAGGTGCTTGCGGATAGGCAGGCACAAGCGTCCGCCATACGCGCTCGTCTTTTCCCGCTTAAAGACTCGGCAAGCATTCAGTTCGGTGAAGCGGTGAAGTTTGCCCAGTCCACGTCCGCAAAAACGGGAGTGCGTGCCGCGATGATTCTGGCAATTCTTTCGCAGGAGTCTGGGTTTGGTAGCAATGTCGGTAATTGTCTCGTGACGGATCTCTCAACTGGTGACGGTAAGGGGAAGAATACGGGAACGTTTTTCTCGGGAGTCATGAAGGCGCCGCGCGACACTGTTCCGTTTGAACATATTACGAGCGCGCTTGGAAAGGACTGGAGCACCACTCCAGTGTCGTGTCCGCAAGCTGGAGGGTACGGTGGCGCCATGGGTCCTACACAGTTTATTCCTTCGACTTGGGTACTTTTTGAAGCAAGAATTAAGGCAGCACTTGGAGTTCCTGCAACTAATCCATGGAACGCTGAGCACGCCATCATGGCCATGGGTATCTACCTTGCAGACGTTGGCGCGACCGGGCAGACGTACACTACAGAGCGTAATGCTGCCTGTAGCTACTATTCTGGAAGGGCGTGTCCGGGGACCGGCGGGGCAGTAGATTCGTATGGCACCTCGGTCGTGAACAAAGCCACCAAGTACCAGCAGGACATCGACTTCCTCGTAGACAACTAGGGACTGTCCACGTGCTGGGATAGGTGAGCATTATTGTGCGGTAGAATGAAAGGCATATGCAAAGCAACCTTACGCGTAAGGCTATAGTAGTCGGCGTCATTATCGTAATCGTACTTGGGGTCGCCTATCTGCCCTGGCTCAGCGGTGTTCGCTCGTGGATCTGGAGCTTGATGGTGCCAAGCTATGCGGAAGCGCCGTTTATCGGCGTGGAAGGAGAGAAGGGCGTACTTTATACGGTGAACGTCTTTGGAGTCGATACACGTACCTTCGGTGAATATTCGCTCGTTGACTACGCACGTCAGGGCGAGGTCGAGGTCGCGATTCTTCGCAGCGGCACCTCCTATAACGTCTACGATGTTTCAGGAAAAGAAGTTCTCGCTCTTACGAACGACGGTGTTGAGAAGAGTTCGATTGATCTTTCTAAGGACGGATCGCAGATTCTCTATAGCGTGAAAGCGCGCACGCTTCCTCAACCTACCGGCGCTAGTGAGGGTGACGTCGTTTACCAGCTTGCTGAATGGGACGTAATGATTGTGGACCGGGGGACAAAGGAAGTCGCTTTCGTTGGTCCAGGCAACCATCCACACTTCTACGCTGAGGGTGTTTTCTATCCAGCACCGACTGGCCTTGTCTACCGCGTTCCTGGCGATAATGGGTTTGATAAAAACGACGAAGGGAGCGTCCTTGCTGACGTGATGGCCTACAGGATGGCGCGAATTGCCGATCTTTCAGAAGAGGGCACGTTTGTGTTCCCAAGTGTGCTCGCCAGCAACTATGAGGCGGTGGTAATCAGCTCTATCGCCCCTCTCACGATTCAGCCGGCTCCCGAACACCCGATTCAGGTCCTGCCGGGTACAAAAGATGTCGCGCTTCGAGGGGACCATATCTTTGTGCTTGGCGTGAAGGGAGATGGAAGACTCGCAGTCTTTAAGCACTCTGGAGGCGACGTTCGTCCTGTGTACACCTTCCCACAAGGAAAGTATCCTGAGCGATTTGTCAGGACTTATTAATCATCCATGAATGCACTGCCTATGAACTCACTAAAAAAGTTCGCCCCGTTTCTCCTGCTTCTAATTGGCGTCATCATGGTGCCGCTTGCGGTCCTCGCTCAGTGTGGTGCCGGAGGTTTCTCTGGATTTGGTGGACCGACGCACATCGTGATTGATCCAATGGGCGGGGGAGTTTATTACGGAGGGGTCTCAGGTGGGGAATATAATATATATTTTGATCCGCAAGACGAGCTCGACTACGAGTATCACGGAAGCACGTTCTCACTCTTTAATCTCTTTTCACTACCATTTGCACTTGCGCAGTGTGGCGGGCACCAACAGCCATCAACTCAGGTAGAAGCGACACTTACGGCCACGCCCGGCTCTGTTAACACTGGACAGTCCTCGGTGCTTTCTTGGGGTTCTGAGAATGCAGATTCCTGTGTAGGTGACGGGTTCTCAACGGGAGGCGCCACTCAAGGAAACGTGACTGTTTCTCCATCGGAGACAACTAACTACAGAGTCGTTTGTTCCAAAGGGACCGTCAACAGTAGCGGCACCTGGCAGTATCAAGGGACGGACCTAACTGATCTTGCCTGCCCGTGGACCGATCCGAATCGTCCATACGGCGGAATGCCGGATTGTGATCAAGCTGATCCGAGCGGAACCTCTTGTTCTCCTTCGGAGGATCGTCGCTGCAAGACAAACAGTGGAGGCGGAGGTATGTACAGTTGCGTTGTTGAGACGGCAATCTACAGTTGCGAGAGTGGTGGAGGAGAGAGTGCAAGCGACGACGCGACAGTCAGCGTCGCCGGCGGCCCGCTTACAGCCTCCTGTTCGGCTACCCCAAACCCGCAGAGCGTCGATAATTCTGTCACGTGGGACGTTGATGTCTCAGGCGGTGAGGGGGGCTACACTTATAGCTGGTCAGGTTCTGACGGACTTACCGGCAGTGCCTCCTCAGTACAGAAGACCTACTCAACTACCGGCACCAAGAGTGCGAGTGTACTCGTTACCTCTGGATCGCAGGCAACCAGTATCGCTTGTACCGCTCTAGAGGTTGAGGATCCACTTGGGCCTGAATGTTCTGACGGCCTCGATAATAACGGCACTGGTGGGACGGATACGGATGATACCGAAGCCTGCGATGGTCCGGACGACGACGATGAAGGTGATCCTAGCGGAAGTCTCTCCTGTACTGTTGATGACACAAACATAGATGTCGGTGCGAACACCATCTACCATGCGTTGGGTGTCGCGGGTCCTTACACATGGCAGCCATCAGGCCAGACTGCATGTAGTGGGGGAGCCGATAACAACTGCAACTTCCCGCTTGCCGGCGACTACTCTATGCGAGTAACTGCTCCAGGAATTACTACGCCTAAACTCTGCCCATTTGTGACGGCAGGTTGCTCGGGGACTCCGACTGCGGAGATTAGCGCGAGCCCTACGCGTGTGAACGTGAAGGGCAGCACGACGCTTAGCTGGGAAGCTTCTGGCGCGTTGACTTCCACCTGTGTGGTCTCTGGCCCGGGTGTGAACGAGATTCTGCAGCCAGACACCTGTATCTTCGAGGGGGAGGTCACTATTCCATCTATCACCACGCAGAGTATTTACACTATCGACTGTGGAGGGGATGCGGTTGATACCGTGATTGTAAACGTTACCTCCGACCAGATAGAGTTCTAGGGCCGAAACAGGGCTGTACACACGCGGTGATTTGGGTGTGGCGGCAGAGGGTACAATAGAGAGGAATATGTCACCGCGCACAGTGAAGGTACTTTCGATTGGTGTTCTCCTCGTTGTCGTTGCTGCCGTCATTACTGTCGCTATGGTGCCCGACTGGCGCACAGCGCTCCTCTCGCTCTTCAACACTACCTCCACTCAAAAAGAGTCACCGGTAGTCGGGCTTTATGAGAACGGTGCCTACTATTGGTATGACGTCTCAGGTGGGGACGCGATAGCTTCAGCGCCCCCAATAGGACGCACCGCAGGCGGTATGCGCTTCCCGAACGGTGCAACACTCACGGTCTCAGAAGAGGAGGGGTTGTTGTGGCGTTCCGCAGAAGAGAAGACAAGTCTGACGCTACTTGCGCAGCCGGGCCTCACGCGGGAGGCGTGGGCCGTTGCTCCAGATGGAAGTTCAGCCGTGCTCTTTAATAGCGTGACGGGTGCCTTCGATGTATTCACCATTACGTACGAGGGGGCGTATCTCTCATATGCTGGTTCGTTCCCTGCACCAACACTTCCTACCTATTGGGTAGCCGTTGGATACGCTTCGTCCGACATAGTGGTGGTGCGTACAGGTGCACCTGATTCCTTCTTGCTCTACCGTGTGAACGAAGGAGGAGCAACCTACCTTCGTTCGCTTACGTTCAACCCTACACCATGACACTACTCTCTCGTCTTCTCCTTGTGCTCGCACTCTTTGCCTTCGCTCCTACCGCAGAAGCCTATACGTATGTGAGTCCACTGACCTCAAGTAATGCATCTACCGCATCAGCGCAGCGCTGCACAGGTTCACAAGTTGCGGCGATTGGCACTGCTTCGGGGACGGGAGCGTCCCCATCAACTGACTCAATCGCTTGGGCGCTGCTTGGCTCGTATTACTCAGGCGGGTTGCCTTCAAACTACAACACTGGTTCCTACTGTATTCAGGCTGCACTTACGGTTACGACCAGTGGAGGTGGAGGTGGAGGTGGCAGAGGAGGAGGTGGGGATGGAAATGAGGTCTTCACTCGCCCCGCCGGATTCTTCGCATTCTTTGGCATTGAAGAAGCATGGGCACAAACAAGTTCCTGGAGTATTGCGTACACGGTTCACTCTGGAACAGGGAAAAGTGCGCTGGCTGATACCTATGCTCTTACCTACACACCAGTCTCTCCGGCACCCACCGCTACACTGAACACACCTTCGCCCAGCACTATATCGCAGGGGAGCTCATCAGCGCTGACCTGGTCTTCAACGAATGCCACGTCCTGTACGGGCAGCAATTTCTCTACGGGGGGAGCGACCTCAGGTACCGTTTCCGTCTCTCCTTCAACCTCTACGACCTACAGCGTCACCTGTACTGGTGCGGGCGGCACCTCTGCTCCTTCAAGTAGGACCGTGACGGTGGTTGCGAATCCTCCTGCCGCCCCGACTGCAACTCTCACTGCTTCTCCTACGAATCCTGCAGGAGGGCAGAGCGTGACACTTACCTGGAGCAGTACGAATGCAATCTCGTGTACGAGTACGCAGTTTGATACCCAAGGTGCTACTTCAGGAAGTGTGGTGGTCACGCCTTCAGGGTCGACGACGTATAACATCACCTGTAGTGGATCGGGCGCTACAGGGCCAGGAACGTGGCAGTATGTAGGAAGTGATACCACGGATCTCGCGTGTCCATGGACCGACCCTAATAGGCCTTACGCTAGCATGCCTCACTGCGGTGGGAATCCAACCGGTACGTCGTGTACAAACCCCCCTGATAATCGCTGTAAGATAAATAGCGGGTCCTGTAACGCTGTTAACACGGACATCTATGCGTGTACGGTGTCCGGTCCTCCGCCAAGTGTCTCTGACGATGCGGTGGTGACGATGACGGGAATTGGTGCGACCCTTTCGGCAGATCAATTAAGTGTTGCGCCCGGCGGCACCGTTACGTTGACGTGGACATCAAACGGGGCGCAAACTTGTATTGCGCAAGAAATTCCTCTTATTGACTCTAAGCCAACTGCTGACTACTTCAACAACACGAGTCAAGCAACATTTGGTAGTGATGTCGTTCGGGTAAATGAGGACACGCAGTTCGGTATTTACTGCTACGGTCCTACCTATGGAGGGGGAGGCGGCGGAGGTGGAGGAGGTGGAAGCTGTAGTCCGCAATATGCCACCTACAACCCAACCTGTAACGTGAATTACGAACCCATAGACATTACGTGCTCGACTGGGTACTCCGTGCAGTTTGAAGACATTATGTGTATCCACGGAAGAAACCAGGGGGACAACAATAGAGACTTCAAACAACGGGCCTCGTGTGTACCGTGTGAGGCTGGAAGCAGTGGCGGGGATGGAAGCGGCGGTAGCGGTAACGACTGGGCCTACGACACGGTAGATATTTCAGTTAACGAACCGGCCTGTGGAGATAATGCGGACAATGATGGTGATGGTCTGATTGATGCGTCTGATCCTAGTTGCGTAAGTTGTACAGGACCAACCTGTGTTGAAGAGCCACTAAATCCTGCTGCAACCATCAGCTGCACGGTAGACAGCAGCAGTGTTACCATCGGCGGCCAGACTACCTACCGGACTGGCGGCACCGCTGTTGCGCCGTTTACTTGGACCCCTTCTTCTCAAACAAACTGCTCGGGCACTTCAACTAGAACCTGCACCTTCCCAGCGTCTGGTCCTTATTCGATGTCCGTGCAAGGTAGTGGAGTGGGTAGCCCAGTAATCAGTTGTCCGAATGTGAGCGCCAGTGGGTGCGCTGGTAGCCCTAGTGCTAGCCTTACGGTAAATGGGGTAGCAGACCGAATTCGAGTTAAAGACAATAGTGCAGCAACTATCGGTTGGACCTTCCAGAATATTTCTGCAGGCAACTGTAGCCTCACTGGTACCGATGGGTTGAGCCAGACCCTTGTGCCAAACGCCTGTGGCCAGACGGTCAGTTCCGTCAGTCGTACCATCAGGACTCAGGTCATCTACACGCTCTCATGCCCAGGGACGTCAAACGATACCGTCCTCGTGAACGTCGATTCGGGTTCTGGTGAATTCTAGGGCCCCGTTGCGAGGCCACTTCGTGCGTGGTAGGGTATCGAAACTATGAAGACCGACATACATCCCGCAGGCTATCGTACGGTTGCCTTCGTCGACATCGCCTCTGGCGAGACCTTCCTCATTGGCTCAACCATCGAGGCCTCTGAGACGGTTACGGTCGACGGGGTTGAGTACCCAAAGGTGATTGTTGAAATCTCCTCCAAATCTCACCCGTTCTACACCGGTGAGGACCGCACCCTCGACAAGACGGGTCGCGTCGAGAAGTTCAAGCAGCGCGCTTCTAAGAAGAAGTAGGGACCCTGTTGAAACACCCCGCCTATAACGCGGGGTGTTTCGCGTTATCATTTAACCTATGGACTACTCCTCAGACTTTAAGAAGAACCACGCGACCGCATACCTCGCGGAAGAATACGAGCGCCTTGAGGCCGAGCGAAAGTCTGCGCTTGAGGCAGCCGGAGGGGACGCAGATCTTCTTGCTATGGCAAGAGATGATGAGGCGCGTATAGACGCGCGCCAGAAGGAAATCCTTGCCGATATCGAACGTATTCTCGCCAAGGAGAAGGAGGAGGAATCCAAGCCTAAGGCCGTGGTGCTCGAGTTTAGGGCTGCCGCAGGGGGAGACGAGGCAACACTCTTTGCCTCTGAGCTTAAGGATATGTACCTGAAGTACGCGGAGTCTGAGGGGTGGGGGGTACGGGTGATTGATGAGATGACGCTCGAGATTGCGGGCGAAGCTGCCTATGACGCGCTTCGGTACGAGACGGGCGTGCACCGTGTTCAAAGGGTACCGCTCACCGAGAAATCTGGCCGCATTCATACCTCAACCGCCTCTGTTGCTGCGCTCCCTATTCGAACCAAGCCAAAGTTTGAAATTAACCCAGCTGACATCGAGATGGAGTTTTCCCGTTCAGGTGGGGCAGGGGGACAGAATGTGAACAAGGTGGAGAGCGCGGTGCGCCTCATCCATAAGCCCACTGGCATCGACGTACGTTCAACAAGTGAACGCAGTCAGATTGCGAACCGTGAGCAGGCCATGCAGATTCTTGTGGCCAAGCTCGATAACCTCCATGAGGAGGAAGAAGCAAAGAAACACGCTGCTGAGCGCAAAGGACAGATTGGGACGGGGGATCGCTCTGAGAAAATCCGAACTTATAACTTCCTCCAGGACCGCATTACCGACCATCGCATCAAGGAGTCCTGGCACAACCTTCCCAAGATCATGCTGGGGGGCTTGGGGCCCATCGTTGAGGAGCTCAAAGCCCGGGCTGCGAGCGGGGGGATAGGCCCGGCCGAGGAGGATTGATACCCCGGAAAGGGCATGGTAGACTCTCGCTTAATTGGTATATGGCAGTAACTGACCTCAAAGGCCCTGGAGTGGACCGCCTGTTTTCTACAGGCGCTCATTTTGCGCAGGTAAAGAGCCGCCGCCACCCATCCATGAAGAAGTTCATTGTGGGGGTAAAGAGCAAGGTGGAGATTTTTGACCTCTCCCAGACGGACGAGCAGCTTGCAAAGGCTAAGGCCGCTATTGCCGCTATGGCACGCGATGGCAAGGTGGTTATGTTTGTGGGAGGAAAGCGCGAAATTACGGACGCTGTCCGCAAGGTCGGCGAGCGCCTTTCGGTGCCCTACGTCGCAGGACGTTGGCTTGGAGGCACCATAACGAACTTCGTGGAGATTAAGAAGCGTATCGACCGCCTTGCTGATCTTGAAGGTAAGAAGGAGAGCGGTGAGCTTGCAAAGCTCCACACCAAGCTTGAGCGTGTCTTCATAGATCGCGAGATTGCTCGCCTCGATGAGCGTCTGCACGGTATCAAGGACCTTACCAAGCGCCCTGACGCTATGGTCGTTGTCGACACTCGCCAAGAGGCTCACGCAGTGAAGGAGGCACGTGCAGCGGGCATCCCAATCATCGGTATCATGAGCTCCGACTGTGACCTTGCTGACGCTGCGTTCCCAATCGTCACCAACGATGCTTCTCGCGCAACGGTGGCACTCGTCCTCGAGGAGCTCGCAGCAGCCTACGAGGAGGGAAAGAAGGCGTAAGCCATTCTTTTAGGTGCGCTTATTTATTTTTTAGTACATTGCCTATATGGATATCGCAACTGACGTATTGAAGACCCTTCGCGACAAAACCGGCGTTTCGGTCATGCAGTGCAAGAAGGCACTTGAAGAGGCTGGAGGTGACGTCGACAAAGCAGAGGTTATTTTGCGCAAGAAGAGTGGTGCGGCAGCTGAGAAGAAGGGTGACCGCGAGCTCGGCGCAGGATGGATCGGCTCCTACGTTCACGATGGGACGATTGGCGCGATGGTGCTTCTTTCTTCTGAGACGGACTTCGTTGCAAAGAACGCAGAGTTCGGCGCCCTTGCCCGCGAGATTGCCATGCAGGTAGCTGCAGGGAACCCAACCTACCTTACGGATGCTGAAATTCCTCAGGAGGCAAAGGATGCGGCTTCAGCGGTGTTTGCTGGCGAGGTGGAGGGGAAGCCGGAGGAGATGAAGGCAAAGATTCTTGACGGCAAGCTCGCCGCGTACTTCCGCGACCAGGTTTTGCTCGACCAGCCGTACATCAAGGATGATTCGAAGACCATCCGCGACCTCATCAGTGAGGCCACTCAGAAGTTCGGCGAGCGCATTGAGGTCACTAAGTTCTCGCGCTTCTCCGCACGCTAATGCTGTACCTTGCGCTCTTCATTGCGTCCCTCGTTCTTTTCTTCGGCTTTCTCGGCATAACCGCTCTTGAAGGGAAGCGTGGTACGCGCTTCTTTGCCTCGAGCCGTGCAGCTCTTGATGCCAAGGTCTCTCGTGTTACGGTCGCCCTCCAGCACGTGGATTTTAGCGCCTTCCTGTGGCACCTGACCAAAGATGTCTCTGGTCGTGTGGTGCATGATGTTGCGCATGTGACACTCATCATCGTCCGCTACCTCGAGCGGCTTCTTACCCGCCTTGTCCGCTATATGCGGGGCAAAGTGCAGACACCGGCCGCTCCGGTAGAAGGGAAACGCTCTGCCTTTGTGGAGACCATGTCGTATTTCAAGAAGACCCTCCACCGGTCCAAGCAGACACCGGTGGAAACGAAGGAGGAGGTGTAGTAGGTTGTAAGAGCGCCGCCTTAGCTCAGTTGGTAGAGCAACTCTTTTGTAAAGAGAAGGTCCCCAGTTCAAGCCTGGGAGGCGGCTCCAAAGTTAGCGCGTGCTGGTGGCTGCTGCGGGGGTGGAGGTCGCCAGGGTCTTCAATTCCGGCACCAGCTTCTGCATGTCCTGCAGGGTTTTAAAGCCGTAGGCGGGCGCGCGGCCGT
>CAZJPR010000010.1:0-27383 GCA_964548265.1 uncultured Candidatus Saccharibacteria bacterium
GACCTCCGTATTATGTCCTTAGCAGCTCCCTTTTACCAAACGAACAGGTGGGTGGACCGTACAGGATTCGAACCTGCGACCCCCTCATTGCAAATGAGGTGCTCTACCAACTGAGCTAACGGCCCGTGCGGGAGACTATAGCACGTTTTTAAAATCATGCGCGAGGGCGGTTCACCAGGAGTTCAGGCGACCTCTGGTATTCATACGCGGTTATACCCCACGTATGGTTGCCCCTACTGATGCCTTCATTTCCGTACCCAGCGCGACGAGCCTGGGCGAGCGGGACCTAGAGAAGCTCATTGATACCTTCAACACGCACAAGTTCGCGGTGCTGAGCCTTGAGGAAACGCGCACTCCCAAGGAGGAACTTCTCGCGCTTGCCAGGATATTCGGAAACGTCCTTCCTCATGACCGGGCAGATAAGGATGGAGTGGCACCGATTACTCCCATGGAAGGCTACGCAGACTACCTGGGTACCACTTCCCAGCCTCACTTTCCCCACTCAGACGGTACGTTTAACCAGGAGGCCCCACATACTGCAATTTTGTACTGCGAACGGCAGGCCAAAGAAGGTGGAATGAGCCACGTCATTTCGGGACGGGCAGCTCATGAGTACTTGGCCTCTATGGATCCGGAGGGACTGGCAGAACTCTACGCGCCGGACGCAATGACAGTTACTCGGGCAGGTAAAACGGCAACACGTCCGGTGTTCTCAAAGCACGGACCCCTCACACGTATTGCCTTTCGCTATGACACCGTCGCGAAGGTCGAGGTACGCAAGGAAGCACGACGAGCCTTCGAGCTTTTACGAGGATTCGTTCGCGATCCAGGGAACATCTTTGAATTCCGTCTTGAGCCCAAACAACTATTCATCGTCGACAATACGGCAGTGCTCCACGGAAGGACCGAGTTCGCCTCAAGTGAGCCGAGATTGCTATACCGTGTGAATACCGACGGGTCTTCGCCCTATGCCTCCCGGTTACGCTACGGATTTCTGCTCTAGCTTGTCCACCTTAGCGGCAACAATAAAGTCATTTTCGGAAAGGCCGCTTATCGCATGGGTGGTAAGGAAGACCCGTACCTTGCCCCAGCACACCGTAATATCAGGGTGGTGGCCCTCTTCTTCAGCGATAACGCCAACCTTATTGGCGAAAGCCAGAGCTTCCTTGAAATCCTTGAACTTGAACGTGCGCTCGACGGACGTATAGTCCGAAGACAGGGTCCACGACGGGGTGTGGGTAAGAAAAGCCTTGGCATCCCCTTCCGTAAGCTTCGGTACCCCACCTTCGCAGGCCACACACTTCATCTGGGTTAAATCTTTCATACGGTTTTGCGCTTAAGAGCTAGGTCGATGAGATGGGTAAGGAAATCTTGAAAGGACATGCCGACTGCAGCGAGTGCCTTAGGCAGAAGGGACTCCTCCGTAAATGCAGGAAGCGTATTGGTTTCAAGAAAATAGATACCAGAGGGTGAGACAACAAAATCTGTACGAGAATAGTGTCGAAGCCCGAGCGCCTTGTGCATCTTCCGCGCAGCTTCCATCAGATCCTTTGTTGTTTTCTTTGGAAAACGCCCCGGACATATCTCCTGTGTTTCGCCGCTATACTTGGCAGCAAAGGAGAAGAATTCCTCTGATTCTGGAGGAATAATCTCAATTGGCGGGAACACGTAGTATTCCTCGCCCCGCATGTTCTCAGTAACGCCTACTGTCGCTTCACGTCCACGAATGCGTTCTTCAACAAGAGCGGAGCCGCCCTTCCTGAGTATGGTGAGCGCTGCTTCAACCAGTGGCGCGTGTCCGTGCGTAAAGGCAATATCCACCGAGGATCCCGAGGCCACAGGTTTAACTACCACCGGTTGTTGGAAGGACTGCACCACCTCTCTCGCAAGGCGGTCTACATCTTCTTCTCGTTCGATGAGGGTATAGCGCGCGGTCTTTATCCCTGCGTCGATGGCGTGCTCCTTCGCGAGGACCTTATGCATGGCAAGCGCCGAACCAAGCGAATCTGAGCCTGTGTACGGGACTCCGAAGCGTTCAAGAAGCTTTTGAACCTCACCATCTTCACCCCATTCACCATGGAAACCCAGAAGCGCGACATCGATGCTCCGCAACACTTTCTCAGGCGAGACAGGAATGCCGCGTTCATGCCAAATTCCTTGTCGGTCTATAAAAATATCCTTCGGGGTGTGGCGGTTGCGGTCCAGATTCTTGAGCATCGCTGCGCCCGTCAAGAGAGAAATATCATGTTCGGATGACGGTCCTCCACGCAAAATGCCAACAACAGTGCCGTGCATATGTTCAGTTTAGCAGACTGAGATACATCTCAGAAAGCGGATCTGTTCCAGCAAGTAAGTTCTGGTGGCGTCTCAAGAGTCGTTTGGTAAGTGTGCCCATCGTTCCGGAGGCGATACGTCGTGCGTCCACTTCAATGACCGGAGTCACGAACGCTGAAGTACCGCAGGCAAAGAGCTCATCCGCAATATAAAGCTCCGTTAAATCGATTCCTCTCTCGATTACTTCGATTCCTTCGTCTTCGGCGAGTTCAATCAACGTCCTACGATTAATACCTTCAAGAATATCTTTAGAGGCGCATGGCGCGTAAAGTTTCCCATCTCTCACCATGAATAGGTTGGCCGCGCTGAGTTCACACACCTCTCCGTTCGCATCAAGAAAGATGGCATCATCGTAGCCAGCATCTAGGGCTTCCTGGCGTGCAAGGACCGAATTGACGTACGCACCATTTACCTTTGCGCGTGATGGGATGGAAGTATCGGGAGTTCGTCTCCAAATACTAGTCTTAAGGCGGGTACCTGATTCTGGGAGTATGGAATTGGCATCGTAGAGGAAGATACTGAGGGCTGTGGGGAGGCCGCGAGACCGTACACCAGGAACAAGACTCGGCACATGAACGGTTATACGGACAAAAACGTTCTTGGAGATGTGGTTGGCCTTCACCGTCTCCGAGACCGCTGAAGAAAATCGATCAAAGCTCCACTGGGGCGCAAAGGTATCAAGGCCTATGATGTGGGCCGAGCGCACAAGCCGCTCATAATGCTCTTTGAGACGGAAGAGATAGGTGCCCTTCTCGTTCACTAACGCCGGAAGAACCGTATAGACGCTGAGGCCATAGAGAACGGCTGCACTCGCTACGTTGAGGGTGGCGTCCTTACTATCGACAATCCTATCTTCAAAATACGCTTTGTCGTGGACAGTTGCCATAGTGGTCTTGTCTTGTATAACACACTACTTTCCTCTCAGGATGCTTTTTCGCACCACCTGACGACGAGCCCAGCGGTGTCTGCCGATAGCGAAGCGGTGTGCCTCAGAGTTTGCAAGCACCGCATCAGCGTCAGCTATCCCGGCCCGAACGGAACCTATGACCTCCCGAGGACGGTGCTTGTCGTCCTTCACGACCGCGACCACCGGAATCCCAACACCAGCAAGCTTTAGAACCTCCTCAGCGGCCTTTTTATGGGTTTTCCCGCCGTCTATGACGATGGCCTTGGGGAGCTGCCATTCTGGGTGTCCCAGACGACGATTGAGAATCTCCTTAAGAGAAGCAATGTCATCATTGAGCGACTTGCCGCCGTAGCCTCGAATGCGGAAGGTACGATACGCCTTCTTCACTGGCACCGAGTTCTCTATAACGACCATAACGCCAATAGCGTCTTTCCCTGAGATATGGGCAGTGTCATAGGCTTCAATACGTGGGCTCACCACCTCAATCTCTCGGTCCTCACGAATAAGTGAGACATCCTGCACGTGGTCGAGCGCAAAGAGTTGCCGACGGCTCTCTGCTGCGTCTTCAAAGCGCTCCTCCTTCGCCGCCTTCTTCATTTCCTTCTCAAGCGTTGTTCTCAGAGTCTTTACCCGTCCAGAGAGAAAGAGAGACACGTTGCGTATTGAGCGAAGATAGTCCTTCCGGTCCATGCCGCGTGGGTAGTGCCCAATCTGTCGGTTGAACTCGACCTTCCCTTGCACGTGTCGGTTCCCCTGGCCCACAGGACGCTCAGTATCGTAGAAAGGGAAGATGCGTCGTATTAAACGAAGTGCTTCACGAAGCTGGTACCCGCTGGTAAAGGGCCCGTGTATAGCTCGAAGCTTAATCCCGTTCTCAAGGATGCGACTCCCCTTCATATCAAGGTCTTTGCCACGTATGGCAAGTACCCGAGGTATCTCCTCGTCCGTAATAACCGCGTACAAAAAGGTCTTATCGTCCTTCCCCATCGAATTTCCAAGAGGATGGTGTTCGCGTATAAGCGCAGCCTCCCGCACCAGAGCCTCAAGCACCGTGGGCGTCACCTCAAAGGAAACACTCTCTGCTCGAGTAACCACATCTACCAAGCGTGGACCTCGGGTCGCAATCAGGTCATCATCGAAGTACGAGCGCACTCGGTCTCGCAAGGAAGTTGCCTTGCCTACGTAGAGCACTTTCTTCGAACGACCCTTGCCAAGGGTAAAGAGATAGACGCCAGGGAGGTCAGGAAGGTCGAGGTTTTTGAGCGCAACGCGATCCATTACTTCTTCTTAACACGCTTACGGAACATCTTGTGAAGGTAGTCTCCGGTATGAGAACCTTCCGTTCCAGCGACATCTTCAGGTGTTCCCTTAGCGACCACCTTGCCGCCGCCATTCCCTCCCTCAGGCCCGAAATCAATGATGTGGTCAGCGCACTTAATGAGGTCGAGGTTGTGTTCAATCACCACTACGGTGTTGCCACGGCGCACGAGCTCTTGGAGTATCTCGATAAGCTTTCTAACGTCTTCATAGTGGAGACCTACCGTCGGCTCGTCGAGCAGGTAGAGCGTCTTCATTGTGATAGGACGATAGAGCTCAGAGGCAATCTTCACGCGCTGGGCTTCCCCTCCGGAAAGCGTTGTGGCGCTCTGTCCAAGCGTCAGGTACTCAAGACCAGTCGAATTGAGCGTCGAAAGTCGGTCATTAATCGAAGGAATCTCCTTGAAAAACTTCTCAGCCTCCTCAACCGTCATTTCAAGAATTTCCCAAATGTTCTTGCCTCTATAGGTAACTTCAAGCGTCTCCTTCATAAACCGCTTGCCGTTACAGACATCACAGGTCACATACACCGTCGGCAAGAAGTGCATCTCAACCGCAATCATGCCGTTACCCTGACACGCTTCACAGCGTCCACCGGCGACGTTGAAGGAGAAGCGCCCTGGCTTCCAGCCACGTGCACGTGCTTCAGGGGTTGCAGCAAACAGGTCACGAATGTGTGTCCATGCTCCTGTATAAGTGGCAGGGTTTGAGCGTGGCGTGCGACCAATAGGGGACTGATCAATAAGAACAGTGCGTCCCACATATTCAGTCCCTGTGATGGAAGCAATGTGCATGGGCTTCGCCTGTCGGCGCGCCATCATATTCGCGACGTTCTTGTGCAAAATATCGTAGAGGAAGGTCGACTTCCCTGAGCCCGACACACCAGTCACCGCAACAAGCTTCCCTAAAGGAACATCCACATTGAGGTTCTTGAGGTTATGAAGTGTTGCTCCACGAATTTTGATAGAACCCTTCTCGCTTGTTCGACGCTCTTCCGGTACTTCAATCTCCTTCTCTCCACGTAGGTATGAAAGCGTGACGGAACCAGAATCATTCTTGGGAGACGTGAGCAGTTCATCGAGCCAGCCATGCGCTACCACTCTTCCTCCATGCACGCCTGCACCAGGGCCAATGTCCACAATGTAATCGGACGCATAGATGGTCTCTTCATCGTGCTCAACCACGAGAATCGTGTTTCCGAGCTCCTTGAGCGTCAGCAAGGTTTTGATAAGACGGTCGTTATCGCGTTGATGGAGACCGATAGTTGGCTCATCTAGCACATAGAGAGCACCCACGAGTCCAGTACCAAGCTGAGAGGCAAGTCGGATGCGCTGTGCTTCACCGCCAGAAAGTGTTGCAGCTGAGCGGTTGAGCGTCAGGTAGTCGAGACCAACGTTAAGCATGAAATCAAGACGGCTCGTGATCTCCCGGATAATCGGGGACGCAATTTCCATGCGCATCTCGGAGAGTTCAAGGCCATCCATGAACTCCTTCGCTTCGCGTATAGAAAAGTTGGTGAAGTCCACCACATTCTTACCAAGCGTCTTGTCTTTTTTATCCTTCAGGTACACACGAAGCGCCTCAGGACGAAGGCGCTTCCCTTCACACACTGTACAAATCTCCTCAGAGAACAACGACTCAGTTCCAAGACCATTACAGTTTGGACAAGCTCCGTACGGGCTGTTGAAGGAGAAGAGTCTCGGTTCTACCTCCGGGAACGACGCACCATCCTCAGGACAAATGAACCGAGCAGAGAGTGTCTCGATTGAACCGTCGGCGTGTCCTATCTTTACGAGCCCATCTGCTTCCTTGAGTGCTAGCTCGAGCGCCTCTGAAAGACGCTCACGTGCAGCGTCCGGACTCTTAGCGAATTCCGAAACAAAAATAGTGTCTACCACCGCATCGATGTCGTGACGCTTATTGCGGTCGAGTACCACCTTCTCACGAAGTGAATGGACCTTCCCATCAATAATCGCTTTCTCATATCCCTTGCCGAGAAGGTCATAGAGAAGTTGGTAGTACTCTCCCTTGCGACCCACCACCATTGGGGCGTGAATCGTGACGGTGCTGCGATCAAGCGACACACCCATCACCTCATCCTTCTTTCCCTTGTCCGTCTTTTCGGAAACACGCCTCATGATGAGTCCAAGCATCTCTTCCTTGGAAAGCTTCTCAATGGGCACGTCATGATTCACACAGTACGGCTGGCCTGCACGTGCGTAGAGGACGCGGAGGTAGTCATAAATCTCAGTAACGGTAGCAACGGTAGAGCGTGGGTTATTCGAACGACTCTTCTGGTCTATGGAAATAGCTGGAGACAGGCCTGTAATCTCATCTACATCAGGCTTCTGCATTTGGTTCAAGAACTGACGAGCATACGCAGAAAGGCTCTCCACATAACGGCGCTGACCTTCTGCGAAGATGGTATCGAAGGCTAAGGAGGACTTTCCGGAGCCTGAGAGGCCCGTAAGCACGGTCATTGTGCCTCTCGGCATCTTTACCGACAGGTTCTTGAGGTTGTGGGTACGAGCACCCTTCACACTTATCCAGTCTTCACCGGTAAATTGCTCGTGGGATTTCTTTTTAGGTGTCATTTCTACAGAAAGTCCTGTCCGTGGCGGGACAGGTACGGGTTGAGTATAACATAATGGGCTATTTGAGAATGATGTTGAATCTATAAAGCCTTCTCCACCCTCCACACACGACCAAAGAGGCACCAGTTCTTCTCAATTACTGTTCGCGGCAACTTAAAGTAGTGAACATCGTCTCTTACCCTTTCATAGGCAAGACCAGGAACAGTCAACGTATCAAATACGTATACGTTTTCGCTGTCGTAGCCATACACAAACATTACATGGTCTAAAAGGATGAATTTCTTCTTTTCGATAGGAATATCGATTGCACACGCAACGTTGTTTCTAACGTTCGCTTCGAGCGAAGCCATAGCTTCAGTCAGAGGTAGTCTTGAGAACAAGATAGCCCACATCAAGCTGAAATAGGACGATATTCTTTGATTATTGATATACAAAGTGAGTCCCTGTTTTTTCAAAAAACCAGGCATGTCGAAATACTGGATTTGAGTCCATGCGAGATATTTAGGCACGGGTGTACCAAACAGTCTCTTGCGGTCAATCTCTTCTGGGTTGCACGCTACCGCATTGAATTTCTCAGGGAAATAGAAATTGAGACAGAAGTACAGGAAATCACGTTCGCACTTAAAATGAAGCTGCTTTCCATTGCGCCGTTCGCGTTCAACAAATCCGAACGATTTAATGGGACGACTAAGAGTAGTAATACTCATCTGCAAAAGTATACCTCTTGCTGACCACCCAGGATTCGAACCTTACCCCTCTTTCTTCCTCTCAAACAGAAGCTCATCTGGAAGCCTAAAGAGGCCCTCATCGTTTTCCTTCTGCTCCATGAAGTGGGCAATGAATCCAACGGAACGTGGGATAACGAAAAGTGCGTTAAAGAACTCTGCATCAATAAGCTCCTGAATCTGTTTGTCGCTATACCCTTCGCACTCTGCGAGGATATCGAGCATCAGGGAGGCAATAACTCCGTCGACGTTAAGGATGAGTGAGCCGTTCTTTCCGGTCGTCACCTTTTCCACCTCGCGCGCAAGGTCGTAGTGAGGATGTGCTTTCAGAAGCTCAGCAAAGGTCGAAAGCGCCGCAACACGAGGGTCAGGAAGCCCGACACGATACTTCCTGTGTCCAATACCGGAAATAACCTTTCCCCCCTTGGTTGAAGCCTCAACAAAATCAGCTGCACTCTGTCCCGAAGCAACACCTGCTCTCCATGTGCGTGCAGCCTCATTGATGGCTCCTCCGAAGCGAGGACCAATGGTAAGTAGGCCTGAAGTTAAGGACGAAACAAGATCCTTACCTGCGCGCGCAGTCACCATCGTGTTCACTGCACCAGACACATGACCTCCGTGGTCGATGAGAAGCGTAAAGATGGCTTCAGCGTATGCATTGGTAACAGGGGACTTGGCAGGAGCGCCCAGAAGCGCGGCAAGAGCAGAGGATGCAAAGGTCTTGTCGTTCTTAACCAGCTTGCCCCCCGAGACAAAGGTTGGCGCCTCCTCAAGGTCCATGACTTCCCTTGTTGAAAGAATGCTTTTCTGTCGGTCCATAAGCGTTTGTGTATCGATGATGGTATCACTAAATTCCCCCTCTGGGAGACTCTTCATGGCCTCCAGGAACTCCGGAAAAGTGTCAGGGGCAACGACACCAACCTCCCGGAGTGCCTCTCGTTTTGCACGAGCACTTTCGTCCTTGTGAGCAACCAGCGCTTTCGCATGTCCAAACTGCATGTGCTCATCAAACGCCTCATCAACAATACCGGCGATGTAGGCGACCACTGGCTTGGTCAGCTTCTTGGTCTTTATAAGTTCAACTATCTCGTATTCGTCCACCCCACCAAGCTCCCCGAAGTACACAATCCCTTTGGTCTGCGCATCCGCCTCCGCAAGTGCGAGCACATCCCCAAGGGACGAGACTGGGAACCTATCTCCGCCAATGCACAACGAAAAGGAGAGTCGCTTCCCTGCAGACGTCACTGCGCGGATGAGCTCGCTCGTCATGCCTCCTGAGGTAGCCACAACGGTAACGGAGCCAGGGGTCGTGAGCTTACTTGCCATAATCTGCGGAATATCGACTCCACCAATTGCCCCAAGCTTCAGGTGTCCTGGCACCAACATTCCCACACCTGAAGGTCCTGCAATGAGTTTCTTCCCTCCAAAGCGTCGAATGAGTTCAATAGCGTGTGCTTCCGGTACATTCTCTGCAAAGAGATGAGCGCCCAAAGCTTCGGGGAATGTCTCGAAGAAAGAAACCGTAACCTCAAAGGCGCGACGTCCTGATTGAAGATTCAACAGGAAACGAACACTGTCCTTCTCTGGCACTGATGCGAAATCCTTATAGCAGGGAACGAGAATCTCTTTGTTACCCCAGAAATACTTCTGTGCCTTACGTGCTCCGGTCACAATACCGATAACCGAACGCTCCTTGCCGGAAAGATAATCAAAATCCAGTAAGGACTGCACAATTGCAGGGTGATTGCCCGCCACAACAATTCCCCGTTCCCCACTCCTCATTTTGTCGAGAATGGTCATGCGTGTATGAAATTGACCGCATCATCCACTGCGCTGGTGATGACCGCGCTCGAGCCATGTATGGCCCCCAGAAGCCCCTCCTGCTCAAGAAAGAGCTTCATATCGGCGAGTCCCTTGGCTTCGTTGGGTCCTCCGCGGCGTATAAACACTTTGATACCCGCTTTCTTCATCGAACCTGACACTTCGGCAAGTGCGTCTCGAATGCCAGCAAAGGTCTTAGCAACATCGGTAAAGTTCGCCACTCCTCCTGCAATCACGAGCGCCTTCTTAGGGGCCTTAGACGCTAGCAAAAGCGAAAGTACTTCCTTGGTATAAAGGTAGGTTTCCTCTCGCGTAGGGCCACCGCTGTATTCACCGTAGTTGCCAATTGCGTCTCCCTGTCCCAGCAGCGCCGCCTCATCTGCAATGACAATTGAGCCTCCACCTCCGGAAAGCAAGAAAAAGAGGGAGCCATCCTCATTCAGCACGGAGAGCTTAAGAGAAGCCGGAGTCGTCTTTTGAAGAGCGGCGACGTTCTCTTCTGCCTGGTGTTTCGCCTTCCCTTCGACGATGTCAACTTCGGTCCATGCTCCTTTAACAAAGAATTCTGCCGCACTATCAACGAGTACCGCAGCATCAAGCAGATGCACCTTTCCGTCCTTGATCACCAGCGGGTTAATCTCAAGGAACGCGAAGTGATTCTTCTCGAACGTATCAACAAGCGAGGTAAGAAATTCTTCGGGCAAACCAAGCTCCTTTGCTGCGCCTCCCACGCTCTCTGTAAGGATAATGCTCTTCACCTTCTCTGGATGCTCTTCAATCTCAATGCCTCCTTCTTTGGCGTGAAGCAGACGAATCCCCTCACGCACACGTTCAAGCGAAAGATACTGCTCCTCTGATGCCTCATGCGGGAGCAGCGGCTCCGCTATGAAGTTCGAGAATCCCTTCTTCTCCCATTCTGCAACCGTACTCGCTATCTCTTTAGGAGAGACATTTACCTTCACGAGTCCCTGCTTCATGCGCTTCTTGATTCCCTGGTCTACCTTCACCACCCAGGCACCTTCAGGAACCATATCGCTTGAAGAGGAAAGTGAGACGCCAACGTACTCCTTACCAAGTATGAGCGACTTCGCACGGTATTCAGTTAGTTTGACGCGCGACATGTTATTCGGCCTCTGCCATAACTACCCTGGTGTCAGTGGACTCCGGGCGTTCCGTGAGGCCCATGAACTCTGAAAGCTTCATGCTCCCTATGTTAGCCCGGTCCGTGATGGTCCAAATCTTTGCATCGGGATATCCCTTTCGGTATTCCTCAAGCACAAGCTTGCCAAAGCCTTTCATGAGGCCTGCGCCACGATACGCACCATAGGAACGGAAGGAGATGGTGTGCCACCTTCCTGCATCAAGCGTGCGCTCATCAACTCCCTGTTCTTCTTTAGAAAGATGTTTGGCTGAGTCCCGACCAAGCGGCTTGGGCCCGAGCCATGCAATGGCCGCGAGTTCCCCGTTCTCAGAATCAATCAGTGCGAACGGTGTCCGCTCCTTCGCGTACCAATCTTCGTACGAACCCTCGCCAAAGCGCTTGTAGTCAGAGCTGTTCTCCTGCAGTTCGGTGTCGGAGAGGTCAAGGGAACGTTCCTTGAGCTTCCCTACGAGCTCTTGAGATAAGCCTATGACGGCAGTAAAGACCTTTCCGTCACGGCTGGTAACGGTGCCTATTTCGCGTGAAGCGTAGAGGGGAAGTGGAAGGTCCATGAGTAAAAGGTACCAAGCAAGGGTGGTTTGTCTATGAAAACCGTAGGGGAGTCAGCTAGGTTACGCCCCAGAAAGAGGCTTCCGTTTGCGACCCTTCTTTCCCCGCTCCTTGGGGTCCGTCTTCCCTTCAAGTGCATAAATCTCGTCCCGAATGATGGCGGCAGTCTCAAAGTCGAGCGCTTCAACCGCGTCCGCCATTTCAGTCCTCTTTGAGGCAATAAACGCCTTTGGATCTTCCTTGTAGAGCCTTGAATCGAGCGCCAGCATCTCGTGCACCGTTTTTTGGTGCTCAGTACGCATAGAGGCTGCGATATCGTGAATCTCCTTTTTGATGGTTTCAGGCGTGATGCCGTGCTTCTCGTTGTACGCCATCTGCACCGCACGACGTCGATTGGTCTCCCCTATAGCGCGCTCCATGGAGCCCGTCATGACGTCGGCATAGAGAAACACCTTACCGAGTACGTTGCGTGCGGCGCGTCCAATAGTCTGGATAAGCGAGGTTTCCGAGCGAAGGAAGCCTTCTTTGTCTGCATCTAGAATTCCCACCATCTCCACCTCCGGCAGATCGAGACCCTCACGAAGGAGATTCACGCCCACAAGAATGTCGAACTTCCCTCTGCGGAACTCAGTCAGAATCTCAATCCGGTCGATGGTCTTCACATCGCTATGTAGGTATTCGGCCTTAATTCCCCGCTCCCGAAGGAATTCTGCAAGGTCCTCCGCCATCTGCTTAGTGAGCGTGGTAGCGATTGCACGCCCTCCACGCTTGATGACGATATCCGCTTCATCAATGAAGTCTGCAATCTGTCCTTTATACTCCCCACTCTCAACAATGGGACGAACTACTAGCTCTGGGTCGATAAGACCTGTTGGTCGAATAATCTGTTCCGTAATCTGCCCATTGGGCGGTACTGAATGCTCGCGCTCGTACGTACCAGGTGTCGCTGAAGTATAAATGACCTGCCCAATACGTTCCTCGAATTCCTCGAAACGAAGCGGACGATTATCACGAGCGGAGGGAAGTCGGAACCCATATTCAACCAAGTTGTCTTTGCGGGACTTATCACCTGCATACATACCGCCAATCTGCGGAACGGTCACATGCGACTCATCGATGATAGTGAGGAAATCAGCAGTGCCATCTTTCTTGTGCGGAAAGTAGGAAAGCAGTGTGTGCGGCGGCTCCCCTGGCGAACGCCCGTCAAAGTGGCGAGAGTAGTTCTCAATACCGCTCGTATACCCAAGTTCGCGTATGAGTGCGATGTCGTGTAAGGTCCGCCGCTTCAAGCGCTCATACTCGAGCGGCTTCTCTTCCCGTTTGAACTTCTCAAGCTGTACCTCGAGCTCCTGTTTTATATCTTCAATTGCTCGGTTGCGTTCCTCTTCGTTGCTGACGAAGTGCTTGGCAGGGAAGACAAAGAGGGAACTCGGCTCCCCTAGTTTGGCGCGCGAAACTGGGTCAAGGTGCTCAATACGGGCAATAACTGCTCCGTCAAACGTAATGCGATAAATTGCCCGCTCGTTAACCGGCATGAGCTCCACTGCGTTCCCCACTGCTCGTAATTGTCCGGGTTCAAGGTCGGCGTTGGTGCGCTCAAAGTAGATGCCTATAAGCTTTCGAATAAGCGCAGCACGGTTCTCCTCTTCCCCCACCACCAGCTTCACGTGTACCTTCTCGTACTGCTCCGGAGACCCGAGACCATAGATAGCAGACACCGAGGCAACAATAATGACGTCCTTTCGGGTAAGCAGAGCCTGCGTTGCTGCGTGGCGCAGACGATCAATTTCAGCGTTAATCTGCGCCTCTTTTTCGATATACGTATCCGAGTGCGCGATATACGCCTCTGGTTGGTAGTAGTCATAGTAGGAAACAAAATAGTGCACAGCGTTCTCTGGAAAGAACTCGCGATATTCCTGTGCGAGTTGGGCGGCGAGTGTCTTGTTGTGTGCGAGCACCAAGGTTGGCTTGTCAGCGTTCGAGATAACGTTAGCCACTGTAAATGTCTTCCCTGTTCCGGTAGCGCCAAGAAGCGTCTGGTGCCGCAGCTCATCCTTAAGCCCTTTAGAGAGCACCTCAATGGCGCGCGGCTGGTCGCCTGCTGGTGGAAAGGGTGTGTGAAGCTTGAAGTTAGGCATAGTAGTCGCGCATGAAGTCTGCCCGATATGCATCGAACGTACCATGAAGAAGCGCATCGCGCGCGCCGTCCACGAGCCTGAGCACAAAGCCTAAGTTGTGCATGGAAGCTATGACAGAGCCCAGCATCTCTCCAGAGCGACACAGGTGCGAGACATAGGCACGCGTGAAGCCTTCTGTTCCAGGAATGATGGTTTCCGGATCAAGCGCACTAAAATCACTTTTAAACTCGCCGTTTCTAAGATGCTTAATTCCGCGACGTGTATAGATGGAACCATGGCGACCTATGCGAGTGGCAGCAACGCAATCGAAGAGGTCGAGTCCTTCTGCTATACCAGTAAGGAGGTCTCCCGGTTCCCCTATACCAAGGAAATGTCGTGGCTTCTCTTCCGGAAGCTCGGGAATAGCGGCCTGTAGCGCACCTGCCATGTCTTCTTTACTGAAGGAACCACCAATCCCAAAACCATCGAAGTCCATGCCCGCAATTTCTTGTGCGCTCTCTCTCCGTAGAGCTTCGTAGCGACCTCCCTGCACTATTCCAAAGATTCCCTGCGTACGATTCGCCGAAAGATTCTGTCTATGTGCGGCAAGCGAACGCGCTGCCCAGCGGTGCGTGCGGTACATGGCATCTTTCTGGTACTCAAAGTCAGCCGTCGGGGACGTGCACTCATCGAACGCAAAGAACATATCGGCTCCTAAAGCGTGTTGTATCTCAACCGAGCGTTCAGGCGTGAAGCGGTGAAGCGAACCGTCCAAGTGAGAGGTAAACGTCACTCCCTCCTCGTCGATAACAGCGAGCTGACCATGCTGCGTCTTGAGTTCTTCGTCGAATACCGCAACTTCCTGAGAGTGGGCGACGTCATCCCCAGATGCAATCTTTGATATTGTCTTTCCAAACGCAGCGCCTAACGAAAACACTTGAAAACCGCCTGAGTCGGTCATAGTGGGTCCTTTCCACCCCATGAATGAACCCAGGCCCCCCGCCGCTTTCACTACCTCTTCTCCTGGCTGTAGATACAGATGATAGGTGTTAGCAAGCACTACCTGTGCACCAAGTGCAGAAAGTGCTTTAGGGAGAATGCCCTTTACATTTGCCTTTGTGCCAACAGGCACAAAGGCTGGGGTGCGTACGTCCCCGTGCGGTGTAGAAAGCCTGCCGACACGTGCCCGATGTGAGCGCGTATCTATTGAGAAAGAAACTGGTCTATCGGCCATATCCCTAGCAGCATACTATGCCGCAAGAAGCCTAAAACGTAGGGAACGGTGATGCGTAGTTGCGAATCCGCCTGCCGCGTTCAAAGTCCTTCCCAGTGAAAGAAAGACTTGGATCACCTTTGACATCTCTACCCTTGTTATGTTTCTTCATAATTCCAGGGAGATCCTGAGCCGCGCTCTTGAGGCCCTTCACGACGTCTCCTTTATGTTCCTCAATTCTTATCATGAATGCATTTGCAAGCGCTTGCTCACGTAGAGAAAGGGGGCCTTCAGATCTCTCAGGGAACACGAAGCGAGCAAACATCGCAGACGCGCGCTGTGGTGAGGGGTTGCGTTTCTCGATGCTTTCGAGGAATCTAGTGAAATTCTTCTTACCTTCATAGCCTCCCCATCTTCCTTCAGGCTTGTGAGTACCAACCGACTTGCTAAAGGCAGCAGTTTTCTCACGATATTTCTGCTCCTTAGGATCAGGTGGCGGAGGCGCTGCAGTGGGTCCATTGCCCTTGTGCTGCGCCAACTTTGCCGCATTGTCCACCCTCGCCTGCGCATCTTCCACTGCCTTAATGAGCGTTCTGCGCGGCATCGTCTCAACCATCTTTTCAGTAACGGGAACACCCGCAGTCTCCATAATCATTTTCTTGACCGCTGTTGGCAGCGGCCATTCCGCTCCGTATTCGTCCCTAAGTTTCTGCGAAAGTTCCTGACGTCGCATCTCCAACTTCATGAGCTCTGAGCCCTCTTTCATGAGGTGATCAATGGTATTCCGTTCGTTGTTCCACTTGATTGCACGGTAGGCGATAGATCGCTGCTTAATTACATGAACAAGTGCATCTATTTGACCAACAAGTGCGTCACGCTCTTGAGCGTGTTTCGCCTCATCCTCAGGTGTCACCATAAGAGCGGTGTACGGAAGGAGCACCTCTTCGTGGAGTTGTCTCTTATACTTATCTGCCTCTTCACTATTAGGAGCGTTCTTGATGAGGTCTAGAATTCCTGGCGCACGAGACATAATTTTTTCTGCCTCTTCAAAATTTTTCGATTCACGAAGCCATCGTTCGACTTCTTTAAATTCTTTTTTAGTTCCGTTGGCAGCCAATACTTCAGTAATGGTCTTAGCGGTAGCGGCAACACGCTTCTCTTTATCTGCTTCGGCATCGGAAGTGGTCGCAGGCTCTCCTGACGTAGCGGTGGGATCATCCTCAGGCCTTGGTGCGCCGTCTTCCGGGCCCGGTCTTGATTCCGGGGAAAGAGGCGCTGTTGTTGGAGGAGATGGAATCACTTCAGGTGCCGGACCTCCAAAACCCCTAGGAGAGTACTCGCCTGCCAATTCCATGAAATGAGCGCTATCTACTCCTTTCAAAAGTCCATTGTCAACGATTGTCTGCCATGTTGCCTTCCATTCTGCGAAAGCCTTCTCATCTTTCTTAACCTCAGTGGCATCGCTGATGAATTTGAGTGCATCAATTTGTTCCGCCATCTGCTGATCTTCCTTGATCAAACCATCGAGTTTCCCGTCCGGATTAAGCAGTTTCCTTGCCTCTCTATACGCATGTTCTGCATCTTCTCGTTTCCCTCGGGCTTTATTGAAGGCCTGATATTCGCTACTCCCACCAATACCGAGTTCGGTGGGAGGCATAGCTGCAGTTCTCCAGTTTGGAAACTTACTCGCATCTATGCCCTTCTCCTTTAGCAACCTCTCAACCTCACCTGCCGCTGCTTCCTCGTCGGCCTTCGCTGCAATGACGGGCTCTTCAGCGGCCTCAAGTTTGCGAACCCGATCCATTCGGTTCTTTCGATCTGCAGTTACTATTGTTTCTGCATCCTTGAGAAACTCAGCCAGCTTGTCTGTACCAATCTTCTCTCCCTTCTTGAGCTTGATGCCTTTGAGCTGCTGCCATGCTTGGAACATGGGCTTGGCTCCCAAATCGTATCGTGAAGGCCACTGAAGAACGTCCTTTGTGGAGTCCTTCTTCGAGCGCCCTACTACCATGCGCCGGTCAAAGACCTCGCCAAGGCGATCAGCGCGTTGCCTCTCTCGACTCTCCTCGCTTTTGACTCTTTCCGGACGTTTAGCCATGACGAGGTGATGCGTGATTAAGAACCTACCTTCACAAGCTCCACTTGGAAGATGATGGTTGCGTTAGCAGGAATTGGACCATAGCCCGAGCTACCGTACCCAAGTGCTGGAGGGATGATGAGGGTGCGCATGCCGCCTTCTTTCATACCGACAATGCCCTGGTCCCAGCCAGCAATGACAGTACCAGCACCGAGCACGAAGGAGTACGGTCCACCATGGTTTGCGGATGCGTCAAAGACGGTTCCATCTTCAAGCATACCCACGTAATTGACGGAGACTGTGTCACCAGTCTTTGCTTCTACACCACTTCCTTCGACTGAATCGGAAATGCTAACGGCGTTCTGATCAGCAGGAGTCTCGGTCATAGGCGTGGATTCAACAGAGAAAAGATTAAAAATAGTAGGTCCGAAGAAGAGGAACACGAGCGCGATAGCCACTGCAAGGGCAATCGCTATGCCAGTCGGGGTTTTCATTGAAAGCTTGGTTTATTTGAGTATGTGACCAGTATAGCCTCGCAATGACCAGATGCGCCCTTGTACCTGGGGACTTCATGAACGCGAACTATGTGTAATTATGCTACTGACAAATAGTTTGTCAAGCCCTAGAGAACTTCTGCGACGTCAGCTATGCGCTCGCGACAGATATGCAGCATGCTCCGTACCATGGCATTCCGCTCAGCGCGCTCCAGTCCCTGAAGATAGCCAGGAAAGGCCTTAGCCACACCCACCGCATCAAGCGTGGTGAGGCCTTCGTTAACCATATCAATTAGCATTTTTTCTGCCTGGAGATACGGCACATCAGTGAAGAAAGAACTATTGGGTGCAAACTTGCTCTCCTGCAGACCGGCAAATAGCATTGCGGTTACAAACCCTTCAACACTTCCGCCTGCGTTATCGTAGTCCGTAAGTGCCTTGGAGAGGTAGTCTTGCACCTCCTCTGGAGGATCGTCGCTATTAATTGCTTGCACCAGTGTAGCGAACAACGATTCGGTAAGTAAGAAATATTCATCCTTCGAAAGCTCCCTCTCAACACTTGGAGTTTCAATTTCCAAGCGAGGCTCTTGTTGGTCTGCTCGGAAATTCAACAGACGCTCAATTGCCGCCTGAGGAAGCGGTGGGGCTTTCGGTACTTCATGTAAAATCTCTGCTCCGCGTCTTGGGTCGAGCCGATAATCGGGAATCGGAGGAAGTCCAACAGACGGTTCCCGAACCTCTGCTTCCGGGAGAATTGGTTCATATCCTCCTGGTTCCTCTCTAGGCACCTCAAAGCCTGGACGAAGTCTCGGCTGTAGTACTTCCTGGATACTCGGTGGACGATGGATTGGTTTTGGGAGATCACGACGATTGGTAATGGGCTGTTTGCTCTTGCGTACAATTTCCGCTTCTGCAACCTCGCGGGCCGAGTCCGCCACCTTAGGCAGGTGCCGAATCGCAGCTCTGTACGCGCGTGCAACTGTGAGCACTTTTGTACGAATTGGTTCAAGCGCACCAAGCGCAATCTCTCGTTCACCTCTGTAACGGGCAACTGCTTCACGGTGCAGTTTGAGCGCCTTGCTACGAGCTTGTGGGTCGTTTATGGTACGCGCTTCATCAATGTTTCTTTTCTCTTGAGAAATACTTCTGGTTAGATCGAGAGCCTTCTCCGCAGCCTCAAAACGCGCCTTCGCCTGAGCCATTCGTTGCTCTGCGTTCCATGCTTCTTCGAACTTTGCGACTTTCACAATCGCGTCGTTCCGCAAACGTTGCGGCATACCTTCCAGAAACGCATCGACTTCATCGGTGTTGAACTGTTCTCGACGCTTAAACTGAGATTTGAATTCCTGATTCACATGACGACGAATTGCGTCTGCAATTGGGCGTCCCTGCTTAGTTTTATCAAATGGAAGAACGGTAGCTTCCTGTCGTCTCGCACTGAATGGACTTCCCACCCCTTCTGGAGCCATATCTAGCTAAGGTAGCGCGAACGAATGGTCGCTTCAACGGTTGCTCTATCGCGACCGTACGTGAGGTACGAAAGCTCACGGAGATCATCAATCTGCGCTGGATTCCCTGGAGAAAGCTCACGAGTCTTAATGTTGAAAGGCTTCTGTGGCACACCTTTCGAAAGAAGTCTGATGTAGGCGTTGCGGTTTTCGATGTTCACGAAATCAAGTGCTGAGAACACTGGTGCAAACTGCTTAGCAAAGAATTCACCGTCTTCCTCACCAACACGGAAGATGGTCATGGACCCAACGTTACCGAAGACGGCATCACGAATCTTCTCATCCACCTGTTTAAGGAACTGGTGGGCAATCGTCATTGAGAGCTTGTACTTACGAGCTTCAGAGAGAATGCCTGGAATCGACTTGGTGGTGATGTTCTGGAACTCGTCGATATACAGATAGAACGGAGGGAAATCAGCCCGTGGGTTGTCCGCACGCCCGAGAGCAGACATAAAGAGCTTGCCCACAATGATAAGACCAAGGAGGTTCGCGTTACGTTCCCCAAGACGTCCTTTCGAGAGGTTCACGAGGAGAATCTTCTTGTTGTCCATTATTTCCCGGAAGTTGAACGAGGACTCCTGCTGTCCCATGATAGGCCGCATGAAGTCGTTAGCGATGAACTCGTCAAACTTGTTCGTGATGTACGGCACGATGTTCTGGAGACTTGCCTCACCTTCCGCCTTGGTAGCAATTTCCTCCCAGAACTGGTTCACCACGAGGTTGTTGCTTTTCGCAAGCTTGCGATAGCGAAACTCGGAGTTAGAGAGCACTCGAGAAATATCGAGCATGGTTGAACCTGATTCTGGATCTTCCATCACGAGCTGCGTGGCATTACGGAAGTACTGCTCGAATGCTGGTCCCATAGACTCGGGAACATCACCATAGAGCTGACGGAAAATCATGAGCAGTTCGTTCACAATGAACGATTTCTGTTCGGGCTTCGAAGCATCGTACTCGAGCATATTGAGACCAAACGGTCGGTCGATATAGGCTGGATCAAAGTAGATGACGTCGTTGTAGCGCTCGGGTGGAACGGTCGCAAGAACTTCGAGCACGTCGTTACCGTGCGGATCGATGAAGCACACACCCTCACCATTCTTGATGTCCTGCTCGATAAGAGTGCGCAAGAAACCGGTCTTTCCTGTACCCGTCTGTCCAATGACATAGAGATGGCGGAGTCGGTCCTGAGTATCCATGTATATCTCCGTCTTCTGACCTCGGAAGGTGTTGCTACCAAGATGTATCCCCTTGGATTCAAGACCAATAGGAGCGGCCGCAGCGGTGAAGCGAGATTGTTTGAGGTGTGGGGAGGATTCGATGCCCTTAGGTGGGAAGTGATACATCGTGGTGAGCTCTCGAAGAGAGAGCTGCATCGCATTCTCATGCGAGAAGAGCCGGAAGGAGAAGTTTCTAAAGAACTTACGCTCATCCCCGCCTTTCATGCGCTTCCACTCCACACGGTTGCCTTGCGGGGCTTCGAACTGGTTAAAGGAGGACTCTAGCTCCCCGAGTACCTGGTTGGCTTTAATAGGATCCGGCGAGGAAACGGCAAGACGCATGGTGACATCAACAACCGGAGCAGCAATCTTTGCTTCCACTGATTTGATGGTTGTCTCATTGTGGGTAAGATTTTCTTTATCTGCCTTAAGATCAAGAATAGCGCTCTCAATATCGTGAGCGAATTCCCCAAGCACATTCTCCGGAAGTGAGAGCGCACGAAGTCTCGGCATACCACGCCTCAGATTGTAGAGAATGCGGCGGAAGTGGCGCACATACTTGTCTCCTCTAGGTTTGAAGATAATTTGAAGGGAGGCGCCTTCTCCCTCGTTCTCAATCTTTGCAAAGGCGTTCAGGATGGAATTGATGGGGTCATAATCAAACTCTCCAAAGTCTTTCAGGGAAAGCGCCGGTTTGTCACCAAGCTGAGCGGAGGAGCCGACCGCAGTGCCGTCCTGCGCGAAGATGTTGTAGTCGTTAGGTTGTTGAATGATGACAGCGTTTGGAAAGATAGCGAGAATCTGTTTCTCAAACATGTTGGTGCGCCCCTTTGGAATTGCTGCAAAGAACTGCAGATGCGGGCGGTCTACGGGCACCGAGAGTTCAAGCGAGAAATACGGCGGCTCACCGTGGTATGCCTGCTCCACTGACATCATGCCGGCATAAAACTGCTCCATCTTAGAAACAATCTCCTTGAAGTGCTTATACTTCAGGTTGTCCTTGTCTGCTTCCTCTTGGTTCGGCTCTGGAAGTGAGATCTCATACAGCGTCATGTTGAGTGCCTTCCAGGTTGGCTGATTCTCAGCAAGACCCTTGATGGGCATACCTGCACCAATGTAGGCAACCAGGAAGCGATGGAAGTCGTCTTCCAGGTGTGGACTCTTGAGTTTCGAGAGGACGTTAAGAGCGTTGTGGATGCCACGCTCTTCCATGATGCCCCGAAGCTCGTTCATGGTTTCATCGTCGCTCTCCGGATCAAGATTGAGTGCAATCTGTCCAGCTTCTTGCTCTGACATACGGTACTCCGGCGCCAGAACCTCGTCTGCAGGTGTTTCTTTGTGATGGATGATGCGCTCGTGGATGATTTCTCCCCGCGGCAGATCCTGCATCATCTCAGCAAGTTGCTTTTCCTTGGCTTCTACCTGAGCGCGCAGGTGCGCAAGCTCCTCTTCGTGAGAGGATAGGTTCTTACGTCCTTCCACATGCGGAGGCATACTCCCTCAGTATAACAGCAACGCACGCCCTGTGAGGCGTGCGTTGCGGATAAAACAGGGCTGAATGCTATTTCTTCCAGATCCCGAACACAGCGGTGATAAGCGAAAGCACAATTGAAAAGAAGAACGCTGGCCAGAAACCCTCAACCGTGAAGCCTGGCACTACCAGTGCCGCAAGCATGATGAGGAGCGCATTCACGACTAATGAGAAGAGACCCAGAGTCACAATGTTAATTGGAAGCGTCAGCAAGCCCACAATTGGCTTCACGAAGAGATTAATAAGCGCAAGCACAACGGCGAGGACGATAGCGCCGAGAATGGTCACATCCACTCCCGGAAGGAGGTAGGCGGTAAGCAGGATGGCAATTGCCGTGATAATCCAGTGCAGAAATGGCATAAGGAAAGTGATTAGGGGCTAATGAGTGCCAAGGATACCCATTCCTGATGATACCTCAATGAAGAACCTTCAGGAGAAGGGCCATGCGTACAAAGACACCGTACTGAGCTTGCTCAAAATAACGAGCGTGTGGTGAAGCATCCGTTTCAGTGGGAATCTCCGTCACGCGAGGCAAGGGATGCATGATAATCGCTTTCTCCTTCATAGTGTCTGCGAGTGCACGGGTGAGTGTGAAGCGGCCTTTGAACTTTTCATACTCCTCAGGACTCTCGAAGTATTCCTTTGGGATGCGGCCGACATACACAACATCCGCTTCCTTCACTGCTTCATCAAGCGACGTTGTCTCGGTGAAGGTGACGCCATTTTTGGTAAGACTTTCTTTGATGTCGTCACCCATACGTAGTTCCTCAGGAGAGACAAAAATCATCTTGATGTCCTTAAAGAGTCTGAGCACGTACGCGAGCGAGCGAGCGGTACGGTAATGCTTGAGGTCACCAACGAACGCCACCGTCTTCCCATCGATACTTCCTGTCTCCTTGTAGATGGTGTACAGATCAAGAAGTGCTTGGGTAGGATGCTGCGCCGGTCCATCACCTGCATTGATCACTGGGATCTGAGAGGCGGCTGCGGCGCGAGCTGCAGATCCTGCTTCCGGATGTCGGAGCACAATTACATCCGCGTAGCTTCCCACCACTCGAATGGAATCCTCGAGCGTCTCTCCCTTCGAAGCAGAAGAAAACTCTGCTGCATTTTCTGTACCAATAACCGAGCCACCGAGTCGCACCATTGCAGACTCGAAGGAAAGACGAGTGCGCGTTGAAGGCTCGTAGAACAAGGTCGCCATGACTTTCCCTTTGAGTGCATCCTTCGGATACTTCTTCACCAACTTATCGACGTCCTTGAAGAAGCTCTCAAGCATCGGGCGATCGAACTGTTGAGTCTCGATAACATGCTTCATATTAGCGATAAGAGTTAATTTCCTCCTGGAGTGCTTTCGCAGCTGCCTTCGGGTTATCAGAGAAGATGACCGCGCGGGAAGAGGAGATAATGAGGTTTGAACCCCCTGCTTCCACCACTGCCTTTACGTCCCCGCCCTGCGCACCGACGCCTGGCACGAGGAAGGTAATGTCTGGGGCTATTTCACGCACCCGCTTCATTTCCGCTGGATAGGTTGCTCCAACAACAAGCATGCAGTTTCCGTTCGCATTCCAAGAGTCTCTCACATTCGTTGCCACACGCTCCCATAGAGGAGCACCGTCAACGAGCAGGTCCTGGAGCTCTCGTGCACCCTCGTTGCTTGTCCTACAAAGCACAATGGTTGTTTTGTCTTTGCGACTAAGAAAAGGACCAAGCGCCTCAGCACCAAGATACGGATGGACCGTAACAGCATCGAAACCGAGTCGATCGAAGATGGCTTCAACGTATCCCTGATTGGTGTTACCTATATCCGCACGTTTCGCATCGAGTATGGTAAATACGGTTGGGTGATTCTCCTTTAGATACTCAATGACCATCTGGAGCTCATGCATTCCAACTTCACCTCTCGCTTCAAAAAACGCAGAGTTGGGCTTGTAGGCGGCTACATGCTCGTGTGTCTCGTCGATAATCCACTTGCAGAATGCAAACTGAGGGAATTCTTCGTTCGTAAACCGTTCTGGAAGCTTCTGGAAATCCGCGTCAAGTCCGACGCAGACGAGCGAGTTGGCTTCCTGTGTGCGTGCGTTGTACTTGGTACTCATGCCAGTCCTTTCTTCTCAAGAAACTTTTTGCCGTGCCCGACAGAGGTGTTCACTGGAACACCCGAGACACACAGTGGACACTCTTCCTCCAACCACGAATCTGCAGAAAGTTCTGTGAGCCAACTGAACGGTGCGCCGATGGTGTCAGAGTTTATGGTTTCGGGATCGCGGTTTACCATCACGCAGACCTGGAGAACGTTGCCGCCGACTCCGCGTACCGTATCGACTACTTTTTTGACCGAGCCGCCGGTCGATGTGGTGTCCTCAAGTACAAGCACATTCTTTCCGGCGACAATTTTGTCGTAGCTGCGGCGGAAGACCTGATCCTCTCCGTCATCCTTCGAAACCTTCTCGGTGTATACGGAGAGGACTTCTTTGCCCGTAATACGAGAGAGGTGATGCGCGGTCCACTGCGAGAGAATGATGCCACCGAGCGCAGGCCCCACCACAAGATCAACTCCGAGGTCCTTGTTCTTTTCTGCGAACAACTCACAAATGCGAGACGTTTCTGCCGTGTGTGGGAAGAGCGCATCTTTGTTCACATACACACTCATGTGTCGACCAGACGTGCCGACGAAATGACTGTCAGTTATGACCGACCCGACTCGCTTCAGAATGCTTAGTACTTCCTGGTCCATATCATCCGTCAGGATACGCGTCCTTTATCTCCTTAGCGAGGTAAGGATTCCACATAGCACCTGTGGCGCTCATAACAATATCTGCGCCCGCATCCCGGAACTCCTTAAAGTCCGAAGGAACGGTCACACCTCCACAGCCGATAATGCCGTACTGCATACCAAGTTCTTTCCTCAGACCAGCAAGACGCTTCACCATGTCGATGCCTGCCCACTTAATGGCGTGACCACAGATACCACTCTTAACCCGGTGTGCACCAGGGAGCGCTTGGGAGCCGTCTTCGTTCACTACCGGTGCAGCGATGGTGTTAATGGCCGAAAAGCCATCAACAATGTTCCCGACCTCGCTAACAAGCTCACGGAGAGCGGCTTCCTCAAAGAATGCAATCTTGATGATGAGTTTTGTGTCTCCTATTTTTTCCTTGATAGCCGTGACGACAGTCTTCACCTTAGGAACGTCGAAACAAAGGAGCGACGCCGCGCCCTCATTCGGGCAACTGAAGTTGGACTCGACCACCTTCACGCCGGTGTCAGCCACCATCTTCATACCGTCAGCCCATTCCTGTACATACTCTTCCGATGTCATGCCTTCGCGCTTCGTGCCTTCAAACGAACACATGACAAGTTGTCCTTCTGCAGCGTGCGCGAGGGAGTTCTTTAAGTCCTGCTGCCACACCTCGGGTTCGTAGGAAGGATTGCCAAAGGAGTTAGTAATGGAAAGAGGTTCTGAGTAGTTATCCACAACGACAAGCGGTTCCTGTGCGCGTTCTATAGAAAGCTCACCTGGAAAATCCTTAAGGGCAAGTACATTGGGCCAGTCGTTGCAAGGATGCGTCTTGCTACGGACTGTTTTATGCACGGGCACAGTCCAGCCCTTATCCAGCGCGGCATTGACGAATCGACCGTTCAATAACGGTCCTGCGGGAATCCCAATCGGATAGGAAATCTTTTCACCAAGAAATTCGAAACGTATAGGTCCTTCCGGCACCACCTCCCCGTTAGCAAAATCTCCAAAAGGGCCCTGTTCCCAGTTCTCGTAGTAGGTTTTGTTTGGGTCGAAAAAAGGTGTACGGAGCATAGTTAAAGTATCGTACCACCATCAACAATAGTTTTTCCTCGAATAACCACCGTCTTCACCACCCCCGGAAGCTCCATACCTTCAAACGGTGAGGAGTTTGCGCGAGTCTCGTACCCACCTGCTCCCACTACCCAAGTCGCCTCAGTGTCTACTTCAATGTAGGTGTCAGGCTGTTCTGGAATGTTGAAGACTTTCTTTGCTGAGGAATACATAACTTCCACAAGACGCTCTTCAGTAATCTTGCCGTCTTGCACCGCCTTCCACATAAGCGAGAGCGAGGTCTCAAGTCCCGTCACACCAAAGGCAGGTTCTGCTTTTTCCTTTTCCTCGCGCGTGTGTGGAGCGTGGTCGGTCTCAACCATATCGATGGTGCCATCCACAAGCCCAGCCCAGAGTGCTGCCTGGTCTTCTGGCGTACCCAATGGTGGCTTCATGATTGCAAGACCTTTCAATCGCTCACGTGCCTCTCCTGTCATATAGAGATGATGCGGGCAGACTCCTGCGGAGATTGAGAGTCCTTCAGTCTTGGCTACGCGCACCATCTCAACTTCGGATGCCTGTGTGATGTGGCAGACATGCAGACGCTGCACATGCTTTTTGGCAAGACGTATTGCCATCGCTAGCTGCTCACCTTCCGCGTGCACGAGTATGGGCTTTCCAACCGGCCACACACCAAACACTCCTTCAAGAAGTTCTGGGTCCTCAATCAACATCTCACCGGTGGTGTGATTGCAATAAATCTTTAGACCGTAGACTTCAGAGCGTGCTGCGGCCGCAGGAAGTTCATCAAGATTCTTTCCGTTAGTGCCAAAATGGAATCCAATATCACAGAGCGCCTTCTTAGAAAGTTCTATCTTCTCATCCAGTCGTTCAATCGTAATCGTGGGCGTTGGATTGTTCGGCATATCCACCATGAAGGTGATGCCTCCTTTTACCGCCGCACGGCTGCCCGTATAGAAATCCTCCTTTTGAGTCGCGCCTGGTTCGCGCAAATGCACGTGGACGTCGATAAGTCCTGGAAGTCGCTTCAAAGCCATTAGCCCCTATTCTATCACGCCGCTCCTACCACCTGTCCTACGATGACACCAACCGCAATGGCGGTCCCACCCAGAAGCACCATGCGCAGGACGCGCGGCAATACCTTTTTCTGTGAGAGCTTAGCCTGCACAAACCCAAGGCATCCAAGAAAGAAGACGGAAAGGGCAATGGAGGCGTAGATAGCGGTAATGCCCTCAGCAACAAAGTATGGAAGAAGGGGAACGAAACCTCCCACAATGCACGCTAGAAACATTGCAATGGAAGCATAGAAAGTTGTCTTGCCCTCCTTCTTTTTATCCTCATAATCTTCAGCAGATTCTTCAGAGAGGAAGCTGCCTACGCCCATCGAGAACGCTTCAACAAAAATGTACACAAACCCAGTGAGAATAATCGTTGAGAGCGGAACTGCCTCAGCAGCAAGTCCCGCAAGAAGACCGACGGTTGCAGCAAGGCTGTCTTCGATGCCGAAGATGACATTGCGCATGTAGATGGAGGAACCCGGGGAGCGCTTCATACGGTGAAGCCTAGTCGGCAATTACCGCACGCGCAAGCTTTAGGTCGTCATAACTGTACTTTCCCTTGAGTCGTGCGTGCACGGGGGCAAGTCGGTCACGTCCCACCTTTTTTAGCATTTCTTCAATTTCTGGAAGCGCTTTCAAAAGTCGTTCTGGAATTGCCTTGCGTGCCTCCCCAATATCGATGCGACCTGAAGCTACGAGCTTCTCGACATGATCCGCAACGGTGGCAGAAGTGAGTCCACGCTCTTTTGCGATAAGTCCCACTTGCTTCCCTGACTTCAAGAGCGAAAGCGTTGCGTCATACGTTGAGACACGAGCTGCTGACACAGCCACGTTGCCCGCCTCAAGCACTCCTCCAGAGGCAAGGATGAAATTCTTCTCGAGCTTTACGCGTTCCCCGTCCTTCTCAAGTTTGTCGAACACCAGTCGGGCTTCTTCAGACGCTTCAC
>CAZJPR010000011.1:0-16514 GCA_964548265.1 uncultured Candidatus Saccharibacteria bacterium
TCCCCGTCCTTCTCAAGTTTGTCGAACACCAGTCGGGCTTCTTCAGACGCTTCACGGAACTGACCATCCATCTTTGTCACCTTAGGATGCATCACGAGCGCGTTTTCACTCCATCCAAGAAGACAAATACCCTCCAGGCAACGTACGCGAGAAAGCGCCACATACCCCTGCCCGTACTCAAAAGCCCTCGAGAGATCGATAGCTGCCGCATCCATGCTCATGCCTTGACTCTTATGCACCGTGATGGCCCATGCGAGCCGAAGCGGTATCTGCGTAATCTTGGCACGCACCTTCCCTCCCTCTTCCACTGCCCATTCCATTGGTTGGAAGGTGATGTCGGTGCCGTCCCTCGTCTCAACAATAGGGTAGTCTGTTCCCCGTTCAAATCCAGCAACAATACCGAGCGTGCCGTTCACGTATCCTCCCGCAGGATTGTTTTTGGTTGCCATCACCACCGCTCCCTCCTTAAGCGCGAGCGTCTCCGGTGAGAGGCACCCGCGCTTAAGTGCCTCAATCAATGGTGGTGCACCCTCATCCTTCATGCCGTATATGTGCACCTTGCCGGGAAGCTCCTCGAGTTTCTGGTCGTTGATGCGATCGACGTCCTCGTTGTGGGTAAAGAGAATAGGCGTGTTCTCCGTCACCTCTTCACTTTCGCGTGTGAGCAGTGTCGAAATGTGTGATTGATTGTGCGTGCCTGCGCGTATAGCACCAAGAATGGTAAGAAAGGCTGGGTCATCCTGACGAAACTGCTCAGAGAGGTAGCAGACAATCGGGTTCAGTTTTTCCCACACAGAAGATTCGAAGGCAAAGGTTGTCTCACCTCTTGAGCTTGAGACTGGTGGTAGTTGAAAGAAATCACCCACCAGTACCACCTGCATACCACCAAAGGGAAGTTGAGTATGTCGCACTTCCCTTGCAACCGCATCGATAATCTCGAGCACCTCACCCGAGAGCATGGACACTTCGTCGATGATAAGCACTCTTGTCTTCTGGATCCTTCGCGCCACATGTTCCTTTGAAGCAACACGGTCAACGAGCTCAGGGGTAAGCTCGTGCGCAATGCCTATGCCGCTCCATGAATGGATAGTCATCCCACGGATATGCGTGGCAGCAATGCCTGTTGAGGCAGTGATGGAAGGTTCAATCCCGTGCGAGCGTAACCAAGCGACATACGCGTTCACGGTATGCGTCTTTCCGCTTCCCGGTTCTCCGGTAAGGAAGACGTTCGCGCCGGTCTTAAGTATGTTGAGAGCTTCCGCTTGCGTCATGACAGGCTATTGTACCAGTTGCTATACTGGTCCCATGGCAGAAACATCCCTCGGGAATCTTCCCGGCCAGGACCAAAACCCTGCGGCCCGCGAGATTCGCAGAAGGCTTGAAGCGTCCGCAGAGGAACCGCGTGCATTGGTGCGCCCTGACGCTATAGACGTCATCGGACAAAAAAACGAGGCACTGCTTACGTCAGAGATGTACGCAGTATCGAGCTTTGTCATCGAGCAGTTCTGGGAGTATCTAAAAAGTGTTCCGAAAACGGATCTCATGGACCTTGCTCCTGCTTCGGGCAGTGTGTACGAGCGTTTCGCAACCGCATGTGCTGCCTTCCAAACCATGCACTGGAAAGGCTTCTATGATGACGCAATGCAGCGGCTTAAGACACCAGGATATGTTCTTACGAAATCCGATGCACTCTACCTGCGTTATCTTCAGCTCGCCGGTGCGCGTTTCGGTAAAACAGGCTCGCCTTCCATGACCGACATCAGCAGTCTCACCGCACGCATGGCAGAGGTCGCTCCTAGAGTCTTCCAGCGTGACCGAGGTCGACTTCCCACTGAAGAGGAGCACCTCGCACTATTGCGCCACCCATCGCTGCTTCGTTTCTACGGCCAGCTCATGACCAACAGCCGCGAAGCACTCTTCCCTCTGTTCATGAAACTTGAAGGCAGCGAAGATTTTAACCTTGACGACTATTCCCGGACCTTTCAGGAAGAGTATTTTGAAATACGAGAAGAGGAGGACGGCACACTTGCTCTGCGCCTGAAGGAAGAGGTGGCGCAGGCCTACGTTCAGCGCCTGACTGAACTTGCCAAAGAGATGAAGGATGCAGGAGATACGCCCCCACAAGCGCTCCAATGCCCCGTGCTGTACACCAAAATAACAAAAGAGATTATGGACTGGGTCCTCGACGAGTTCGCTGCCTTCAAGGCAAAAGCTGAGGCGTAGGTCGTATGAGCGAGCGCATACCCAAAACCGAAGAAGAGCTTCAGGCGATGCTCGCTGATGCACAAACGCGGGTACCGCTCGGCCTCTACGCCCATTACAAGAACGGCAACCAGTACCTGGTGACCGGACATGCTATCTCTCGCTACAGTGGCGAGGTGTGCGTGCTCTACCAGGCCCAGTACGGAAAGAAGCTTTCCTTCGTGCGCACGCTTGAGGAGTGGTTTCTACTAGGAGCTGGAGGGGAACTCCGCTTCCAGAAAGTTTAGTCCTCGGTCGTGTATTCGTCCCAAGCCTTGGGTTCAAGATTCTTCCCTTTCATCTCCTCAAGCGCATTGATGAAGCCTTCCGCAAGCTGACGGTTGGTAATCAGCGGTATGTTGAGATCGACAGCCTTGCGACGAATAATGAAGCCGTCAGAGAGTGAGCCCTTCGAGTTTTCGGGTCGTGCAAGACCGCGGGCAGCAATGTTGATAATAAGGTCGAGTTTGCCGGAATCAAGCAACGTGAGCACATTGGGGTTCCCGCCACTCTTAATCTTGTAGACACGCTCGCACGGGATGTTGTTGTGCTTGAGGAAGTCTGCAGTGTGTTCGGTGGCGTAGATATGAAAGCCCATACGATGCAGTGTCTCTATTGACGGCAGAAGCTTTATCTTGTTCTCTTCCTTGCCAAGGGAGACCAATACATTCTTCTTTGGAAGCTTGAACCCTGCGGCCATCATGGACTTGAGAAGTGCTTCGGCGTAGGAATCCCCGAAGGCTGCGACTTCCCCAGTGGAGGCCATCTCTACGTATGAAAGGGGGTCGGCGCCTTTAATGCGACCGTAGGAGAACTGTGGGGACTTCACCGCGACATAGTCGAGCTCAAGCGTGCGGTAATCCCCCGTGATGTCTTTGCCGAGCATTGCCTCAATCGCAAGCTCGATGAAGTTGTAGCCGGTAACCTTCGAAACGAACGGGAAAGAACGTGAAGCGCGGACGTTGCACTCAATCACCTGAAGCTTGTTGTCCTTGGCCAAAAACTGCATGTTAAAGGGCCCCGTGATGTTGAGCTCTTTGATGATTCCCTTGGTGATGGACTTAGCCCTTCGTATAGTTTCGAGGTAGGTACGCTGGGCCGGGAGCACGAGCGTTGCATCTCCCGAGTGTGTGCCCGCGTTCTCCACGTGCTCAGTAATGGCGTAAATCTTGAGCTTACCGTTTTGCGCCACACCGTCGATTTCAATTTCACGGGCGTTCTCAATGAACTTTGAAATGACGATGGGGTGGTCGCTCGAGACTCCAACCGCTTTCTCCAGGAACTTGATGAGTCCTGTCTCATCGAGCGCAATGCTCATAGCAGCACCTGAGAGCACGTAGGAGGGCCGTATAAGCACCGGGTAGCCCATCTTCGTGGCCATACGAGCAGCCTCTGCAGGAGTGGAGAGTTCTGCCCACTCTGGCTGGTCAACACCAAGACGGTCCAGAAGCGCTGAGAAGACATGGCGGTCTTCTGCACGATTGATGTTCTTCGGGCTTGTTCCAAGTACCTTCACACCGTTCTCAAACAGTTTGAGCGCAAGGTTGTTTGGAATCTGGCCTCCGGTCGAGACGACGGTTCCTTTTGGTTTCTCAAAGCCAACAATATCGAGCACACGCTCGAGGGAAAGCTCATCGAAGTACAGACGGTCACTCATGTCGTAGTCGGTCGAGACCGTCTCCGGGTTGCAGTTGACCATGATGGTCTCGTAGCTGCGGGCCTTAAGCGTTTTCAGCGCCTCCACGCTCGACCAATCGAACTCAACTGAGGAGCCAATGGAGTAGGAGCCGCTGCCGAGCACCATGACGCTCTTCTTTCCTGGCTTCACATCGTCCTCGGTCCCGTGATAGGTGAGGTAGAGATAGTTGGTCTTGGCTGGTACTTCGCCTGCAAGCGTATCGATTTGTTTGATAACCGGGAAAATCTTCAGACGGCGACGAAGCGTACGAACTGCTTCCTCAGTCTTTCCCTTGATGGTCGCGAGCTGAATATCGGAGAAGCCGTTCTTCTTGGCCTCAAGAAGTAGGTCTTTCGTTAGCGGCTTACGTTTAATTTTCTTTTCAAGCTCAACAATGTGCTCGAGCTTCTTAAGGAACCAGAAATCGATGTTTGAAAGCTGGTGAATCTTCTCTACCGACACACCCTTCCGGAGCGCTTCGGCAATCGCGAAGATGCGGCGCGTGGTTGGTTCTTTAATCTCCTTCAGATAGTCATCAAACGCATAGCGCTTGCTTCGCTGCGCCGTAAACCCATCCGCACCGATGTTAAGCATGCGAATACCCTTTTGGAGCACTTCTTCAAAGGAACGGCCAATGGCCATCACCTCGCCCACGCTCTTCATTTCAGTGCCGATACGAGGCGCGGCATTGCCGAACTTATCAAGGTCCCAACGAGGCATCTTGATAACGATGTAATCGAGTGCAGGTTCGAAGCAGGCAGTTGTGGTGCCGGTCACTGAGTTCTTAAGCGAAGGCAAGGTATGCCCAAGCGCGAGCTTGGCTGCAACGAAAGCGAGCGGGTAGCCGGTGGCTTTGGAAGCAAGCGCTGAGGAACGGGACAGTCTGGCGTTCACTTCGATGACGCGATAGTCGCCAGTCCTAGGATGAAGTGCGTACTGAATGTTGCACTCGCCCACAATGCCGAGGTGTCGAATGGTCTTGATCGCAACCTCACGGAGCATGTGGTACTCAGAGTTTGTGAGCGTCTGCGAAGGAGCAACCACGATGGACTCGCCCGTATGCACACCCATCGGGTCGAGGTTCTCCATGTTGCAGACCGTGATGCAGTTGTCATCCTTATCGCGCACCACCTCATACTCCACTTCCTTCCAACCAAGAAGGTACTCCTCGATCAACACCTGTTTGTTTGTATGGAAAACGTCCGATAGTTTCTCGACAAGTTCCTTCTCGTCACGCACTAAACCAGAGCCCTCACCACCGAGCGCAAAGCCTGACCGCACCATGACAGGGTAACCAATCATCGCTGCTGCTTTCCTGGCTTCAGCAACATTCGCCGTTGCCTTGCTTCTGGCTGTCTTCACCTGTATCTGGTTCAACCTCTTTACGAAAAGCTCGCGATCCTCCGTATCGCGGATGGTAGAGACCGGAGTACCGAGCACGCGAACTCCGTACTTCTTGAGCACGCCGCTCTTCTCAAGTGCGAGACCAAGGTTGAGTGCCGTCTGTCCACCAAAGGAAAGGAAGATGGCGTCAGGGCGTTCCTTCTTGATGACCTCAGTGGCGAAGTGCTCAGTGAGTGGAAGGAAGTAGACGCGGTCAGCGAGCCCCTTGTCCGTCTGCACGGTCGCGATGTTGGGATTAATCAGCACGGACTGTATTCCCTCTTCTTTGAGGACCTTGATTGCCTGAGAGCCTGAATAGTCGAACTCGCCCGCCTGCCCTATGCGGAGCCCTCCAGAACCTAGAATGAGTACTTTCTTGGGCTTCATATGCGTTTCTTCTTAGCTTTCTTAACGTCCTTAAGGAAGTCATCAAAGAGCCAGTTGGTATCGGTAGGTCCTGGGCAGGCTTCCGGATGGAACTGCACAGCGCGGAATGGTTTTTTAGTGTGATAGATACCCTCCACGCTCCCGTCATTGGCGTTCGTGAACCAAACCTTCCATTCCTTAGGAAGCGATTTCGCATCCACCGCGTAGCCGTGGTTCTGACTTGTTATGTAGCAGCGCTTCCCGGCCACACAGGGCTGGTTCTGGGCACGGTGCCCATACTTGAGTTTGTAGGTCTTCCCGCCGGCAGCCAAGGCGAGCATCTGAATGCCGAGGCAGATGCCTAGAATAGGCTTGTCCCCCTTGAGCGCCTTCTTCACGTTTTCCACCGTTGCCGTGCACTCCATCGGGTCACCAGGACCATTAGAGAGGACGATGCCGTCGTATTTTTCCTGTGTGAAGTCGTAATCCCACGGCACGCGAATGACGGTCGTGTCGGGAGTCAAGATGGAGCGCATGATGTTCTCCTTTGCCCCACAATCAACGAGCACGATGCGCATCGGGCCGTTCCCGTATTCTTTCTTCTTCTTGGGGCTCACGATGGCGACCTGATTCACCTTGTTGGAGTCAACAAACTTCCCCTTCTTAGTGCCTCCGAGTTGCCCAAGCATTACCCCTTTCTCGCGAAGTACCTTGGTGATAGCGCGTGTATCCACCCCGGTAATTGCCGGAACACCTGAACGCTTCAGCCATTGCTTCAAAGACTCTTTTGCATCGTGATGAGAGTACTCATCACAGTACTCAGAGACCACGAGCCCTGCCGCGTGTATCTTCTCGCTCTCAAACTGCTTCTCAGAAGGCACGCCGTAGTTACCAACCAGTGGATACGTGAGCACGACTATCTGACCAGAATAGGAAGGGTCAGAAAGTGTCTCCACATACCCCACCATTCCGGTGTTGAAGACCACTTCTCCGGAGACCGCGACGTTGGCGCCGAAACTCTCGCCTTCGAAGCTCGAACCATTCTCTAAATAGAGCTTCATGGCAGGGTAAAAAAATACACCTCCTGCGAGGTGTTTCGATTTAATGCCGTGGAGGTCATTAAAGCCCTAGTATAGAGCAATACGTAAGGGTGTCAAACCAGAATGATACTATTTCCCTATGCCAGATGAAAGGGTACCTACTCCTGGGAATGCCATTAATGACGCGGAGGTCGCAAGCATGATTGCACGTGGAGAAGAATTGGGCGAGAACAGGGTTGCCCTTATCGCACACATGCGTCAGAAAGGCATGCTCATCTTTCCTACACTAACTGAAGAAGAGCGCCACTCGATTAAGCACCCCAATAAGCATGACGCTACAGCGGTGGGAGCCTTCCTTTACAAACACAGCAAGCTTCCCCTAAGCCCCTTTGCAGCCGCAATTGCTGCGCAGCGTATTCTCTATCCAAGTACGCGTAGGTACACCGCAAAACCAGAAGACCAAACGGGTGGATGGTTTGACTAGAGATGCTAGTATCGCGATATGGATCCTTCTGAAGGAATATCGGAACTTCCGGATCGGGAAAAATACCCCTATGCGGATTGGCCGCCCACTCCCCCTATTGGCCAACTTCCCGTTGAGGCTCTTAAGCCGTGTAAGGATGATGGCACACCACTTGAAGGCAAGGAACTCCTCAATGACCTCTACGCACTTCTTTTGCGACGTTGGGCACTCACAAAGGCTGATGTCTTTAATGAGAATGCATGGATGATTACAGGGAAATTACATCCCAATCAGAAAGTTCCTGAGGAATGGTTTGTACAACTGGTTATTCTTACTCTTGAAGGAAAGGGTCCGAACGAAATTTCTCGCGTATTCGGTGTTGATCTTCTTACAGACGAGGAATTGGAAATGAATGGAGATTACACCGGACCAGATCCTAATCTTATTTCTCAGTTTAAGAAAGGAAAGCTATCCCCTCTTGCAAAAGAAATAGGTACCTACGTGCAAAGAACTGGTAAGAAACTCCAACTCTTGGCATTCCCAGAAATTGACCCGGAGACGGGCAAAGAAACGCGCACAAGCATGATGATTGAAGAAATGCGTAAGAAACTCGGCCTTCAGCATCGCATTCAACTTTTTAACGTGGCCAGTGATCTTCTTCCACACAAAAATGGTGAAGGGTTCTACGATTACGACACCGCTATTGAGATCCTGTACGCATCAATTATCAAGGGGAAATCCGATCCAGATATTGAGCGAAATATTGTTAGTGCAAGTTCAAAATCCTATAAACCTGGTGCTCGCATCGGAAACAACGTTGCGCAGCTCCGACATAATCTACTTTCAACAAGGGTAATTGATATGAAGGAGTGGAGTCGAGCCGTTAAGCTCACCAAAGCGAATGCGCCGGAAATTGCCGCGCAGTTGCTCGCCGGCAAAACATACGGAGAAATTGCTAAGGAATTTACAAAGAACAACGAAGATAAAAAAGAACCTCTACTCAATACTTTTGTCTACCGGCAAGGAGGCCTGATACTTGGCAAACTCAGCGAGCACGATATAGGGCTTCTCCTTCCACGGCGAAAAGGCGCTTGGTCACTCAATGTTGCCGCCTTTTTGTTCTACTACGGCAAGGTGGAGCATGGGGTGGCAATCGATATGGCAACCACCATAAACCACAGAAGCGCTCACGCTTCGGAAGGAAAGTAGCTAGTCAATCACCTCTGAAAGTGAGTGCGGCCTTCCCTCGACTGTTGAAGCGAGTGTCACGCGAATGAACTTGGCCTTCTTCTGGAATTCAGGAATGTCCTTAGCGCCCACGTAGCCCATCGCAACCTGAACGCCTGAGGAAATTTCTGCGACCACATCTTCCGCAGTTCCCTTGAGTGGCACAAGACCCACCACACCTTCCGGCACTGCCTTGCGTCCCTTGGTGAGATAGCGCTGACTTCCTGAGTCGCCACCAATCACCGGCTTCGAGCCCATACCGCGGTATTCCTTAAACTTCTTACCGTTCTTTGTGACAATACGCCCAGGAGTCTCAATGGTTCCGGCAAAGAGGTTGCCGGTCATAACTGCAGACGCTCCGGCAGCAAGTGCTTTGGCAATGTCACCGGTGGTTTTCATGCCCCCGTCGGCAATAACTGGGATGCCTGCCTTCTTCGCCACCTTCACGACGTCCATGACTGCGGTCAACTGCGGCATACCAACCCCCGAGACGAGGCGCGTGGTGCAGATAGAGCCAGGACCAACACCTACCTTAAGACCATCAGCGAAATTCATCTTAATGATGTCAGCAGCGGCCTCTGCAGTTGCGATATTGCCCACAATCATCTTCACCTTCTTAGGGAGTTTTGCTTTGATGGCCTTCGCGGATTTCAGCACTTTCATGTTGTGGCCGTGGGCGCAGTCGATGATGATGACGTCTGCTCCGTTCTTTGTAAGCAGAATTGCGCGCTCCATATCAAAGGGTCCGCAGGCTGCAGCAACTAGCACACCGGCTTTCTTAACCTGCGCCACCATCTTTGCCTGCTCCTCCTTAGTGCAGTTGCGGTGGAGCACACCGAGCGCACCGGCTTTAGCTACCGCAATGGCCATCCTCGCGTCAGTGACGCGGTCCATGGCAGCGGAGAGCACTGGCACTCTAAGAAAAAGGCCGCGACAAGCGGCAGAGCCGACGACGGCCGCGGAAGGCTCAATAGCGCTTCTCGCCGGAGCGATGAGCACGTCGTCGAAGGTATACAAGACCCGTTCCATGAGCCACTATAGCACACCCAGGAAATTGTCAAAAGCCTGTGGACAAGTATTCGAGCAATTCCTCTGCGTGTTTAGGGGGTTTTACGTTCTCAAAGATCTTGAGAATCTTTCCGTCCGAACCCACAACAAAGGTGGTCCGCTTGATGCCCATATACTTCCTTCCCATCATCTGCTTCTCGCCCCACACCCCGTAGGCGTTCAGCATTATCTTCCCTTCGTCTGAAAGCAGGGGAAATGGAATCGAGAACTTGTCACAGAACTTCTTGTGACTCTTCACACTGTCTGCTGAGACCCCAATGACCTCAGTATCGAGCTTCTTAAACTTTTTGATGGAATCTCCTAGAACCTGCGCCTCTATCGTGCAACCCGGAGTATCGTCCTTGGGATAGAAATAGAGTACGAGACGCTTCCCTTTGTAGTCAGACAACGAACGAGTGACACCGTCTTGGTCGGGAAGTGAGAAACTGGGAGCTTTGTGTCCTTCTGTAGGCATGCGGAGATGCTATCACGCAAAAAGCCGCTGGGGCTTCCCCGCGGCTTTTTGTTTCTCCTTAGTTAGGAGTTGGTTCTCCTTCCGGAGAATCGCTTCCCCCGAGGTTCACTTCAATAGCGTTGTTGTCCTCAGTTGGTGCTTGAACGTTCTGGTTGCTGGTGAAGTACCAGACACCAAAGCCGACCAAGAGCACAAGGATAATAATCAGTATTGTGTTTGTGGTGTTCATAGACTAAGTATGCGTCTTACGCGCGACGCTTCCTACTCGTAGTGGTGGATTTCTTCTTAGTGGTGGCTGCACGCTTCTTGGGAGCCGCCTTCTTAGGCTGTAGCTCTGCGTGCATCTTCTTCCAGTTAGACTTGAGCTCCTTGGTTGCGGCCCTGAGGTCTGCTGCGGATACTCCACGTACCCCTTCATAGATTTCAGCTGCTTCGTCTACTGCGCGCGCTATGGCCCTCGCATCAATTTTCTTAAGGCTCTTAGCGCGCTTCACTGCTTCACGCTTAAGGCCCTTGGCCCACGTGCTTGCCGCTTGGCGGTGCTTCTTGGCATCCTCGCTTGCATAGAAATAATAGCCAGCTCCTGCTGCGGCAGCTGCCAGTGCTGCTGCGCCGATGCCTGCCGCCACCTTCCCTCCATTATTTTTCTTTCGTGTCGCCATGCGTGTGTAGTTAGCTAGTCATGATTTAGATTTGCTCTTCTTTCCGAGGCCCCCTAGAAACCCGACAATGTGTCTCAGCTTCAGTCCCTCCTTGGATATTTTCTCTCTCAAATGTGAGAGGTCTTCGCGTACAAGCTCCGTCTCCTGTTCCGCAAGCGCGACTATGCGCTCGAGTGACTTAAGAATCTTGAGCAGTCGTACGAGTACAAAGCCGACGAGTACGGTTAGCACTAGTACTGCAACGGTTGTAACCGCGAAGAACACGTCCATCTTGAGAAAGTCATCCATGAGAAGCGCCCTCGAGAGGACTAGTGAACTGTGCCCTATTGTTCATGAAGGTTTGATGAGGTTAGCGCTTCTTTTTGGCGAGTTCTGCCTGCAGTTCCTTCAAAAGATCAGTGAGCACGCGTAGACGCACTTCATTCGAGAATTCTTTGGTGAGGCGTGGGAACGGATCGAGTGCTTTGCGATTCTTGCGAATCTCGAAATGCAGATGCGGCGCTCCTCCTGCAGCGTTGCCGGTGTTGCCTACGTAACCAAGAATATCTCCAACCTTTACCTCCGTTCCTGCCTTAATGCCGTCAGCGATGCTGTCGAGGTGATAGAAGTTCATCGTCTCGCCTCCCGGGTTTGCTGTGGTAACGAAAATGCCTGAGCTTGAACCCTCCCCAGTGCGCACCACCACAGCTTCAGTTGGTGAGGAGACGATAGCGCCCCGTGGAGCCATGATGTCCTCTCCTTCATGAGTGCGCGCTCCACCATCGCGAGGATCCCCGAAGTTAGGCCAAATGTTTTTGAGCCCCACACCGATAAGGATAGGGATCGGAAGATCCTCTACCTCATCGTTATCAAGCTTGTTCACCTTCTTCTGAATAGAGCTTGAATAGCCAGTGCGGCGAGAAGAATAGCGGCTGCTACTGTCAGTTGCCGAGTAATAGCCTACCGGTGGCTCATCATAGGCTGCAGCTGCTGGGAGCGCAGGCACGAAGCCTGCGAGAAGCGCGAAGGAAAGCCCGAGAGCTGTCCCTGTCTTCATGAAGAAAGTGGTAGTCATGGTGTGTATATAGACAGAAGACGCATGAAGGATGCGTGTATTACGTAGTCCCGTAGTGCTTGGTTACTTCCTCTAGCACTTCGTTCCATCCCTTGCACTGTATTACCGGAAACGAGACTTCTTTGTGTTCCGTATTCTTGTACAGAAAGATGGTGCCCTGGTAGTCGTCAGGCAAGAACTTGATGAGACTTGGATCGTCGTCGATGATGCCGACCATCTCAGGCCACTTACTTGCGAGAAACCGAGCCTTCCATTCAAACGCATGCAGGTCCGTCGTATCCATGGGTCGCATGTACACCGGTGCCATTGGGAAATCATGCTTCCAGAGCCATGCTTCGGTTGTATCTCGCACCACTTCCCAACGCGCGGTGACGTAGGCAGTGATGGGCACTATCTCCAGCAATTTGTTCACCATGTGGTTAGCGTTCTCAATGAGAGGCAACTCATAGTGTCCTTCACCTGAATGTCTGAACTGATCCATCCACTCCTTCGCTTCCGGAGTCTGGAAGTGTGGAATATGCTGGGCGAGCACGTATTCCTGGGCTAGCTCCTCTGGCGTCTTCCCTTCAGGGCCGCCAAAGAGTTTGTGGAGGGTTTGTGCCCAGTAAAGGTTGGTGTCCGAGAGGACGTTATCGATATCAACCGCGATGCCTTTAGCCATGCGTCTTTTCGTACTGCTTGATCCAGGCACGTCGTAGGAACGGCAGTGACTGCGTCGAGAGGAAGAACCCAACCGCAGGTATAAGCGCATTGCGCAATGGATTGTCGTTCCCTATCGCGTAGAGAGCTACGGCTGCAATGACGTAGGTGATGACAACCAAGGACAGCACGCGCGTAGCGCTGGTCTCCCAGGCTTTGCTGCCTTCGACTCTGAGGTTGCGCTCCTTGATGGTGCGCACGTCCTCTTCGAGCTTAGCGAGACGGTCTTCCATCGCCCTATGTTAGCACCGCTAGAAGAGGTACACCGAAGAGATGAGCGCGAAGATAAGGGTGAGGCCAGCAAAGGCTCCCAGAGTCTCAAGAAAGAGCTTAATGCCCTCTTTCTTCTGACCATCGAGGTACAGGGTCATGGGTTTGGATAGGAAGATAAAGCCCATAGCCGCTGCAGAGAAGACAAAGAGTGAGAGGAAGAGGGTCATGCCTAGTATCGGGAATCCATCCTGCTCCGGCAGGTATATGGAGGCGACGAACATAAGGCAGGCAACGCCCAGAATATACGCGAGCGCAGCGACAGCGTTTAGAAGTGGGTTCTGTGACATGCCCCTTATAACCTTTCTACTTTGAGGAGAGTTACAGCTTCCCTTTTATCACCTCTAGAATCTCCCCGAAGTTCTTAAAGGAATAGTCAGCCTCCGGGGACTCGCTCCATATGAGCCCGGTCTGTATGCCAAGCGACTTGGCTGGACGTATCTCCTTCACGAGACTGTCCCCCACGAAGAGAATCTGTTCAGGAGGGATAGCGGAACGCTCGATAAGGAGGTGGAAGCCGTCGAGCGCAGGCTTGGGCTTCTTTACTTCGTCAGGTCCAAGAATGTTCGTGAACCAGTCAGTATCTACTCCAAGCGCTGGCAGCATCTTCTTGGCGTGTACGTTTGACCACAAGGATATAGCAACAAGTTTCCTTAGCTCTTGGAGAATTTCTGGAGATTCTGGGTCTTTTAACTTAAGAAATACCTTTGGGTCTACCGAGGTAATGCGGTCGGACCAGAAGTCAGGAGCTTTGCCGAGTGCGACAAAGCTCTTGGTATAGCTTCCGTGTTCCTTGAAGAGCTTCCCGAACTCTTCCTTGAGTTCAGGAGTTATGGGCTTGCCAGTAATCTCCGAGTAGGACTCGTAGACCAGCTCCTCATGGAGGCCCTCGTCGAAGGCGACGATGGTGTCGCTGAAGTCGAACCAGATGTGATGGATGGGGTTCATCATCCGCGTTTACCAACACACTTCGGACGGAACACCCGTTTGCTCCTCAAGATACGCTTTAGCGTCGTTGTACGTTCCGATTTGATCGATTAGTTTTTTCTCAAGTGCAGTCTCACCGAGCACAGTAGATCCGTCGGCAAATGCCTCTACCTCAGCAACACTCATATTCCGGTTAGTTGCAACCGCTTGGACGAACTTATCTTTCGTTATTTTTAGATCTCGCATTATGAGTGACCGTTCCGCCTCAGTAAGGGGCTTGTCGATATTTCCGTAGTCCTTGTAGAGTCCTGTTGAGAGTTGATTGAAAGTGTAACCCTCTCTTTCGTTGAATTTTGAGGCGTCAGTGTAGGAATAAGTAACACCAATGCTTCCCACGTCAGAGAGAGCAGAGGCAATGATTCTATCCGCTCCAGTCGCCGCCCAGTACGCAGCAGAAGTTCCTGAGCCACGGATAAGTGCAACGGTAGGCTTCTGAGCATCTTTGAGAGCATCAGCTATTTCTTCTGCGGCAACAGGGCTTCCTCCATACGAATCAATATCAAGCATGATGCCTTTGATATTTGGATACTGCTCCGCCGTATGAATTGCGGCAACAATATCTTCTGAAGATGCTTCGGTTAGTGTCTCTCCTGTGTCAGGGTCGTATTTGGAGGCATACGTTACAAAATCGCCATGGGCGTTGATGCCCGCTATCGTGCAATCTTCTGAGGCAAATGGGTCTACATAGCCGCTATCACTTGAACTTGTTGAGAAAAATAAATCCTTTGAAACCTCGTATCCGAGGAACAACCAAAACGCGATGATGGTAGCGACGACGATTATCTTGGACATGGCTATATTCTACAACTCTTCTGCAATTTCAACCGCCTCGTCCTCTTCTAGTCCGTCATCAATCAATTCCTGCGCCTTCTCAGCGACATCTTCGTCAATCAGGTAATCTGCCATCAGTCGTGCAATTTCAGAGTCCATAGGCTTATTTTACAATCAACTTCCTAAACACCTGCCAAAGACGAACCATTGCTAACGTATCTTGACCACAGTAAATACGCATATCTTCTTTGAGCTTTTCAAGCTCGGCACCACTCACCTCACCTTTCGTTACCTTACGATACGCCTCGATTGCTCCAGTACCATTCTGTATTACGAGGTCTCCATACGACATATGCGGTACAAGTACAGGTAATACTTTCTTGATTGACGCTCTGCCGTGAAAATCGGGATGAACGTAGTGCTGTTGGTGGACAATATCCATCAAGTCATACGTGCGGGCTACTAGGTCGTGAAAGAAATCTGCATACTCGGGCACGATGCTTGCCAGCTCTCGATTACGCGTATTTTCAAAAGTCTTGAACCACACAATCACTGAACCAACTGAACCGATATGTTCCTTTAGGCTTGCCGCAATCTGTGGTGCAGGGTCGCCGTCCAGAATTAATTTTTCGTAATGCTCTGGCTCTGCGTCAGGACTACGTACTACATGTAATGAGTATTGAAAAACGATTTGTTGGTATGGTCGGTAGCCGCTATAGGGCGGGACGGGTGCGGGTGACGTTTCGTAGTCCAAGAAATAGAGTGGATATGAAAGCGAATTAAGTTCACGCTCTATTGATTCAAGATCAATAATCGGTTTTTGCGTCTTATGCACGAGTACCTGATTACGCTTGCGCGGCGGGCTCGGCTTCTTCCCTTTGGCAGGTTTCTTTGGGTCTAAGCGTTCGTCGAGTGGGACATCAGCGATGTGCAAGACGCCTTCGCTCAGAAGTTCAATAAGTAATGCCTTGCTGTTCCCTATTTTATAGAGGTCATGGACGCTATACGCGGGCACATGAGGGTTGGTATGAGAAAAAGTCGTGCAGTGCGCCGAACGCCCTTTGTGGTAGCACGGACAATACCCCTCAGGCTCTTTGGCTTGCGTGAGGTATTCATACGTACTATTCATCTCCGCGAGTGCTTGTTCGGCAAGAAGGTCGATTATTTCCGTCTTATCTTCAAGAATAAAAAGTTGTGAGAAGTCGAGCTCACCTTGGCGCACGTATTCTTTGTTTAGTCGCACGAGATATTTTTTGTGTATCTTCATTCCACACAACGTAAGCACGTTGTGTTGGAACGTAAGGTCATATTCAAACTGTGTTTCTTTCTTTCGGTCGACTTTTTTCTTACCGTCCTCGTCTTCGTCCTCAGTCGAAGACATTTTAATTTCGTAGAGGTCGTACGCGCCCGCTGAGGCATTCCACTTCAGTACGTCGGTAGCGGCAAGAAACTTATCAGTGGCAAATACGGCTTGGAAAATTATGGGCGTTTGCTCCGCAACAAGTTTTTGCGTTAACGCCTGAGCACCTTCGCTTCGTCGCTCTACAAGATATCCGTCAGGGAACATTCCTCGTGCGAGCTCTTCGACTTCATTGCCGAGTACCGCGAGGGATTGCTCAAACTCTGACACCTCATGCTGTCCGTACATTTCCGGCAGATTCCACTTTATCCACACGTTCTTTGGACACTCCCTACTAAGTATGTAGTCGGTTTTATTCAACTTCCGATTGCGTTCGTTCATGGCTAGCTGTCTTTCATCAGATCTAGTGCGTTGTTATATTTCTTCACTTCACCAGTGACGTTGTCTAAATGATTATTGGTTGCAAACATTGCCCCCTTGCTGTTTTCAATGAAAATATACTTCATGCCTTTTTTCTTACACCACATGTCTCCAGCATTTCTCTTCGCATGAGTGGTAATCCAAGCTAGAAATCCCGCGCCCTTGGTCTCGTGAATTTCTTGCGAGCCATCCTGATAAGTCACCAGGAAGTCAGGGAGATAGTTTTTATCGATTCCAAGGAATGTATAAGGTATTTTTATGCCGTGCCTTTTTGTCCAAGTTTTCACACCCGCTATATGCTCAAGTTCAAGCATATAGTTTCGTTCTAAAATAGAATCAAAATCTTCTGTATCGTGTTCTGTTTTTCTAAG
>CAZJPR010000012.1:0-13810 GCA_964548265.1 uncultured Candidatus Saccharibacteria bacterium
CGAGTTCCTTTACGTTCTCAAGACGCTCGACATCATCCTCAGCTCCCTTCGAAAGAGCTGCGTCCATGCCGCTCTCTTCAATTACACGGCGCACGAATTCAGATGGCGTATCGGTATCAGCGGCCATACCAAGCTTCGCGAGCACAGCTTCGAACGCTTCAACTTTCGCACGCTCCCCTGCTCGAAGTTCTTCGCGCTTCCCTGCCGTAAGTTTTCCAAGTGTCGTCTTTCCAATACCACGCGGAGGCGCTTGCACTGCACGAATGCGATCAGCTTCACGCGACGGATCAAGCGCAAGCTTTACCCAAGCGATTGCATCTTTTACTTCTTTGCGTTCAAAGAACTGCGTACCAAGAAGTTTGTACGGAACATTCGCAGCGAGAAATGCTTCTTCAAGCGCACGGGATTGGAAGTTGGTGCGGTAGAGCACCGCAATATCTTCTGGGTTTGTTCCCCTCCCCACTAGACGCCGTGCTTCTTCAGCAATGAAGCGCGCTTCTCCTTCTGCAGTGTCTGCCGCATGCACACGAATAGGTTCGCCTGAAAGATTGTCCGTTACTGATTTCTTCTCTTTTCGATTCTTGTTTTTCTCAATGACACGGTTAGCGGCGTCAACTATATTTTTTGACGAACGATAGTTGTGCTCAAGCACAATAGTCTTCGCGTCCGGATATCGTCGATCGAACTCAAGGAGGTTTTCAATCGTAGCGCCGCGCCAGGTGTAGATGGTTTGGTCAATGTCGCCAACGACAAAAAGATTCCTCCGATCTCCCGCAAGTAACGTGGCAAGTTTCCCTTGCAACTCGTTGGTGTCCTGGTACTCATCGATGTGTATGTAGTGGAAGCGGTCTTGCACAAGCTTTCGCACCTCCTCATGTTCCGCGAGAAGTTTTACCGGAAGCGAGATGAGATCATCGAAATCAAGCGCGTTCGATTCCTTGAGTGTCTCCTCGTAGTTCTTCCAGACGTCTGACGCGACGCGCGAGCGGAAACCTTCACTACGAAAGCGTTCAGAGAACGTTTGTGCATTCAGTCCCTCGCCCTTCGCGCGCGAGATGCGACCAAGGATAGCGCGCGGCTCGTATTCCTTCGGGTCCATGTCGAGCGACTTGAGTGCGGTCTTAATCGCACGAATGGAATCATCGCGATCAAAGATGGTGAAGTGCCGAGCCACTCCAATAGCGCGCCCATAGGATTCAAGCAACTCACGCCCCAGACCATGGAAGGTCGCCACGAACGGAAGACTTCCGCGTTTCCAGGCAGTCAGTTCCTGTCCCAGGCTCTTCGAAAGACGCTCACGCATCTCTCGTGCAGCCTTATTGGTGAAGGTGACGGCCAGTATCTTCTCCGGCGCAATACCTTCACGAATCAAGTGATAGATGCGGGTAGTGAGGACCTTCGTTTTTCCAGAACCAGCTCCTGCGAGGACTGAGACCGGGCCTTCTGTTGCAAGCACCGCCTCTTTTTGCCGTTCATTCAATCCATTGAGGTACGTCACTTGCGCACTATAGCAGACGAGCATGCTACGATTTATCCATGAAACGCGTCCTTCTTATCATTGCTGGAATCATTGTTCTGCTCCTTATCATTGCCGGCCTCTATTTAGCCTTCTTCGGACAATCAGGAGACCAGGGAGAGTACGCCTTCTTTCCGGAAGCCGGAAATCGTGACATCCCAGACTGGCTTACGCCCAGACAGACCCCAGAGGAAGAGGAATACGTGCCCCCGACAATCTTCAACCCTGCAGAAGTGCCCACCACAAAGCCCCAGACTGTACAGCCAACGACACAGAGAACGTCATTTCTCTCGCTCGATTTCCTTGCGGATCTCTATGCAAAATATAGAGGAGGTTCGGGAAGCTCGGGAGGCACAGGAGGAACAGGCGGCAGCGGGGGCACGGTGGGAGTCCCCTATACGCCAGTACCTGGTACCACTGGTCCAGGCGCTTCTTCGGGAGGTGGGTGGACGTATCAATCTTCCGATCCTTGGGTTAACGGGAGGCCCAACGGCGATGATGAGGACTTCATCCGATTCAACCCTGAGACCCTTGAGCTCTGGGTAGGGAACACACATTTCGTCTTCAGGGGCGGGGCCCACCTCCCAGACAACAGCACGAGCGACGTAGTCGGGGACCCGGATAACATGGTCGTCGGCACCACGCTTGGCGTGATGGTCGGCTCCTTGCTCGGAGATCCAGGACTTGGGCTTATTATCGGGAGCGCGCTCGGCAGCAACATGTATGACGGATTTATGCTCCAGGACATCGGCATTGCCTTTGATAACGGTATGCCATCGTTCGGTGGGGGCGGAAATTCCCTTGGTGGGAGGGGTGGGCAAGGAGAGGGTGAAGGGGAGGGATCTACGGGGTTTGGGGGTGAGGTAACTGGCACTACCGAGTGCACCTGCTCTGTGGATACCTATAAGTGGGAAATTAGTGGGACCTCTCAGTTTGCAGGGACCTACGTTGTAAACTCCAGCACCAAGAAATACGGAAGCGCGAAAACGGTAGGAACGTTCAATGTTGTAGGCCTCTACACTGAAGGAGGAGGCTCCGGCCTCTGCATGCGATACGTAGGTGAAGAATGCGAGGAAGTAGAAATCAGCAAGGGCCTAGTAACTGAATATTCGAGCGAAGAAGAGAATCCAGAATGATAAAACGGCCTAGAATAAGGCTATTTCACACTGTCCACATCTTCATGTAGGGGTCATTGACCCCCCTGGCTCAAAGGGTATACTCGCTCAATCGGCAGATACGGAAGCTTGAAAGAAATGGCGTAGGTAAGCCATTTTTGTATATATCTGAAGCGCCAGACCACTCCCTACCACCCTCTGATTTCATTCAAATCACACCAAAAAGACTCTCCCAGGGCTAATCAGGTTCCTCGTGTTCTTTGGGCGCTAACCGGATTTGCGGCCGTAACCACGGTCTCCCTGCTTGTTGCCACCTTCCCTACCAAGGCAGGTGCTTTCTGGCCATTTATGGACGTGGGTGCTGCGACTGGAGGAAACGAGTCTCCAATCCTCCACGACGAGACCCTCCCCCTCCTTAAGGCGGCAACAAACTCAGATCCTAACCCTTCCAAGGGTGGGTTTGCTATCGCCATGAGCGAGGGTTCGGCTCTTATCGCCAACTCCGGCCCTGAAGGAACCCTCCCCTATAGGGAGAGCAGCAGCTCTAACGGCCAGATTTCTGTATACACCGTGCGCGAGGGCGATTCCCTCTCTGAGATTGCTACCATGTTCGGCGTCTCGATGAACACCATCCTTTGGGCCAACGACCTCAAGAGCGCCAAGCTTATTTCTCCAGGAATGGAGCTCCTCATCCTCCCAGTCTCTGGCGTGCAGTACACCGTGGCATCAGGAGACACGATTGGTGGCATCGCAAAGAAGTACAGCGCTGACGCTGACGAGATTGCGCTCTACAACGGCCTTGAGTCGAGCGCTGACCTCGTGAAGGGCAAGAAGATTATTATCCCGGGCGGCGAGGTAGTCGCAAAGTCCAGCTCCTCGGGTACAAAGTCCTCTGGCTCAACCGCGTCGCGCGCGCTTCCTTCAATCTCCGGTTACTTCGGAAACCCAGTTCCAGGCGGGCGCCTTACACAAGGACTTCACGGCTACAACGGTGTCGACATTGGCGCACCTAACGGCACTCCTATTTATGCTGCAGCTGCAGGTACGGTTATTGTCGCGAAGGGTGGCGGTGGCTACAACGGCGGCTATGGTAACTACATCGTTATTAGTCACGATAACGGCACACAGACGTTGTACGCACACATGAGTAAGCTTGCCGTCTCGGGTGGCGCAGTTGAGAAGGGCGACGTCATCGGCTACGTGGGCATCACCGGTAAAGCAACTGGCTACCACCTCCACTTTGAAGTACGCGGCGCAAAGAATCCGTTTGCGAAATAGTTAGCTCCTTTCTCCAGAGCGCTCGCCGCTCAGGATTCGAAACTTATTTTCAAAAAGGATTCACCCCCCTGGTCTGTACAATCGCCCATAAGAATAGCGCGGACAAATAAAATGTCCGCGCTATTCTTATGGGGAGAACTTAAGCCTTGGAGAGGGTGCGGTACGCGTGCACACTTGCAAGATACGAAACTGGAAGACTGACAATCAATCCCACAACCAGAAGGAGGAGCCCGATCAAGTTAATACCAAGCAGTGCAAGCCCGAGGAGTAGGAGCTTAAGACGATTGCCGCGAGTGATGCGCGCACTTTCTTTCATAGATTCAGTGACTCCAAGTCCACGGTCCATCACAAGGAAGAGGGACATGCCAAACGCAAGCGCAACAATAACGCCCGGAACAATAAGAAGGATGAGGCCGACAAGTGTCGCAAGCCCGACCAGCAAACTGGTGAGAAGATACTTCACAAACGGCTGCGGAGTCCAGAGATCACGGAGGCGAGCTCCCGCTACGTTGTCGTGGGCGTTCAGGTAGAATTTGGTGACGCCCATGTTATCAAGCACGATGCCCAAATAGATGGAGCCAAGCGATACGACAATACCCACCAAACCGAGGACAAGCGCGAGTACGGCATCGTCTGCAGCGAGCGTCTGACCAGACTGCACGAGCCAGTTCACGAGGTTAACGACAACGCTTACGAGTGAAAGCACGAACGCAACCTTCACAAATATCCACGGGCGAGCCTTGAAGGTAGCCCAGCCGAACGAGAGACATTCTTTTACTGAGAGTTTCATAGGTTTATTGTATATGTGCTTTACACGTACGAGCTGAGGCATCGGCGTTTAACCTCGCTTCCTCAATCTCCTCACCACCAGTCTCGCACACGCCATACGTTCCTGCATCAATGCGAGCGAGCGCTGCGAGTACCAAGTTGTAGCGAATCTCAAGATCCTTAAGGATAGCGGTATTTGCTTCATACCCCTCAATGAGGTCAGCAGCATCATTAGGGTCTGGCTCCGTTCCAGTCTCAGGAGGCACTGCCTCCCAATCAGCAGGGTTCGAGAGATTGCGGCGCCCGACCGTAGCAAGCTCGCTCTCAAGGCGCGTCTTCTCCTCAGTGAGGCGATCTTTGTAAATAGCTATATCGTTCATGACGGGCACTGTACCACATTCATTTTCCCTTGGTAGCGGTGAGGCGCTCGGCTAGTTGCACAAACGCTGTTTCGTCTCGCGCGACGATGAGCGTCTCTTTATCGTTGTAGCCGTAGACGAGAATGCTCCTGCCTTGTTCATCTTTAAGCACTCGTATGTCGCGGCTTGCCGCCACACTGTCGGAGAACGTACGTGGCTGGAGTAGCGGAGAGGTCGAGGCAGTCGCCTCCTTTGGATAGGACGGGTACAGGATCGAAAGGTCGCGCTCCATGGTGTCCTCCCAATCGAGCATGCCCGCAAACGTGCGCTCGTAGGAAGACACGCTGAATATAAAGAACGGACGTGTCTGGTCGCCTGCGTGTATGACGCCTACGGTACTCTCATCAAGGATATTACGGAGGAATATGCTCGGGGCAGGAATACCGAGCGCACGTATAAGCGCACCCCCCGGAGCTGGGAATTTGAAAGGAGCACCTTCGGCAGTGGTGGTTGCGGTAGTTATGTAAGTCACCACGACATTGCCCGACGGGATCGAGCTCCCTGCTACCTCACCAAGCGCGCGCATGAGGTCAGTGCCCTTGCCAGTCACTTCTCGTCGCGCGTCAGCAAACACTAAGGACGGCACCATGTCATCCATGGGGATAATCGAGCGATCTTGGGACCATTGATACGCGGCGTACACGCCGACAAGACCCAAAAGGATGAGCATACCGCCGATAATGAACGTTGCGCGACTCTTTTTCTGTTCGGGAAGTACCTCAAGTGCTTTTGGCTTCTGTGCGTCCTTTTCCGCAGCGAGCACGGAAAAAACCGAGGCGTCCTTCGCATCGATGTGCTCGGAAAAATCACTCTTATACGTGTGCAGTGGCGCAGCTTTAGAAGAGACTAGCGGCTTCGTAAGAGGAATAGGCACTCCAGTTTGAATGGGAGCGGGTGTAGCGGGAGGCGTCGGCACCTTCGCTTGTGCCGCCTTCTCGCGCAAGCGTGCAAGTATGTCCTCTTTGGTCTCAGGTGGGGGCGCCGGAACGACCGGTGCTACCGGCTTCGGAACGGCAGGAACAGGAGACGGAGATTCAACAGGAATAGGTTCCCGCCCAAGACGCACCACGGGCTCTGGTGCGGCCTTAGGTGCAATTGGTTCTGGCACAACGACCGGAGGAGGTGTGGGTGCAGGCGCAATAGAGGGCGCCATGTCCTGTGGTTTCTTTTCGCCGCCAAACGCCGCCACATCTTTGGCAAAGGTGCGCACATGCGCGGCGCGCTGGTTCCAGGGTGTAGCGTTTCCGTTATCTGCCACGATACTTCGTATTGTACACGCCTATCCTCGGGAAGTGATGGTGAAGCGCTTTGGATCCTCGCACATATCGGTAAACGCGTGCGCTGCCTCCCGAAGCTTTGCGGAGGAAGAGCGGCCAAAGGAAATAACCTCCACCTGACAGCCCTCGTTCATGTCTAGGTATTCAATGAGGGGAACAAAGTCACCATCGCCCGAAGCAATGATGACGGTATCGAGCTTAGGCGCCATCTTCACGGCGTCAATGGCAAGCCCAACGTCCCAGTCGGCCTTCTTGGCTCCGTCAGAGAAAATCTGAAGTCCCTTCACCTTGGTCTCGATGCCTATCTTTGTGAGGGCATCGAAGAAGCCTGTTTCATCCCCGCTCTCCGTCGAGATAACGTAGGCAACGGCACGAACGAGCACACGACCGCCCACGGCCTCAGCAAGGACGTTGGCAAAATTCACACGCGATTTATACAGATGTTTGGCGCTGTGGTAGAGGTTCTGCGTATCTATGAAAACCCCAACCCGCTGCGCCGGATGTTTGATAACCGGCATATATGGGTAGAAAACTAGTATTAAAAGCAGGGAGTAACCCCTTCATCATCTTACCAAACGAAACGACCGCCCTCGGGCGGTCGGTGCGTTACTTCTTGAGCCCGAGCTTCTTGATAAGCGCGTTATAGCGGCGCTTGTCAGTGCGTTCGAGGTAGCGAAGGTGGGAACGACGATCGGCCACCATCTGGAGGAGCCCCCGGCGGGAGTGCAGATCCTTCTGGTTCTTCTTGAGGTGCTTGGTCAACTCGTCAATCTGGCGAGAGAGTATAGAAACCTGAACATCGGCAGAACCGGTGTCCGTGTCGTGCCGAGCGGCAGATTTAACCGCCGTAGCCTTTACGCGCTTGGTAAGCATGATGGGGGAGATTGTAGCACATCTTGCTAAAGTGCGCAAGTGTGGCCTGGTACGATTTAGGGGCGCTGCCCTCCTAGGAGGTGTGCGCAGCCCACTTGTTCACGAACGCAATCTTCTCAAGACGCTCAAGCGCTGACGCTACCTTTCCAGTATTCCACGACGCCACCTCCCGGTCGTTTGCCTGCGCCTCAATCTCAACGAGAAGATTATTGAGCCACAAAAGGAGGTGCTGCTCGGCCTGGGTAATCCCAAAGATCTTTTTTGCTCTCTGTATCTCATTTCGTACCTCTTCGAGGCGCGCAAGCTTCTTGGGGTCTGGAAGCTTCCCGATCTCAAGAAAGGGAGCGAACACACTCTCTAATTCAGAGCGGTGTGGGATTTGTGCTTGATCCTTAGCTTCGTAGGCGGTAAGTGCGCCTTCCAGGTTGCGCATCATAAGCTCGAGACGCGCGTCCCGCTCTACAGGGATAGTTTCGTCGACCAGGTTCGCCCCCTCAAAAGGATTGTTCGACATATGATTATGGCTTCTTAAAGCCTTCGAGAGCCTTCAAAATCTCCATAGGCACCGTGAAGACTATGGTGTTGCTCTGGTCGGAAGAGATGTCGTTGATGGACTGGAGGGTGCGCAGGTGAAGCGCGCCTGGGACTGCAGAAAGCATGGCCGCGGCGCGGGAAACGTTCTCTGCTGCAGCAAGCTCTCCCTCAGAGTTGATGATGACGGCACGCTTCTCACGCTCGGCTTCCGCCTGTTTGGCAATGGTGCGCTGCATGTTGTCCGGGAGCGAGACGTCCTTCAATTCAACGTTCTGCACCTTTAGGCCCCAGGCATCGGTCTCGAGGTCCACAATCTCACGGATGCGGTCTGCAATCTTGTCCCGGCCTGAGAGCAGTTCATCAAGTGTTACCTCACCGACAATGTTCCTCATAGTGGTCTGCGCGTACTGGGAAATGGCGGAACGGAAGTCCTCCACCTCAATGATGGCCTTCTGTGCGTCCGCCACTTTGTAATAGATAACGGCATTCACCTGCACTGAGACGTTGTCGCGGGTGATGGCGTTCTGATCAGGGACGTCGATTGCCTTGGTGCGCATATCTACCTTTTGAAAGGACTGGAAGACGGGGATGATGATGTTCCATCCCGGATTCATGATCCCCGAGAAGCGACCCGTGGTGAAACGCACGCCGCGCTCATACTGGTTTATCTGCTTAATAACAGCGACCAGCACGACAAGAGCAATAGGGATGAGAAAGGTGATCAGTAGTTCCATATCCGCTTAGTATACTCCACCATTACTGCAGTCAATATTGTGCGAAGTGCTACACTTTCAACATGGATGCAGAGAGCTTGAAGCGCCAGTTCCTCGAGTATATAGAGATTGAGCGTGGTCGGGCCGTGAAGACGGTCGAAAACTACGACCACTACCTCACTCGGTACTTCTCCCAGATGGGGATTAAGAATGTGAAAGACATTACGGAGTCCAACATCCGAGAGTTCCGCATGTGGCTCAACCGCCAACCGGGGGTTTCAGGCTCAATGAAACGCAGAACCCAGAACTACTACCTCATCGCTCTTCGTGCGTTTCTTAAGTTCCTGCGTAAGCGCGAGATTGAATGCATTTCTCCCGAGAGAATCGAGCTCGCAAAACTTCCGGAGAGGTCCCTTGATCTCATTACGTCAGCTGAGCTCGACCGCCTGATGAAGGCGACCATGGGCACCGACGAGAAGGCATTGCGCGACCGCGCCATTCTCGAGATGCTCTTCTCGACCGGACTTCGTGTGTCTGAGCTCTGCGCACTTGATTCCGACCTCGATCTCACCCGTGACGAACTCTCGGTTCGCGGTAAGGGAGACAAAGTGCGCGTGGTGTTCCTCTCCCCCGAAGCCAAGGAAGCGGTACGCGCCTATCTCAAGGGTCGCAAGGATATGGAAGAGGCATTGTTCGTAAACATCAGTGCGATTGGGAAAAAAGAGCCAACAAGACTTACTCCCCGAGGCGTGCAGCTTCTTATGAAAAAGTATGCAGCCAAAGCTGGCATCACAAAGAAAGTGACGCCGCACGTGCTACGACATTCATTTGCAACTGATTTACTCTCTAACGGCGCAGATATAAGGAGCGTGCAGGCGCTCTTGGGGCACGCGAGCATCAACACAACGCAGATTTACACACACGTTACCGACGCGCACCTGCGAGAGGTGCATAAGAAGTTCCACGGGCGAAATCGATAAACCGAGTTACTGAATTGGAGCTGCTTTTTTAAACTCCCATGCGCTCACTACCGAGGCGACGAATATCGCGATGCCTCCCAGAAATTCGTTCGTCGTAAGTGCTTCCCCGAAGATAAGAAACCCGAGAACCGACGCAAAAAAGAGTTCGAGAGAGAGAATGACCGTCCCAATGTTTACGTCGAAGTGTTGGAACCCGAAAAGTAGAAGGTGGTTCAAAATAAGCTGCAGGATTGCAAACGCAATCACCGCGATAATTGGACCAGTGCCGATTTCTTTAATAATAGGCTCCGCAGTAAAAAATATAGCCAGCATCGACGCAAGAATAGCGTTCACAAAGAATTGATACAGAAGAACGGTTGTTCGGTCTGCTCCCTTAAGGCTTTTGCGAATCCCGTTACCAATACCTTCACACAAACCGGAGAGGAGCGCAGCAGCGACTCCGAACGTAAGTGCGATGAGTACATCACCAAACATCCATAGGCCAACGAACGCAAGAAGAAGCGCGACTATCTTCTGAACACCTAGATTCTCTTTAAAGAAAATGGTCCCGAAAATGAGCGAACTAATCATGCTGCCTGCGTAGAGAAGGAAGACCGCGGTTGCTATCTTTATCTCGACGACCGCCATTGTAAAGAAAACAAGAATCCCCGTTGATGCCACACCGAGGAGTACGGCATACAAAATTTGAGTTCGCGAAAGAAGTTTAATACGGCTGAAGAGCAACGCTGCAATAAGGAGGAAAATGAACGCCAAGCCCATTCGCGCTGCAACTTGTGCGTAATCGCCAAACATCTCTGACAGAACGCGAATCAGTGGTCCAAACGATGCATAAATTGCCGAGGCGCCAAAAAGAGCCAGGCCTCCGCGCATCCGATCAGTCATTTGGGAAAACATATAAATGAGTATAGACCATGCTGACCTTCTATTTGTTACCTTGGCGCGTGTACCTCCACACTCGTCGGCAACCTCCGTCCGTGCGCATTGGCGAAGTACACAATCGCCCAGCGTGCGGTGTCGTCTGAAATTGTGTCCTCCGACGCCTGCACCACATCGTGCCAGGCTGCAGGTATGCGACCCCCGGTCATCTCCGGGAAGTGGAAGCCGGGCATGAAAAGCGCAGTTCGGTCCCTGTGCACCACCTCCGTAAGCGAAGCATCATCTTTGCCAATTCGTAGCCCAGGAGCGCTCTCGGCAAGTGCTAGAGTGCAGCCACCTCGGTCATAGTGAGCACGAGCAAGGAACTTCCCCTTCCCTGCTGCGTCATATTTAAGGAACCTGAGCGCACGGGCGGGCGGCAACCCTGGCACAACAAAGGAATCCTTGAGTCCCGGGAACTCTGTATCAAGTTCCGTAAGGAGTTTTTGTACCGCATCCTCAGCGTGCCCAAAGATGTTCCCCGCAGCATCCATAAACGCCCGTAGCTTTGGCTCCTTCGCTGCAACGTCGGCGAAGCGCGCTTCTGCATCTGGATGATAGTGGAAGTATTCCTTGAAATCCTTGTAGCCATACTCCTCATCCTTGGCACCTACTTGTCGCACATATCCGACCTCCGTTCCCTGCGGGTCATTCTGGTCTCTTAGAAAGAACACTGAGTTCTTGGCCTCCTGAGGAAGTGTGAGGAATTCGAAGAATGTGTTGGCTGCAGTATCAAAGTCCTCACGCGAAAGCGGGAATGGCACCGCGACATATGCCCTTTCGCTCAACTCCCCCACCAACGTTTCTGTCTCCGGCATGTTGCCTGGTATTCTAGCAGTAATGACTATCTTCTCCTGGAACGTGAACGGCCTTCGAGCCGTCCACCGCAAAGAGCTCTTCCTTCCCTTCCTTAAGAAGCACAAGCCGGACATCCTCTGCCTTCAGGAAACAAAGGCAGAGCGAGGACAGGCAGAGATAGACCTCCCAGAATACGAGGAGTATTGGCACTCAGCTGAAAAGAAAGGCTACAGCGGGACCGCAATCTTCACCAAAGCCACCCCTGTAAACGTAGTAAACGGCCTCCCTGCTGACCTTTGTAAGAAATACGGCCTGGATACTGACCCGTACGGCGACCCCAACAAAGAAGGGCGGGTAGTAGCTATCGATACAGGTAGCATTTGGGTGGTCTCCGTCTACACCCCGAACTCTAAGGACGATCTCTCACGTATCCCTCTTAGGCATAAGAAATGGGACCCAGCCTTCCTTGAATATATGAAGCGGCTCGAAGAGGAGAAGCCAGTGGTCTTCTGCGGGGATTTGAACGTAGCACATACAGAGGACGACCTTGCACGCCCCAAGCAGAATGTGGGGGTAAAAGGTTTTACTGATGAGGAGCGCTCAGGCATAGACGCCATCATAAGTAAGGGCTTCGTCGATACCTTCCGACTCTTTACTGAGGGCAACGGCCACTACACTTGGTGGAGTCATTTTGCCCAGGCCAGGGAACGAAATGTAGGCTGGCGTATCGACTATATCTTCGTCTCAAAGAAACTTTCGTCCAAGGTGAAGAAAGCCAAAATACACGCTGATGTCATAGGGTCCGATCACTGCCCTGTTTCCATAGAACTATAGGACATAAAGGACGCTATCCACAGCCTTGTCCTTTACACTGTCCTTTAAAGGACATAACCTCTATATAGGCCTCAGTTCTTTCAAGATCTTTCTTTCTAGCTTAGCGCTATACCTGCCTGCCAACGTTGAGGGCGCATCCCTCCAAAACTGCTCGGCACAGGTTCCACGTGAAAGCAGAAAAACAATAAGCCGTCGGGAAACCTACACTCCTGAAGACCGCACAACAAAGCCCCTGCCCCATTTTTTGGTCTTCAACAAGGTTCGACGGCTTTTTGCTTGCTATACCCTGTTCCACGTGAAAGCCCTAGGATACGTGGTGTTTCTTCAGGATTTTCTGCAGCTCTTCCTCCTCCTTTTCCTCCCGTTTCTTGCGTCCAGACTCTCCAAGTTCCTTGAGCTCCCTTTCCGATAGTTGAAGAAAAGCCTTGGTCTTCTTATCTAAGTATTCCTCGGTATTGAGCTTTGGATCCTCTAGGATTTCCTCAAGGAGGGCACTCAGTACCCAGCCTATCCGTGGTCCTGGTTCCACGTGGAACTCCTTCATAATCCGGTTCCCGTCGGTTTTTAGCATTCCTACGGAAATAGGGTCACGAAGAGCCTCCTCCACCATTGCCTTGTACTTACGGAAACGGAACGGCTGCTCTTTGGGACGCCCAGTCCCTATACGGTCACAGACCCTAAGATTCAGCAGGTCCTCTATGTTCTCCTGCCCAACGTTTCGTATAGTCCGGCGAACGGCCGAAATGGTGACCTGGTCAGGGTCGGAAAAGAACATGTGCCAGCGAACAAGCTTGCTCACCCTATCTATAGTTTCACGTGAAAACTTAAGGTTCTCTAGGGCTTTTTTGGTCATCCGACCTCCCACAACCTCATGGCCGTAGAACGTCCAATCGTTCTTTTCCTCCGAGCGCCTACGAGTCTCGGGCTTAGCGATGTCGTGGAACAGTGCAGCGAGCCTCAAATCAAGGTCCCAACCTTTATCTGCAGCATGCTGGAGCGACCGTATATTATGCTCAAAGACGTCATAGCTATGGGCCTGGTTCTGGTCGATACCAATGCCAAGAGGGAGTTCAGGAGCGATGAACTCAAGGAGTCCAAGTTTCTGGCACAGGACGATTCCCATCATCGGCTGGTCCGAAAGCAAGAGTTTAACGAACTCATCCCTAATGCGTTCTTTAGAAATATGGCCTAGATTCTGGCTTTTACGCTGTATTGCCGCAGCAGTTTCGGCATCTAGAGCAAGACCAAGCTCTGCAACAAAACGTATTGCGCGCATAAGGCGTAGGCCATCTTCCTCGAAGCGCTGGTCCGGGTCCCCAACCGTCCTGAGCACTTTTGCCTCAATGTCCTTTTGTCCTTTATAAGGATCAACGATATGTCCTTTAGAATCATCCAGAGCAATCGCATTAATCGTGAAGTCCCTACGGGCAAGGTCCTCCTCGAGGCTTTGGCCGAACGAAACTGAATCAGGGCGGCGCTTGTCTGAGTACCCAGCTTCGGTGCGGTAGGGGGTGACTTCAATTACCCTCAGGCTCTCGTCCTCAGTCTCAACCTTTACCCCCACCGTTCCAAAATCGTTCTCGTAGAAAGAGTCGGGGAAGACCTTCTGGATCTCTTCGGGATTGGCGTTGGTGGTCACGTCCCAATCCTTGGGCCTCCGGTTGACTCGCCACTTGTCCTTGCGATACGCCAGCCCGAACACGATTTCCAGCCGGAGCCGCATGATGAACTCCGCCCAGACCAAATTCACCCCCCGGATATTTTCCGGCATCCAGCCGTCGGGCGGGCTG
>CAZJPR010000013.1:0-3176 GCA_964548265.1 uncultured Candidatus Saccharibacteria bacterium
CACGATGACGTGAGTAGCAGCACTCGCAACCTTGGCCTGCTGTCGCTGCAAAAAACGTACAAAAGAAGACGGTTGTCGCGTGCGCACAAACTCATCAAGCGATGCAGTCACGCCCGCACGCTGTCGTCCTTGTTCCCAGGCATAATCCCCCACTACTTTCACAAAGAATGGTTTCTTCGCGCGTCGTGCAGCATGCATTGCTGGAACACCCACAGAAACTGGATCAAGTGCAAGTATCGCGTCAGCATCCTTCGCGGCTGCAAGAACGCGCCGATAGTAGGCGATGTGGCGAATAAGTTTAGGAAGGTGCCGGACGAGAGAGAACTTCACTACCTCAACGTCAATACCGTTCTTTGGAAGTTCTTCTTCAAGAAGCTTGGAGTAGGTTGCGGGGCCGCCGGGCTCGGGAGGATAGAGCGGCGTGGCGATGACGAGCTTCATGCCTCTAGTGTATCGCGAGCATGCGGCGGAAGAGGTCCTGCATGTTGCGAGCAATGAGCGACCAATCATATTTCTCAACTGCCATCCTGCGAGCGGTAGCGGTTACCTTTGCTACCTGTTCTGGAGTGCTGAGAATCTCGTTGACCGCTGCCGCTACCTGCTGGGAAGAGTTGGCATCAACTGCCCATCCGGTCGTCTCCTTCTCTGGGTTACGCTGCGCATCAAAGAGGAAGTCCGCGATCCCCCCTTCTTGAGTGGCGATAACCGGGAGTCCTGCGGCCATGGCCTCCACGAAGGAGTTACCCATGCCTTCGGAGCGCGAAGGTCGTATAAAAATGTCACAGGCGGCAAGTGCAGAAGGCATGTCCGCGTGGCTTATCTGTCCCATGAAATGGACGCGAGACGCTACCTTGAGGCGATTGGCGAGCACCTTCAAGGCGTTTTCATCAGGCCCTATGCCATACACAGCGAAATGAACGTTCTCTGGAAGAGACGGCAGTGCCTTAATGACGGTATCAACTGCGTTCTTTGCTACAAGGCGCGAGGTCGTAACGAGGAACACGTCTCCCGATTTCTTGCCAATACGCGCCTTCTCTCGCATAACCGCATCCTCAGAGGGCCTTGTTCCGAAGTGCAGAGTATCAACTGCGTTTGGTATCACCAACCCCTCCCCCCCAAATCCCATCCGCATGCCCCAACTAAGGAGGAAGTTAGATATTGCCTGCAGATAGTCGGCACTCTTGAAAGCGTGACGGAACAATGGGAAGACAGGACGCATCATGCGTTCAATGGCCTCAGGTGGGTCACCTTCTTGGAGCGTAAGAAGATACGGGACCTTTGAATTGAAGAACTTAAAGATACCTGCCGGGATACCACAGGAGTGCGCCATCATCGCCCACGTGCCGTCATAGTGATAGAAGCGATGAAGCGACAACGCCTTGAACGCTGCGGCAATCTGGAAGTAGTGTTTGTTGAGGTGGAGTGGAAACCGTCTCAGGTCGCTGATAGTTGGGTTCTTTGTGGTAAACCCTATACGGTGTACGAGCACGTTCCCCACCTTCTCCACCTCCGGAAGAGTGGCGTCAAAACGAAGCGTCACCATATGAAATTCAATGTCTTCTATACGGTCAGTGATTTCCTTGATAGCAACCTCCGCTCCTCCGATAAACCGAGGATAGTAATTGAGTGAAAAGATGAGAACGCGTTTCATTTCTTTTTGAGAAGTAGCGTGTTGTAGGCGAAACGAATTGCGTTGGCAAACGTATCGCCCGCACCAATCGAACGCTTTCCTGTCATACGCTTCTCAAGCGAGGAGACGTGCTTGCCCTGGAGTGCAGTTGAGGCGTGCACCTGGTCAGCGCCGCGCATCACAAGACCAAGGAAGAGCTTTGTATACCAGGTTAGTTTCTGATCTGCGAGCGTCACAAGGAGTGGCATCTTCCCACGGTGTATAAGCGCGGCAGCGGCCCCATAGCTTGCCATCACCGACCACGCAAAAAGGTAGTCGTGCTCCTTCGTGAGCATGCGTACGTAATACCCTGAGAGAAATGGCAGGAGGAACTTATCAAACAGCGTGCCGGTACCTGCACGGTATACGGTGACGTTCGGCGCAACTTCTTCCTTGGCCTGTGCCTCCTTCGCGTAACGGGTAGTGATGATATCGAAGGAGAGGTTTGGCATGGATGCCATAAGCTCACGAAGTGCAGATTCTGCTGGGCCCTCGATTGGCGCGTAGGTGGTCGAGAACACGAGCACCCGGTTCCCCTTCACTTCCATTGGGCGGCTTGAGGAGGTGAATTCCTTTATATAGTCAGCGAGAGAGCGCTTTGCCTCCCATCCAAGCGAGCGAGCGCGAACAGTATCCACCTCTGACGTCTGACGGTTCCCTGGACGCTCCGGAAGCATAAGCACCTCAGTACCAAACATCTCTGCAACGTCCTTGATGCTGTAGGTGCGATCGTTGCCGAGCCCAAACTCATCCCCTGCTCCCTTCTCTCCAACGAGGATGAGGCCGTCGACAATGTCGTCAACATGTGTAAAGTTGCGTACCTGCGTACCTGGAGCAACCACGCCAAGCGGACGACCCGTAAGGTAGCTCTGTCGAAAGATTTCAATGACCGTACCGAATGCACCCGCGCGCTCGCGAGGACCGTAGACGTTATAGAAATAGGTAATGGCGTACGGGATGCCAAACCACTCACCGTAGTTTTTCACCAGTTCAGTGTTGGTGGCCTTACTCCACGCGTACGGACTCTGATCGCGCCCAAGCCCGCCGTCAGCAAACTTGGTTGAAGAACCTGCGTACACAATCTTTGCACCGCGTCTGCGCACAAACTCAAGCACGGCGAATGTCCCTGCGGTATTAAGGTCCCATACGGTCTCCACGTCCTCAAACGACTTCTCCGTACGAGAGTACTCACCTAGATGAAAAACCAAGTCTGGAGACTCTGGGACAAGGCGCTCAATGTCCTTGGTGTGCCCTTCTCTATACTCGACACCCGGTACATGGTTGTCCCGAGACCCCGTGAAGTAGTTATCGAGTGAAATCACTTCGTGTCCGGCGCCTTTGAGGCGCTCGCAGAGGTGCGAGCCGATAAAGCCCGCTCCACCGGTTACAAGAATGAGAGACATAGGTTCAGCGTACGATGAATGAGGCAACAGAAGCAAGGATACCCTCGAAGAGCGTCCCAATGCCCCAGAGTGACGGTGTGTACTCGCCCTTAAGGAATACGTTC
>CAZJPR010000013.1:3276-12176 GCA_964548265.1 uncultured Candidatus Saccharibacteria bacterium
GAGCGTCCCAATGCCCCAGAGTGACGGTGTGTACTCGCCCTTAAGGAATACGTTCCCCGTCTGCGGCAACGCCGCCCCCGCCGCGGCAAGCTGTGTTGCTACGGTGGGGGCGTATGAGTCTTCGGCATACGAGGGAACAATTACCGAGGCTTTCGGGACAGGCACGACCTCCTGTATCTTTTCTATACTCGCCCCTGCCACCATAGGTTGCACCTCTGAAGGTACGAAGGCTGCAGCGAGCGTTCCGTTAGGGAAAAGAAGTGACGGTAGTGTCGAGGTAGGCAATTCAGTGACCACTGCAGGCAGGAGGATCGAGGCGCCGGGCGGGATGACAGTGTCCTCAGGAAGAACGAATTTATTCTTACCCGCCTTGAGACGCCACAACGAGAGATCGAGCATGCGGTCGCTCCCGTTGGCAAGCACAATGCCGCGGTCGGAGACCTCTTCTATCGCAACTTCAGCAGGCGACGCAACGATGGAAAGCATGGCGATAGTTGAACGGTCCCTGGTCTTAGCGCGAACGGTCATGTGATACTCCCCTGCCTCTCGGTAGGCATAGGTGACGGATCGGCCACTTTTCCTTCCCCCATCACCAAAGTTCCAGGAAATATCTGCGTCAGGTCTGAGCTTACCGGTCCCGTCATAGACCGTGGCTGTGTACGGAGTGTCGGCTCCTACCGAAACAATGCGGTCCGGTCCCGGGTCGAGATACAGTTTTATGAGCGGACTTGCCGCCGGAGTGGTGGGGGTCGTTCCTCCAACTGTAACAACTGGAGCGGTCGGATCTGGTTCCTCTTCCTCTGGTATGGTCTCAACCGGCGCGACCGCGTTCAAGCTTCTCGGTGTCGGCTGCGCCGTAATCCACGCACCTCCTGAATACTGCGGCGTCTCCTTTGCTTTGCCGGAATCATTCTTTCCGCCCTTCCCTCCCGCAACGGTCCATCCGGAAAGTGAACTTACGGAATCAACGAGCTCGGTACCATTGAAGAGCTCTATCTTGGCTCCCGTATTCGAAATGCCGCTCCCAAAGCTTCCGACCCAATCAGCGGTGAGTCCTGGCGCCAAGGACGCACAACTACCAGTGCTTCGGGCAATAACATAGAAGCCGTTTCCAGCAATCCCGGTGTACTTCACACTCACGTCCTCTCCGAGGTCGAGCGTCTTCGACGTTGCATTCCCAGCATTCGTGATGACAATGCTCCAGTTCGAGAGGTCAACCACAGCTGAGTCGGAATTGTAGAGTTCAATCCACTCGCAGTTAGCGCCTCCGAGGTCAGTGCCCATCCACGCAATCTCATTCACGCGCACCGCAGCGTCCGCAGCTAGGGGCAACAAGCTGCAGAGCGCAATAGCGATAAGTGCGTAGTTATACATCCTCCTTAAAAACGGAACGTAGTTCTTCTTCAGGAATCTCAAAAGGCTTTGGGAGAGTTGGAGACGCATGCTCGGGAAGTGTGTGGTCTGGCGCAGGTAGTTCCTCGCCAAGCACTTTCTCTAGAGTCTCTTTGAGTTCTGCTTTCTTTTCGAAGACCTCCTTGGCCTTATCCTGCTTCACAATCTCGGTCATAGCGCCGACAAGTGACTTCAGGTCTCCGGCCGCAGCAACATGCGGAGGGAGTGGGAACGAAGCCCGCTTGTGCTCATGCTTGGAGCAGAATTGCTCCTCAGAGGCACGCCGTACCTCCTGCTTCCAGGAACGTGGCGGTGGCTCAATGGCGGCTATGGTAAGCGCCGAGAAAGGACGCGAGCCTACGTTATCAATCATGAGCGAGAGGTAGATTTGTGCGCGCCCAAGGTTCATGAGGTTCTCTTTGGTGAACTCAGGTGCAAAGACGCGCTCAAGCACTTCAGCGTCAAAAGGCCCCACACGGAACGTCACGAGCGTGCCAACGTTACCGAAGACTGCTGCACGCACCCCTGCATCCATCTGCCCAATGTACTGGTGCGAGATAAGGAGGTCGAGCTTGTACTTGCGAGACTCAGAAAGAATTTCTGAGAAGGTACTGTTAGCAAAGTTTTGAAACTCATCTACATAGAAATAGAAATGTGGGACCTGCGACATTCGGTCGGCAGGCACGTCTGCACGGCTCATCGCGGCCAAAAAGATGCGTGTCGCAAGAATGCTGCCAATCAACTGCATGTTGGTCTCGCCAACCAACCCCTTGGGAAGACTGATGAGGAGAATCTTCCGCTCATCCATCAGCTGGCGCATGTTAAAGGAGGAACGTGACTGCCCGATGATGTCGCGCATAAGAGGATCAAGTGCAATCTGGTCTATCTTCCCTACGAGCGCCGAGATGGCTTCCTTAAACGGTGCGTCGGTTGCAGTCGGGAACTCCTCCACCCAGAATTTCTTAGCGGCTGGATCGCGCAAGTTATCGGCAATCTCCTTACGGTATGCATCGTCGCCATACAGACGCGTCACCGAAAGCAGTGTTGCTTCCGGGTGCTCAAGGAGTGCAAGCAGCGTGTTGGTGAGCACGTACTCAAACCGCGGACTCCAGGCGTCAGCCCAGATGCTGCGGAAAATTGACATAAGACTCGAGAGCACAAGGTGTCGCTTCTCATACGGAACGTCCTCAATAACGTTAAGAGAGAGCGGGTGTTCTGTCTCATACGGGGCGAAGTACACAACGTCGCGAACTCTGTTCTGGGGGATGTAGTCGAGGAGCTTTTCAGCGGAGCCTCCATGCGGGTCGAGGTACGCAAATCCCTCTCCGTTGCGGATATCCTGAATCGCCATGTTCTCAAGCATGGTCGACTTCCCGGTTCCCGACTTCCCAATCACGTACATGTGCCGGGCACGGTCCTTCTGCTTGATGCCGAACGGAATGCGCTTGCCCCGTGTATCGGTGGCGGCAAAGTACGTTACCCGATCGGGATTATCCATCTGCCCATTATATACGCACCGAGGCTACTGATACTGGATAAACGAGGGAGAGGGCGTCAGATCGAGTACTTCCCTCGGGGTGAGAAGGCGTGTTGAGGGCGGCTTCATGTCGTTCTTGTAGAAAATCTTAAAACCCGTGAACTGCACCGGCTCAGGATTGATGACGGTGTTGTAGGTATTTATCTTCTTGGCTCCGAAGCCCCAACCATCCATGACCATGACTATCTGTACTTCGGGTAGTGGGGTGATGTTCCTGTACCCCGTCACCATGTTCTGGGTGAAGCGGTGGATGACCAGAATTTTCGGTGGCAGATTATTAGCTTGCACCAAGCCCTGTAGATACGTTGCCGCGTAATTGATGTCAGCTGACGAGACGGTACCAATGACGTCGCCGGGTACATCGCCACTCTTCATGGAAAACTCTGGATCAATCGCGAGGTGTACGTTCGGGAGCAACAGGTACTTCTCAAGAAGTGGTATCTCCTTTTCAAAGGTCGAGAGACCTACCTGAATCTCAAGAATGACGATGCCGTCGATTTCGTTAGCCATGTCGATAGCACGCTGAATATGCTCGTCCGGCATGCGAAGCTTGTAGGTACCATCAGCCTGCGCGCTTCCCTGCGCGGTGACCGCTATGTAATCGATGCCCATGACCACGGGTGTTGTGGGGTCCGCTGCTTCCCATGCTGCTTTCTCTTGTTTTAGACGCGCTAGTACCGTGTCTTTATCAAACTCACCAAGAATCCCCATGCCCTTTGAGTAGAAGTTGCCGTAGTACGCGACGACACGCTTGAAGGGGAAGATGGCGCCTGGAAGTGGATACGCTGCCTTCACCGGCCAGAGCGAGGGTGGTGTGCTGGTAGAGGTGGTGGTGGATACATCGTGCGCGAGGAAACGCATCTTTGCATCATAGGCAACGGTGTCGAGCTTCGCAGGCTCCGACTTCTTTTCTTTCTTTGCGACTAGAGTGTAGTCGGTACCACGCTCGTAGACGGTGCTTACAGCGTATGGAAGCGCAAGTGCGGTTCCGGGAAGAATGACGGCGAGCGCGAGAACCGCGAGCGTGCCCTTACTAAGCCTGCGGCGGCTCATGAGTGTCAAAAGAAGGGGCAGCAGCGGGCGGTTCTGCAGGACGCTCTTCAGACTGCACGCGACGGCGAAGGGATACTCCAGTGAGGAGGACCATAAGGCCGAGAGCAGGCAGCACCCACGCAAGCACGGAGAGCGGGATACCTACGAACGGCGTGAGTATGATGAGAATACCGAGAAGGATGAGGGTACCTGCGCGGGACATCCGTTCAGTCTATCAGGGCGACACAATGACCACAAACTCACCTCGCTGTTCCCCTGGATGCGCCTTGAAGTGCTCAGAAACTTCGCGAGCGGTGCCCTGAATCAGGGACTCGTATATCTTCGTAAGTTCACGGGCCACCGTTACTGTGCGGTCTTCAGCCAGTACCTCAGCAAGCGAGGTAAGTGCTTTTTCGATGCGGTGGGGGGATTCATAAAAAACCACCGCGCGCTCTGTCTCCGCTATCTCCTGGAAGAGGGTGCGCCGTCCCTTCTTGTGTGGGAGGAAGCCAAGGAATACAAATTCATGACTCTTCACGCCTGCGATCGAGAGGGCGGCAGTGACCGCAGCTGGGCCTGGAACTGCTTCAATGCGAACGTCAGGAAGGCGACGGCGCACCTCGGCAACAAGCTCGTTCCCAGGATCTGATATCCCTGGAGTGCCTGCATCAGTTACCAAAGCTACACGCTTCCCTTCCGCAAGTTGCGCGAGTATACGCTCGCTTGCTGGGCGTCCGCTCTGTGCATGAAAAATAAGCAGCGGCTTCTTAATATCGTAGCGAGCAAGAAGCTTGGCGGACACGCGCGTATCCTCGCAGGCAATAACGTCTGCTTGCTTGAGGGTCTCAACAGCTCGGAGAGTGATGTCCCCCAGGTTCCCTATTGGAGTCGCAACGACGGAGAGTGTTCCCATACCTCAGGCGACCAGTTGGTCCGCTACCTTATAAATGTCTCCGGCTCCCATAGTCATGATGATATCGCCCTTCGTAGGTTCCGTCTCGAGGTAGCGGCGAATCTCTACAAAGTCCCCCGCTTTCGCATCCGTACCATTCTTCTCTATTCGCTCCGCAAGCAAAGCGCTCGTGATGCTGCCGTCGCTCACTTCACGCGCTGCATAGATAGGCGCGATGATAACTCGATCAGCGTCACTAAAGGCGGTTGAGAAATCAGTCATGAGGTCCTTCGTGCGGCTATAGAGATGCGGATGAAAAGCGACATAGATTTTTCCCTTCGCACGCTTCCTGAGTTCAGTCAGTGTCTTACGAACTGCTGTCGGGTGGTGTGCGTAGTCGTCATACACGTCTGCGCCCTTCTTCGTGGTTCCCTTAAACTCGAAACGGCGCCACGTACCTTCGAAGGCAGCGAGGCTTTCATGAATGACTGATTCCTGTATCTCAGGCAGTGCTGCCTTCGCGGCGGACGCAGCAGCACGAGCGTTCATAAGATTAAACTCTCCCGGAAGCTTGGTTTCGTAATAGGGCTCTCGTACATAGTCGATAACAGTTGCCGGAAGCCCTGCCAGAAGTGGTGCTATGTTTGGGTGCGTCGCGTCAGTAACGACCACTTTTGATTTCTCCATGAGCGAGCGGAAGGCACCCTGTACGTCGCCAAGATCCTTGTAGTAGTCGGTGTGGTCGTACTCAATATTGGTAACGACCAGTATCTCAGGCGAAAGCGTGAGGAAGTCGCGCTTATATTCGCAGGCTTCAACAATAAGCCAGTCCGATGTGCCCGCAAGATAGTTGGAGCCGAAGTCCTTCACGATGGAGCCAACAACCGCAGAGGGGGCGGCACCTGCATCTCGTAGGATACGCGCGAGCATGCTTGTAGTGGTGGTCTTCCCGTGCGTCCCAGCAACCGCAATCGTGCGTTTCCCTTCTGAGACATCCCCGAGCGCTTCGAAATAGGAGCGTTCAGGAATCCCGAGTTCCTGTGCCCGAATCCGTTCGGGATTGTCGTCCCACGCAGCCTCCGTATATATAAGGAGCTCGGTGTTCGCCGGCACGTTCTCCGGCTTCTGCCCAATGGTGACCTGTATTCCCTTCGCGGCGAGGAGCTCGGTCGTGGGGCTCGATTCCCTGTCAGAACCTGAAACGTGGTCTCCGTGGTCAGCAAGAAGCTGCGCCAGTGCGCTCATCCCGATTCCCCCGATTCCCACCATGTAGATGTTCTTCATACCTCTATACTACTCGAGGACCGCCTTTATGGGTTTTACGGGTTTTCCAAAGAACTGGCTCCCCATTGTCTCGAAACGGTCAGTAAGATCAGTTGAGTAGAAGATCATCTTCTTGGTTCGTGCGAGGCGTTTGTTGAGTTCAGGGTGGCGGGACAAATAGTCGGCAAGTTTTTTAGCGACTACTCTACCCTCTGAAATGACATTCACGCTTTTACCCATACCTCGACGTATAGCTGCCTCCATGTGGGCATAGTGCGTGCAGCCGAGGATAAGTGTATCAATACGGGCTTTCTTAAACGGTGCCAGATATTCCTTGAGCAGCAGTCCTGCAGCTTTCGAACGGTGTGCACCCTCCTCGATTAACGGCACCAGAAGTGGGGCTGATTCCTCAAATACACGAATGCGCTTGTCGAGCTTCTTGAGTTCCTTGGTAAATTTCCCAGAACGCACCGTGCCATGCGTCGCGAGCACGCCAATGCGCTTCGTCTTCGTCTTCGCAACCGCCTCTTCGACTGCGGGGACCACGACGCCGAGCACGCGGCGATTCTTGTACCAATGCGTGAGGTAGTCCTGTTGTATTCTGCGCACTGCTTCTGCAGAAGCAGTGTTGCACGCAATGACGACCAGTTCACAGCCGTGTGCGAACAAAAAATCAATCGCCTGCACCGTGAACTTATGCACAACCTCTGGCGAACGCGTCCCGTACGGCGCACGTGCAGTATCGCCGAGATAGACGTAGTCATAGTCCGGCAGTTCCTTCACTATTTCCTTGAGTATAGAAAGGCCACCAAACCCGGAATCGAACACACCAATACGTCCTTTATGCACCTTGCTCATAGTGCCTGTACGAGTGCGTTGAACTGGTCACCTCGGTCATACTCGTTCACGAACATACCGAACGACGCAAAGCCCGGAGAAAAGACAATGGCATCTCCCGGAAGGGCGTAGCGTAGCGCCTCCTCCATTGCAGGTTTAAGCGTGTCATACACTGATGCATCCTCAAGAAACGGAAGAATTCGCTCGGTTCCCGTTCCTGTAAGCAGGATGACGCGCTTGGCAAGCCGCGGAACTTCTGTAAGAAGCTCGTGCATATCGAGCCCCTTGTCGTGGCCGCCCATGATGAGAATCGGACGCTTCCCTTTCGAGGAGACCGCACGGAGTGCGGCGAGTGTCGCTTCAGGAGTGGTAGCGGTGGTGTCGTTGTAGATAGCGACATTGTTCACTTCCCGTACGAGCTCAAGCCTTCCTGCAACTCCCTGGAAGGACTCAACGGCCTCGCGTATGATTTCCTCGTTGATCCCAAGCGCAAGTGCTGCCGCCTTAGCGCAGGCTGCGTTCTCGAGGTTGTGACCTCCAGGAATCCGTAGCGCCCAATTCTGCACATCACTCACGCTCGTGAGGACAGGTCGCACGGGAGGCGCAGGATACTCAACAAGTACTTCACGCGCCGCCTGTGCACCGAGCACCAGCGTGTCACCCACTCGTTGATGCGCAAAGATTTCTGCCTTGTCCTCAAGATACGCTTCCATGTTCCCGGCGTAATAATCCATGTGATCGGGATAAAAGGTCGTGAACACGGCCACGTCAGGAGAAATCTCTTCCTCTCTGAATCCCTGAAGCTGCCAGGAATCCAGTTCAAGTACGGCAATGGTGTCTTGCGTGAGTTCGGGAAGAAGTGCGAGCGTTGAAACACCGCGGATGTTTCCGCCGAGCAGTATCTTCTTGCCGGCCTTCTTCAGTATGTGTGCGATAAGTTCGGTGGTAGTCGTCTTCCCGCGCGTGCCGGTAATGCCAACGATGGTCGCACCCATCTCTCGAGCAAACCGCGCGAAGAGCGCCGTCGACATTGTGACGGGCGTTCCCCACTTCTTTGCTTCCTCTATATAGATAGAAGTAGTCGGGGTCTTCGGCGCCTTCAGTATCAAGTCGCGGTTATGGAAATCCTCAATCTTGTGTTCCCCGAGCGTGTACTGAATGTCTGGAAACTGCGCGAGTGACGCAAGCGACTCGGCAAGTTCTTCCTTGCTCTTGAGGTCCGTGACGATGAGTTCAGCTCCTTGTTCTGCAAGAAACCGTATATCGCCCACGCCACGACCAAGAAGCCCAAGACCCATCACGGTTATCTTCTTACCTTTGAAGTAGGAGGGAGCATCCATAGGACGCATCCTACCAAGAGATTTACTCGCAGGCGACTGTAGCGCTCACCTCCTTCCGGTCGATGCGGTTATCGGTCTTTGGTACTACCACCATCTGGAACGGACTCGTAAGCGCTTGCGTCGTGATGCAGGAGGCGCCGGGAGCAGTACGAACAATGTTCACCTCGCGAACCGTTCCCACATCGAGAATCTGCTCGACCGCTACTTCGTAGCCGCCGCTTGTGCGCTCGCCATCAAACACCGCGAGTACCTCATGCGTAGCGAAGTCCACGCTCGGCATTGGAGTCTCCGTCCCGTGCGCGAGCTCCCACACCTCTACAAAATGCGGCTCGTCGAGGACGCGATAATTCTTCTGCTCCTGCATGTTAACTGCTGCCGCTCCAGCCGAAAGAACGGAGAACGACACCTCCTCAGTAGGCTTCGAGTCAGGGGTAGCGCCGAGATAGAGAATTCCACCAACAAGAATCGCAAGCACACAGATAGCGAAGATAATGCCACTGTCCCTATTCATTCCTCTAGTATAGCCCCTGGGGACGGCCTAGACGGCCCGTCCTGTATATAAGTGGTGCGCGCGGTAAGATTCGAACTTACGACCGCTCGAGTATCA
>CAZJPR010000013.1:12186-12723 GCA_964548265.1 uncultured Candidatus Saccharibacteria bacterium
GTGCTCTACCAACTGAGCTACGCGCGCAGTTCAGGGATACTACCAGAAATCCCCAGGGGGTTCCAGTTAGCATTTGCTCCCTCCCTCACCCTGTATATACTGAGTGTAGAGATGATTCACCGCGCACGAGCACGGGAACCCAAACGCCTCCGCCAAGTGAGGCAGTCTACTGTCGAAGAAAAATATCGACGCCATAAGAACAAAGTACGCATCTGGAAACGATGCGTTCAACGTTTAGCTCTTGCAGCAGTGCAGGCATAGTAAAACCCCCTTCCGGGGGCTTGTATCGTTTAGCAAAAGGTGTGGAGTGACAAGTATGCTCTTGTGTTCCGCCTATTCGTACCTTTGAAGCGTCAATTGAGCGCTTCAATATGTACACCAGGGTACGTTATCTGGCATCCGAGTGGCGTTTAGAGACATCCACTAACTCTCCATCTTTCGATGATCGACGATGATGTGCCTTTCGGGCAACATCGGTTCCGATTGGATATGTTCCACGAGCAGCTTCCGCTACCCGTGCCTTGTTACGACTTACTC
>CAZJPR010000014.1:0-12460 GCA_964548265.1 uncultured Candidatus Saccharibacteria bacterium
CCTATTCAAACCATCATGGAGACCACACGTTTGATGGCTTCCTCAATTGAAGACTACCTGAACATCTCTCGTATTGAGCAAGGGAGAATGAAGTACGAAAAGAGCGAGTTTGATTTGTCGCACCTAACCAGTCAGATTGTGAAAGAACTGACACCAGTCGCCGCACGTAAACAGCTCTCACTTTCTGAGGAACCATCTGGTGAAGTCACGGTGCGCGCTGACATTGGTAAGATTAAACAGGTCATCACCAACCTGATAGACAATGCCATTAAATATACGGAGAAAGGAGGCATTTCGGTGTCAGTTACCAAGGAGACTGGCAAGGTGCGAGTAACCATTACCGATACAGGTATCGGCATTGGTGCGGACGAGATAGGGTCTCTGTTTGAGAAGTTCACTCGCGCTCGTGGCGCGAATAAGGTCAACACCACTGGTACGGGTCTAGGGCTCTATGTGGCCAAGCAGCTGGCGGAGGGTCATGGTGGGCGAGTGTGGGCGGAATCGGATGGCCAAGGAAAGGGCTCTCGCTTCATTGTGGAGTTGCCCGCTTTAGCCTAGAATCACTGTGTACTAGCCACTTTCACTACCTATGGTCCGCAAAGTGCATCTCATGAACCAAATCAACAACTACCCCGACGAGTTCGTACTGCTTGCTGGTAACGGGAATATGAAGCTTGCGACAGAAATCGGGAAGATTCTTAAGAAAGAGGTCACTAATCCGGTGACCTATTTCTCAGATGGGGAAGTACGCGTGAAAGGTATTCCAAACCTCCGTCGTCGCCCGGTATTCATTCTGCAACCAACCACTCCACCGGTGAACGATCACCTGATGGAACTTCTTCTCATAATTGATGCAGCTCGTCGCGCTGCGGCAAGTGAGATTACTGCCGTCATTCCGTACTTTGGGTACGCACGTCAGGATCGCAAGGAGCAGCCACGGGTGCCAATCTCAGCTTCGGTTGTTGCCAACATGATTCGTCGCTCAGGCGCTGATCGAATTCTTTCCGTTGACGTCCATACGGAGCAGGCGCAGGGGTTCATTCAGTGCGCATGGGACAACCTCTACGCGAGTTATGCGCTCATTCCTGAAATCAAAAAGCGCAAACTCACCAATGTCACGGTAGTCTCTCCTGATAAAGGTGGCGTGCCGCGCGCAACAAGCTACGCCGGCCTTCTTGGTGTTGATGATGTCGCTATCGTGTATAAGCAACGCGACCTCCATGTAAACAACAAGTCGGAAGCGTTTGCCATGATTGGTGAAGTGGAAGGACGCGACCTCCTTCTCGTTGATGACATGCTCGACTCAGGTGGCACCATCTTCAACGCTGTTGAACACCTCGCTTCCTACAAGCCAAAGAGTATTCGTGTGGTGGTGACCCACGGCCTGTTTACCGGGAAGGCACTTGAGCGCCTCTCTGCCTCTCCAGTTGAGGAGATTATTGTGACAGATTCGGTCGACCATCGCGAGGAAGTGCTCGCACACCCCAAGGTAACGGTTGTGTCTATTGCTCCGCTCTTGGCCGAAGCCATCCACCGCGTACAGACGGGGGACTCCATTAGCGAGGGCCTTATCCTTCACTCCTAAGTGCTATACTTTCGGTCATGAGCTTGGCCGAAGACCTTAAAGCGCGCGGGTTCGCGGAGCATTCTTCCTCTCCGTTTGATGCCATTCTGGGCAGCAAGCGTGGAATCTATCTTGGTATCGACCCAACGGCCGATTCAATGCACGTAGGGCATTTGGTGCCCATCCTCCTTATGAAGCGTCTTTCCGACGCCGGGAACCGAACGGTGTTTCTCGTCGGGGGAGGCACGGGCATGATTGGGGATCCTCGGGAGGTGGGGGAGCGGTCGCTTCTTGATACCAAGACCCTTGAACGGAATAAACGAGCGCTGCGCTCTCAGCTGCAGAAAATGGTTGGGAAGAAAATAGAGATGGTAGACAACGCGTCCTGGCTTGGAAAGCTCAAGGTGATTGATTTCCTCCGTGATACGGGAAAGCACTTTTCGGTTAATGAGCTTATCCGTCGCGACCTCATTAAGCGTCGTCTTGATACGCCGGACGAGACCATCTCCTTCACTGAGTTTTCCTATTCACTCCTGCAGGGCTACGACTTTCTCACGCTCTACAAGAAAAAGGGTATTGAGGTACAGGTAGGAGGAGCTGACCAATGGACCAACATGCTCTCGGGTGTCGAGCTCGTCCGCAAAGTACTCGGCAAGGAAGCGTACTGCTTCACCTGTCCCCTCGTCACTGACGCAGCGGGTAAGAAGTTCGGGAAGTCAGAGGGGAACCCAATCTGGCTCGACCCCAAGAAGACCAGCCCGTTTACGTTCTACCAATTCTGGATAAACCTGCCGGACCAGGGACTCGATACCTACCTTAAACTCTACACGGTTCTTCCGCTTCCGGAGATTGCGGCGCTTCTGGAGACACACGCCAAGGACCCTGCTGCGCGCGTTGCCCAAGAGACGCTTGCACGCTTGGTGACTGAGTTTGTACATGGTCCTGCAGCTGCTGCACAGGCTGCGGCGGCAACTGACGCGCTTTTTGGCGGTCGCGAGTTCGCTTCGCTTTCTCGTGAGGAAGTTGCGGTTATTCTCGGCGAGGTTGCCACCGTACGCGTGCCAAAGGCTAGCGTGGTGCGTCCGGTGGTAGATGTGTTGACCGAAGGCGCCCTTGCGAGCTCTAAGTCAGACGCACGCCGGCTTATTGAAGCAAAAGGCATTACCCTTAACGGTGAGACCATTACAGATGCTGCTCGAATGCTCTCCCTCTCAGACTTCACCAACGGCATGGCGCTCTTCCGGAAAGGAAGGCGTGAGGTACTTGTGCTTGCGCTTACGTAAGCTGGAATTAGCCCCTGTTCTCTGCTATATTCGCCGGAGAGCGTCGGTGGTAGAGTGGTCAATTACAACAGGCTGTAAACCTGTCGGCTTCGGCCTACGCAGGTTCGAATCCTGCCCGGCGCACTATCTGAAAAGCCCCTCACGGGGGCTTTTTTGTAATGCTAGAATGCCCCTATGGACTGTATCTTTTGCAAAATTGTAAGCGGTGAAATTCCATCTACAAAAACATATGAGGACGAGCAAGTAATCGCCTTTGCAGATATACACCCCAAAGCCCCCGGACATACGCTTCTTGTACCTCGCACGCATTACGAATGGTTCTACGAGCTGCCAGATGAGCTTTCTGACCATCTGTTTAGGGTTGCTAAGAAACTTGCACGCGAGCTTAAGGAAAGACACAACGCGAAGCTTGTGAAGCTCTCAATCGTTGGGGACGAGGTGCCGCACATGCACGTTCACCTCATTCCGTTTCCCTCTAGCTCTACGCCTGAGATTTGAGGCAAATCCCTGGTATAGTTCCTCCATGAAGAAGCGACTTTTGACCGGACTCCAGCCCTCTGGCGACCTCCACATAGGCAACTACTTTGGAGCGCTCAAGCCGTATACCGACATGTACGCGGACCACGAGAGCTTTCTCATGGTCGTGGACTACCATGCGCTTACCTCACTGAGGGATGCCGATGCGCTTCGTAAGAACACACGGGAAGTCGTGCGCGACTACATCGCCGCTGGTGTCGATCCTAAAGAGGTCGTCATCTTTAAGCAGTCAGACGTTCCGGCACACACGGAGCTTGCGTGGATTTTTGACTGTCTCGTTACCGTTAAGTTCCTTGAGCTCGGCCACGCCTACAAAGACAAGGTGGCCAAGGGACTTGAGGCGAATGCAGGACTCTTTACGTACCCAATGCTTATGGCAGCGGATATTCTTCTCTACGATACTGATGTCGTCCCGGTAGGTGAGGACCAGCGCCAGCACCTCGAGTACACGCGTGAAGCCGCAGCGAAATTCAACAACGCCTACGAGAAGGTGTTTAAGGAGCCTAAGGAAATGATTCTCCCAAATGTGGGCGTGATTCCAGGCACCGACGGCAGGAAGATGAGCAAGAGCTACGGCAACACTATCCCGCTCTTTGGCTCCAAAGACGAGATTGCAAAGGCAGTGATGAGTATCGTCACTGATTCCTCTAAGGACCGACCCGAGAATGTCTACGCTATTCACAAGCTCATCAAAGAAGAGAGCAAGCTCGAAGCGTTCTACAAGGAACACAAAGGCAGCTACAAGGCACTTAAGGAAGGATTGATTGTCGATCTTGACGCCTTCATTACTCCTATGCGCGAGAAACGCTCATCCATCTCTGACGCTGACGTTGCAAAGGTACTTGCAGAAGGGGGAGAGAAGGCAAGGGAAGTGAGCGAAGCTAAGATGGCGGTTGTCCGTAAGGCCATTGGTGTCCGGTAAACATGCTAACGGTTGTTACCAGCAGTGCAGACAAAACTCGAGAAATCGAGCGCATCCTTGGTACTCCCGTTACAAACGTTGCGCTCGACCTACCCGAGATTCAGTCACTTTCCTTTGAGGAAGTCGTAGAAGCAAAAGCACGTGAGGCCTATAGTCGCTTAGGCGTACCCCTCATCGTTGACGACGCAGGGTTCAGCCTCGAAGGAATGAACGGATTCCCAGGACCTCTCGCCAAGTGGCTCTGGAAAGCAATTGAGTGGGAAGGTGTGTGTAGAATTGCTGATTCACTACCCAATAGGAATGCATGGGTAACGGTTGCCATTGGTTACTTCGACGGAACCGAGTTCAAGTCATTCATTGGAGAGGCACGCGGCACGATGTCCGAGCACGCCAAAGGCGAAAACGGCTTTGGGCATGATGTTATTTTCGTACACGAGGGTGATACCCGTACTCGTGCCGAGCTTTCCATAGAGGAACAGGATGCTCGGCCCGTGCGCCGAAAGGCTCTGGAGGGACTTAAGGCGTATCTTTCGGAACGTGGTATTTTATAGGGATTATGGAGCGAGTACTCATCGGTGACCTCGGGAATCATGTGGGCGAGACAGTTTTGATTAATGGCTGGGTGGATGTCCGTCGTGACCAGGGCAAGATGGTCTTCTTTGATTTCCGTGATCGAAGCGGCTTCGTTCAGGGGGTTGTGCTTCCTAAGAGCGAGGCACTTGAGGCTGCTAAGGAGACCCGGCACGAGTACGTGGTTGCGGTCACGGGCATCGTAAACAAGCGCCCTGAGAAGAACGCACAGGAAGGGAAGCAGAACGGCGACATTGAGCTTGAGATTATGGGTATCGAGGTCCTTGCGAAGGCGCAGGAACTTCCGTTCGAGAAGGATACTGAGCTCAACATCGATACTCGTTTTGATTACCGCCCGTTCACTCTCCGGAGTGAGCGTGATCGCGACATCTTCTCTATGCAGGCAACCATTGTTGCTGAGTACCGCGCCTCTCTTGCACGCCAAGGATTCATGGACTTCCAGGCTCCGGCGCTCGTCGGTGGAGACGCAGAAGGAGGTTCAGCAGTGTTCAAGGTTCAGTACTTTAAGGACCAGACGGCATACCTCGCAACCAGTCCTCAGCTCTACAAGCAGATTATGGTGGGTGCCTTTGAGCGTGCCTACACCATTGCGAAGATTTTCCGTGCAGAGAAGAGCGCTACCACCCGTCACCTCTCTGAGCTTACTCAAATGGACTTCGAGATGGGGTTCATCAAGGACGAGCGTGATGTCATGGCAGTACTCGAGACTGTCATCCGGGATGTGGTAACCAGCGTAGCGGCTAAGCATGCGGATGTTTTTGAACGCATGAAGGTAGCGGTGCCAGCGCTCGGCAAGAAGTTCCCAATACTCACTCTCGAAGAAGCACACAAGCAGCTTGGCGTACCTGCTGAGGACGACATGACGCCAGAACACGAACGCAATATCTGTGAGTGGGCACTCAAAGAGCACGGGAGCGATTTCGTCTTCATCACCCGCTTCCCAACAGAAGCCCGCGCCTTCTACACCATGAGTGCAGAAGGGAGGCTCTCCAAGGGCTTTGACCTCCTGTTCCGCGGACTTGAGATTAACTCCGGTGCCCAGCGCATTCACGACTACGATGAAATGGTGGCGCGCATCAAGGAGCGCGGGATGGATCCTGAGAAGTTCTCCTTCTACCTCCAAGCCTTCAAATACGGCATGCCGCCGCATGGGGGTTGCTCAACTGGTCTTGAGCGTTTGACCATGAAGATGCTCGATCTTGAGAATGTTAAAGAGGCCTCTGCGTTCCCACGCGACATGAACCGCATTGATACGTTGCTGTCACACAATTGATATGAAAATTACCTTCGCAAAGTCCCTCGATGCCGCTCCAAAAGGTTTTGTACACGTGAGACTTACCGAGGAGCCTAAGAACACCAAGCGCGTTATTCGTGAAGACGGTATTGTGTCCCTTGAAATAGGAGCAGGGAAGCCAGAGGAAATGAATCTTCGTCGGTTTATTATCCTGTGCCGCGCGATTATTCAAGCAGCTAAGCAAAACAAGTTTCGGAAAATTGCACTACAGTTTGATCTGACCCCAAAACTTTTCAAGAACCTGCAGGATACAACTCCTGAGGAAATCAGTTCGATTGCTACACAGAACTTTGAGATGGCGAACTTTGAGTTCAACTCATTTAAAACGAAGCCGAAAGAAGGGTTCTTCTATGTGGATGAGATGTATCTTTGCGGAAAGTCCTCGAAGTCTATCGAGGCAGCTGCGCGCAAGGGTCAGATGATTGGACAATCAGTGAACGACTGCCGTGAGCTCTGCAACACGCCCTCAAGCGATATGCCGCCCATGCAACTCGGAAAGGCGGCGAAGACTGCCGTAAAGGGCCTCCCGGTAAGCGTCACGGTCTTCGGAAGAAAGCAGATGGAGAAGATGGGGATGGGCGCAGTTGTTGGTGTCGGTAAGGGTTCCGCTGAAGAGCCTGCATTCATCGTTATGGAGTACAAGGGAGGAGCTGGTGCCCCCATCGTGCTTGCAGGAAAGGGCGTCACTTTCGATTCGGGAGGCATCAATCTCAAAACCGATGGGGGACACGAGATGCACATGGATATGTCCGGCGGCGCAGCGGTCATTCACACGGTGGCGCTTGCGGCACGTCTCAAACTCAAGAAGCGCGTCATCGGTCTCGTTCCAGCAGTGGAGAACATGCCAGGCCAGCACGCCTACCGCATCCATGACGTTCTCAAGTCTCTTTCCGGAAAGACTATTGAAGTGTTGAACACTGATGCAGAAGGACGCGTGATTCTCTCCGATGCCATTTCATACGCGAAGAAGTACAAGCCGTCGGTGGTCATCGATGTTGCTACCTTGACTGGCGCCGCGATGGTTGCGCTCGGTCAGTACGCGAGCGCGGTGTTCACTCGTGACGATAAGCTCGCTGAGACACTGTCTGCCCATGGTGAAGAGACTGGAGATTACGTCTGGCGCCTTCCTCTCTGGGATGAATACGAGGCAGAGATCACAGGTACCGTCGGGGATGTGGCCAACGCGCAGATGGGTAAGGTTCGGTATGGTGGCGCAATCAATGGAGCGATGTTCCTCTGGCAGTTTGCTAAGGAACTCGACTGTCCGTGGGCACACCTCGATATCGCCCCTCGCATGACCGCTACCTCGGACGAGGAACTCGCCAAGGGCTCAGCAGGCCCTGCCGTGCGCCTTCTTGCAGCCTTTATAGAGAAATGGAAGGCGTAGGATTCGTTGTTCGCACTCCCGCCTACGAGGGCCCGTTCGCCCTTGTGCTCGAACTCATAGAGAAGCGCAAGCTTCTCGTCAACGACCTATCTCTTTCGCAGGTCACGGATGATTTCATAGCACACGTCAAAGGACAGGCAGAGGTCCCGATGGAGGATGCGGCAGATTTCATACAAGTTGCCGCCACCCTGCTTCTCATTAAATCCAAGTCTCTCATTCCTGACCTCGAGCTCACGGGAGAGGAGGAGGAAGATGTCGAGGATTTCAAGCGCAGACTCATCATGTATGAGAAGGCGAGAGAAGCTGCCCGTGAACTATCCCGCATATACGGACGACAGGTAATGCTCCCAGCAGGAGAGCGAGCCCCGGAAGCGATATTCGCGCCAAGCAAGGACGCCACACTACCCAACCTTGAGAAAGCACTTGCGGACGCACTTGCAGCCCTTGAGGAAGTCGAGAAACTTCCTGAAGCACGGGTACGTCCCATGGTTACCATCGAGGAGATGATGGAGCGCTTGCTTGATCGCGTTCAAAGTAAACTGTCTCTCTCGTTCAAGGAATTTTCTGGCAACACGAAGGAGAAGGTGGAAATCATTGTTTCGTTCTTGGCACTTCTAGAGCTCGTGAAGCAGGGTTCAGTTGATGCCGACCAGGGAGAACATTTTTCCGATATACGGATTACGGACCTCACCACTGACGTACCGAAGTACGGTTAGAGAATCACGAAGAAGAACACGAGGGCGAGTACGATGCGGTAGATACCGAACGGAATAAACGTGTACTTCCTGATGAAATCGAGGAAGACCCTGATAACCACCATTGCAACCACAAAGGAGGTGACAAAACCAATAGCCAGAAGCCAGAACTCATCCGGAGTGAATGAGTAGGAGTTCTTGAGCATGTCGTATCCCGTAGCAGCAGCAATCGTAGGGACCGCAAGCAGGAAGGAAAACTCAACAATCGCCACACGTGAGACACCGATTAGGAGACCTCCCATGATTGAGGCTCCCGAGCGCGAGACACCAGGGATAATGGCGACTGACTGAGCGACCCCAATGAAGAACGCCTGTAGGTAGGTAATGTCCTTCACTGACTTACATGCCTGCTCCTTCTCCTTATGGAAGAGCTCAAGGGCTATGAGGACGAGACCACCGATGACGAAAGAGGCGAGAAGAACCTCCATGTTCTCGAAGAGAACATCCTTGATGAACTTATAGAGGACGAGGCCGATGACTGCAGTAGGGATGAAGGCGGCAAGAAGTCGCTTCAGAATTGCTATGTCGAGAAATGAACGCCAATAGAGAATAGCAACCGCCGCTATAGCGCCTAGCTGAATGGCCACTTCGTAGGTTTTAAAGAAGTCAGTGACCGGGACGCCAAGAAGATGGCCCGTGAGTATAAGGTGGCCGGTCGATGAGATGGGTAGGAACTCGGTTACGCCCTCGACGAAGCCTAGGATAACGCTGTCGAGCGGAGTCATGGTTGTCGCTATTATACATCCCCAGAACTGCGGTTTTACGGCGTCGTACGTGTGCGGTATCCTGAGTAGCACTATGGCCCTCTCTCTGGAATCCCAGCTTGAAGCTCTTCTCTTTGCAGCAGGTGAGCCGCTTCCAAAGAAACGGTTGGCAACCCTTCTAGGGGTATCGGTAACCGACCTCCAGACCGCTGCAGATCGTTTGCGCGAAACGCTAGCTGAGCGCGGTCTTGCGTTGATTGAGACAAAGGACGAGCTCGATTTGAGAACGAATCCTGAGGCTGCCGGGCTTATGAAAAAGCTGCGTGAGAGTGAGCTGTCACGCGACCTCGGGAAGGCGGGGCTCGAAACACTCGCTATTGTGCTCTATAAGGATGGCGCAACTCGTGGCGACATCGACTGGGTGCGTGGAGTCAATTCTTCCACTGCACTGCGTTCACTGCTTCTGCGCGGACTGATTCGTCGTACGGAAGATTCAACAGATCGACGTCGTGCGTTCTACGAGGTGACCCCGGAAGCCCTCGCACATCTCTCTGCAGGTAAAGTGAGTGAGCTACCACGCTACGATGAATTTTCTGTAGCACTCACTCGTGAAGCGGCCGCGCAGATCAGCGCAGAAACTCATGGAGACGAATAACTTCAAAGCAGCGATAGACAGCGACCAGCTGCGGGAAGAACGCGTTCGTACTGCGTTTTTAATTGGTATTGGACTTGCAGCGTTCGTTTCCTTCGTCTACTTCCTTTCGCAACACCCGTTCCCCATACAGATTGCCAAAGAACCTGAACCCGCTACACCCGTGGTGAACACCTATGAGGGAGTTGCTCTCACGGCGAAAGCAGCAATCGTGTACGACCTTTCAAACGGTCAGGTGCTGTACGGCAAGAACGAAGAAGCACAACTTCCGTTAGCCTCACTTACGAAACTGCTCACCGTGTATGCAGCCGTTGATACATTTACTGATAACGCAACTATCACAATCTCCGAGGGGGCCCTCGCGCAAGAAGGCGATACAGGACTTGTCGCGGGCGATCGCTTCACCCTTGCTGATCTGGCGCGCTATGCGCTGGTTGCCTCCTCAAATGACGCAGCCGCAGCACTTTCGGAAGCAGCCGAGGACAAACGTGCATATTCTGGTGCGACACTTCTCGCAAGTGCTGCCACTGCTGCGGGCCTGACGCAAACCTATGCGGTTAATGGTACGGGACTTGATGAGAGTCTTACCGTCTCAGGTGGGTACGGTTCCGCACACGATGTCGCTGTGCTCTCAGGAGGACTTCTAATGAAAGCTCCAGACATCGTTGAAGCCACCACCCATTCTTCAGTAACCGTCACCACGCTTGAAGGAAGGACCCTGACTCAAAAGAACACGAACCAGGAGGTACCTGCCATTCCAGGAGCACTACTTTCGAAGACGGGGTATACCGACCTCGCAGGAGGAAATCTAGCCGTGGTGTTTGATGCGGCGATTAATCATCCCATCGCGATTGTCGTCCTTGGCTCCACTCGGGAAGGACGCTTTACGGATGTCGACCGTTTGCTTGATGCAACACTTGCAAAGCTCGCAACCACGCCATGATTTTTGACGCCGCACGAGTGCTCATACCGTTTGTGATTGCCTTCGCAATTGGTATTTCTACCGCTCCGTTGCTCACGCACTATCTATTCCAGCACAAAGCTTGGAAGAAGCAGGGCGGGAAAGGGAGGGGGATGGGAGATAGCAGCGGTACACCTCTCTTTGATGATTTGCATCGCGAACGTGAAGTTTCCACTCCTCGTATGGGTGGCATTCTTATTTGGTCGGCAACTCTTCTCACTGCTGCGGTGCTCTGGATTCTTGCTGGACTCTTTGGTGAGCCTTGGGCACGCTTTGACTTCGTGGAGCGCGGACAAACGTGGCTTCCTATCGTCGCACTCATCGTAGGTGCGTTGGTTGGCCTCTTCGACGACATACTCGAAGTAACGCGCAGCCGCGGTGGTCTTTCGCTTCCATGGCGTCTCCTCATGGTTTCAGCCGTGGGACTCTTTGCTGGCTGGTGGTTCTATGCAAAACTCGGGGTCTCCGCAGTTGGGATTCCCTTCATCGGCCCCCTTGAACTTGGCGTGCTGTTCATACCGTTCTTCATCATAGTGATGCTCGCTATCTACGCGAGCGGTGTCATTGATGGTATCGACGGACTTGCAGGTGGCGTCTTTGCCATTATCTTCATGACCTACGCCGGTATAGCGTTCGCTCAGTCGCAGTTCGCACTCGCCGCGTTTGCTGCAACGGTTGCAGGAGCCTCGTTTGCCTTCCTGTGGTTTAACGTGCCCCCCGCGCGATTTTATATGTCCGAGACGGGAAGTATGGCGCTCACCCTTGCCTTGACCGTAACTGCTTTCTCAGCCGATGTGCTAGGGGAGGGTGTTGGTGTAGCAGTGCTCCCAATCATCGCGCTTCCACTGACCGCCACCGTTGTGACCAACGTGCTGCAGGTCCTGTGGAAGAAGTTGTTTAAACGTAAGCTCTTCCGTATCGCGCCTATTCACCATCACTTTGAAACCATGGGGTGGCCGCCCTACAAGGTTGCCATGCGCTACTGGATTATCACCATTATTGCGGGCATCTTCGGGCTTGCGGTCGCGCTTCTCAAATAATATGTCGTTTACCAAATCGAGCGTCTCGGGAGATAGGGTATTCGCGCTTATCGTCCTAGTACTCGTCGTTGGGGGACTTGCTGCCTTCTCTTCAGCAGCACTCGGACTCCTTGCCCGTCCCGACGGCTCACCATGGAAACTGGCATTGACCCAGCTCGTCCTTGGACTTGCTCCCGGCATTATTGCATTGGTAACTATTCGCTTCGCGCCACCTGAACTCATTCGCAAGGCGATTCTTCCATTCTTTATTGCTGCGCTTCTTCTCACTGCGTGCGTTTTTATTCCTGGACTCGGCAAGACCATCAACGGCGCTACTCGTTGGATTGATATTGGATTTACCACCATTCAGCCTGCGGAGTTCCTTAAGATAGCCACCATCCTCATGCTCGCCTCCTATCTTGCGATGGCGAAGAATACTATCCGCGACTTCCGTCATGGTTTGCTTCCGTTCATTGTCATCGTGGGGATTCCCGCACTTCTCTTGCTTGCTCAACCCAATACCTCGACAGTGTTGATTATTGGGGCCACCGCCGTCGCGCTCTACTTTATTGCGGGTGCACCTTGGAGGGATTTCGGGATCATTCTCGTAACGGCCGTTGTCGGGCTCGGTCTCCTCGTTATGATGCGCCCTTACCTTATGGAGCGCGTGCTGACGTTTGTGGACCCTTCAAGAGATCCGCTCGCAAGCGGGTACCAGATTCAGCAATCCCTTATTGCCATAGGATCGGGGGAGTTGCTCGGTCGCGGCTTTGGGCAAAGCGTGCAGAAGT
>CAZJPR010000015.1:0-11919 GCA_964548265.1 uncultured Candidatus Saccharibacteria bacterium
GTTCCGCCCAAGCGTCCATAGCGACGGCGGAGTTCGGCACCTCGATGTCGGCTCACCTTAGCGCGGGGCTGGAGAAGGTCCCAAGCGTATGGCTGTTCGCCATTTAAAAAGGTACGCGAGCTGGGTTCAGACCGTTGAGCACCTAAACGTAAGTTTGGTTGCTCAATCTGTCTGAATCCCATTGAAGTTGTTATCACAGATCACTAAAAAGGTTTTTTCGTCTAAAAGATTTGGCTTGTTCGTTAATGAAGTGCAGACAAGCTAAGGAACCAACCATATTACGGCGATGCTGCATAGGGATATGCATGCATACCACTGACTTATATCGGAGAAACCCACTGTGTTGTGGGCGACTCCGAGGGAAGGCGAAAGCCGCCCGTAGAGACTGAACGTCAGTTGCGAAGAACTCGCAAAGTAACAGTCCGATCCCTCGAGCAATCGAGGTATATAAAAAACGAAATGCGTGAGACAGGTTGGTCTCCTATCTACTACAGGCGTTGATTCTTGCGGAGGGTCGTCCCTAGTACGAGAGGACCGGGATGAACTGACCTCTGGTCTGCCTGCTGTTCCACCAGGAGCATCGCAGGGTAGCTATGTCGGGTTTAGATAACTGCTGAAAGCATATAAGCGGGAAGCTAGCTCCAAGATTAGGAATCGTATGAGACACCTTAAAGATGATGAGGTTGATAGGCTCTAGATGTACGGTCAGTAATGACTTCAGTCGAGGAGTACTAATATGTCCAGTTTTCTGTGCGGAATTCTGTGCGTCACTAACGTGTGAAGTGATTGTTATTGCCCCTTTTGCATATTCAAATCTGTCATGCACGCATAAACGCGCGCATGACGCTGGTGATTCATCGGAAGGGCCATACCCGTTCCCATTCCGAACACGGCAGTCAAGCCTTCTTGAGCCAATGGTACTCCGAAAGGGGGAGAGTAGGTTGTCGCCAGCGTCATGCGCGTGTTTTTGTTTAAACGCCCAATGAATGGGGCGTTTTCGTATCTGGTGCTACCATATATCTATGATTGAATTCGAACCCCCGGTCGGAGAAGACCCGAACCTGCCAAAGATATTCGCCTCACAAGAAGAAAAGGACGTGAACGTCGAAGTGGCGAGGGAGGCACTCCGCATGGCGAGGCTCGATGCTGAAGTCGCTCTAACCCCTGAAGCCAAGATCGCAGCTGAGAAAAAGGTGAAGGCCGCTGAGGCCTTCTTCACTCGCGTAACCAAAGGAGTAATTGCGTCGACTGGTTATACCGCCGGGTGGCGCCAGCCGCCGGAAAAATAAAGGCCTCTCAGGTATACTGTCCTCTATGTCTTGGGCCATGCGTAGAAGGGGAGTAGTTGCGGCGATCGTCGTCGTCATTCTCGTGCTTATCGGTATATGGGGGTACTTCGCATTTTTGCACGATGAGCCTTCGTGCGCGGACCACCGCCAGAACAAGAATGAGGAAGGTGTCGACTGCGGTGGCGTCTGTGCGCGTCTCTGTGCCCCTTCACTTGCACCTCCTAAGGTGAGCTTTGTGCGTCCCGTCACGAGTGGCCCGGGTCGCACCGATGTTATTGCGTACATCGAGAACCCCAACCTTTCAGCAGAAGCGGTGGGCGCACATTACATCATCGAACTCTATGATGGGAACAACGCCGTCATTGCTAAGAAGACCGGTGTCGTCGACCTACTCCCCAAGCGCAATCCGGTGTTCGTGCCGAACTTCTTTTCTGGAGAGGCAACATCGCTGCGCGCCTTTTTGACCTTCGATGATGAACAGCCGCTCGACTGGTGGCGGTATGACGATACGCGCGTCACGCTGTCGGTGCGTGATGTGGTCATTGAGCACGCCGACACGCTTCCTCGTATTCGCGCGGTCCTCGAAAATCCATCGACTAACCGTTACAAGAACGTTCCGGTGGTCATCACCGTCTTTGATGAGAAAGACAATGCGATTGCCGCCTCCCAGACGGTGGTACCAACGCTTGCCTCAGAGGGAAGGGCAGAACTCATCTTTACCTGGAACGCGCCGTTTGCAGGTACGGCCGTTCGCGAGGAAATACTCCCTATCCTGCCCGATCCGTCATGACCGAGTTTGGTGCACGTGCGGTCTCGGGACTCCAGAGCTCCTGGACGCTCCTTGCTGTCCCCCTCGCACTCTCCTTGCTTGGTGTGCTGACCATGCATACGTTTGGGGAAGGGTCGCTCGCTCCTCGCCAGCTCCTCTGGATCAGTATTGGCGCGCTCGCCTTCACGGTATGCGCGTCTCTCGACATGCATTTTCTGAGACGGACGTCGGTGATTATCGTGGGCTATGTTGTGGTGCTTCTTATGTTGGTGGCGCTCCTACTCGTAGCGCCCGAGATTTCTGGCGCCAAGTCGTGGTTCTCCTTTGGGGCGTTCTCTTTCCAGCCAGCTGACCTTGCAAAGATTGTGTTCATTGCGCTCATGGCGAAATACTTCTCGCGTCGGCATATGGAAATAGGCCACGTCTTTCATATTGTTCTCTCGGGAGTGTATGCCGCGCTACCGATGCTCCTCATCTTGCTTCAGCCGGACCTTGGTACCGCGGTCATTATGGGCGCGGTGTGGTTTGGGATTGTGTTGGTGTCTGGTATCTCAAAAAAACATTTAGCTATCGTGTTCGTGCTCGGGGCGGTGCTTGCGGCAGGACTCTGGTCTTTCGGTCTTCATGATTACCAACGCACTCGCATCATCTCTTTCTTGAACCCCGCCGCCGACATACATGGGAGTGGCTACAACGCGTATCAGGCCGTGGTGGCAGTGGGATCCGGTGAGGTGTTAGGAAAGGGTATTGGCTATGGCACACAGAGCAAGCTCCGGTTTCTTCCTGAGTATGAGACGGACTTCATCTTCGCAGCGTTTGCAGAGGAGTGGGGGTTTGTCGGCGTCGCCTTCGTACTCCTTCTTTTCGGTTTACTCTTATTCCAATTACTCTCGATTGCGCGCAGGTCCGCGACCAACTTCGATGCGCTCTTCACTATCGGCGTGGTGGTGCTTTTGACCTCGCACTTCTTCATACACGTGGGTATTAATCTTGGGCTCTTGCCAGTGACTGGTACCACCATTCCGTTTATGAGTTACGGCGGCTCGCACATACTTATGGAATTCACCGCGCTTGGTATCGTTGCGTCGCTCGCCAAGCATGCACGCAGTGTCCCGCGAGATAGGGCGGGGCAGGAATACGAGGGCTAGTAGAGCGCGGTGGTCTCTTCAATCATCTCCGTCAGGAGGTAGCAGGTAGGCGGTGTGGTGACGCTCGCCCCTTTCTTTCGCAATGAAATGATTGCCTGCACGATGGCGTTCGGTCGACGGGGAGGAACGAGTATGCCCGTGCCGTAGCGCTCCAGTATTTCGGGAATGCCGCCGACATCCGAGGCGACAATCGGGCACCCAGCGATGCTTGCTTCAAGGAGTGCGTAGGGGAGACCCTCTTTGAGGGAGGGGAGAAGGAACACATCAAACGCAGCGAGATACGAGCGAGCATCAGGAACGAATCCTGCAAAGTGCACCGAATCGGCAACGTTAAGTTCCCGAGCGAGATGCACAAGCACTTCTTTTAATTCGCCATCACCGAGTATCACGTAGCGGTCAGCGAACCCGCGTTGCTTGAGAGCAGCGAAGGCGCGGATGCCGTACTCGAGCCCCTTGTTATTGGTGAGTTCGGCAATGGTGCCGATGACGTACGCGTCTTCGGGTATATTCCCGAGGAATGCACGGGCGTCACAGTGTGTCTTCATACTGAAGTGTTCAAGACCAAGTGGCACATGTTTTACTTGCGGGAGCATACCTAGCACCGTTTTCTTATCCGCTTTCGACACAACAATCGTGACGTTCGACAGGAGAACCGTTACTAATGAAGCGAGCCAGATAAGTACGGAGCGGCGATAGGAACCCGGCTCACGGTAGGGCCAGCCGTGTACCGTAAACACAATACGCTTGATGCCCTCAAGACGTCCGGCGAGTGCGCCGAGCCCCGCAGCTTTGGAGCTGTTGAGATGAAGGACGTCGGGCGCAAGGTGCTGAATGATGGCACGCAGCTCCTTGAACGCTCGCCACTCCTGTCCTAGTGAGATGTCGCGTACGAGCGAGGGAATCACAATAACCTCAATGCCTGCAGCTTCGAGTCCCGAGGCCAAAAGCCCGGTTGCGTTCCCTGGAAGCCCGGCTCCTCCAAGGGCGACGGTGACCTTAGCGCCCTTTCCGGCCATAGCGGTCGCAAGGGCGTAGACATAGGCCTGGGCGCCTCCCCAGCCTGACTTGGTAATCACGAAGAGTATCTTCTTATCGTTCATGGCTTGCACAGTAGTATAACCGTGCCCAGGCCCCGAAAGGCGCACCTTTACAGGCTTCAAGGGCGTTATAGTATCCGCATACATGGCCTCAGTGCGCCGCGAAACCGGGCTCCTCATTATCGGCGACCTTATCTTACTGGTCGCCTCTTTGTGGATAGCGCTTACACTGCGTACCTTCAGTGCTCCGTCTGTCGAATACTTCTACGAGCACCTCTTGGTTTTTGCCTATGTGTTCGCTATTTCGCTCTTAGTGTTCTTTGTTGCTGGCCTCTACGAGCGGCAGGCGCGTCTGGTGAAGCGGGTGATCGGTACACGGATTCTCGGCGCGCAGATTGCAAATACCGTTGTTGCCTCTGTGCTCTTCTTTGTGTTGCCAGGTCCACTTGAGCCGAAGACCATTCTTGGCTTGTATCTCATCGTCTCGGTGGTTCTTGTCAGTTGCTGGAGATTCTTTGTCGTCCCTCACCTTTCCGCAGGAACGCAAGAGAAAGCAATTCTCGTGGCTACCGGGGAGGAGGCGAAAGAGCTTGCTGGAGAGGTGTCGAATAATCGCAAGTACTATGTTGAGATTGTTGAGTATATCGATACCAAGACGACGGAGAGCACAGACCTCCTTGCACGAGTTGAGAAAGGCTTGAAGGGTGGCGCGTCGCTACTGATCCTTGATCGAAGTGCGCGAGCGACTGAAGGTTTGCTTGCACTCTATGGTCTCTTTTCGCGCCAAGCATCGTTGGTCGAGTTCACTTCCTTCTATGAAGATATCTTTGACCGTGTACCACTAGGGCACGTCGACGATGCGTGGCTTCTTGCGAATCTGCCAAAACGTCAGGTGGCGTACGATGTTGGGAAAGCAGCTTTCGATCGTGTGGCGGGGGCACTAGGACTTATTGTGGCGCTCGTCTTTATTGTTCCAGCAGCCTGCCTCGTATCACTTTCAGGTGGCACGCCGTTCATCTCTCATGAGCGCATTGGTCGGGCAGGGAAGCGGTTCAAGATTTATAAGATGCGCACCATGCTTTTTGATGACCACGGAGACCCAGAGGCGCAGAAGGAAAACCGAGTCACAATGGTCGGTGCCCTCCTCAGGAAGACTCGCATCGACGAGCTCCCGCAACTCTGGAATGTACTCAAGGGCGACCTTTCCTTTGTGGGTCCTCGTCCTGAACTCCCCAAGATTGCGGAAGTCTATGAGCGTGAGATTCCGTACTATGGCGCCCGCCACCTGGTTACCCCTGGACTGTCCGGCTGGGCGCAGATTTGGCACCATGACCCCCCTCGGGGGCCTGCAGACGTGGTACGCACTCGCCGGAAGCTCTCCTTCGACTTATACTACTTAAAGCACAGGTCCCCAGGCATCGACATGGCCATCGCACTTAAAACCTTACGGGCACTTCTGTCGTTCTCAGGTACATAGAAACCAACCACTAGTATGTCTACTACCACAAAGAAGGCCGTTGTGACTGGAGGCGCCGGATTCATCGGCTCCCATATTACTGATGCATTACTTGCTGAGGGCTACGAGGTGCATGTCATCGATAACCTCTCAGGAGGGAAGCGGGAGCAGGTACCCACGGGCTCCATCTTTCATGAGCTTGATGTGCTCGATACCAAGGCGATTACGCCGATTCTCCAAGGTGCGGAAGCGGTGTTCCATGAGGCGGCACTTCCGCGCGTGCAGTTCTCCATTGATTATCCGCTTGAGTCGCATGCCGCAAACGTGAACGGCACGGTCTCAGTGCTGGTGGCTTCCAAGGACGCCGGCGTGAAGCGTGTGGTGTACGCAGCGTCCGGTTCCGCGTACGGCTATCAGCCAGTCCTTCCGTTTCGAGAAGACATGCCTGCGAATCCAGTGAATCCGTATGGCCTGCAGAAACATATCGGCGAACTCTATTCGAAAATCTTTGCAGAGATCTTTGGACTCGAGACCGTGGCACTTCGATACTTCAATGTGTACGGTCCTCGTATGGATCCATCAGGTCCCTATGGTCTTGCGATTGCAAAGTTTCTTCAGCAGCGAAGCGAAGGAAAGCCGCTTACCATTGTTGGTGACGGCGAGCAGACGCGCGACTTCACGCACATCCGGGATATCGTGCGCGCAAACGTGGCCGCCATGAAGAGCTCAAAGATAGGGAAGGGAGAGGTCATCAACATAGGCACGGGCCGCAATGTCACCGTTAACTTCCTTGCTGACCTTATTGGAGGAGAGGAGCGCGTTACGCTTCCGGCGCGCCAAGAGGCACAGCATGCGCTTGCGGATGTCACGCGCGCTAAGGAACTTCTCGATTGGGAGCCAACCGTCACTCTCGAGCAGGGCATTGAAGAACTCAAGCGGGAGTGGGGAATTTCATGATTGTCGACGGCCGCGCCATCGCTTCCGCCATCCTTGCTGAGGTGAAAGCCTCGTTGAAAGGCAAGACGCCAGTGGTGCGCGCGGTTGTTGTAAAGCCCTCACCTGCGACGCAGTCGTATTTGAGAATTAAGACCTCCCGTGCAGAAGAAGGAGGGATGACGCTTGAGGTGGTTCGTCTTCCGGATGATGCGACTGAAGACGACATTATCAAGGCTGCGAACGCACCGGGTGCTGATGCCACCATCGTGCAGCTTCCAATTCCCGAACACCTTGATTGGACTCGTGTACTCAGTGCCATTTCTATCGATAAGGACGCCGATGTGCTTTCGGAAGCAGCGTACAAACGCTTCATGGACAACACGCCGGGTGCACTGGTGCCTCCTGTTGCTGCAGGGATTGTAGAAATTCTTGCACGCAGCGGTGTTGAGGTTTCGGGGAAGAAGACGGTGGTGGTGGGGAAGGGAAAGCTCGTTGGTCTCCCAACTGGCACGCTCCTGTCTCGTATGGGCGCGGCCGTCTCTTATGTGGTGAAAGAAACGCCAGAAGAAGAGAAGCGTGCACTCCTTCTGGAGGCGGATATGGTCATTTCAGGCGCAGGGGCTGCACACATCATTGGACCCGAGATGCTCAAGGAAGGTGTTGTACTTGTGGACGCTGGCACGAGTGGGTCGGGCGGAGGAGTGGCGGGTGACATGCACCCAGACTGTGCAGAGAAGGCGAGTATCTTCACCCCGGTTCCAGGAGGGGTGGGCCCGGTAGCGGTCGCCTGCCTCTTTAAGAACACAGCGAAGCTCCTTGGAGGAGCCTAGTTTGCATACTGTTTGGAAAGACGTACACTAGCCCCCATGCGTATTGCACAAGCAATCATCGTACTCCTCATTGCGGCGGCAATCGGCTGGTTCGCTCTCACGACCAATGGTCCCGAGTCCTCCTTTCCGGTTCGCCTCGGCCTCGACTTAGCGGGTGGTACTGAGCTTATTTATAGAGCTGAGACCAGCGGTATTGTTGGTGACAAGCAGGGAGCCCTCGACGCGCTTCGCGAAGTGATTGAGCGCAGGGTGAACGTCTTTGGTGTTGCAGAGCCTCTAGTGCAGCTTGAGCGTTCGAGTGCGGTTGCTGGCGCCCAGGAAGACCGTCTTCTCGTTGAGCTTCCAGGTGTTACCGACGTGAAAGCTGCCGTCGATGCGATTGGCGCGACTCCACTCCTTGAGTTCCGTCTCGCCGAGGGTGTTGCTGACAGCACTGGCACGTTTGCGCCAACCGGACTTACCGGGCAATTCCTCAAGAGTTCGGAACTGCAGTTTGGTGGTGGGGACGCAGGTAGACTGGCGAACGAACCAATTGTCGTGCTTCATTTCACTGATGAGGGGGCCAAGATGTTTGAGAAGATTACCAAGGAGAACGTTGGCCGTTCACTCGGCATCTTCCTCGATGGTGAACCTATTTCTACCCCGGTCATTCGTGAAGTAATTCCGGGGGGCACTGCGACCATCAGTGGCACTTTCACTCCTGAGGAGGGACGCAGTCTCGTTGAGAACCTTAACTTCGGAGCGCTTCCCGTACCTATCGAGCTCGTTTCAAGTAATACGGTTGGCCCAACGCTTGGCGCTGGTTCCTACCAGGCAGGGCTTGCTGCTGCTGGTTTTGGCTTCCTCTTGGTCGCTCTGTTCATGATTCTTTGGTATCGCTTGCCGGGCCTCGTTTCGATAGCGGCACTTGTGATTTACGTGCTTGCCACCGTCGCGCTCATTAAGTTCATCCCAGTCACACTCACTGCGTCGGGCATTGCTGCACTCATCATATCGATTGGTATGGCGGTGGATGCCAACGTGCTTATTTTCGAGCGTATGAAGGAAGAGCTCCGAGCAGGGAAGGGCCCACGTGAGGCAGCAACGATTGGTTTCGGTCGCGCATGGCCCGCCATCAGGGATGGGCACCTCACCATGCTCATTTCCTCGCTCATTCTCTTCTGGCTCGGTACGTCCTTGGTGAAGGGCTTCGCACTTGTCTTCGGGCTAGGCGTTATCATTTCGCTCATCTCTGCAGTCTTCATATCGCGCATTTTCCTCTTCGCCATCCTTCCGGAAGAAGGCGGCAAGGTGTGGAGGTTTTTAACTAGTAGCGGATTCCACCTCAAATAATATGTTTATCATCAAACACCGCGCGTTCTTTTTGTGGCTCACCGGGGCATTCCTCGCGGTAGCGATTGGCGCCATCGCGCTCCTTGGCCTCCCGCTCTCAATTGATTTCACCGGAGGCTCGCTTGTGGAAGTGGAATACCAAACGACGCGCCCTGACATTCTCACGCTTAAGGAGCAAGTCGCTGTTGTTCCGCTTGGCGAAGTATCCCTTCGTGAAAGTGGAGAGCGTGGCGTTGTTCTTCGTTCTCGCACCCTCTCTCCTGAGGAGCACAATGCCGTCATTGCGGCGCTCTCCCAGGGAGGGACGAATCCAGTGACCGAACTGCGCTCGAACTCAGTGGGCCCTTCTATGGGCTCCGAGCTTGCGATTAAGGCGCTCTACGCTATTGGTGCCGTCATCCTGACCATCATGCTCTACATCGCGTGGGCCTTCAGGAAGGTCTCGAAGCCAGTACCGTCCTGGGGCTACGGCATTATCGTCGTGCTCATGCTCATGATTGATATCATCGTGCCCACCGGTTTCTACGCCATCCTCGCCCACTACACAGGCGCTCAAGTCGATGTGCTCTTTGTGGTCGCGCTTCTCGCGCTCCTGGGCTATTGCGTGAACGATGTGATCGTCATCTTTGACCGTATTCGTGAGCATCTCAAATTGAACGAAGAGAAGAACATCAAAGAAGACTTCGAAGTTACTATCGGGAAGTCAATTGATGAGACCATGGGTCGCTCCATTAACACTGCCCTTACGGTGGTGCTTGCGCTCCTCGCTATCATTGTGTGGGGACCTGAGGTGACTCGTAACTTTGCACTCACCATCCTCGTAGGTGTGGTCATCGGTACCTTCTCTTCTATCTGCCGTTCTGCGCCGCTCCTCATCCCGCTCGTGAAGGTGTTCGCAAAAAAGAACTAAGCGTATGCCCGTAGGAGAAACCGGCGATCCACGACCAAAGCGTCCTTCGGCTGAGATTAGGGCAGAGTTGCAGGTGAATAAATTAATGGACCTCGACCCTGCGCGCATACTGCGATTGGTTATCGAGTACATAGATTCCTACGTGGGGGTCATTCCAGTTGATATACACGAGGACATCAAGATATTCAGCGACAATGTTCTAACGGCGCATGCCCATGTGGTTAATAATCTCAGTAAGTATGCAGGCGCACCTACCACAACAAAACAAATGTTGCTGCAGATGATTAACGATATGGAGACGCTGGGGAATCATTTAGCGCTTTTGTCGAAAAATACAGATGTGCGCCAGACCCGCATGACACTGGTGCGTATGCGCGAATCCTTCGAACACCACCGACCGTAGCTTCTGCTACACTGTAAAAATGATTCTCGGTATTACCGGCACCATTGGGGCGGGGAAGGGCACACTCGTTGACTACCTCGTAAAGCAGAAGGGCTTTGAGCACCATTCAGTGCGAGAGTTTCTCCTTGAGGAAATCCGGAGGCGTGGACTTCCCGAACACCGCGGCTCTATGCGTGACCTTGGCAATGAACTCCGTCGGGAGCACCATCCAGCCCATGTCGTGGAGACGCTGCATAAGCGGGCGGAGGGAACGAACGCCATCATAGAGTCTGTTCGCACTGTTGGGGAAGCAGAATTTCTTAAGGCGCTCGGTGCGTCTATTGTGGCGATAGATGCAGACAAGAAGACTCGCTATGATCGTGCGATAGCGCGCGGCTCCTCAACCGACAATGTAAGCTTCGAGCAGTTTGTCGAAGAAGAAAACCGGGAGATGGCATCGACTGAACCGTGGGACATGAACGTCTTTGCGGTCATGGATATGGCGGATTTCAAGATACAGAATGACGGTACCGAGGCGGAGCTCCACCAGAAGGTGGACGAGCTCCTCGCTACGATAGGGGATTAGTATGTGGCAGGACTACGTCTTAACCGCGACGGCGCTCTTCTTCTGCGTCACACTCGTTCCTATGCTTTTTGCGAAGGAGAAGCCTCCGCTGCTTTCAAGCATACCGACCGGTGTCACACTGTTGGTAATCGCGCTCGTCTATAGCACGCTCCATCTATGGATTGCGGCCGTAGGGAGCACCATCGTCGGACTCCAATGGCTCCTGTTAGCAGGGCAGCGTTTTTTTACGAAATAGTTGTTCCGGCGAAGGTTTTTCCGTCCAGATACTTTTCAAACTCCTCGAGCTTGGCGCCGTTCATAATGGCAACCTCAAGCTTGAGAGACTCAGCTTCCTTGGCGGCAATAGGATCAAATGGGGAAGAGAGCCCCGGGTCCCATTCCTTTGGGATAAGTGCGCGGAAGTCGCTCCACGAGATTTGTTCAAACTTCTTTGCTTCTGGATTCGTGCGCGGGTCCTTCTCGTACACGTAATCAATGTTAGAAAGGTTCACCATCTTCTTTGCACCAATCTTTTTAGCAGCAAGGACTGAGCAGTAGTCAGTGGACCATCCCGGTTTCCATCCAGAACCGATGATGACGGGGTCGTTCGCCCGAAGTGACTTCGTTGGGTCTTTTACGATGCGGTCGCGTGAGTATTCAGAAAAGATAGTGCGCATGAGGTGCGCGTTGAGACGGGTGGAGTGAATGCCAATCCAATCAGCATCTTCGCTCGAAAGGTCTCCGCGTGCTTCTTTTGCCGCGTCCTGGTAGCGGCGCGCGAGCTTTCCACCGCCCGTGACGATGTAGAAGGAGAAACCTTCCTTGACCTTGCGCAGGATAAGCGCACGAAAGCGGGATAGGAAATTAACGTCGATCTGGTCCGGAACGATCAAGGATCCTCCGACTGATACAACGACATACTCGCGCTTAGGTAGCGTTAGGCGCATAGGGCCAAGGTGTGACGGCTCCTAGCACTATACGCTCTCAGGTGGGAAAGGCAACTTTATACCCAGTATCCACAGGCTTTTGGCCCATTTGACAGGGGTAGGGGGGCCCTGTAGTATCAACCGACTGCTCCCTTCTATCCTTAGATGGGAGGGGGCATTTTGACGCTCTTCGACAATTTAATAAAACTAGTAATCACTAGAGCAAAAGGTAAGGAAAGGAAACAAGTGAATTCTTGTGTTCCGCCTATTCTTAATGAGAGTTTGATCCTAGCTCAGGATGAATGCTGGCGACGTGGATAAGGCATGCAAGTCAAGGGG
>CAZJPR010000016.1:0-2528 GCA_964548265.1 uncultured Candidatus Saccharibacteria bacterium
GCACTTGAGGAGGCAGGCATCAAGAGCGGTGCAGGACTTGCTCGCAAGACGGCATCCTCTCTTAAGGAGCTTGATGGCATTGGCGACAAGGCAGTTGAGGAAATCTCTGAGGCACTTGCAGGCCACGGCCTCACCCTCAAGGGCGAATAATTCATATGGCTCACGCAAACAAAGCACGCTCATTCGGACGCTCTCACGACCAGAAGGCCGCACTCATGAAGTCCCTCATGCGCTCTTTGGTCATACACGAGCGCATCTCGACCACTGAGGCGAAGGCTCGTGAGCTCCGTCCGATGATTGAAAAGATGGTGACACGCGCAAAGACTGATACCGTTGCTAACCGCCGCCTTGTCGCTTCCCGCATTGGGGACACTGTTGCCGTGAAGAAGCTCTTCACCGCCATTGGTCCTCGCTACAAGGGTCGCGCAGGAGGCTACACGCGTATTGTGAAGCGCCCAATGGGACCCACGGGACGCAAGAACGCGTACATCGCATTCGTCGACTAATACATCGTTATGACATCTATTCGAATGCACAAGGATTTGAGGAACCGTGTCGACCACAAGGTCGCTCCGGTTGAGTACACCGTGGACGCTAAGGGCCGCACGCTTGGTCGTGTTGCCAGCGAGGCTTCCCACGCACTGCTTGGAAAGAGGAGCGTGCACTTTGTGAAGAACAAGGTACTCCCGGTGACTGTCACTGTGGTCAACGCCAAGAAGCTCCTCATTCGTGAGAAGCAGCTCAAGGAGAAGACTTTCCGCCGCTACACTGGGTACCCAGGAGGACTTAGGGAGGCTAACCTTGGTGAGTTGATTGAGAAGAAGGGTATTGCTGAAGTCGTCCGTAGGACGGTTGATGGTATGCTTCCTCGCAACAAGCTCCGCAAGGAGCGCATGAAGCGCCTGATTGTCACTGATTAATACTATGCCTGAACTTACTTACACCACCGCTGTCGGCCGTCGCAAGACCGCCACTGCTCGCGTAAAGCTCACCCCCGCTGCGAAGACCTCGATTGTGGTCAACAACAAGCCGGGAGACGAGTACTTCAACACCGGCGAGAGGCGCCAGACCGCAAAGGAAGCTCTTCAGATTGAAGGCGTCGAGGGCAACTTCGAGATCGTTGCGAAGGTCTCCGGAGGTGGCATCAGTGCCCAGTCCGAGGCTATTCGCATGGCAGTTGCTCGTGCTCTTGAGAAGCGGGACGCAGGTCTTCGCAAGAACCTCAAGGCCGCAGGCTTCCTCAAGCGTGACCCACGTTCGGTGGAACGCAAGAAGCCAGGACTCTTGAAGGCCCGCAAGCGACCATCTTGGTCGAAGCGTTAACGAACAACCCGCCCTATGGCGGGTTTTTCTATTCCTGGTGCTATACTAGGGCATAAGACCATGTGTGGCGTCATTGGTATTTCCTCCCGCAAACCTGTCGCAGGAGAGCTGTATGAGGGACTGATTAACCTCCAGCATCGCGGCCAGGACTCGACCGGTATCGCCACATTCAACGGCCGTTTCCATGTCGTACGCGGCGTCGGCTATGTGCGCGAGGCCTACAACCAAGCAGCCTTCGAGGAGTTGATGGGGAACATGGGTATCGCACAGACCCGCTACTCCACTGCAGGATCTGCTACACAGGTTGGGAACGCCCAACCTTTTCTTACAAACTCTTCGTACGGTATTGCACTCGTGCACAACGGCAATCTCACAAACTACCCCCAGCTGCGCAAAGAACTTCAGGAGAATGATCATTTCCACTGCAACTCCGATTCCGATACCGAAGCACTCTTGGGGGTCTTTGCTACTGAGCTCCAGAAGGCACCGGATTCTCCTAAGTTCTTTGATACGCTCTGCGCCGCTATGGAGAAACTCTACGGGCGGGTGAACGGAGGGTATGCCGTCGTTGGTGTCATTGCCGGAAAGGGCATGTTTGCCTTCCGGGACCAGCACGGCATCCGCCCACTCGTTATGGGCAAACGCGAAGGCAAGGAGTATGTCTTCTCCTCTGAAAACACTCCGTTCACACCACTTGGCTTTGAATACGTAGGGGACGTAGAGGCAGGGGAGCTCGTGTTCGTTGACCTTGAGGGCAATCTTTCCCGCAAGAAGATTGTGAACGAGCAGTTCACTCCGGACGTCTTTGAATACGTGTACTTTGCTCGTCCTGACGCAGTGCTGAACAACGTCTCTGTGTACAGAGCTCGCCTTCGCATGGGACAAAACCTGGCTCAAAGGTGGAAGGAACTCCATCCAGACATTACTCCTGACCTCGTGGTTCCTGTACCGTTTACCTCAAACCCTATTGCGCTTGCCTTCGCTCACGAGATTGGCGTTCGATACTCCGAGGCGCTCTACCGCAACATCTTCATCGGCAGGACTTTCATCATGCCAGGGCAGGATAATCGTTCGAAGTCAGTGCGCCGCAAGCTCTCTCCTCAGGCAATTGAACTGGAAGGAAAGGATGTGCTTTTGGTTGATGACTCGATTGTGCGCGGCACCACTACCAAGGAAGTGATTGAGATGGTGCGTAAGGCAGGAGC
>CAZJPR010000016.1:2628-11884 GCA_964548265.1 uncultured Candidatus Saccharibacteria bacterium
TGACGATGACGTCGTACTAGATACCGATGGCCTTGAAGAAGGTGGTAGCGAGGAAGACCTCGAGGCCATGGAGGCTGATGCCGCAGGCAAGGTAAAGAAGCTCAAGGCTGAGCTTGAGAAGGCTCGCAAAGAGAAGCAGGAATACCTCGACGGCTGGCAGAGGGCCAAGGCTGACTACGTGAATGCCTTGAAGCGCTTTGAGGCAGAAAAGCTTGGTGCAGTCTCCCTAGGAAAGCTCGTGAGTGTTCAGGCCTTTCTCCCCGCTATGGATTCCCTCGACCGTGCAGAGGCCGCAGGAGAGGTTCCTGAGTCTTTCAAGGGCATTGCGAGGCAGCTGCATGACGCAGCTAAGACGCTTGGTCTCGAGAAGTTCGGCACTGTGGGGGAGAAGTTTGATCCAAACATGCACGAGGCACTTGGACAGGATCCGGCAGCGTCTCTTGCTGAAGACGATACCGTTACCGCGATTCTAGAACCCGGATGGAAGTCCAGGGATTCTGTTATCCGCGCCGCAAAGGTGAGAGTCGCACACTTCGAAGGTTAGGCCTTCGTTTTTGCTGCTGCTTTGGTCACCGGCTTGGTAACCATTTTTGCGTACGGACCCTTGGGAGTCTGCACGATAGAGAAGCTCACCTTGTCGCCCTTTTTGAGATCCGAGAACCGCACGTCTCGGAGGTCATCTGAATGGAAAAAGAGGGGTTCTTTCACGCCGACTATGCGGATGAAGCCGAAGCCGCTTGCGCGCTCGACGAGTTCCGTGATAATTCCCTTGTGCGTTGCCATGATGTTGTACAAAAAGGCACCCCGAAAGGTGCCGATTTTGATTAGACGCGGCGGACGTTAACGGCCCGTGGTCCTTTCTCTGCCTGTTCGACTTCGAACGAGACAGCGTCGCCAACCTTAAGGTCGTCAAACGCTACGTCCACCAAGCCGTTGGAGTGGAAGAAGAGATCCTTCTCCTCACCATCGCGCTTGATGAAACCGAAGCCTTTGTCCGTTACGGCGGCTATTGTTCCTTGCTGCATACGTTGTAAGAGCTTTGCACCTGATAACTATCAAGTACAGGTAACTGACATAGGAGGCTCGACAGTCTCTTAGCGCAGCGCTGCGATTTGACCTCAACATAGTAGCACACCCGAAGCGGATTGTCGACGGCCCTACCGCTTGAACCCGGAAATCTCTCGGTGTAAACTATGGGGATTAGGGCGATAGGGGTTTAGACACTATTAATAGGAACGGCGTAACATTTACACTGTATGGCAAAGATTCTTGGAATCGACCTTGGAACGACCAATTCGGCGATGGCAATCATGGAGGGCGGCGAGCCGCGCATCCTCGAAAACGCAGAAGGCGGACGCACCACTCCTTCGATAGTCGCTATCGCTAAGAACGGAGAGCGTTTGGTCGGTACCCTCGCCAAGCGCCAGGCCATCACGAACCCAAAGAGCACCGTCTACGGCATCAAGCGCTTCATGGGTCACAGTTTTAAGGACGAGGTGGTTCAGAAGGACAAGGGCATCGTTCCGTACGAGATACAGGCTGGTTCTGATGGAGGTGTCACCGTACGCCTCGGCGACAAAGACTATCGTCCTGAGGAGGTTTCCGCGATGATTCTTTCCAAGCTCAAGGCAGACGCAGAAGCAAAGCTTGGAGAAAAGATTACGGAGGCCATCATCACCGTTCCTGCCTACTTCGACGATGCACAGCGCGCAGCCACTAAGGCAGCAGGCCAGATTGCAGGACTTGATGTGAAGCGCATCATCAACGAACCAACAGCAGCAGCGCTCGCGTACGGTTTTAGTAAAAAGAAAGACCAGCAGATTGCGGTCTTCGACTTCGGAGGAGGAACGTTTGACGTTTCTATTCTTGAAGTAGGGGATGACGTCATTGAGGTGAAGAGTACTGATGGTGACTCACACATGGGAGGACGTGACATTGACCAGAAGCTCGTTCGCTACCTCGCTGATGAGTTTAAGAAGCAGTCAGGTATCGATGTTACCAAGGACCCGCTCGCACTCCAGCGTCTTGATGAGGCTGCCGAGAAGGCGAAGATTGAGCTTTCGACCGCAACTGAGTCTGAAGCCAACATTCCGTTCGTTACGGTTGGTTCTGACGGCACCCCGCAGCATCTCCTCGTGAAGGTGACGCGCGCTACCCTTGAGTCACTTTCCGAGGAATATATCACTCGCGCCATGGACATTACCAAGCGCGCACTTGAGGCAGCAGGGAAGAAGCCTTCTGAGATTGAGGAGGTTATTCTCGTCGGTGGCCAGACCCGCATGCCACTTATTCAGGCAAAGGTGAAGGAGTTGTTTGGTCGGGACCCACACAGGGATGTGAATCCGGATGAGGTGGTAGCCATTGGGGCTGCTGTCCAGGCCGGAATCTTCCAGGGAGACGTGAAGGATATTCTTCTTGTGGACGTTATTCCTCTCGCGCTCTCGATTGAGACCATGGGAGGTGTTGCGACAAAGCTCATTGACCGCAACACTGCAGTACCAACCAGTCGCTCTCAGACGTTCTCAACCGCTTCGGACAACCAGCCATCGGTAGAGATTCATGTAGTCCAGGGTGAGCGCGCTATGGCCGCTGACAACAAGTCGCTCGGACGCTTCAACCTCGACGGCATTCCACCAGCACCTCGCGGCTTGCCACAGGTGGAGGTTACCTTTGATGTCGACAGCAACGGTATCCTTACCGTGAAGGCAAAGGAAAAGACTTCTGGGAAGGAGCAAAGCATTCGCATTGAAGGCTCGACTGGACTCTCCAAGGAAGACATCGAGAAGATGCAAAAGGATGCTGAGGTACACGCAGAAGAGGATGCAAAGCGTAAGGAGGTCATTGAAACTAAGAACATCGCTGAGCAGATGGTCTACACAGCGGAGAAGGCAGTCAAGGACCACGGCGAGAAGGCAGGGGAAGAGGTGGTGAAGGATGTGAACGAAAGGATAGATGCGCTCAAGAAAGCGCGTGAGGGCGAAGATGTCGCTGCTATCAAGTCCGCCTCCGAAGCACTCTCCACTTCTATGCAGAAGATTGGAGAGATCATGATGAAGGAACAGCAGGCCGCACAGACGCCGCCTCCTGAGGCAGGACCTACGGACGCTGAGTTCACGGAAAAGCCGAAAGAGTAACGAAAGAGAATCCCGCTTGATGCGGGATTCCTTCGTTTTAGGTATAGTGTCTTTTACTTATGGCAAAGAACTACTACGACATCCTCGGCGTCGAAAAGAAAGCAACCAAGGAGGACATCAAGAAGGCCTTTCGCAAGCTCGCGCAGACGCACCACCCAGACAAAGGAGGGGACGAGGCGAAGTTCAAGGAGATAACTGAGGCGTACAGCACGCTCTCAGATGAGCGGAAACGCAGAGAATACGATTCCTACGGCCAGACCTTCGCTGGAGGCGGTCCTCAGGGCTTTAACGGTCAGGGCTTCGACTTCTCACAGTTCGGTGGCTTCGGTCAGGGAGGCGTGGAGTTCGATATCTCTGACTTGTTCGGCGACATCATGGGCGGAGGACGCGGCAGAAGGGTAAAGCGTGGCCGGGATATTTCTATAGACGTGGAGCTCACTTTTAAGGAGTCAGTTTTTGGAGCAAGCCGCGCGGTGCTTATCACCAAGATTGGAAAGTGCGAGTCGTGCGACGGAAGTGGCGCTAAGGCAGGAACTGAACTCGAGACCTGTACTACTTGTAACGGGGCCGGAAAGATACGCGAAGTACGTCAGTCCATTATGGGACCTATTCAGGTGCAGCAGACCTGCGCAGTGTGTGAGGGCGCTGGAAAGGTACCTAAGGAGAAATGTGCGACGTGTGCAGGACACGGCGTGCTGCGTAAGGAAGAGGAGATTAACCTCAAGATTCCAGCTGGTATCGATGGTGGAGAGATGATGCGCATGTCCGGTCAAGGCGAGGCAGTGAAGGGAGGAGTATCGGGAGACCTCTACGTGAAGATTCATGTGAAGCCGCACCCCGTGTTCCGTAAGGAAGGATTGCATCTTGTTATGGACCTGCCAGTGAAGCTTACCGATGCACTTTTGGGCACCACCGTTTCCGTGACCACGCTTGATGACAAGGTGCTCGAGGTGAAGGTACCGAAGATGGAGAAGAACGAAGAGGTGCTTCGCCTTAAGGGAAAGGGTGTGAATGTCGAGGGGAACGCAGGGGACCTCCTTATTCGCCTGACATCGGTGCTTCCTAAGAAGCTTTCCGGGAAGGCGAAGAAGGCAATCGAGGACTTGAAAGCTGAAGGGCTCTAACAACAGGCTTCCACTGAGGTCCTATGTGGATGGGGTACAATAACTCCATTAACTTTTGATATATGGCACTAGCGACACTCCGGCAAGTACTTGATGAGGCAGCAAAAGGCGTCTACGGCGTCGGTGCGTTTAACGTAAACAACATGGAGCAGGTGCAGGCAATTATGGAGGCTGCAGCTGAAACGAAGTCTCCAGTCATACTCCAGGCATCTCGAGGGGCGCGCAAGTACGCAGGCGACCAGTATCTCTTTGATTTAATGACGAGCGCCGCTCGTCAGAACCCCGATCTTCCGGTCGTTATCCACCAGGATCATGGAAGTGAAGAGGCTTGCATGTCAGCCATCGAACTCGGATTCACGTCCGTGATGATGGATGGCTCGCTTAAAGAGGACAACAAAACACCTGCTACCTTTGAAGAGAACGTGGCAGTCACCAAACGCATCGTTGATGTCGCGCACGCAAGGGCAGTTTCGGTAGAAGGAGAACTCGGCTGCATCGGGGGAGTTGAGGACGGTCACGGTATGGGGGATGGCGCGAGCGACTTCCTCACCAATCCGGACCAAGCAGTAGAGTTTGTGGAGCGCACCGGAGTAGACGCGCTTGCAGTTGCTATTGGCACAAGTCATGGCGCCTACAAGTTTGCATCTAAACCTGACCACAGCGTTCTCGTGATGGAGCGCATCATCCAAATTCACAAGAACCTTCCCAATACACATCTTGTGATGCACGGCTCTTCCTCCATGCCCCAGGAGCTGCGCGAAACCATCAACAAATTTGGAGGAAACCTCAAGCCTTCGTGGGGTGTACCGGTGGAAGAGATTCAGCTCGGCATCCAGCACGGAGTGCGCAAGATTAACGTTGACACCGATATCCGTCTTGCTATGACCGCTGCGATTCGTCAGACACTATCTGAGAAACCTGAAGCCTTTGATCCTCGCGACTACATCAAAGTGGCGCGTACTGCAGCGAAGGAGATGATTGCCAAGCGCATGCAGGACTTTGGCCAGGCAGGACATGCGAGCGACTACGTCCCGCTTCCCAAGAGCGAAATGAAGTACTAGCACATGGACGCACTTCCGCTTGAGCAGGTGCAGGGTCTCGCAACGACTATCACTGAAAACGCCTGGGTCTGGACGGGAAATTTCCTTGCGCTCATCATCCTTACGGTGGTATTCCTTTTCTTCGCTATGCGCGGAGGCAGAAGCGGACTCATCTCATTCATTCTCTCTCTGTACGCGGGCTACGCCGTCTATTCGGTCTTTCCGTATACGGAGTTTGTTGTAGCGCTCGGAGGAACGGCGGTCATCAAGGCACTACTTTCCATTCTTCTCTTCGCGGTTCTCACCTTCGTCCCATTTATATTAGTGAAGCGTCTTACCGGTGGGGGATTCGGCTCACTCTCCTTCGTGCCAAACTTGGTCCTCTCATTCCTTGCCGCAGGCCTGGTGTTGGTGCTCGGCTACCATGTCTTTGACGTCAACAACATTTATGAGTTCTCGAAACCCTTAAATCAGCTCTTTGAGCCTGAAGGGTATTTCTTCTGGTGGTTTATCGCCCCTCTGCTCGGGTTGTTCATCTTCGCCAGATAAGGGCCTTAACAAAGACTAATACCGTGCTACTCTCTTCATATGAAATCCATGGGACCCGAGTCCCGGACAGAGCTTGGGTACAGACCCACTCATACTGCAACTTTCAGCTAATGTGCTTTCTTTAGGTATGGATACAATGCATTTTGGTGAACACATAACGATAGACCGGTACGGAGAAACTCCCGAACCGGCGCAACCCCTCGTTTAAGTAGTTATCATGCCAGGTCTCGCCACCAAACGCTTCGTTTCTTCCTCCGGGACTGAGCTGTTGGCAGATCTTCTTTCGCGCCCGCTGCATGACACGGGCACACGACACATTGGAACCGAGGATGTTGTGACTCCATTTTCGTTCGCACTCAAGGAGCTCAAGAAACGCCAGACTGACCCGACGCTTCGTGCCCGCGTCGAGGAATATTTAGGCAACGACCTACCAACGTATTTTAAGGACGGACCAGTCCTCTATCTCTGTCGGCACGTAGCTTCGCCGAACATCCAGACACTGCGGTTTTTGCATCTCATGAAAGCAGAAGGTATGAAGACCGTCATCGGGCAGGACGTGAAGGACCTCTTTGTCTCACACAACCAACTTAAGAAATCCCTTGGAAAACTGCCAATCTGCACAGGTATCTTCCAGTCATCGCAGGGCTCACGCATTGAGCAATTCAGAAAGGTATCAATCATTGATTTCAACGCTTGGAACGGTAAGCCGCTTAACACCATCAGCACGCTGTGGGGAGAACCATTTGTTGAGTTCCACAATAGTTTGTTCAAGCAGCTTACTGACGAGTGTGTGCATATCGAAGATGATTCCGCATGGGTGGACCGCTACCACCGTGGCGACCTGCTTGCTGAATATAAGAAGTTCCTCGCACTCTTTCTTGTGCACGGCATTATGTTCGAGGACTATCCGATTGAGGACAGCTCAACCGAAGCTGCGTTCGTGACCGATATCCTGCGTCCTGCGTTTACACATATCGAAGAAGTCTTCGGCATACGACCACTTATTGCGCCCCTGGTGCCCGCTGGGGTTGAGAGCACCGAGCTCTGGGAAGGGTACCCGCCCCTGGTACTTGAAATCGTAAAGCAGAAACTTGGCCTCTAATATGTTGTGGTTCTTTCTAGCGCTCATCGGGCCATTCCTCTACGCGGTAACGAACTATATAGACAAGGTGCTGCTTGAGAAGTACTTCAAACAGGGTGGAGTAGGAACGCTTCTCATTGTTTCTTCTTTACTTACAGCGCTTGTATTGCCGTTCTTGTTTATTGCTGACCCAACTGTATTTGATATAAGCCTACTGCACGCAACGGTGCTCGCAGTCGTGGGCGCGCTCCATGTGCTTGTGCTGTTCTTCTACCTTAAGGCCCTCGAATCAGAGGAGGTGTCTATTACGGTGGTGTTCTACCAGATGGTTCCGGTCTTCGCGCTTGGACTTGGGTTCCTTATTCTAGGAGAGACGTTGGCTCCCTTACAGCTTCTTGCTATGGCTCTCGTTATTCTTGGGACCTCTATTGTGTCCTTTGAGGTGGACACGGAGAGCGGCTTCCGGATGCGCACGAAGACCATCTTTTACATGCTTGCTGCCTCGCTCTGTTGGGCGCTTGGGTCAGTGATCTTCAAGGCGGTCGCCCTTGAAGAAGAGGTTATCCGTTCACTGTTCTGGGAACATCTCATGCAAACGCTTATTGGTATTGGTCTTTTTACGTTTGTCGCCTCGTACCGATCACACTTCCTTGAAGCGGTCCGCACGAACTCGAAAGCAATTCTCTCTCTTAACGTCCTCAATGAGGTCTTATACATGGGCGGTAACATCTTCTTTGCGTTTGCGTACTTGCTTGCTCCCGTCGCGCTCGTTCTGCTCGCAGAATCCTATCAACCCCTCTTCGCCCTGTTGATTGGTCTCTTTCTGACGTTGGTGTTCCCTAAAATTATTAAGGAGAAAATTCATGTTCGGCATTTGTGGCAAAAGGGCTTCGCCATTGCCATTACCGGTATCGGCACCTATCTTCTGTTCGTTTCGTAGTACTTATCTACATGCCTTCACTCTATGCCACCGTTGCTTGGTATAGTGAATACAGGACCTCATTCTCCGGCCTACCGTGATGAATTTTCTAAAAAACCACCCGTTGCTCATTGTGCTTCTTCCTCTAATGATATTTGTGGTGGTCTGCTCCTTTTATCGCTTTTTGGTGGCAGGGAACTACATAGTGGAATACGAAGGAGCGTGTGACCCTCTTACCGAGGAGTGCTTCATTGGGTGCGTCGACGATGAGTGTAGTGAGTCGTACTACTTCACGATGGTGCGCAAATACGCTGCGGACGTGCAGGCAAGTTGCGGTGTTAATTTCTCTGATTGTGCAGAGGCGAGTGTTTGTCTACCAAGTGACCGAGCGTGTGAAGTGACCTACTGTGGGCCTGCTACTGAGAACGAAACCATGACGTGTGAGCATATAGAGGCCTCTACAGTGCTTGAAGAACCAGAAGGGGAAGTGATTGAGGTGGACGTGCCAGAAGAGGAAGTACTCCCTACGCCGATATGATTTGCCCTTTCTTTGAGGAGCCCTTGTACTACTTCTTCGTTCCGGAATTGTCGGGACTCCTCTACTACGCTCATATTCCTGCCATCGTCATTGCGCTTCTCGTGGGATTCATTGTGCTATTCAATGATCGCAAGTCACTCTTAAACCAGCTCTTGTTCGGTATCTGCATGTCGTTTGCGCTTTGGGCCTTCTGTACGCTTGTTGCGTGGACGAACATCCATAGCGACCTGCTCTTGTTTGCATGGTCCTTCCTGGGGCCAGCGGCGGCGTTCCTTTCCATCTTCTCGATTTATTTCACCTATGTCTTCGTCACCAAAAAGGATGTAGGCATTGGGATCAAGGGGGTATTCCTTCTTCTCCTTGCGCCACTGCTTGTTCTTGCTCCATCGGAGTACACCTTAAGCGGGTTTAACCTCGTCAACTGCGATGCCTTTGGATTCGAAGGACTCACCAACACCGTCTACTTCCCAGCGCTCGGCGGGCTCGCTATTCTTTGGATACTTTTCATTCTCATCACGCACTACAAGCGCACAGAGCCTAGTCTTAGAAAACAGCACGTGTTGATGGGGACCGGCATTCTTCTGTTCCTCTTCTCATTCTTCACCACTGAGTTCCTCGGCCAGTACCTTGCTACCGTCGGCGTGCTTCCGGATTCTCAGCTAGAAACCTACGGATACTTCGGTATGACCGTGTTTGCGGTGTATATCGGCATTCTCATTGTGCGCTTCAGCGCTTTCCATGTAAGCTTGGTGATTTCTCAAATGCTCGTGCTAGCGCTTCTTATACTCATTGGTTCACAGTTCACGTTCATTGAGTCAGACGTCAACCGCATCCTGAACTCAATTGCGTTTGTGCTCACCTTCGTTATGGG
>CAZJPR010000017.1:0-10512 GCA_964548265.1 uncultured Candidatus Saccharibacteria bacterium
TGTAGCCAGTGCCGTTGCCAACAAGAATCTGTCCGAAGGATGGCGTGCTACCGATACCTGTACCTCCAGAACCAACACCAAGTGCGGTTGCGAGTGTGAGTGCACCGTTGGAAGCGAATGAAGAGGTTGCTGTTTGGCCGAATGCTGCAGTGTTCCCAGAAAGTGTGCCTGCAAAGAAGTTGGTGGAGGAAGCATTTGCGAGCGTGGTGTTGCCGGTGAGGTTTGCGCCGGAGATGGTAGGACTCGTGCCAAACACCAATGCCCCACTGCCGGTTTCGTCTCCTACTATGCCGGCAACTTCAGCGGAGGTATCAATGTCTGCTGATCCAATGATGTTGGTGCCGCCAAGAATTGCCTCGAGTTCGGCAATCGTATCAATTTCAGTTGCAAGAAGAACGTTCACACCTCCTAGCAACGTCTCGAGTTCCGACGTGCTGTCTATCTCCGTTGAGACAATAAGGTTAACACCAGTGAGTGTTTCAATCTCCCCTACGGTATCGATTGAGGTCGTAGAGACTTTGTTGTCGAAGCTTGACCAGTTACCAGGAGTGAGAAGACCTCGATTGCTTGCAGAGGCTGAAGGGAGATTGAACGTGAGGGTGTCACCAGCTCCAGTGACCGTGAAGTCAGTGCCGGTGGTTGAAGACGCGACCGTAATCGTTGAGCCACTCTGGGTCTGGCCGGTAGGACCAATAGCGGTTACCGCAGAGGTAAGGAGGCCTAGAGAGGAGGTTGCGGTGAGCGTGTATCCAGAGCCGTTCCCTACCAAGATTTGGCCAAACGAGGGCGTACTTGCTACACCTGTGCCCCCACGCAAGACCCCAAGCGTACCAGTGGTATCAGTAAGCGCGAGTCCAAGCGAGCTCGTCGCCACCTGCGTCCATCCGGTGCCACTGGTGTTCCCCACGAGCAGTTGGTTTGCCGTAACTGAGGAGATGCCGGTACCTCCACGAGCAGACGACAACACGCCTGTCCAGGTAGGAGTGAAGGTGTGTGTGCTTCCACTTGAGGTTATAGAAAGACCGATGTTCGTGTCAGAGGTGGTTGCAAACGACTGTGTCGTTGTGATGAGTCCATTGAGCGCCGTGATGCCAGAACCACCTCCGCCAGTAAGACACGAGCCGTTAACAGAAATACAGCCACCAGTCACTGCAATACCGTTAGCAAATGTTGACGTTGCAGCGCCAGTGACGTTAAGGCCGAGCGCCTCAACTCCTCCAGCAAACGTTGAGGTTGCATTCGCTTCACCGCGAATGGTGGTTGTCGCTGTACGACCAACCGTTACATAGTCGAGTCCTGAAACTGCGGTGGTCGATGCGCTTGCAAGTGAGGTCAGTCCTGCAACACGCAAGGTGGTATAGAAATCAACGGCACCAGTGGTCTGGAGTGTCGACGAGGCAAAGAGTCCACCAGTACTTGAGACCGATAGCACATTATTGCCACTTGAATTTTGTATCTGGAAAAGATTTGCAATCTGTCCAAGAATGCCGCGAATCGAAAGCGCAGTACTTCCAGTTGAAGTCGCTTCGATTGTTACTACCGATCCCGCAATTGGAGACGTGGTGCCGAACGCTGATGCGCTTGTGCCAGACACTGAACCCGCAACTCGCGCAAACGCCGCAGCGCTCACTCGCTGACGTGGTGAGAGTGTTTGGAATGTACTGTTATCTGAAGATACTTCCACCTGCAAGTACACATCACTCGACGAAGAGAAATCATAATCGAGTGCGTGCGGGAACCCGCCGACTGTGTCACCGATTTGCGCAGTGAACACACCTTGTCGGACGGTAAGCGACGTAGAGGACGGCGACACCGACGGCCACACGCGTGTGCCTGAGCCTACCGTTGCGTTATCCCACAACGAGAATTTGAAGTAGTAGGTCGTCCCGGATCCGCCAAGCAAATTGCCACTGGAATCAGCAAGCCGCCCCTGATAGCCGAGGATGGTCGGCACTCCAGCTGCAGAGAACGTAGATTGGGGAAAGAAACCCACGCTTGTGCAGAGGAGAAGGAGCAGGAGGAGGGCGCGAAGGTTCATGAGGGACGTACCTCCCACCTCCCAGACAGCAAAAAGGCCGCGCGGACGGTGTGAGTGGTACTCCTATAGTATATGGGAAAAACCTTAATGAATACTTAATAAATACGCCCTCGTGTTGGGGATAGGAACAGGCCGTAGATAGGCTCTTATTTTGGAAACTCGATGGAAATCTTGGTGCCTTCGGTACCAGATGACGCTAAATGGACACGGCCACCGTGCAAACGAACAATTTCCTTCACCAAGGGGAGGCCGAGTCCGGACCCACCTGGTACTGCATTGGCACCACGATAGAAAGGCTCGAAAACGTGTGAAAGGTCTTTGGGTAGAATGCCGGCGCCTGTATCCGTTACCGACAAGAAGGTGGCAGCATCAGTGGTAACGAGTGACACGACGACCTTCCCTTCCCGTGGCGTATACGCAAGCGCGCGCGAACAAGGTTAGCGAGCATTTTTTCAAGAGCGATAGGATTGCCTCGTAGTGTGACCGGCTCAACGAGTGCGACTTCGAGCGCTAACTTTATTTGAGGGTAAGCGAGGAGAGTACCTCCTGGTACGCCTCGGTGTGGTCCTCCGGCGAGAGGCGCAGTACGGATACCGCAAGTACAGTCTCGCCCTGCAAAAAAGCCGTAGTTTCACCTTCAAAGAGACCGGACCAGTGATAACTCACCGCAGGAACACCATCGACCGTTGTGGGGGTTGTACTCTTGTCACCGAGACTGACGTTGGAGAAGTTCGAGGTCGCCACCCACTCAGAAAGTGAAAGGGTGTTGTGTGTGTAGAGGTCGATAGTGACACCAGTAGGCCCCTCCCCATCCTCAGGAGGGGCTGCATCCTCTTCCTTCACCAACCGTATTGAGTAGTGATCATTCCCAACAGTGCCTTCCGTCATGTGGTACCCCTCAGGATATGAGAAGGAAATACCGTACAGGTCACTGCTGTACTCGTTGGTTGTTGGCTCAAGATAGAGAAAAACCCCGAGAACAATTAAGACGAGTGCGACAAGCGCGAGGGGGATGCGGTACATGAGTTACCAATACCAACGGTAGTACGTAGAGCTTCGCTTCATCGACTTCTTCTCGTAGTAGAAATCTTCGTCGCTGTAGAAATCGTCATAGTAGTAGCCGCTCTTCGAAGATCGAGTAGTGTAGTAGACCTTGTCTTCCCATGCATCAAAGCGGTCGTAGTAACGATCGCGGTGATAGTAGTCGTCGTAATGGATGTAACGGTTACCGTAGTTGTCGTAACGGTACGGATGATAGTCGCACATAAAGCCCGTGCAGGCTGCCGCAACGGTAGGAACCAGAAATGCTGCCACGAGTGCGAGTGCCAAGAGGGTGGTCTTCATACGGGCAAAATCCTACCACCAGCCCTCGGAAAGGCAACCTACGAGCCGTTCTTCTTATGAAGTGAAGGAAACCGAGGAATAACCGCTGCAGCAATGCCGCCGATGATGGCAATGCCGTAGAAACCAAAACCAATAGACATGCCGAGCGCGGCACTGTACCAGAGCGAGGCAGCGGTTGTGAGGTTCTTCACATGCTCCCCTTCCTTCAGCACCAAGCCTGCGCCGAGAAAGCCGATACCGGTAATCACCTGGGCCGCTATGCGAGACGTGGAGTTTGGATCCACATGCATGGAGAGGAGCGTAAAGAGCATCGAACCTCCAATCACGAGCATATGCGTTGAGATACCCGCGTCCTTCCCACGACTTTCGCGTTCGATACCTATGATAAGTCCGATAAGAATGGAGAGTGCGAGCCCGGTCAGAAACTGCATCTCGATTGGTCCAATGAATTCCATAGGCCTATCCTACACGAAAAACGCCCCCGACGGGGCGTCTTCCTGTGTACTCTTTTACATCCAGGTCCGGTATTTCTTGGTATGCCTACCTCCTTGGAGCATGTACAAGAGCGTTTCAGCGAGCTTTACCAGCCTGACAATAAGATACGAGAGAATGTATACGGGGATAAGGATGATTTGAATCATAGATCGTTATTCCTAGAACTGGTCGTAACCTGATTGTGTCAAAAAAAGCGGTACCTACCTTGCCTGTAGCTGCTATAACTGTGCGGAATGTCCCGAGGTCGCGAAGGTCTGACGAGAACTACCGGTAGTATAGCACAACGCCTTATTCGCTGGTTCGAATGGTCTTTCCGGAGGGTTGTGTCCAGTCGGTAAAGCGCCACCAGGTGGGGGTGAACGTGAAGAAAATGTCGTGAGAGCCCTCATATTTCTCCCTTTTCTTAGGAAACTTCATGAAATAGGTCTCTTCAAGGGCGTCTCCCTTAGGGAGGAGGCTCACTACCCCATCGAGCTGGAAGGTCTTCATGTCCCCTTCGTTGCTTCCTACCACTACCGAGGCTCGCACAGATTCTTTTGCTTTCAGCGCTTCACTCTTGCGGTAGGTGCTACTCGTGAGGAAGAGGAGCGTAAGTGGGTCCTCTGCGTGCGCGAAGTGTACGGTAGCTCCGTGTGGGGAGCCATCAGGCATTTCAACGGCAACCACGCAGACGTTCTGGCTTTTGAGGTAGTCAAGGATGTCTTTGTCCATGAGGCAATTATACTACTTGCCGAAAAGCGCTTCGACATTGACCTCAGCAAGGGTTTCGACGCATTCGTTCACACCTTCAAGAGAGGCAAGCGTTGCATGTGTGTCTTTAGGCCCGATGGCGATGATGTGCCGAATGCCTGCTGCGTGTGCGGAAGCGATTCCTGACCTTGCATCCTCTATTACTACGCATGCAGCTGGATCTAGGTTGAGTGCTGCTGCTGCCTTGAGGTAGAGGTCTGGTGCTGGCTTCCCTCGTACCGTCCCGTCGTCATAGACCACCTTAGACATGTCAAACCACCTACTGAGTGCCAGCATTTGCTCGAAGAAGTCTACGTTCATCTTTGGGGACGAAGTGGCGATGGTGTACGGGATGTCTTTGCTTTTCAGTTCCTCGAGCAATGCTTCTGAGCCAGGTGAGAGTTGGTAGGCAGCTCCCTGCTGCTTGCTGATTTCTTGGTAGGCCAGTTCCTTTTCGGTAGCTGCTTTCTCGAGCTCGTCAGGTGCAAGTTCTCTTCCATATAGGAACTCAAAGATGAGTTTGTTGGTCCGGCCGTGCACTGAAGTTGCAAGTTCCTCTACAGTAAGAGGGCGGCCCATAATTTTCTGGCTTATCTCGCGAAATACCTCATCGTGCAGATGCTGGTCGATGACGAGCACGCCGTTGAAATCGAAGATGAGGCCCTTTAGTGCATTCATCCGAGAAGTATAACCTTGCTGGCTGTTTGGGACGATGTTGGTGCTCTCTTCCTCCTAACTACCTCCCAGTAGTTACCACTTGACGCCTTGCAGTCATATAGCACAATTAAATCAAGACAATAACCAAGAATTACTATGTGGTGGGATAAACAACCGAAGCAACCAGTTGAGAGTGAGGATGAAAGAATTGCTCGAGAGAAAAAAGTGGCAGATAAGAATGAGGGTGACGAATTAGACAGGCGTTACCAAGAGGAGGTGGCGAGGCGTGAACGCGCGGCTAAGGGCCAGGGGCCGAGCGCTCTTAGAGGAAGGATTGACGAGGATGGCGATTAATTGACTTGAGCCAGAGTTCAATGCTGGCCGTCTCGGGTTCGAACTAACCCCTCGCTAAGCCCTACCTACTCCGTTTGGCACATTTGTAAACTTCCAAATCGACGCGTCTCGGACACTTACCTAATTTATCAAGCCATGCACCTGAATTTCTTCTGGTGTGACTTTCGTTTCTCCTAACATATCTCTACGCATCGCTACCACAAAAGTTTTATATGCCAAATTTCTCTTCTCCTGATTTACTCCATTCTTGATATCTACAGCATAAAGAAATTCTTGAAATCTCTTAAGAACTTCGTCTGATCCCCAAAGTTGTACCTCTCTGTAAAATTTTAATACCCCTGAACGAGATTTCTTCGTTTCCTCGTCCGTAACAGTATCGTAAAGAGCTGAAAGCAGTTCATTCAATTGAGTGTATGTATCTTTCCGAACATCCATCATTCTTCGGTATGCATCGAGCTTCTTGTTAGAGAAATGAGTCATGACGCCAGCAACAATTGCACCGACGATTCCACTCGGGAGTACGACAAGAACGAGAAAATCTGCGAATGACATGCGAATTAGACTTTATTGCGACTAATGTAGTCCTGAACCGCTTCAATATCGACAAGCTGGTGAACGCCATCAAGATGCTTTTTGTACGCAACTAAGTCACGCGGATCAATTAACGAGACAGTAATACCAGCAACTTCAGTCGGAACGGTATCGAATTTCCTGAAAAGTTCTTTGGTTTGATACCACTCGGTCTTTTCTTTATTACTCATGCGGAGCGTATCGATATCCGTCATATCAATCTCTTGTCCATGATAGTTGAGCGAGAGTGTATCGCAGTCCCACTTCTCGTTTGAATAGTGCTTGGGGCCAACAGTGATGTGTTCAGAAACTTCAGGAACAATCGTTGAAAAGTGGGTCCCGGAAAGAGAAATGTCTATATCATTCACCGGGCGACTTGAACCATACACATGAGCAGCAAAACCGCCGCCGATTCGGTAAGGAATCGAATGCTTGTCCAGTATTCCAACAATCCATTTGAGCGCATCTATGGTCTTTTGCTCCATACGTTAATTATATCTCTTTCGAGACTTTTGCTAAGCGAAGCGTCTCGGACGCTCAAGACCCGTATGCGTCTCGTGCGTCCGAACCTCGCTCAAGTTGGCTCTAGTATACGATTTCGCTCGTACCTATTTCGCCCGAAACCCAAACCCCTGATCTCTCGCGCCTCGCGGACTCGGCGCTCGCCCCGAGCCCTGTCCGCACTTCTTTTTCTTTGTTTTTCGCGGGGGTATGCGGGAAATGCATTTGGAGCGGCAGGGCGAGGGTTTTATTAGTGTCCGTGGCCAGGCATTATAACTCCGTCGTATATCTCTTTATTCTCCTCTCCTGCGACTTTTAGAACGCCCCAGGCTCCTTTCTCCATGCGCGCAAGCGCGTGATCCACAAAGACATAGTTGCCAGGAACTTGAAGGTCGAACTCGACAACGGTCGCCCCTCCGGCAGGTACGATAGTCGTTTGAACATCTTCATGGGGAGCCGCAGAAAGTGATGCTTCGGGGAAGACTTTACTGAACACTTCTCCAATAACATGGAACGAGGAGACGAGATTCACTCCACCATTCCCGAAGTAAACACGAGCCGTTTCTCCTGTTTTTGCTTGCATGTGATCAGCCAATCCTCCTACACGTCCGTTGAATGTGATGTAGGAAGGATTACCGTCGAGCATCGCTTGGGCGTCAAAGAGTTGTAGTCCTTTGCGTCCTGTCCCACCTACCGAATAGTATTCGCCTTGCATGACATAGTATTCATGGTCAACTTTTGCAAGTCCTTCTTTTGGCTCGACGAGTATCAGGCCATACATTCCATGCGTCATATGGTTAGCAACGTTCGGTGTCGCACAGTGATAGACGAATACCCCAGGATGAAGCGCCTTGAAGGTCACGGTTGCCGTTTCTCCAGGAGCAACCATCGTTGAGACCGCGCCGCCGCCAGGACCCGTCACCGCATGAAGGTCGATGTTGTGATGATGGAGGCTTGTTTCATTGTTGTGGAGCGTGAGCTCAACCGTATCTCCTTCGCGTACCCGGATAAAAGGCCCTGGTATCTTCCCGTCAAACGTCCAGTAATTGACGAACACCCCAGGTGCCATTTCAGCGACAACCTCTTTAGTTTCAAGTGCTACCTTCACGACCGTCGGTTCCGTTCGCTCGATCGGAGGAGGAACCTCATTCGGATCCCGTGCAATGTCCGGAACGCGCTCAAGTTTGTCGAAGTGGGTAAACAAACTCCACACGTTTCCAAACGGTAATACGGGTCCTTCTGCGGGACCATAGGTGGTGAGTCCTAGCGGATACTCGAACGCGCGCGGTAAACCGTTTGGCACATAGAATACGACCGAAGCGGCGATGAAAACAACGACAAGCGCGACACGCATCCAGCGCCAGCGTAAATGGCGCAACGCAAGATATATAAAGAGCGCGGCAAATATGAAGGCGACGAAAATACCCGCGACTTGAACGAAATAAGACCAGGTGTACCCGAAGAGTTGCAACATAGACTAGAAAGGAATCTTACACTCCTCAAAACAATGCGCGTCGCGATTCAATCGATACACGCGCTCTCGCCCTTTGTCTTCAAAGGAGACTGCGTTGACTGAACGAAGGGTGTTTAGATGATGAGTAATAGTCGGTTGGGTGAGTTTGAGCGTTTTCGTTAGCCCTCCAACAGTAAGACCCTTTTGGTTCTTGCCGAGAGTGCACACAAGGCTATATCGGCTCTTTGAGCCGACCACCTTGAAGCAGTCGGGGCAGAGCTCCTCTTCATCGACAACCCCTTTCGGAACCCACGATGGCCTGGCGTAGGTGCGGGGTTTCTTCGCTTTCTTTGTTTTTACATTAGTTCTCCCCAGGTGTTTTTGACTCATAGATGGTCGTCTATTGATATACTAATCTTCCACTAATAGATGATTATCAATATATCACTCTTTTGCCTATGCCAAAAAAGAAATCCCCAACCATAGACTCAATCATCAAAAGAGGTGGTTCGGTTGTCCCGTTCGAGAAGGAGAAGATCGTTGTCGCTATCGCTAAGGCAGGCAACGCAACCGGAGAGTTAGATGCGGCCACGGCGGCAGTGCTCGCTGAAGAGGTCCTCTCGCTCGTCACGCTTCCGACACCGAGCGTCGAGCACGTACAAGACGTGGTTGAACAAGTCTTGATGCGGCAGTACCCAGGAACCGCGAAAGCATACATTCTCTACCGTGCCGAGCGCACTGAAAACCGGCAGGAGTTCGGTCGCGTACCGGAACACATCCGTGCGCTAAGCGAGGAAAGCAAGAAATATTTTGCAGACAATCCGCTCGGCGAGTTCGTGTATCTGCGCACGTACGCACGGTGGATTGAAGAGGAAGGGAGACGCGAGACCTGGGTGGAAACCGTCGATCGCTATCTCGCATTCATGCGCGAGAATCTGAATGATGCGCTCACGGACTACGAGTACGAAGAGGTGCGCCACGCGATACTTACGCAGGACATTATGCCGTCGATGCGACTCATGCAATTTGCTGGAGAAGCGGCGCGTAGATGCAATACATGCGCGTACAATTGCACATTCATTGCGCCTACCTCCCTTCGAGACTTCGCTGAAATTATGTATCTCTCGATGCAGGGGTGTGGCGTCGGGTTCTCGGTCGAGAGCGAGCATGTAGAGCGTCTACCGCAAATACAGAAACAAACTGGCTTGATGCTCCCAATACATATCGTCGCCGACTCCAAGGAAGGATGGTGCGATGCGCTCCTTGCGGGACTATCCGCTTGGTACGAGGGGTCGGATATCACCTTTGATTACTCACAGGTACGTCCTGCGGGCTCGCGTCTTAAGACCATGGGCGGCAAGGCGTCAGGGCCAGAGCCACTCAAATCGCTCCTCACCTTCGCACGCGAGCGAATCTTGAAGCGCGCGGGGCGACGGCTGAGGCCAATCGATGTTCACGACATCATCTGCAAGATCGGTGAATGCGTGGTCGCAGGCGGCGTGCGCCGCACTGCGATGATATCGCTTTCGGATCTTGATGATGCCGAGATGCGGGATGCTAAACAGGGGCAATTCTACCTTACCCAGCCCCACCGCTCCGTTGCCAATAACTCGGCAGTGTACCAGAGCATTCCCACGAGCGCGGAGCTCATGGAGGAGTGGATCGCGCTCATGCACTCTGGCTCAGGCGAGCGCGGCATCTTCAACCGCGCCAGCCTCGCGTCTCAGCTGCCGGAACGGCGCAGGAAGTACTTCGCCTCGATCGGATTCCTTGCACCTGATGGAAGCGTGCGAGGCGCAGTGGGGACCAATCCCTGCGGCGAAATCATTCTGCAGTCTAAGCAGTTCTGTAACCTCTCGGAAGTAATTGCACGTTCGGATGATACGCGCGAATCGCTCGTGCGGAAGACGCGCCTCGCTGCACTCATTGGAACCTACCAATCGACGCTCACGAACTTTAAATATATCTCCAAAAGCTGGAAGGAACACTGCGAAGAGGAACGCTTGCTCGGCGTCTCGGTCACCGGTCAGTGGGATAGCGACGTCGTGCGTGAAGCGGAAACACTCTCTGCCATGCGCGAGGAAGCAATCCGCACGAACCAGGAGTACGCTAAACGCTTCGGTGTGTCTGCGTCGAACGCCGTTACGGCAGTGAAGCCCTCTGGCACGGTGTCCCAAACCTTCAACTGTTCCTCCGGCATCCATCCGCGCCATGCGCCGTATTACGTGCGGCGCGTGCGCATCTCTGCAACCGATTCACTTTTCAGGATGCTTAAAGACCAGGGCGTGCCCTATAAGCCTGAAGTCGGCCAGACTGAAGACAGTGCCTCGACGTACGTGCTTGAGTTCCCAGTACGCGCGCCGCTCGGCGC
>CAZJPR010000017.1:10522-11215 GCA_964548265.1 uncultured Candidatus Saccharibacteria bacterium
CAAGGATGACTTCGGGGCGCTCGAGCAACTTGAGTACTGGAAGCGAGTGAAGGAACACTACACCGAACATAACCCATCAGCGACGATTTCAGTCGGCGAAGATGAGTGGATCAGTGTGGTCGACTGGATTCAGAAAAATTGGAGGATTGTCGGCGGGCTCTCATTCCTACCTCGCTTCGATCACGTATATCAGCTCGCGCCGTACGAGGCGATTAGCCAAGAAGAATACGAGCGGCGCGCACGCGAGTTCCCAGTCATAGACTACTCAAAACTCACGCGCTACGAGCACACAGACGAGACGGAACAAAAGCGCGAACTGGCGTGCGCTGGTGGCACGTGCGAGATAGATGACGTCTCGCTCTCGTCACTGTCGACGGTATAACCATATGCTCTACACACGCAAAGGAGACAGCGGCAGTACAGGACTCTTCGGCACCAAGGAGCGTGTATCGAAGGACCACCCTCTGCTTGAAGCGTTAGGCAGCGTCGACGAGCTCAATTCGCTCACTGGGCTCTGTAAAGCATATGCACGCGAACACAATGAGCGAACCGCGGATGAGCTAGAGCGGGCACAGGAAGTTCTTTTCATCGCGCAAGCGCAGCTCGCCGGCTCATCGATGTGTGTCACGAGCATGCACGTAGACGCACTTGAGGCATCCATCAACGCTATCGAAACGACCATAGTGAAGCCAA
>CAZJPR010000018.1:0-10680 GCA_964548265.1 uncultured Candidatus Saccharibacteria bacterium
TCGCATACTCACGTAGGGCACAAGACAATCCGTGACGTCACTGTGTCCGCCCCTCGTTCAATCCTATCTCGTGAATGGAGCGGTTGCGGTGAATGATTTCATCATTGCGTACTGACATAAAGAATTCGTACTGGCTGCGAGGATGGCGACCATACCAGTCGAGGTAGTCGCTCTCCATAGGTTTCTTCTTGAGCTCCTCTCCTTGTGTCTCAAGGAATCGAGAGTAGGACTCAAACGCATGCTGCTCAAAGAGGTAGTTAGTCTCAAGGGACCAGCGTGGCTTGATAAGGTAGAGTACATACGACATCCAGAAGTAGAAGAGCGCAAAGAGCATGGGTATCAGTGTGAAGCGTATGGGATCAGCCCATTTCTCCTGTCGCGAGAGATGCGAGATGACCACCACATGCATGGTTTCGTTGTCTGAGGCGAATACACCATATTCTTTAATAGTGGAGAGTTTAAGTGCGCGCCTCTCGTCTGTGTAGAACATAGTCATGAGGGTGAAGGCTGCGGACGCCCATGAGTGGTAGGGCACGCGTGCAATGACCTCAACGGCACGGAATTTGAGATAGGAGGGCTCTTTCCCGTAGACAAGGTTTCCACAGAACACCAAGAATCCACCAAGGAGGCGAGGGAGAAACCCGGGTTTATAGCGGTCGTACGGGGCCTTATACGCCTGCAATTGTGCGTCATCGTTTAATTGTGCGACCAGAGCCTCAAAGGTGGCGTCGGTACCAGTAAGTTCCATAGACGTAAGGTTAGTAGATCAGTAAGGAATTTTGCACTCATCGAAGCAGTGCGAACTCCTGTTGAGTTCGTATATGCGCTCTCGGCCCTTGTCGGTACTTTTAACAGCATCGACCGAGCGAAGGGCATTGAGGTGGTGCGTGACGGTAGGTTGTGCAAGCTTTAAGTGTTTGGTAAGTGCACCCACACTCATGCCTTTTGATTTTCCAAGCATGCACACAAGTTTGTAACGATTGTGTGAACCCACCACTTTAAAACAATCGGGGCACAACTCTTCTTCTGCAGAGACAGAACTCTTTACCCAGGCAGGGCGTGGGTAGGTCCGTGAGATTTTACTCGTAGATACTCATCAATATATCATTCTCGACGAGAGACCATAGGAACACTGTGGAGAACGGCACAAATGGTAAACTGTCCATAACGTATGAGTGGAGAGTCAGACAAGAGAATAGAAGACATCGAGGCCCTCATGGCCTCGCCTGATTTCTGGACGAACAAGGACGAGGCGCAACGCGTCGTGCGCGAGTACCAGTCCCTCAAAGAAGGGGGGAGTGGAGACGCGCACGATCAAGGAGACGCAACGCTAGCAGTACTTGCCGGAGCAGGGGGTGACGATGCTGAAGATTTCGCACGCATGCTCCGTCGTATGTACGAAGGGTACGCAACAGCGAAAGGATGGACCGTGCGAGAACTCGATGCCAACGAGAACAGTCAGGGCGGATTCCGTAATGCGCTGATTGAAATCAATGGCACAAATGCCTACGGCCGACTGAAACACGAAGCAGGTGTGCACCGGCTCGTGCGTATCTCTCCCTACAACGCGCAGGCGAAGCGCCAGACGTCTTTCGCGATGGTTGAGGTGTTGCCGCGCATTGCGCCTTCGGAAAAGATTGAGCTCAATCCAGACGACCTCGATATTCAGTTTGCTCGCTCAGGAGGAGCAGGAGGACAGAATGTGAACAAGCGAGAGACTGCTGTCCGAATCGTGCACACCCCCACAGGAGTCTCTGCGCACGTGTCTTCGGAGCGCAGTCAGATTGCTAACCGAGAGCGCGCGCTTGAGCTTGTGAAGGCCAAGCTCTTCAAGCTTGAGGAGGAACGCAGAGAAGCTGAGGCTAAGGGTCGCTCGATAAGCTCCACTGTTAAGAATGAGTGGGGTAGTCAACGCCGCTCGTACGTGCTCCATCCCTACAAGATGGTGAAAGACCATGAGTCAGGGCATGAATCGGGCAATCCAGAGGCCGTACTTGAAGGAGATCTTGATGATTTCATAGACGCAAGTGCCGCATGTGAGGTAGAATAGCTCGGTTATATGATCTACTTCGACAATGTGACGAAAGAGTACCGTGACGGAACTCCCGCGCTCGAAGAAGTGACCCTCTCCATTGCCCCAAAAGAATTCGTTTCCATCGTTGGACAGTCAGGCGCAGGTAAGACGACGCTCGTGAAGACGCTCTTGGCTGAAGTGAAGCCCTCAAGTGGCTCGGTGTTCTTCGAGTCGGTGGACATCCACACACTGCCATCGAGCTCGCTCCACCACTACCGCCGAAAGATCGGCACCGTGTTCCAGGACTTCCGCCTCATTCCTAACAAGACTGCCTACGAGAACATCGCGTTTGCGATGGAAGCAGCAGGTCGTCCTGATGACGAGATTGCCTCTGATGTTCCGTACATTCTTGACCTTGTTGATTTGAGTGACAAAGCAGAGCACTTCCCAAGCCAGATGTCCGGAGGTGAGCAGCAGCGTGTTGCCATTGGACGCGCCATTGTGAACCAGCCTGACCTCATTGTTGCGGACGAACCTACTGGTAACCTCGATCCCGTCAACACGTTTGAGATTATGGAGATTCTCAAAAAGATTAATGAGCTTGGCACCACCATCATCCTCACCACGCACAACAAGGGAGTGGTCGACGCAATGAAGAAGCGCGTCATCACGATGGAAAAAGGTCGCGTCGTGCGTGATGATCCTAATGGCCACTACATTCTCTAGACTATGAACTTCACGATGATCAGGCGGATGATAACGGGAGGAGCGAAGAATTTCATTCGCAGTGGCTCTGTCTCCTTTGCGACCGTACTCATCATGACGGTGACGCTGATGATTATCGGGCTCCTTATCTTTGTTTCCGCGATTCTCTCGCACACGCTCATGGCGATTGAAGATAAGGTGGATGTGAACATTTATTTCCACACGACTGCCTCCGAACCGGAGATTCTTTTGGTACGCGACCAACTCGCTGCGCTCCCTGAAGTGTCGGTGGTGACGTACACCTCTCGTGATCAAGCGCTCGTAGAGTTCCGTGAGCGCCATGCTGACGACCAGCTCACGCTTCAGGCGCTTGAGGAGCTCGGAGAGAACCCGCTCGGTGCGTCGCTTGCGGTGAAAGCCAAAGACCCCGGTCAGTACGAGGGTATCGTGAACTTCCTTTCAGGTGAGGAGGGAACGGCAGGAGGAAGCTCAGACATCATCGATCGTATTAACTATTTCCAGAACAAAGTGGTGATTGACCGCCTCACCTCAGCCATTAGGGCCACAGAGGGAGCAGGTACAATCATCGTGCTCCTGTTCGCTCTGGCTTCAGCGATTATCGCCTTTGCGACCATCAGGCTTGCTATCTACACCGCTCGGGATGAAATCTCCGTCATGCGGTTGGTGGGGGCATCCAATATGTATATCCGTGGTCCTTTCATTGTGGCCGGCATCATAGCGGGGCTTCTCGCAGCGGTTATTACGCTTGTCCTCTTCTATCCTATTGCCTGGTATGTAGGAGAGACGGCCAGCGGGTGGCTCGGAGGCTTCAACCTCTTTAACTACTACGTAGGACAGTTCCCAAAGATCTTCCTCATCTTGGTTGGCGGCGGTGTGCTCCTCAGTGGTGTATCGAGTTGGTTTGCGGTGCGTAAGTACCTTAAGACTTAGGTGTATGGCAACGAAAGGACACAAATACATATTCGTAATAGGCGGTGTGATGAGCGGCGTCGGGAAGGGTATTGCTTCTTCCTCCATTGGTCTCATTCTCAAGCAGCGCGGGTACAAGGTAAACCTGGTTAAGATTGACCCGTACTTAAACGTCGACGCGGGTACCATGAACCCTACTGAGCACGGTGAGGTGTTCGTCTTGCGTAACGGACTTGAGACCGATCAGGACATGGGCAACTACGAGCGCTTCCTTGGTCGTGACCTTGGTCCTGAGGACTACATGACTTCGGGTATGGTCTACAAGTCAGTCATTGAAGCAGAGCGCGCGCTTAAGTACGGAGGTAAGTGTGTGGAGGCCATTCCCCATGTGCGTGATGAGATTCTCCGCCGCATTGAAGGAGCTGCAGCACACAACGGAAGTCAGGTTTCAGTTATTGAGATTGGTGGCACGGTAGGGGACTTCCAGAACGCTCTTTACATCGAGGCAGCGCGCGTCCTTAAGATGCACTACCCTGACGACGTGCTCTTTGTGATGGTCTCCTACCTACCGGTGCCATCGACCTTGGGTGAGATGAAGACCAAGCCGACGCAGAGTGCGGTTCGCGAGCTGAATGCCTACGGGGTGCAGCCGGACTTCATCATTGCTCGCTCGAAGGAGCGCATTGATGAGAAGCGCAAAGAGAAGATTGCAATTTCAACTAATGTGCGTCCGGAGCACATCATTTCTGCTCCTGATGTGAACTCTATCTATGATGTGCCGCTTAACTTTGAGAAGGATAACTTGGGCGACATTTTGACTGACCAGCTTGGGTTGAAGAGGAGCACCACTGATCTTAAGGAGTGGGAGAAATTTGTTTCTCGTGTTTCTGTGGGAGGCCCTGAGATTACCATCGGTATTGTGGGTAAGTATTTTGATACAGGGGATTACATTCTCTCCGATGCGTATCTTTCTGTGATTGAGGGTATTAAGTTCTCTGCTGCAGAGGTTGGTGTTACCGCAAAGATTGACTGGATTAACGCCAAGGACTTCCAGAATGGTGAGAACCTTGAACGCCTTGCGCAGTACGACGGCATTATCGTTCCGGGAGGGTTTGGAGAGACGGGCATTGAAGGGAAGATTAATACCATCAAGTACGCACGTGAGAACAAGGTGCCGTACTTTGGTCTTTGCTACGGCATGCAGCTCGCTATGGTAGAGATTGCCCGCCACAAGATAGGACTCGAAGGGGCACACACCGTAGAGATTAATCCTGTGTGCCCACACCCTATTATCGACGTTATGCCTGAGCAGAAGGACATCATCGCAACTGCCGACTACGGAGGCACCATGCGTCTTGGAAGCTATGTCGCAGAGCTTGGTAAGGGCACCATTGCACGCGAGGCCTATGGCACGGATAAGGTAGAGGAGCGCCACCGCCACCGCTACGAGGTGAATCCTGAATACATCAAGCAGCTTGAAGACGCAGGTGTTGTCTTCTCCGGCAAGTCTCCAGACGGTGTGCTCATGGAGATTGCTGAGCTTCCACGCGACGTCCATCCATTCTTCCTTGGCACCCAGTTCCACCCAGAGCTCCAGGCACGCCCACTCTCTCCACATCCGTTGTTTACTGAGTTCTTGAAGGCCGCAAAGAAGCGCGCAGGGAAGTAGTTTCTATGGGCACGCTACGCACGCCAGAGACAGAAGCTGCGTATACCAAGGTTAAGAAAGAGGGGCATTTGCTTCGGGGGTGTGTGCTGTGTGCGAGCCCATCGGTGAAAGAGTTTACGGAATGGAGGATTATCAGGAATGATTTCCCCTACGACTTGATTGCAGACGTCCATCACATGATTCTCCCGAAGCGTCACGTGACTGAAGAGGAATTCACTGAGAGCGAGAAAGCTGAATACAAGGAAATTAAAGATACGTATATGCAGGCCAATTACGAGTTCTTCATTGAGCCGAGACATCTACAGCGTTCTGTTCCGGACCACTGGCACCTCCACATGATTACCGCGAAGTATTCGTATTAAAAAAGCCCGCATGAGCGGGCTTTTTTGTTAAATTTTTTCTATTGTTTCCCACGGACGTCCTTCAACGCCGAAGTGCCCATAGGCCGCGGTCTCGCGGAAGATTGGGCGCCTGAGTCCAAGGCGCTTCTCGATTTCCCGTGGACGGAAGTCGAAATTTTTGTTCACGATGTCAGAGAGGTTGTTCCCTTGATCGTCGAATGCTTCCACCATCACTGGGTCCACACGTCCGATAGCGTAGGCTACTGAAACGAGCGCTTTCTTTGCGTGCCCGTTGGCGACGAGATTCTTAGCCACGAAGCGGCACATGTAGGCTGCGGAGCGGTCCACCTTGGTGGAGTCTTTACCTGAGAAGCAGCCACCGCCGTGAGGGAGGAGGCCACCATAAGTGTCCACCATGATCTTCCTGCCGGTAAGGCCTGCATCAGCTTCGAATCCTCCTTGTACGAAGCGTCCGGTTGGGTTAACGAGTATCTCTACTCCTTCGATGCTTCCTAGTATTGGGGTAAAGAGGTGCTCGATGAGGTCCTTACGGATGTCTTCGAGATCTGCCTCTTCTGCGTGCTGGGTGGAGGTGAGTGCGGTGATGACCTTTCCATCCTTGATGGTTACCTGGGTCTTGCCGTCAGGGCGCAGGTACGTGAGTGTGCCGTCACGGCGCAGCTTCTCGAGTCTCCTGGCGAGCGCATGCGAGAGTACCACACCAAGGGGCAGGAACTCAGGCGTTTCGTCCGTTGCGTAGCCGTACATGATTCCCTGGTCGCCAGCGCCACCAGTGTCGACACCCATCGCAATGTCAGGAGACTGTGCGACCACGCGAGAGAGCACTTCAAGTTCCTCGGTGTAGCCGATGTCTGCGTATACTTTTCTGGCGATAGCTTCGCAGTCAGGAATAGTCTTGGTCGTAATCTCTCCTCCAATCATCAAGGTGCCGTGGCTACCGAAGGTTTCTACCGCAACGCGGGAGTTTGGGTCGCCTTCAAGACACGCGTCGAGAATGGCATCTGACATCTGGTCACAGACTTTGTCCGGGTGTCCGGAGGTAACGCTTTCAGTGGTGTAGTGGGTAAGAGTGTGGAACATGGTTGTGGTTAAAATAAAATCCCGCCGTAGCGGGATGAGTGTGGTAAGCATCGTCCCCCGTTCGGGGCTGGAGGCACCTTGCTTGTAGGCAGGTTGCCGGCGAGTCTCTGGGCCAGAATCCCTCGTCGCGCTCTTGATACGTAATAATTGCTTCCGTTTGCGACTATACCACGGGTATATACTTGTGTCATAGCAACTAAATGGAACTGGTATGGAAGTAGTCATTAATTGGTGGGCGATTCTAGGCTCGGTGGTGGCCGCAATGGCGATCGGTTCACTCTGGTTTGGTCCGTTGTTTGGCAAGATGTGGATGGGTCTCGTTGGGCTCACGCCGGAAGGTATGAAGTCTATGAAGATGACGGTCACAGGCGCGATGATTGGGGGAGCTATCACGTCCTTCTTAATGGCGTACGTACTCGCGCATATTTACGCCTTCGCAAGTGCGTACACCGGCATGGTGGGTGTGATGGGTGGCGTCACTGCTGCATTCTGGTGTTGGCTTGGATTTGCGGTTCCACTCACTGCAGGAGGGTTTCTCTGGGAAGGGAAGAGTTGGAAGTTGTGGGTGTTGACCGCTGCATACTGGTTGGTGACGCTCCTTGCGATGGGTGCAATCATCGGTGGCTTCTAGTTGAAGGAAATCGGTTTTTCAAGTATCGTGCGTTCTCAAGGCGACTCCTGTCGCCTTGAAATTGCGGGATCGTCTAATGGTAGGACGCGACCCTCTGGAGGTCGTTATCTAGGTTCGAGTCCTAGTCCCGCAGCAGCCAATTGCGAGGTTTGATTCCATAGTCCCAATTTTTCCTGCGCGGCGGGCTCCCGATCCCGTAACCACGAAGGATCTATCGAACTTCCATGTCCACAGATTTTAATATGTAGACAGGTTTCCATGTATATAATACATAGATACTCATCTATATGAATATCTCACTATGCCCTTTGTCGCAGTAGTTAGCGCTATAACCTTTGCGCTGTTTTTATTTTTTGCGGGTTTTGTTTCTTCTCCTGGAGCGCCCACTTCTCAGGTTCCCTTGGAAGAGCCAACTGTCACGCCTCCCCCACTTGTTGAGTCCAGGGAAGAAGAGAAAATTTTGGTTGAAAGCACAGAACCTACGTCGAAGACGGTTATAACCAAGAGCAAACCAGTGGAAGCCAGTATTAGAGGGGAGTCGTCCTTGGCGACAACTTCTGTCGAGTCCTCGATCATAACGACCGCAACGACCACTGAGGTTGCCGCAACAACATCACAGGAAAAAGTGTCAGACTCTTCGGGGAGACGAAGTCGGAAGTCACCATCACTTCAAGAAGAACCGACCACTTCGGTCGCGGTAGAGTCGCCTCCGGAGATTCCAAAAGAAGCACAGGAACCAAGCTACGTGCTCGCTCCAGCAGGACAGAAAGCGAGCCTAAAGATCTCCTCAGCAAACGAGGCAAATCCACAGTTCGTGAGTGCAATCATCGCACCACTCCATGTCTACGTGGGAGAGACACAAACACTCACGGTTAAGGTGAAGTCTGAGGACCCAATTACATCGGTAATGGCGACAACAGAGCTTGATAACGAGACCTTTGATTTGGAGCTCATACAAACCGGTTCGGATGGAGGCGGTACCACATTCTCAGCATCCTGGATTGTCTTTGACACACATGTCGATACCTACCACACGACCTTTACTGCAAAGACAAGCGGAGGAGACGAGAATTCGTTCACGCTCGCCTGGTCCGATCCGTGTCCCGGCATCACACAAGGGAGCAACTCATCTCTCTCAGGCAGCTGCACTGTCTCTTCGGTATCTGGACTTGATGGAGGTAATTTGACCATTCCTTCAGGAACAACACTCACGCTTAATTCTGGAACCACCTGGGCCTGGAATCCTGGAACGTCGGTTTCTGTAGATGGGACAATCGTTACCAACGGCACGGCGCAGCTTAAAAAGGGCTATCTCTTCTATAGCGGCTCCAGTAACGATAATGCAAACACGAGTACTTTAGTGTTTGACACCACGTCAACAAAATCTGGACACGTGCGTGCAGGGACGTGGTTCCACTTCACCCCAGTCTATGGTGCGGGACTTACGGCCGTCCAATACTCGAACGTCGTAACTATAGGTGGTATTGCAAATGGCTCCTCGGTCACACTCGTCGATAGCGGACAAGGAGAAACTCAAGTTGCTATGAGTATCAATGGAGGAGCATGGGTCACCTCCGGTACCATGAACCCGGGTGACACCCTTGGCGTCAAGCTTCGTCCCGGTGGCGACTATCTCACCACCTACTGGGTACAGGCAACGGTGGGCGGTTCATCTTCAATCTTTGAAGTCACCACTCGGGATGATCCTGGTGGGGGTGGGTGTCAGTTCCAGTGCCAATAAGGAAACGGGTGCGAGAAAAATGCCTCAGTATAGAGATTGTACTGATCGCGGTTCTTCAGACCACCTCTCATTACTGTTAGATTCCATCACGTACTAACAGGTTCTGCTAAAGATGCGCTTGCGTGCTTCTGCAACATAGCGAACGCCCACTCAAATGCCCCCAGAAGAGAAGCAGCGTAAAACAGATCTCCGATAAACATGTTTCTTAGAAAAGGCAGTCCAGCGATATAGGAAGCGATAAGGCCTTCAAGCGTTGGCGGGTACCACGTAGAAGCAGCCCACACAGCAAAGTTCGTCACGAGGAAAAAGAGTATGGAGGAAGCCATAACAAGAAGCATGACCGACGCGGGTCGCATTCTTCGGGCCAGGATACTCACGCCGCCAATCACCGCAACGGATCCGTAGACGCTTAGAAGCACCTTCCAATCGTAAAACCCGATGACCAAGTCTGCAGCGACCATTACGATAAGAGGAATGGCGATGGCCCATAGGGACCCAACATACTTTCCCGCAGCGAATGCGATTGCGGTCACGGGCGTGGTGTTAGGTGGATGCGGCGCGAGGCGTCCGAGAAGGCCGATTCCTATAAGTCCGAGGATGGAAAGAAATGTTTTCATACTAGAATCCCTTGAACTCCCAGAGCACAGTCTTTCCGTCTGTAAGTTCGTACTGGTCTGCTCCAATCATTGGCACCTCTCCGTCCACCTGGTATTGCCAGTATTTCCCGTCAGTACCGTTTACAAGCCCGCCCATCGCAGTCACCAATACTCCCATGTCTCCGTAGTCCTCGGTCGCGAGGCTAAGATCTGGGTCAGTTCCATTGAGACGCGTCAGAAGTTCAAGCACAGTTTCACCACTCTCGATTGGAGTTGTTGTCGCCTCGTACACGCCTTCAATTGAGAGTGTTACGGTATCGACCTCCTCCTCTTCCGTTTCGGTGTCGTTCGTATAGGTATTATTCGTGACGTAGTACGTGCGCGAAGTGCGAGAATCCTCGTTAGATTTTTGGACCGGCGCAGACTCTGTTGTAGCAAATGACGAAGTAGCGATTATCACATTGACCGTAATAATCGGCGGCGCTGATTCCCGGGATGGATTCTCAATGATGATTGGAGTAGTGGCTGGCGTCGAGGTAGAGGTGACAAACACTTGAATGGGCGGGGACTGTATGTCCGCTCTCGTGCCGTTGCCATACGTAAAGAGGAGTCCTGCGACGAGAGTGAAGACTGAGAATACTGCGAGCCATGTGTAATCTTTCATAGGCAGTGTGTTAGAGCGTTAATAAGTAGGCGGCTTTTCCGCAATTCCACTTGTTTGCGCGGTATGCCGCGCAAGCGCATAGAAGTAGCTTGAGAGTCGATTGAGATATGCTTGAAGATCGGTTGAAGCCTCTATGCGCGCCCGCACGACCGCGCGTTCGGTTCGCCGCGTCACGGTCCGGGCGAAGTCAAAAAGAGCCGAGAGGATGGTTGCGCCTGGAACGACAAATGACGTTGGCTTCACTATGGTCGTTTCGATAGCGTTGATGGATGCCTCAAGTGCGTCTAC
>CAZJPR010000019.1:0-8542 GCA_964548265.1 uncultured Candidatus Saccharibacteria bacterium
AGGTATAGACGTAGCCGTCGGTCGAAATCATGTACGACTCCACCACCTTCCCTCCAAGTTCTGGGACCGCAGTGGTGAAGTCACCACGCATCTTGCCCCCTGCAACATAGACGGTTCCTGCAGATTCAGTGTTCCCGTTTGCCTTCGTTGGTTTCATTTCGACGGTGCACTTGTAGGAACCCGAACGCTTCATGAGCTCTGCGAGCGTGCCGGAACCTTCCGCAGTGTCCTCGACAGTTGCAGACATACCGTCAACCGGAGCCTCCACCTTGTTGCTTGAAACGTACCAGATGCCGCCACCGACCACGACAATCGCTACCACAATACCGATTACTGTTTTGAGTTCCATGCGCGTTCTATTAGGCCTGTATACCTGAAGTATAGCTTCATGCGTCTTCCACCATCTCTCGAGTATGTTCATAAGCCCGGACGTCGCAGCGCGTTGAAAACGCTTAGTTTCCAGGGTAAACTGCCTTTCATGAACGCAATCCTTACCGGCATACGCCGGTTCTTTTCAAGTCTGTGGAATGGTCTCCGGTCGCTCTGGAGGCGCTTCCGTCAGTTGCGTCCTCGCAACCAACTCATCCTTGGCGTACTCCTGGTTATCGCGCTTATCGCGCTCATCCTCCTCACGGGTGGTAGCGCGAAGGAAGACACCGCTGGCTACCAGCGGACCGTCACCCTCGCCTCCGTGTCTTCCCTCTCTGGCAACGGTAGCTCAGGTACTGTCATTGGTACCGTTCGCTCCGTAACCGAAGCAGAGCTCCTTGCTCAAACCGGCGGAACGGTACGACGCGTGAACGCGTCAGTGGGCTCTTCGGTTGGTGCAGGTGGAGTCTTGGCAGAACTCGAAAACGCAAGCGAGCGCGCAGCAGTGCTGCAGGCGGAAGGCTCCTACGACGCAGCCGTCGCTGCAAACGTCACCACCGTGCGCGATGTTTCAACTGACATCAGGAGCTCGTACAACAGTTCCTTCAGCGAACTCGAGACCGCGCTTCAAACTGACGTCGATACCTTCTTTGGTGCGCCCACTTCAGCCGGACCAAACCTCGTTATAAACGCAGATGGTGACCAAGAACAACGCCTTTCAGGAACTCGTCGCGATATTCGGGACCTCATGAACGTATGGCGTGGCGGACTCGCGGAAAGCAGCCGCAAAGACCCAAACCTCCTTCTACTGGAAATGGAGAACATCATCGGGATCTGCGCAACGTTTCTCACTGACCTCGCGGACGCAGCTAACGCGCGCGATTCAGGCGCAAGCACTGCGCAGCTTGCAAGCCTCGCTACCGCACGCGCAACTGTCGCAGGCCTTTCCTCTGAAATTGCTTCGCTCCGCAACGACTTCGAGGCCCAGAAGGCAACCGCTTCCTCCGGTGTCCCAACTTCAAACGAGGCGAGCGTGAAGCAAGCACTCGGTTCCCTGCGTCTTGCCCAAGCAGCACTTGAGAAGACGGTGGTTCGTGCACCGATTGCAGGCACAGTAAACTTCCTCCCGATACGCGTTGGTGACTATGTGACTGCCTTCACCCACGTAGCTACAATTGCGCAAAATGGTGCGCTCGAGATTGTTGCGTACGTTTCAGAGGACGAGCGCGCTGCGCTTGCGGTTGGAGACCGTGTGCCAGTTGAGGACACGCTCTCAGGCATCGTGACCTCCATTGCCCCCGCACTTGACCCCGTCACCAAGCAGATAGAGATACATGTCGCGGTTGAGGGGGCGGACACGCTGGTAAACGGTCAGTCGGTACGCATCGCGGTTCCAGCGCCAGTAAGCGCTACCCAGACTGGTGGCATCATCCTCCTTCCACTCTCTGCAGTGAAGCTGTATGCCGACAGCCGCGTGGTGTTTACCGTTGACGAAGACGGGAGGCTCGTCGCTCGCGCAGTTGAGATAGGTGAGGTCCGGGGAGATCGCATCGAGATTCGCTCGGGACTCACGCCTGAGCTTCGCATCGTCACTGACGCACGCGGGCTCGCTGAAGGACAGAAGGTAAAACTCTCTACCGGCTCGTAATCCATGACGAAATTCTGGACCTTTTTCATAGATCGTCACCACTTCACGATTCTCCTTACCATCGTTCTGACGCTCGCGGGATTTACCGCGGTGCTTGCGATACCCAAGGAGTCATCGCCTGAAATACAGGTGCCTCTCGGCATCGTCACGACCATTCTTCCGGGTGCCTCTGCCGAAGATATTGAGCAGCTCATCACCGACAAAGTGGAAGACCGTGTCCTCTCGCTTGAGCGTGTGTCGAAGGTCACGTCCTCCTCTGGTGCAGGCGTTTCGAGTGTGTCGGTGGAGTTTGAGGCCAATGCCGATATCGACCGCTCTATCCAGCTCCTTAAGGATGAAATCGATAAGGTGCGCCCTGAGCTTCCTACGGAAGCAGAGGACCCTGTCGTCTCGGACGTTAACTTCGCTGACCAGCCCATTATTATCGCCTCCATTGCAGGCAACCTCGCGCCGGGAGAGTTAACCGCGCTCGGGGAGACAGTCAAAGATGAGCTTGAGCGCGTCCCAGGAGTCTCAAGCGTCTCCCTCTCAGGAGTTCGCGAGCGCCAGGTGCAAGTCATTGTGCGCCAGGAGAAATTGCTTCAGTACGGCCTCTCGCTTTCAGATGTCACAAGCGCCCTCAGGCTCTCCGGTGCTGCTTCTCCCGCAGGCACAATTACGATTGACCACGTAAAGTATTCGGTGCGCTTTGAAGCGGGACTTGAGAGCACTGAGGAGGTGGGTAATGTCGCTATTGCAGGGCCAGGCGGCAACGCCATCCACATTCGCGACGTGGCGGATGTCATCGACAGTGTCGCTGACCCCTCGACTTTCTCTCGCGTCTCCCTTAAGAGCAGTCCTTCTTCCCCCGCTCTCACCCTTTCCGTATTTAAGAGCCGCGGCGGCAACATTCTCCAAACAGGAACTGAAGTCAAAGAGACGCTTGCGGAACTCTCCAAAACAACGCTCGCCGGCACCGAGACGGTCATTACCTTCGATGCAGCTGACGACATCTCGCACGACCTCACTGAACTCTCTCGTGTGGGTCTTGAGACCGTCTTCCTCGTCATGCTCATGCTCTTTGCGACCCTTGGCTGGAGGGAGTCTCTTGCCGCAGCCCTTTCTATACCGCTCTCCTTCCTCATCGCGTTCATTGGCATCTACGCATCCGGCAACACCATTAACTTCATCTCGCTCTTCGCACTGATTCTCGCCATAGGTATTTTGGTCGACTCCGGCATCGTGATTGTAGAAGCCATTCACACTCGCCTTGGAAAACTGGGTGATAAGCGTGCTGCAGCACTCGCCGCGATTAAAGAGTACGCATGGCCCCTCATTGCCGGGACCTTCACCACTGTGGTGGTGTTCGTACCTCTCTTCTTCCTCTCAGGCATCGTTGGTAAGTTCGTCGCCTCCATTCCCTTCACACTCATCTTTGTACTCCTTGCCTCTATCGTCGTGGCGCTCGGTCTGGTGCCGCTCTTTACCATGTACATCATCCGTCCGGAGAAATCGAAGATTGAGATGCTACAAGAGCGCTACAACGAGAAGGCACAGCACTGGTACAAGTCGTTCCTCCGCAGCGTGCTCGGGGACCGCAAGAAAGAGAATCACTTTCTCCAAGGCATGCTCGTCCTCTTTGTCGTCGCGCTCATTCTTCCCATCATAGGCCTGGTTAAGGTTGAGTTCTTCCCTCCTGAAGATTCGGACCTCGCTATTATTGAGATAGAGACACCTCCTGGTACCCCGCTCACCGAGACCGACCTTGTCGTACGCGAAGTGGAAGAATACCTCTATGGGGATGGGCGCATCGAGTCCTTCGTCACCGAAACAGGTGCCGGGAGTGCATTCACAAGTGGGTTTGCCGCCGGGGGCGGAAACGAGAACATAGCAAACGTAACACTTAACCTCCGCTCAGACCGTAAGGATTCGAGCGCTACGATTGTCGGTGACTATCGTGAGAAACTCGCTGACATCACCTCTGGCCGCGTAACAGTGTCGGAACTCGCCGGAGGTCCTCCCTCGGGCGCACCACTTTTGGTCACCTTCTCGGGAGACGATCTCGGTAACCTCACCCTTGCGGCAGATCGCGCAGCACGTCTGCTCTCGGACATTCCAGGCGCTATCAATGTCACCTCCTCAACCCGTGGCGACGTACCGGAGTTCGTCGTGCGCCTGGATAGTGCCAAGGCGGTGGAGCTCGGAGTCTCTCCAGCTAGTGTGGGCGCGACACTGCGCGGCGCACTGTTTGGCAGCGAAGCTACCACCATTCGCACTGGAAGCGAGGACATTGAGATACGCACGAAACTCAACCTGAATCCTAACTATGCAGACCCTAGCGAGGCCACCCGCGCTTCTATTGATGCGGTCCGCGGACTTTCTATACAGGGCGCCAAGGGTCCGGTGCCGCTCTCCTCAATTGCGAGTGTTTCCTTTGAGCCCGCCGTCACTATCATCCAGCACGAGGCTGGTGAACGTATTGCACAGGTTTCAGGAGAGGTTGCCGCTGGCGGCAATGCCGTTGAGATTACGAACCAATTCACCAATGCGCTGGCGTCCCAAGAACTTCCTGCTGGCGTCACACTGAACGTTGGTGGCGAGAGTGAGGATGTGAATCAATCCTTTGCCGAGATGGGGCTCGCACTCCTGGCAGGTCTTGCGTTCATGCTTGCCATTCTCGTGCTTGAGTTCAACTCCTTCCGCCACTCCTTCTACCTACTTGCCATCATCCCGCTCTCGCTCATCGGTGTGTTCTTCGGCCTCATGATTACGCGACAGGCACTCTCCTTCACCTCCATGCTCGGTGTGATTGCACTGGCTGGTGTCATCATCAACCACGCCATTATTCTTATGGACTCCATTTCTCGTATTGGACGCGAGAACCCAAATCAAACCTTGATTGATGTCGTGGTCGAGGCAGCAGCCTCACGCTTCCGCCCAATTGTGCTCACTACCATCGTGACGGTCGTTGGTATGATTCCACTCTCCTTTGCCTCAGCACTCTGGGGCCCGCTTGCCTTTGCCATTATGTTCGGTCTCACCTTCTCAATGGCGCTCACACTCATTCTCATCCCTGTCCTCTACCATCGCTGGCCGGGAAGCGCAGTAAAGAAGCGATTTAAAGAAAACGGCGAGACTTCCGTCCCGCCGTCTTCTCCCATTGAGGAGTAATTACTTGAGCTGCTTCCAGGTGAAGCCGCGATAGGCCAAGTATCCTGCAATGAGGACTGCTGCCCAGCTTGCCCAGAGGGGTACCATGACATCCCCAATAACTGCATCCCAACCGTACAAAAGGCGCATGGCATGGAGCACCGCGACAATAAGGAAAATGAGCGAAGTAACCTCGTAGTACGTCTTGCGATTTCTCATGCAGAAAGTATACCAAGAACCGCTTTCTTGAAAAGTGACTAGTGTGGAGTGCCCTGCCTACGCTATACAGACACGCTGTTCGGTCTCTGAAAGGTCCGGGTGCGGGCTACCTTGCCTGAAGAGTGTCGGCGTATGTTGGTTACGCGGCATCAGTACGAGTTCGTGGCATGTGACCCCAATGATGGCGAAGTCATCCTCCTTCTTCATAGATCTCGTATCGGGTTCTGTCCGCGAATGATGCGAATAAGAACCATGATCACAGCAAGCACCAGGAGAAGGTGTACGAACCAGCCGATGGTGTACGTTCCGATAACACCAAGGAACCACAATATAAGAAGCAGTACGGCGATAGTGACAAGCATGGTGGAGACAATTAGTGGTAGAGGTTGCCTTGCGGCATGTGGCCACTATCGCTCACGCTCAATGAAAATAGCGTGAGCTAAAGATGTGCGAGTCCTGTCACGCGTATGACGCCCTCAATATCGTAGATGCGGAGGTGGTCTGACCTCGGTATGGCAGAGAGCGGAGTCAACGGACCCTCGACCCGTATGCGCTCCCCCGTAGCGATAGTCATGCCGGTATCGCTTGCGAAGGTGCTGAAATCAAGAGCGTAGTAGCTTCCGTCCTGAGCGAGAATGCCAAACGCACACTCCATAGTCTGTGGGCCACTCTGGTCCTTGTGCGGAAGACACACATAGGTACCGAGGTGCGGGGTCGCCGGCATGCTCGTCGGAGGAAGAGTTGGCGCCGTGCGCTCAAAGGAAGAAATCTTCCAGTCACCCGCTCGCTTTTCAAGCATCACCGTTACAGCATAGCTTGAGGTTCTGCCACCGTAGAGTGCGGTGTCGCTCGTTAGTTCAACGACCACACCATCAACACGGTACCCACCCTCGGTTGGGGTGCTGGTAGAAATCTCGATGTGATCGGGCCAGGGGCTTGAGGTCAAACGGCCTGGGGCGCTCTGTGGAGCATTCTTCCAGCTCTCAAGGGTCTCTGGAAGTACGAACGAGGCATACTCCTCGTCCATCGATTTGGCCACGACGTCAGAAGGGGCAAGCAGCGAAACCTTTTTCAGATGGTCACCAAACTGAACGACGAGCTCTGCAGGCTTTGCTGAATCGTCTGTAAACGGCGTGCCATCGCGCCCATAAAACTGCCCGTAATAGGCGGCAGCAAAGAGAACGGCTCCTCCTACCGCAACCAGGAGCAGGATAGAGAGAGTGGCCGGGTTCTTGAAATCCATAGGGCCAGTATGGCACGCCCGGGTTAACTTTTCATGAACTACTCGCCCCGCTTCTCTATGCCGAACGTAAGGCGGTAGTCACTGGGTTCAAGGCCCGCAGTAGAGACCTTTGCTGGTTCTACCGCAACGAGCGTAATGGTTTCCTGCTCCCTAGTCTCCACAATCCCGAGTGTGAAGACCGCTTCCCGATCCTGCCCACCACTGCGGACGCGCGCATTTACTCGCACGGTCCCTGCCTGGATACACTCCACGTCTGTGGGACAGCGACTGTCTTCAAGAATAGAGAGTGGCGTAATGAGGACACCAAGCCCACCACCTTGTTGATTAAGGCGCGTCTTAAACACCACACTGTCCTTGTCCTGTTTAAGAAGGAAGAGCGTCGTGAAGTTTCCACGCGAACCTTCCACCTCCGCGCTACCCTCTTCAATGAAGCCACGCTTCACCGCAAGATCGTTGCCCTCGGGGAAGACACCAATCTCCGTGCCGCCGCCCGCCCACCAACAAATTGCCCCTGATTCTTCGCCCGGTGCGAGTTCCCAGGCAGACTCCTCGATAGAGAAGCAGTTCCCTTGATAGGTTCCTGCGTCATAACTCTTCCCACCCCACACCACTGAAACAGTGGTCTCAGGCGCACCAGATTCATCAGCACCCGCTGGGTCAAACGCAAACGTGATGCCAGAAGACGGTGCTTTTTCCGATTCTTCAAGGGCCTGCGGCCTATCGGTTACGCCTTGATAGACGATATACCCGCCAACAAGAACGACGGCAAGTACAGCGACAATGCCCGCGACCCGTTCGGTCATGCTTTCTTCTTCAGCGCTCCGTCAAGTGAGAACTTGCCTGGGCCGAGGAAGATAAGAGCGACAGTAACAGCAAGAATAAGGAGAATAAATTCATAGCCGCCGCCAGACATAAAGAAGCCCTTGGTTGCGTGAACCGTTGCGAACGCAATGACCGCGACAACCGCAAGAATCTTTGAGACCCAGTGCGTGAAGAGCCCAAGGATAAGCATGATGCCTCCGACGAGCTCTGCTGCGATGAGAAGGATTGCAAACACTTCTGGCGCTGGGAACCCAAGGGAGCCAAGGAATCCTGCCACCTGGTCAACGCCGCCCTGAAGCTTCTGCCAGCCGTGCATGGCAAAGATGAGGCCTACGGAAACACGAAGAATAAGTGGTGCTATGCCGTTCCAACGGGAGACACAGCTACAGTCGAGTACATTCTGCATAGATATACGGGTTAAAGGGTATACCCCTATTCTAGACTGCCCCGAGCCTCCCGCAATACCTGAAGTGGATAGGGTAAAATAGCTTCCCCATGCCACGCGCAACACATCAAGCAAAGCTCTTCGATACTGGCACCAGCCTCCCGAACGGTTTCGTGTACCGACCAGACTTCCTCACCACAGCAGAAGAGGCTGAACTCCTGTCCTGGTTCCTTGATCTTCCCTTTGAGCGTTCATTGAGCGCCGAAGGATACGAAGCGAAGCGCCGAATTGTTAACTTTGGGTGGTCCTATGACTTCGCTACAGGGGTACTCATACCTGGCCCAGCGCTTCCGCGCTTCCTGCAACCAATAGCGCGCAAGATTGCGAAGTGGCTCGACATACCCAAGACTCATGTCGCCGAAGCACTCATAAGCGAATACGAACCTGGTGCCGCTATTGGGTGGCATCGAGATAACGAGGGCTTTGAGTCAATCATCGGTATCTCGCTCTCCGGATGGGCGACACTGCGCCTGCGCCCGCTTGAGTCTCTGCGCGGAAAGTTCCGCGGCGAATCCCGCTCTCCTAAGGAAGTAACGTCACTTGAGGTGGAACCTCGTAGTGCCTATCTTATGCAGAAAGACAGTCGTTGGAAGTATCAACACTCCATTCCCAAACTGAAAGCACTGCGCTATTCAATTACCTTCCGAACGTTACCCAAGAACATGCG
>CAZJPR010000020.1:0-3036 GCA_964548265.1 uncultured Candidatus Saccharibacteria bacterium
ATATTCATCTGTCAACGAACTCGTGTCCCCATCGAAAAGAAAAACCGCCGTTAAGCGGCGGTGCTTGTGGCACGCAGGGCCTCTCGGCCTTATCCGCTTCGTTTGGTGAGTCTTTTTAGGTTCGTAGACACGTCGAAGTAATATACCGTAGGCCAAAAGGGGTGTCAAATAAGAGCCAAAAGGGCCTAAAAGTGGGGATACTGGGGATATCCGCTAGAGGGTGGGTAGACAGACAAGTAACCGTTGTATATACTTCGGTTATATGGCAAAGACGGTACTCAACGTAAAAATGGATGTTCAGGTTAAAAAGGCGGCACAGAAGCTTGCTAAGGAAATCGGTGTCCCCCTCTCGACAATCATCAATGCCCAGACGAAACGTTTTATTTATGAACGACGTGTTGAGTTAGAGGTTCCCCTTGTTCCCAGTGCGTATCTCAAGAAGGTAATTGCAAAGGCAGAGTCTGACCGCGCTAAGGGTGCGGATGAATATTCCCCTGCATTCACTAGCGCAGAGGACGCTGTCGCTTGGCTTAAGCGCTAAAAACCCATGCAGGTTTTTTTCAAGAAATATTTTGAGAAACGCCTTAAAAAGCTACCTATTCCAGTTCGGGAGCAATTTGAAGAGCGGCTAGCGCTCTTTCTTATTGATCCCTTCCATCCTCAACTTCGCAATCATTCCCTTCAAGGAGAATACGGAGGGTACCGAAGTATAAATATTACCGGCGATATACGCGCGATACTTTATTTGGGAAACGAGAGAATTGAGTTCGTAGATATAGGTTCGCACAGTGAGCTTTACGACTAGCCTCTCTTGCCTCGACCCTGGAGCACTATAAATATAGTAACTACGCTCATAATGCCGCCAAGAATAATGGCAAGGAGCCCTTTCCCTATAAAGTATAGGGGCAGCCACTGACCGCTAGTCCAGGGAGTGACCACAATAAGTACGACTGCCGACGGGAACCACCATACGGCGAAATGCAGCCACTTCTTGAAAACCTCACGGCTTTGAAAAACGAGGAGAAAAGCGCCTATCGTGAATCCAAGCGAATAGGCATACATAGCACCCATAAACCAATCTGTAACGTCACTTAAAATATTTCCAATTTGGCAAGTATTATAGTGGATACGGCAATCAAGACTCAAATGCCAAAAAGCAAGCGAGAAAATAACTATTATCCAAGGAAGTGCCTGAATAAATTTTTGTTTCATAAACTCTGTAGCCAATTAAGTACGGCCGCCCACCAAGTATACAACGTGTCTTGTATGACTTTTATCCATGGTCTGAAAGCGTCGTAGATAGAAGCAGTTTGAGTAAGAAAAATTTCGCTGCTCTTATTGCTAGTGTCGACGTCCATATTCGTTTGTTCCTCGGGAGAAATAAACGGCTGCAGAGCTGCTAAGTAAGGATTGGGCCGAGGTGAGAGCAGCGTCTCTATACTGCTGGCTTGGGGCTGGTTCCCTGTTGTGTCGTCCTTATGCCTGGCATCGCCAGAACTACTGTCCCCTTCTGTTTCCTCTTGATTAGGGACTGCCGCTTCTTCGTATATGACTGTTTGATTCTTGCTGAAAGCAATTTCGTTATCTACGACTCCATCGCCCTCCTTATCTAACTGCAAGGGCGAAGTACTTTCTACCCCTTCAGATCCTAGGCGAATAGTGGCAATCGTTCTCGACGTAACGGGAATGTTGGCGAGAGTCGCTGTCTCTATAACCTCATTTCCCTTCTGTTCCTTTATATCGAGAGAAAAGGTACCTGAGTCTTGCCCGATAAGTTCAAGTTGGTACGCGGTGTCAGCTGGAGTAATGAGATATTTCACGTCTCCAAATTCACCGTATTGGGTATCTGGTATTTCGTTATCCACTGAACCGTCTTCGTTGACACCAGTGTAATTCCCAGACTCGTCATAAATGCCAAGGGTTAGTGGGGAGTGAAGAAAAATCAGTCTTCTTTCCGCATTCCTTGGCTCTGGTTGGATAGTGGTAATGAGCCCCTGCAAGACAACTGATGATGAAGAAAAGAGGCTGCTGAGAAATGTTCTTAAATCATCAATCTGGAAAAGAGTTCCGTGATCAATCTTGTTAAAAATGCGTGACTCATTAAAAACCCTTAAATCCACCCAGTACTTCTTTACATTCTCACCTTCCGCCACCAACTGCGCGCTTGGTACTGGCACTACCCCATCCCCGTCCTCGACAAACATAGGTGTGTACCGCTGCGTACAGAGCTTAAGAACGCAGATATCATCAAAACGTACTCCACTTATAGTGTCCGCGCCCCAGCCTGCTATTTCATAGAGCATAATGCCTGTTGGTGGAGTCCACTGGTCAAGAGAGGCATGGATGTTTTCTGCATAACTGAGCAGGAACGAATTAAGCACATTCGGCTTTTCTATGTCTTCCGGGGCAGGTATTCCGCGTCCTCCGTCGCGAGCGAGAAGGTAGTCATAGAAGTGTTCAGGAGTAACGATACTTGGGCCGTAGGCTGCACGCTCAATCTCGTATGAGTGCTCGTCATCAAATCTGATAACCTGCTGCTCTGTATCTTCCTGTATAGCGGTAAAATACGGTGCAGACGGGAGCAGGTGATACGCCATCGGTGAATGTTCTGCGAATTGTCGTGACACTGCTTTAGAGGCGATGAGTGGAAGATAATCCTTAGGTATTCCCTCTCGCATGCCGAACAAGACCGCGCCGAGGGCTTGGGGGGCGCCGGATTGGGGGACACCGACGAATACCACCTTGTCTATAAGTCGCTCAGTCTCCTCGTCACCAAGCTTCTGCATAAGCGCCTTTGCAACCAGACCACCGTTGCTGTGAGCGATGATTGTCACCTTCCTCGCACCGTTCTCGGAGAGCCTGCGAAGTGTTTGCTCGATATACGGCGTGCTCGTTGCTTCTCCGTAGTAGATACCCCCATCACGTTCTGCACCCTTGTTCACTATGTCGTCTAGGGAAAGACGCCAGTCATACGAGACGGCTTCCCAATCACTAATTGTCTCCTCGTCATAGAGTGTCGCGAGGTCCTCGATAAGT
>CAZJPR010000020.1:3046-4296 GCA_964548265.1 uncultured Candidatus Saccharibacteria bacterium
TGGCTCATAAATGCCTCCAATGACAGGCAAATCATCAATAATGTCGTTCTTTTTCGTATGTATATCGTTGCGCACACTCAGACCGAGCGAATCAAGAAAGAGTGCCTGTAGGTCATTCTCATCGTTCGGTTCCCAAAGTTGTTCATCTCCTCCATACAGTCTGCTTCCCTTGATGCCAGGGAGGAGCAATACGCTAGGTGGTAATGGTTCTGCTGGTGGCGCGTCTGTGAGGCGCAATCGCAGATACGCCGCACCCGTATTGTGTCGCGGAGCGTCTTGGACGCCGTCACTCCCATAGTACGGCCCATCAGATACACCTGCCCCAACAACCAGGAGGCTCGGATAGTAATAACGATCACGGAAGAAAGGCGCTGCTGACACCACCTCTTCGGCAGTAACCTCGAACAAGTAGCGCTGCCCCGCCTCGAGCGTGAGGGTATCGAAGGTGAACTCCGCTATACATTCTTCAGAGGCCGGCGCGATACCAACCTCCCCGAGCCAGCGACAAACGCCAACTTTCTGTAGAAACAGCCTTGCTGCGTCTACTGGAAGCGAAGTCGCGATAAGAGCGCCTTTGTTCCATAATTCGTCCGCCGCGTAGATGTTGATTCCCACCATTCCTGCCGTAAGAGGATGCGGATCAAGCGTCGCAAGGCCAGGTAAATCCTGGACGGTGAGGAAAAGGTCAAGACGATTAAACGTATAGGAAGTATCAGGGTCGTTCCAACGCGTGAACTCTCCTGAGACGGAATCCCACTGACCATCAAGGTCATCAAAGCTATATGCTCCCGGCAGGTGGGGACCGATGGCGCCGCCGCTCGCAAACGCACTGTTACTAGTGTACGGAAAGAGGTTAACTGGAAAATCGTATACAACCTCACCATCGACTCCTTCTGACTCCTCTCTTTCTTCTGTCGCCATGAGGAGGCTGAATGGTACAAAAAATTCTTCTTCGGCTGGCAACTCTAGTGTCTCAATTTCTTCCTCTTCGTTCGTTTCAACGACTGGGAATTCTTCTACGAAAGATCCTTCGTCTTCCAGAATTATTTCTTCCTCAAGATCAATAAGGGATTCCTCTTCGGCTTCATTGATCTCGGGGGCTGCCTCCTCGAGGCCAGGAGCGGATTCTTCTTCTGTCACTACAACCTCTTCTATCCCCTCAATGATTTCTTCCGGTTCAGTGGCGACTTCCAGCACCGGATCCACCGGCGCATCTTCCGCAACAGCCGAAAGCGGCACCCATGGCGCGA
>CAZJPR010000020.1:4306-7770 GCA_964548265.1 uncultured Candidatus Saccharibacteria bacterium
CATTCCCAGCAGTAGCAGGGCCGCAACATGCCTCATACGTTCGTAGTATAAAACAAAAACGCGCCCTCTCGGGCGCGTTTTTGCGTAAGAAGCGAGTCGTTCTTACTCCGCGATTTCCTCGCGCATACGCTTGAGGTAGTCGGCTGCAGCGGCCTGGCCGCCGAGTCCGAACGCGAGACCAAGAGCAAGTGCGAGAGCGACCACGACACCCGTGAAGAGCGTCTGGACGAACGCAGTTGCCACCTGGAGCTGCGCGAGGGCTGCGAGGACCGCAAAGATCCAGATTGCCCAGCGTGCAACAGAACCGAGGAGGTTCGCAGTGCGCAGGTGCGCCGCGCGAGCTGCGCCCGCTACTACGCGCTGCGCGGCATCGGCGACGACTGCCGCCACCAGAAGGATAAGCACCGCAACGATGACGCTAGGAAGGTATCCAAGGACAACGGCACGGAGGAAGATCGTAACCTGCGTGAGGCCGAGCACATCAAGAGCGGCCACGAGGAATACGACGATGAAGAACCACTTCACGAGCATCCCGAGGAATGCGCCCGTGTTAAGTGGGAAGCCTGTGCGCTCCATCACTTTCTCCACCCCAGCGGCGCGAAGAGCCTGGTCAACACGGAGTGATGCAACAATCTGCATTACTACCTTGCCGAGAAGGGAGCCCACAATCCAGCCGATAACAAAGATAACGACTGCGACTACTAAGTTGGGGATGAACGCCACGATGCCTGCGAACAGGTTCATGAAGGACATCGAGAGCACGTCAGCCCATTGTGAAAGAAACATAAGGTTTGTAGCGGTTAACTGCGTTTATTTGGTAACGGTATAAGTGTAGCAAGCCCCCCAGCCCCAGTAAGGGGGTCTGGGGACAACCCCACTACCCCCCTATCTTGTCGAGGATGGTCCGGTGGGGGTAGTCAAAGACGTCCCGAAGGAGGCGGTCGTAGACCCCTGTGCGGTAGCGGAACTCTTCGGTCGAGAAAGAAGCGTACCTGAGCTCGCGACCGAGCTCGGCTTCAAGCGTATGCACGATGTTACTGAGGCTGCGGTCATCAATCCTGTCCCCCACCACCAAGAGGTCCACCTTGGGCTCCAAGGCACCCGTGAAGAGGCCCGAGAGCGCAACGAGACGCAGTGACCCTGCCTTCTTAAGGCTGCCCACCACAGTGGTATCCGACACACCAGTTGATGCTCTAAGGAAACCTGAGAGTGCTTCGAAGTGCTTGAAGCGCGCGTCTGCCATAAACGAAGGCTTCTTCCCTGCCTTCTTGCGAACGACGTTCATAGCTACAAGTGCGTTCACTTCCTTCCTTGCTGCCGCCTTACTTACCTTTGTACGAGACGCAACCTCGTCAGCCGTAAAGGATTCTTCAGGATTAAAGAGAAAGAGACGAAGAAGCTTGGCGCGTACTGGCGAACCGAAGAGTTTTGCGAGGGGATCCATATAAGGGAATTGTAGGGCCTCCCCCCTTAAAAGCAAAAGCCCCCACATCGGGGGCTTTTCCACAGAGAGTCGGAGTGTTACTTGAGGGTAACCTTGCCGCCTGCCTCTTCTACCTTCTTCTTGAGGTCTTCTGCCTCCTCCTTCTTGGCGCCGTCCTTGAGGACTGACGGAGCTGCATCGACGAGGTCCTTGGCCTCCTTGAGTCCAAGACCGAGCGCCTCCTTCACCGCCTTGATGACGGAGATCTTGTTTGCGCCGCCGTCGGTAAGCTCGACCGTGAAGCTGGACTTCTCCTCGCCTGCTGCGCCGCCTGCTGCAGGACCTGCAACTGCGACCGCTGCTGCGGAGACGCCGAACTTCTTCTCGAGTACCTTAACGAGCTCAGAGAGTTCAAGAACAGTCATGTTCTCAACCTCCTCAACGAGCTTCTTGAACTTAGCTGGAACCTCTACCTCTGCCTTCTCCTCAACAGGAGCTGCGGCTGGAGCCTCTTCCTTTACTTCAGGAGCGGCAGCGGCAGTCTCTTCAACTGCTGCTGCATCCTGGGTTGTGTCATCTGCCATATAAGTAATGTTAAGTATTCAGTAATTACGCACTCTTTCCCTCCTTGATCTTGTCGAGCGCGACCACCAAGCCCTGGATAGGACTGTTGATGACGTTGACGAACATGCCACGCAATATTGGAAGTGATGGGATTGTTGCGATCTCCTTCATCTTCACTGCGTCCATGAACGCGCCCTCGAACATACCGCCGAGAATCGAAAGGCCCTCGTGCTTCTTGCCGTGGTCAAAGATGCCACGAGCCGGCGCCGTAGCGTCGGTGTCGCTCCAGGCAATGGCGACCTCTCCCGGAAGTTCCGGAAGCTCCCCCTTGTACCCTGCATCAGTAAGCACCCGCTTGAGAAGCGTCTTCTTTGCAACGTAGTAGCCGGTTCCCTCCGCCTTGAGCGCTTTCCTCATGGCGCTGGTGTCAGCGACCGTTATCTTGTTGAAGCGAACAAACACCACAGAGACTGCATTCTTGAGAGAATCTGCAATCTTCGCGACGATGTCAGCCTTCTTTGCTTTGGTGATTGCCATAGTGTTCGTTGGTGTACGGATACGAAAAGGGTCCCGTAGGGGACCATTGGAGACATTCGACCGGAAGGCTTTCGTCTTCCTTTGAGTCCTCGGCAGGGCTTATGGATGCCTGCTGTCTTCGGTCCGTACCAAGGGACTCTACCGGAAACTTCCCTACCCTGCAACCTGGAGGATGAGGAACGCGAGCACGAGGATGACTCCAAAGCCGGCGAGAAACTGAAAGAACTCAAGGAGGTATTTCTTCACGAGAGAAGAATAGCACGGGTATATAAAGCAAAAAGCCCCCGAAGGGGCTTTTTGCTTTCCTCTAACCGTTAACCGAAGTTCCCGAAGGAGCTTTGATTATTAGTTGTGAGTCAACGAGACAGTACCCGTCTGGGTGTTGTCAGTCAAGTCAGTCCAGTTGAGGTCAATAGCTGCGCCGGTGGCATCACCGCCTGCAGACGTACCGAACTGGAAGAGAAGGGCCTTAAGACCAACAAGGATGCTGCTGAGAGCGTCGTTGTCTGGGGTCGAAATGACCGAGTTGATCGTAATGCGGACAGTGTCGTCCTCATTGATCGTGTAGTACTCGTCGTTGGCACCGCTGTTCGTAACATCGTAGTCACCCGAGAGTGAGTACGTGGTTGAAGAAGCAGTGGTGGTACCTACGTTCGAGCCGTACACCTTAGCGACGAAGAACCTCTTGTTCTCGTCAGTCTCATCATCACCGTTGAGGAAGATCTGGCCTCCGCGTGCAGTGACGTCAATAACGATGGTTGCCTCAGCCTGAACTGGGGAAGCATTGTTATCAACCTGATCGATGTCAGTCGAGACAATCTCGATCTCAGGCACGACCGTGAAGACGTGCTGAGTATCAGCATCTGCAGTACCCGTGAGTTCAGCAGACGTGAGGTCCTCACCAGACTCGTCCTCAGCCTCGATCGAAGCGACCGTGGTT
>CAZJPR010000021.1:0-7137 GCA_964548265.1 uncultured Candidatus Saccharibacteria bacterium
ATATATGCCGAGACAAAAAAGTGGTCCTCCGGAAGGTCCACAACCTAGACCCGCCAAATCTCCTGAGGAGACTCCAAGAATCTTTTCTGAACACCTTAAGAGTCAAGGGTTCAGGCCCTTGGTCGACGAACAAGGCAAGCTTCTCACATCTAATCTCGACCCGCTTCCGAAAGGTCAGTGGAATACATATTTCTTCTTCACTCGTACGGTACCTCATTGGGTTACTGTAGTTTGTGATGAGGAGGGCAAGCTCTGGACCAAACATTCTGCTCGTGTTGATGACGATGTCGTTCTTAAGGGGTCTTCAAATTATGGATTTAAAAAAACAGAGTTCGGAAGTAAGGATTGGGGAACATCTGTTCCTATTAAGGGTGAATGGTTATTGGATATAAGTCCTTACGAGAGAAGCAGGGATGGCGAGTTTGTTTTCAACGCCTATCTTAGCGGGGTCTATCGGAACCTCGACGCAAAGGCAATAGAACAAATAATCAGCAAACTCGAAGGGCTTACAAAGAACCCAGCCTTTAGCGACTCTCGTGAGTTAAGTGATGCCATAGCAGACCTTACGGCAAAACTGTCCTCCTAGTTTTTCAGCTTAGAAATAAAGATACGGCCTTCATAAGCTCTAATCCTGGTTCCAACAACGTTCAGTAGCCCGCGCACTTATACAAAGCCGTCCGAGAGGGCGGCTTTGTAGTAATGGTTACGTAAGAAACTCTTGTTCAAAAGCTTTCGCAGTACGCTTAAGTGCGTCGAGTCGTTTTTGGTAACTCATACTTATAGGAGGAGAAATGGAGGTTTTATTCGCGTCCACAATATATATCTGCGCATCCTCTCTATCACGCAACACATCAAGTTCGCCAAACTCCATGCCAATACGCTTGGCAAAGGCAGTGAGCTGCTCTTGTTCCGTTGTTGAAAATACCTCATCAGCGCTTTGCACTTGAGCGTGTACGCTGCTACTTTCAAATCGGCGTGTAGGTATTCGGTGTTTCCGGTAGACCACCGGAAGCCTCGTACCGACTATCACTGCACGGAGGTCTTCGACAAACCTGCCGTCCTCAGAAAGGTTGTTGATAAGGCGCTGGTACGTTTGGTTCTTTTTTGGAGAAGCGAGTGGACCCTGAACAATACGTCCGTTGTGCACTCCGTTAATCTCTGATTTCTCTACCATCAGACCGCTGTTGGTTCGTGGATCTACACTCAGTGCTCTGCCGCAGACCTCTTCAAACACGCGAGCTATGGTTGTTTTATTAATATCGACACAGCGACCATTAATATATTTCTGCTCTCCCTGCGGAAGTCTGTTTTCTTTGATTTCAGTAAGATCGAGCCACAGCAAAGTCTGCTTTTGTTCTCGTGCAACGAGGGTAAGCCCGATTGTTTGGGCGACTCCCCAGATGGTATAGAGGGGAAGCGGAAGACGGGGTAAAACGCCCAGGGTTCGAGCTTTGTGGGTCCGACGCACGGTATGCCCGTGTAGGAGAAGACGAACGGAATGAGAGGTGTAGCGCCACACCACACGCAGGAATTCCACAGGACGTTTTAGTGAACTACCCAACCGTCCAGCAAACTCAACTAAGGAGGCCCAAGGCATCTTCCGAAGGATACCATCGTGGGCCTGCTATACTTTCGCTCTCTATGAGTCCTCTCGACAAAAAAGCCTTCCTTCGGTTTGGCAAGTCGTTTGGTGTGGGGTTAGTGACGTTTTCGTTCGATTTGGCACTTCTCTTTTTCCTCACGGACGTACTCAATCTGCAGTACCTCCTTTCGGCGGGCGTAGCGTTCATTCTCGCGACCTCGCTCAACTACTACATCTCGCGTAAGCATGTATTCGTCGGCAGTGTGCGACCAGCGTATGCAGGATATTTATTCTTCCTCATCATCGGCGGGGCGGGACTCGTCCTGGTGACTACCTTCATGTATGTATGCGTAGAGATATTCGGCCTCTACTATCTTGTGAGTAGAATTCTGGTTGCCTGTCTGGTCGGGTGGTGGAATTACCTGATGAATTTGTACGTAAATTTTAGGGTCGCGGGGAGGTAATGCTTGAGTTCAGATAGGTGTATACTTTTTCTATGACGCGCATCCAGCGTTTACTCGCCATCCTTCTGGTCGCCTTCTTTGCTCTTGGCATCTTTTCGTTTACCGATTCAATGGTCGAGTCGCACCACACTATGGGCGATGGAACTGAACATCATGTCTGCCCCTTGATGGGCACTACGCCCGCGTGCGTGAGTATTGTTGAACACCTCGCTCACTGGCAAAGCTCTTTTGTTGCTGTTCTAGAAGACGTACTTCCACTTATCGTGCTGCTCTCCATAGCGTATGCGTGCCTCTGGCTCCTCTATCGACCTTTAGAGGAACTGGGACGTTTTGTCCCCACATCCCCACTCAACGTGCTTCGCTTGCTTCTTCCGCGACACGCGCTTCAGGAAGCGTTCTCAAGCGGACTCATACATCCCAAACTTTTCTAGTGCGTGTGTTCGTGCGACTTATTACGTAAGCACTATCCATGAACACCAAGATACTACTCGCAGCACTTATTGGCCTCATCGTCGGAGCAGGAGGCGTTACGCTTTTCACCAACGATGATGAAATGCCTATGGACGGCTCGCACATGATGGCGGACGGGGAGATGATGGATGACGATTCAATGGGAGGCATGCACGACGCCATGAACGGAATGATGGCTGGTCTTGAGGGAAAGACGGGCGACGAGTTCGACAAAGCGTTCCTCGCTGAGATGATTGTGCACCACGAAGGCGCAGTTGATATGGCTAAGGCAGCGCTGGTGAGTGCCAAGCACTCAGAAATTAAGCAAATGGCGAACGCTATCATCTCGGCGCAAACCACGGAGATTACGCAGATGCAGGCGTGGCAGAAGAGCTGGTACGGGGCGCAGTAACCAGACAAGTAGTACCCCAAAAGAAAAAGCCCCGCGAGGGGCTTTTTCGTATCAGTGATTCCTTACTTCGCGCAGCACTTGCAGCGCCCGAGCTTTGGCGCCATCGCGATGATGAGCAGAATTGGCCACGCCCACGCAACGAACATACCGCTCACCACCCCAAGGTTTGCGAGGATGAAGGTGAGTGCAATGAGGATGATGGCAACCGGGAACACCTTGTGATGCGAACAACGACACACGTTTCCTTCCATAGGTATACGGTTATTTAGTAACACTTTCATTGTACTATTCAACTAATGCCCCTTCATAACCGCCATCGCATAACCGAGCGCGTCCACATCTCGCACGAGGAGACCCAAGGACTGGCGCACGGCGTGAAGCTGCTTGCGTGGGCGCGCACCGTTCGCTGGATAGGGTGGGGGTTTGGCGAGTCCCTGCTCCCTTTGTTCATCTTTGCATTCTCTGTCTCGTACGCCGAGGCGGGACTTCTGACTTCCATCTACAGCATTGCGCTTCTGGTAGCACTTCCGATTGTCGGCATGCTCGCTGACCGCATGTCCGCGAAGGTGCTCATCATTGCCGGCCTTGCGCTCTATCCGTTGGTTGGTCTTGGCTACTTCCTTGCAGGTGTGGCAGGTGTTGCGCTCTTTGTGGTGCTTGCACGCCTTATCAACGGTGTGTCGTGGGCACTTGAGAGTGTAGGCATTGATACCTACTACCGCCGGGTGACCAACCGGAATCTTCTCGCCTCCTCCTTCGGCTACATCGAGACGGTGGCGTACGCGGGATGGATACTCGCGGCCCTCATAAGCATGCTTTTGGTAACCATTGTTCCGGTGCACTACCTCCTGCTGCTCATTCTTCCGTTCTCCTTGCTTGCCATTCCCATTGCGCTTATGGCACCTAAGGACACGCCACGTCCTGTTGTGAATCCGCTTAAGACCTTTGAGTCCTACAAGAGTGCGCTGACCGAGTGGGGGAGTTGGGACCTGCGTCTCAAGCTTCTTGGTGTCCTTGTTCTTTTTATGGGCGTTATCGATACGCTTACAGGACTCTTCATTCCAATCGACGCCTATCTGGAAGGCGCAAACTTCCAGATGGTGGTGGTGCTCGCTATCGTTGCGACCATTCCTCGCCTCTTTGGTTTTATGCTCGGCAAGCTTGCTGACCACAACAACAAATACAAGCTCGTCATGTGGGGCCTGCTTGGTGTTGCGGTGCTCATGAGCGCGCTCGCATTCTTCCCAGGCTACGCGGTTCTCTTAATTGTCTCCTTCCTCCTCTGTGTGCTGATGGAGCTCTTTACGGTCATCGGGAAAGCACTCGTGACCACGCTCGGTCCTGAAGATCACTACGGAGTCCGGGGAAGTACCTTCCAGAGCTTAGCTACCATGGGGAACCTCGCCGCCCCTCTCTTGATAGGTATCTCGCTTGATGTGCTCGGGTTTGGCGCGCTCGCAGGCATCCTTGCAGTGATTGCTGTTGCAATCGGGCTTGCCTTTGGGGCACTCGCTACCCGACGGTAATCGCCTTCAAAAGGCACATGCTAGACTTTTTTCATGTCGGAAGAGCTTGGAGCAGTGCCAAAGAAGATAGGGTTAGAGGTGCCGACGCCCGAGTGGTGGGCGGAACGACCGAAAGCCGTTGTTTCTCCTGAATTCCTCCGCTTCCAGGTGGTGGTCGCTAAACGGATTGCCGAACGCAATGGGATAACGGTTCTCGAAGCACTCCGTAGGTACACGCCGTGTATCGAGAGCATTGTAGAAGACAGCATCCCGGAACGAGTGAATACGCTCTCTACGGATGAGCTTACGAAAGATATTCTTTGGCAACTGGAAACGCGAGCCAAGGAATCAGGACCTTCCGCGTACCATCCTGAGGGTACGTTCCGGTTCGGTTGCTTCAACTTTGAATACGGTACGGACGATGATTCCGTTCATATACACTTCCGCAACGACGAGCGTGATGAGACGGGACCGTTGGTCGCGGAGAAGATGGGGCGCCGTCGGCAGGAGCTCCATGACATGTTTTCACTTGTACGAAGGATTTATCCGGACGCCAAAACGGTTCGCGGCAGTTCATGGCTTTACAACCTAGAGTCGTACCGCCGGCTCTTTCCAGCCAACTACACTGCCAATCCGGTTGAGGAAACCAGTCCGTACATCTTCGGAAGAGGAGAACAGATATGGGGTCAATTTTCCAATCACAAGCTCGAATTGAAGTCTGACGATGAACGTCGCACGTTCATTGAAAAACTGTACGCGCTCGATACCATTGACGATCAGTCATACGGGGAACTCTTTCCCCTCAAAGTACTTAAAGTTGAAGGTCCAATTAAGGATTTTTACGAACTCTACGGGGTTACTCGACCGTAACGGACTTCGCAAGGTTCCTAGGTTTGTCGATAGGGAGGCCACGCTCAAGCGCGACATAGTAGGCGAAGAGCTGGAGTGGAATGGTGGTGAGTATGGGCATGAAAAGCTCGTCAGCCTCTGGGACGGTAATGACGTCGTCGGCGAGTCCTTTGAGGTCGTCCTCTTTGTCTTCGGTCGTGATGGCGACGATGCGTCCACCGCGCGCACGAATCTCTTGCATGTTGGACTTCGATTTCTCGTACATGGAATCATTCGGCGCAAGCACCACCGAAAGGAAGGAAGGCTCAATGAGGGCGATAGGGCCGTGCTTCATCTCTCCTGCGCCGTAGGCTTCTGCATGGATGTAGGAAATCTCCTTAAGCTTGATAGCCCCTTCGTAGGCAATCGGGTACTGGAACTTACGGCCGAGGAAGAAGGCGCCGGTGGTGTCTGCGTAGCGTTTGGCAATCTCACGAATTTTTTCGTGGTTAGCAAGAATGCTGCGCGCAAGCTCGGGGATGCGTGCAAGTTCTTTCACTAGGCGTTCGCCCTCAGGAGCGGAAAGGCCGTTGTTGCGGCCGAGCAGAAGCGCCACCAGCGCGAGTACGGTCATCTGAGAGACGACTGCCTTAGTGGAGGCGACGCTTATTTCAGGGCCTGCATGGTTGTAGACCCCCGCGTCGGTTTCGCGCGCAATGGAGGAACCTACGACGTTCACAACTCCTAGACACAGGATGCCGTGGCGCTTGGCTTCGCGTATGGCCTCGATGGTGTCGAGCGTCTCGCCCGACTGCGAGATAGCAAAGAGGATGGTATTTTCAGGGTCCATCGTGTTCCTTCGGTACCGGAGTTCTGAGGCGAGCACGGTTTCAACCGGGATGCCGGTCAACTCCTCAATAAGGAGTTCGCCAATCTGTGCTGCATAGAAGGCGCTGCCGCAGGCGGTAATCACAATGTTCTTTACCTGCTTGATGCGGGGGAGTACGTCGCGCAGCCCGCCCAGATTCACCTCACCACTTGTTGGGACGAGGCGACCACGAAGCGAGTTCTCGATTGCCTCGGGGATTTCCATCATCTCTTTGAGCATGAAGTGTTCATAGCCTTTCTTCTGTGCAGACTCGATATCCCAGTCGAGGGTCTCCACCTCCTTGGTGAGTGGCTCCTGGGAGAGGGTTGTGACGCGGTAGCCGTCGGGGGTCAGTACGGCGATCTCGCGGTCGTCAAGATAAATGACGTCGCGAGTGTGTTTGAGGATTGGGGTAGCGTCGGAGGCGACGTAGTACTCGTCCTTGCCAATGCCAAGCATGATGGGGGAGGCGAGACGTGCGGCGACAATCTTCTCTGGCTCGCGCATACTGGCGACTGCAAGGCCGTAGGTGCCGCGTACTTCTTTGAGAGCTGCCGCGACCGCGTCCTCAAGCGGCACGTCTGTTCCATACTTGCTTGCGATAAGGCCGGCGAGAACCTCGGTGTCCGTATCGGATTTGAAGATCATGCCAGCTTTAACGAGCTCCTCCTTTATATCTGCATAGTTTTCGATGATGCCGTTGTGCACCAGCCAAACCTCACCGCTTTCGTCTGAGTGCGGATGGGCGTTTGTTTCGGTTGGAGCACCGTGGGTGGCCCAGCGGGTGTGTGCGATGCCGCAGGTGCCCTCAAAGGAGGCAGGAAGGGCATCAGCGAGCATTGCCACCTGGCCTGCACGCTTCATGGCGCCAGCGCCGCTTATATAGATGCCAGCGGAGTCGTAGCCTCGATATTCAAGCGCGCGCAGCCCATTCATAAGAATGGGGGATGCATTGCGGCGGCCTATGTAGCCAACGATTCCACACATATGTTAAAGGAAGAGTATACCGTTAGTAACTTACTGCAAGC
>CAZJPR010000022.1:0-4924 GCA_964548265.1 uncultured Candidatus Saccharibacteria bacterium
CAGCGTCAGAGGCGGTGCGCGTAATCTCTTCGCCCGTATTCGGGTTGGTTCCCTTAACTGGAGGAAGATCAAGCGGGCTTGGAAGATAATCAACGACAGCGTCGAGCACGAGCTGCACACCCTTGTTCTTGAGTGCGGAACCGGTGTAGACCGGAAAGATTTCGTTGTTGATGACTGCCTTACGAAGCGTTGCCTTGAGCTCTTCAAGTGTTGGCTCCTTGCCTTCGAAGAACGCAGCCATCTGTGCCTCATCGTGCTCAACGATGCGCTCAATAAGCTCAGCGCGGTACTTCGTTGCCTCCTCCACATACTGCGCTGGGACTTCCCCCTCAATCACCTCATCGCCCATCTTGCCGGCGAAGGTGTAGGCCTTCATGGAAAGGAGATCAACGACACCTTCAAAGTTGCCCTCAGCTCCCATAGGAATCTGAGCACGCACTGCTTTCTTGCTCAAACGGTCTAGAATCGACTTGTAGGAATCTTCAAAGGAGGCACCTGTGCGATCGAGCTTGTTAATGAAACAGACGCGGGGCACCTTAGCCTCATCTGCGTAGCGCCAGTTAGTTTCTGACTGCGGCTCTACTCCCGCAACGCCGTCGAAGACGACAATCGCTCCGTCGAGCACACGCATAGAGCGCTTCACCTCGGCAGTAAAGTCGATGTGTCCCGGGGTGTCGATGACGTTGAAGCGGAACTTCTTCGACGTATCCTTCTTGTCTGGCTCGTTCGTGCGAGTCCAGAAACAGGTGATGGCAGCAGCTGTAATCGTGATGCCGCGCTCGCGCTCCTGCTCCATCCAGTCGGTGGTGGTCTCTCCTTCGTGCACCTCGCCAATCTTGTGCTGGGAGCCCGTGTAGTAGAGAACACGTTCAGACGTAGTGGTCTTCCCGGCGTCGACGTGGGCGACGATACCAAAGTTGCGTACTTTCTCAAGCGGATAGTCTCGGTTCATGTGAATCGTTTAGTAAAATAAAAACGCCGGAGGCGAATATATCGCAGATACTACCACGCGAAGTGCGCGAACGCCTTGTTGGCTTCGGCCATGCGGTGCATGTCGTCCTTCTTCTTGATTGCCTCACCCTCATTCTTTGCGGCCATCAGGATCTCATTGGCAAGCTTCTCTGCCATCGGCTTGCCCTTCTTAGCGCGTGCGGCGTTGATGAGCCAGCGGTAGGCAAGAGAAACGCGGCGCTGCTGAGGGACCTCGCGAGGCACCTGGTAGTTAGCACCTCCCACGCGGCGTGAGCGGACCTCCATAAGAGGAGAGACGTTCCTGATAGCAGTCTCAAAGGTCTCGAGCGGATCAACCTCACCTTTCTTGATGATATCGAGTGCTGCGTAGACGACCTTGCGGGCAGTATCCTTCTTACCGTCGAGCATGACGGTGTTAATGAAACGCGTAATACCCTCTGACTTGTAGGTCAGGTCAGGCTTCCTTGGGTGCTTGTTCTTAATCGGGCGGCGCATGCTTAGTTCTTAGGCTTCTTAGCTCCGTAGCGAGAGCGACCACGGCGGCGCTTCTCAATACCTGCGGTATCAAGGCGACCACGCACGATGGTGTACTGGACACCGATGTCCTTCACGCGGCCACCGCGAAGCATGACCACTGAGTGCTCCTGGAGGTTGTGACCCTCTCCTGGAATGTAGGCGGTAACTTCCATACCGTTGGTGAGGCGCACACGAGCAATCTTACGAATAGCGGAGTTCGGTTTACGGGGGGTCTTCGTCGTTACCTTCACACACACACCGCGCTTGAAGGGCGCTGGGTAGAAGGTGGGGCGGTTCTCCAGGTGGTTAAAGCCACGGCCAAGAGCCACGACCTTTGACTTGCGGTCGACGACCTTGCGGCGCTTCTTCTGGAGCTGATTTATGGTAGGCATCTAGGAAATGAAAACTCCCCCGTGGGAGCTAGGGACAATATATAGGAGGGCCTTGGGAAATGCAATGAGGGGCGTATATAGTGGAGTCTATGAGCGATGAAGGCATCAGCGGGCCCCCAAGCCCCCGGGCAGAGAGTGGCCCCAAGCCCGAGGGCCTCGACCGCAAGCAAATCAGCATACTGGTGCACGAAGCGGGGGCAGAGGTTTTGAGGGAACGTGGGCTCCTCACACAAGGTAAGGGTGTGCGCATTCCTGGCTTCATTGAGGAACAAACCATAGCGAAGGTTGTTTGGAACATAGGGCACACGAACCTCGTACATAAAGAGAGACGCAATGAATCGAATAAGAAGACCAAGGAATACCTGGGGGAATCCATCGACCTCATCATTACGCAATCAATTGATTACCTCTGTAAAGAAAAAAGGTCGCGCATCTACTCCTACCCTCCCGAACAAATTGAAGAAATCAAAGCTGCGTGGAAGGAGCGCGCACTTGCACTCAAAAAAGAACGTATCGCGTAGGGCTACAACACCTCTCGAACCTTCTCAAACCACAGTCGGTACCCCTCCGAGGATGGATGTAGACCATCAACCGAAAGATAGCGGTCCTGGTCTTTCAAGAAGAGGTCTTTGCCTGGAGGCTCGTAGAGATTCACGTAGATAGCGAGGCCTTCAACTGCCTTCGCAAACACTTTGTGGTACTCAAGTGTCAGCCACGTATGAATGGGGCGGATAGGGTGCGGGAAAATGCTTGCCCCTCCCACGTTCCCTGCTGAAAACAGCACCACCTTTCCTGCTTGAGGTAGCGTCAAAAGCACCTCCGTAAGGAGTGGCCCCACCTTCTTTGGATTATTGAAAGACAGAATGTCGTTGCCTCCGATTTGTATAAGGATGAGATCATAGAACTCTCGCTGTACCTCCTTGATTTGCTTTGGTAAATCTTCAACCGCAGCACCCGAAATGGCATGGTTCTCTACGTAGGTTGCACCGATGTGCTCAGCGACACGTCCTGCAACCGAATCCTCGGGTCTATCCGCACCGATGCCGACTGCCGTCGAATCCCCAAGAATAAGCATGGTCTTTGCGAAGTCAGTGCTCTCCTTTATATATGGATGCTCGTTCGCCATGAGCTGCCGAGAAGCTCGCGCCTTCACGAACGTATTAGAGGCTGAGAACGTAATCAGCCCAAGAAGCAAAACGACAAGAAAAACAGACCAGATGCTCATGCTGCCTTGAACTGCTCGAAGTAGTTGAGCCCATAGCGCTCGTAGATTTGTGGCGTAGAGAACATGCCCTGCTCCTTGCCCTCAAGTTCAAGCGTGGCGAGCACCTCTTCAAGCGTATGAGCGGACTCTGCAACATCCACCTCAAGAAACGGAGGGATACCGGGGAACTGGTCGATATCAAAATCAACTCCTTCCCATTCAAATGAGGTCCGGCGCGCACGAGTGACCGCGACAGGGTGGATGCCAAGTTCTGCAAGCATATCGATGCATTCAGCCTTCCGCGAGACAAAGAGCTTCACCGTGCTGTGCTCCTCATTGGTATCAATGGAGAGCTTTAACTTGTCCTCTTCGGTAAGCTTAAAGTTCTTTGCGCGCAGGCGTCCGGTGCCATCATCAAGATGGGTGATAGTCCGCTCTTCATTGAACACTTCCTTGGCGCCAATACCACGCATCCGTTCGATGAGCGATTCGACTTCCACATCAAGTACTTTGGTCTCTACATTGGGATATTTCATTCTTCCCATTCTACCAGGCTACCCACCTTTGTTTATTTTGTTGCGTACGGCATCCCGAAACTCATCCGAACCGACCCCGTACCTACGGCGGTAGCGTGACTCCACGTCGAAGAACTTGTGACCAGCAAGATCAATCCCCGCAGCGTCAGCCATTACCTGGTCTTTGTAGTTGCCTTGAGGTCCCCACTGCCGCGAGGTGGTATCCGCTTCCGTAGGCTCCTTCCAGGAGGGATTAGCTTGTGAAATATTCCTCTTCAAGCGAGGCAGCTCTCCCTTGATAAGAGAACCGAGCTTGGAAAGCGGAATACCTTTCACGTCCGCACCGTACATGGCTTCAGCACGAGAGAGAAGAATGAGCGCAACCACCCCAAGCGTAATACCTGGAAGCGCGTTTATCAGTGGCACAAGTTCCGTTACAAACATGCTCATGTGAATCATGATGCGGGTCGCGAAATTCCTCCGGTAGCTCCTGCCCAAAAGCGCAAACCACACGCCAAAGACAATCTGCGAAAAGATACCAATCCAAAACGGAACAATCATGGCGACCGCCGAGGAGGCCACTACGCCAAGCGTGGCCGCCGCTGCGCCTACTCCGGCTCCCACCGCCGTTCCTATGGTCCCCGCTGCTGCTGTCGCAACACCCACACCAGAACCCCACGTTGCTACGGTAACAGCAACAAACACAAGTGCCCCGACAACGACACCAGCGACTGCTCCAAGCGCTCCGCCAGCAAGCGCGCCAAGCGGTGGTCCAAGCGCGTGCAATAAGTTCACAAGAAACTGCAGCCCATCAAAAGTAAACGCTACACTAATGAGCGCGATGGCAACCAGCGTCCCGATTCCTTTCTTAGGCTTTGGCGCCTGCCGCTCATTGTCATTAACAGGAGCGTAGATCGGTTGAGGAGCTTCCTCTTCTTGCGGCTGCGGGTACTGCATCGCGGGTGCTGCCATACCCTAGGTTAGACCACTTGGTCGATGCGATCCTTCTCGCGCTTAATCGCTAGAAGCTGAGAGGGATCCGAAGTAATGATTTGGTCCTCAGTGTAGGAAGCAACGATGCGAATAGCCACGTGCTTAAGTCCAGCAAAGAACAATCCTTCGCCCACTCCCGATTCCAGAAGAAGGAATTTCTCTTCCTCGGTGAGGTTGAAGGTCTCTTTAAGGAGATCAATCGTTGTTGGAGATTGCTTCAAGAGAAGCTGAATGGAGGAGTTAGTGAGAATTGGGCGTCCGTAGGGCGAGCGAAGGAAGTCTTCCACGTCCTGCGTGATGGTCGAAACACCAAGATAGTATTTGCGTCCGCG
>CAZJPR010000023.1:0-4437 GCA_964548265.1 uncultured Candidatus Saccharibacteria bacterium
GACTTGCACCTCCGACCTTGGGTTTATGAGTCCCATGCTCTAACTACCTGAGCTACATCAGCAGTAACCGCACCTTACTATTTTTACGCCCTTCCTTCAATGAGTCGCCTTTCCGCCACCTCTATGTCCGCCGGGGTCCCAACCGGAATCCAGAGCGCCTGACGCACCACCGTCATGGGGTGCTCTTTAGCATAGAGGGCCAGTGGGTCAGTCATGAAGTACTCCCCACTGATGTGGCGAAGCGCCTCGTACTCGAACAACTCCTGATCAAGCACCATAGCCCCGGTCGAAACGAGGTTCCCTACTGGTTTCTCAGGCTTCTCGATGATTCCCTCGAGCGTACCGTCAGCGGCAACCTGCACCACACCCATCGTCTCCGGGTGTGCACTCTCTGCAACGAGAATAGAGCGTGGGTGCGAGACTGCCTCCGCAAGCGCTTCTGGCCCATGAATGTCGTCAGCGTTCATAAGGAGGAAGCGCCCCTTGATGAACGGGAGCGCCACCGAGAGCGCGTGCGCGGTGCCCGCTGGCATCCACTGCCGAACGAAGGTAATAGGAAGTCCCTTGTAGGAAGTGCCTAGAAATTCCTCAATCATCTTGTGCTTGTAGCCCACGACGATGACAATCTCTGTTATTTCTTTGGGAAGAGCATCGAGCACATGCACCAGTATGGGCTTCCCCGCTACTTCAATAAGGGGTTTCGGGCGTTCGAGCGTGAGAGGACGCATGCGCTTACCCTCCCCCGCGGCCATGATGACTGCCTGCATTGGGGTCACTATACGATACAAACGGCCCAGTATGCTAGAGTTGATGGAACATGAACGAGGAATTCGAGTCACACGAAGCCTTGGTGCGCGAGCTCGCCGACCCTCACCTACGGGACCAATACGCCCGTCCATATAATGGCTACCGGGCTGGCCTCGTGGCGAGAATCCTTGGCGCCATCCTCGTCGGGAGCGGTACCCTGATGTACGGGAAGCGCCCTTCCTACGGCAAGTTTAAGGCCATAGAGGTTATCGCTCGCATTCCGTACCAGTCATGGGAAGTTGCAGCCTACACCATGGTATCGGCCTTCCATGGCAACGAACGCATTGCCATACAGCTCTGCAAGACCAGCGCGTTCAGCCGCTTCGCGCAGGACAACGAAACCATGCACGTGGTGGTCATCTCACATCTAGCCCGCAAAAAGAAAGACCGTGGCTTCTTCCGCTTTACGCTCATCCCTCTTCTCTTTGCACTTGTGTATTTCTGGGTGGTCTACCTTCTCTACATGATTTCCCGTCGCTCAGCCCTTGAACTTAACTACCTGTTTGAGAGCCACGCGTACGCACAGTACCAACAGTTCCTCGACGAAAATGAGGAAGTGCTCAAACAGACACCTATTCAGTCTGACTTCCTCGACTTCTACGGCCGCACAGCCAAGAGTGAATACGAGTTCTTCGAATCAGTCCGCAACGACGAGCTCATCCACCGCAACCGCTCCATTCGCGAACTCGAAGCACGTCCGAAGCCAACGACAAGCGAGGCTTAGGAATCGAACGACTCAACCAGGAACTCTACCCCTTCGGCTCCTGAGTTCTCGATGACCGCACGAAGTGTGGTGCACGCGGACCCCTGACCGCAGAGGTACACACTCGCACCATCGAACCTAAGGTCCGCAACATGGTCCTGGATATACCCCCTATAGGGATAGTCCAGATACTTTGGACGCGAAATCACAAAGCGTGTATGTAACCGCGTATCGTTGAGAGAATCAAAGAATTCACGATACAGCACTTCCTCTTCAGTACGGCTCCCCGTGACAATCGTGAGCTCGGTGAGCCACGATCGAGCTAGAAGATCTTCTACCAACCCCTTCACGACCGATACCCCAATTCCGAACCCGAATAGAAAGACGCGAGGCTTCGTAATGCACTCAATAGTGTTGAGGCCAAGCGGTCCCATAATTGAAAGCGGTACGCGTTCAATCGAGGGCTCCCAGAACCGCTCGCTCATGCCGCCCGGTGACCCTTTGCGTATGGTGAGTGCGATGCGGTCCTGCGCGCGTGCACTCGAGGAGATGGAGTACGCGCGACGTTCCTTCTTCCCTTCCCGTTCGAGAAAGACGTTTACAAAAGCACCTGGTGAAAACCCTATGGGCTCTGGTAATTGAAGCGTGACTTCGCGTGCCGAGGTGGAGAGGTCAGCGACGTCAGCAATGCGCGCATCCATGCGTTTGATAGTCATACCGGGAGGGCCTGCGGGCTCGTGAAGCGCTTCATGACGTACGCACCGAGCACCGCAGCCGTCACGATAACTATGAACCAGAGCGCAAACAGTTGTCCGAGAAGGAGCAGTTCGTAGAGCGCACCGGCATAGAAGTAGACGTAGGCAAGCTTCTGGATGCGTTTCCAGTTCTTGCCGAGCACTCGCTTAGAGAAGCGATTGGAGGTAACAAGAAGCACGAGTGCTGACAGATCTCCAACCGGAGAAAGGAAGGCCCCGGTTGAGAGTGACCAGCGCTCTGCCGTAAAGAAACTTCCAAGATACCCAGATGCATCAAGCATGAGGCTCGAGAGCATGAACGAGACGATGATGGATGCCGAAAGAACCCCAAATCCCTTACGCAGTATGACCAGCGGACGCAGGAAAGGAACGCCCGGAAGCAGGTCGGCGAGCGGACGTATCAGCATAACAAGAAACACCGCAACAAGTGAGGTGGTGAAGAGCATACCGACGCCCTCGTCGGGAATGACTTCAGGAAAATAGGAAAGCAACACAGGAAGCACCAGAAGAATTCCTACTCCAAGATAGAGCAGCACTTCCTGCACCTTAGCTATGACGGTGAAATACAGTTTAGGCATAGGAAGTGGCGAGCAGCGGACTCTGCATCCCTATGGAGGCGACGACGTCATCTTCTCGTATGAGGCAGTACTCTACCTCCCGTCCCTTGAGAAACCGGACCGCGTCCTGAGAACTAAGCACAAGCGCTGCGGTTGCGTACGCGTCAGCATCCACGCCTGAGGAAGCGATAACCGTTGCTGAGAGAATGTCAGTCTCCGGATTGCCTGAGCCACTTCGGTCGAGGATGTGATGAAAGGGGGTCCCATGATAGGACCACTGACGCCTATAGGAGCCGCTGGTCGCAATACCTCGATCACGAGCGCAGAACGAAAGATCTGCGAGGCCACGCGGATCTTCAATCTCGAAGGTGAAGGCTCTGTCGTCGGCATCGTGTCCGAGTGTGAATAGATCACCACCGAGATTTACAATGACCCCAGGAAGATCAGGGACCGCACGAGCCATGCGCTCGGCCACATGACCCTTGAGGAATCCACCGAAGTCGACATGTTGCCCTTCCGCAAGGGTAACGATGTCCCCGGTAATAGTGATTCTCTCAAACGAGATATCGTATTGCGAATCTGGAATGGTAGTACGGTTTGTGCCAAGGACGACCGTACTATCCTCGTCATACCCAAAACGGGAGATATCAACGAGCGGATTAAACGCACCCTCTGTCTCTCTATACAAACGCTTCCCCAAGAGGAGTGCTTCCATAAATTCAGGAGAAACCGTAAGCGAGCGAGCGCTGTTAAGTTGAGAAAGTTCGCTCTCAGGGAGGAAGCGCGAAAACTGAGCATCCGCACTGCGAGCGATTGCCACCATGGTGCTAAACGCAGCGCGAGCCGTGTCTTCGTGTTTTGCGACGATACTCACTGAGAGGTCGCAACCCATTACTTTTGTCTCGAAGGAATACTCGTTCATGGCATTAGCTGGCACGCGTCTTGCGAGACGGTTTAGATACTTTCTTTACACGCTCCGTCTTAACAGGAGCATTGGTCGTGACGACGGGCGCAGGGGTGGGCGTCTGAGCCGGCAGCGGAGCGGGGGCAGGCTCAACCGCTACCCGTACCGGAACAGCAACAGGTACTACCGGAGCCGGCTCGGGCTCTTTTTCAAGAACCACTGGTGGCGAGGTATCAAGCGGCGGACGCGTCACGACGCTAATGCTCTGCGCATCAAGCGCATGAATCCCGGTCGCCGCGCTCAAGATGAGCGGGATGCCGAGGACCGTCAGAAGAAACGTGCGTGCGTCATCCTTCATACGGCAAGTTTCTGCCACATATGAACATCACTCTTCTTTACGTCACAGTCCCCACAGGTGAAGTCTGCTGGGAGTTCCTCCCAGCGTGTACCGGGCGCAATACCACGCTCCGGCATGCCTTCGGTTTCGTCATATATCCATCCACACTCAAGGCACACGTATTGGTAGAGAGTCATAGGGGTACGGCACCGTAGAGGCACCTACCACTACTACACCGCCCACCCCAAGCGTATTACCGTTCGAATTCGCGGATACCGTAGGCCCGAATGCCGTCGTCGTCATGCTCGCCCCCTATATAGACCTCATCTCCGACTTCAAACACGGAAATATCAATGGATTCTGGAAGAAAGATG
>CAZJPR010000024.1:0-4326 GCA_964548265.1 uncultured Candidatus Saccharibacteria bacterium
CTGCCGGGAAGTTTACTTCCCGGTCCTTATTATAGAGCGTAAGAGCACCGATATCGGCAATTTCAATACTCGTTCCTTGCGGCGTCTGCTACACTAACTCACGTAGTAATGCAGTATTAAACGACTCTTTCCGCAAACTTCCCGATAGAGCGAGTATGTTCATATACCTCTGTGTAGCACGCAGAAAATGAGCATTGGGTGTGTATAACAAAACACCGCCCAGTTGGGCGGTGTTTTGAAGAAGTGTGTGATTACTTCGCGAGCTCTGCGTCAATCAAAGGCTTTACCTTCGCGTACGGCTGTGCGCCGCTAATGAGGGTGGTACCAATAATTGCTGCTGGCGTACCGTTGATACCAAGTGACTGGCCCTCTGCCTGGTCAGCCTGAATAGCAGCCGTGAACTCGGCCTTCTTCGTCTCCATGACTGAGAGGACACGGTCGGTGTCGATGCCAGCAATACCGCGAGTGAGCGTGGTGAGGCTAGCAGCGTCCCCAAATCCAGCGTTCTCCTCATCCTGTGCTGCCGCTACCGCGAGGAACCATTCCTGGAACTTCTCCGGAGCAGTGTCCCATACCGCACGCGCGAAGAGCGCTGCCGTTATGGAATCATCGCGTCCAGCAATCTTCGAGTACTGTCCGAGGAACTGGAAGTCCTTGTAAACAATCTTTACCTTGCCGTCCTTCACATAGTCGTTGTAGACCGACGCGAGCGTCGTCTCCTCAAACTGCTTGCAGAACGGGCACTGGTAATCGAACCAGACGGCGACCGTCACCGGCGCATTAGGGTCCCCAATCATTGGTGAACCCTCCGTCTTTACGTCCTTGATATCAACTGCGGCAACATCACCTCCCGTGCCATCAGTAGGCATGCTTGCACCTTTTCCGTACATGAGTGCACCAGCGATAAGCACCAAGCCCACGAAGAGGGCGAGCGCAGTACCGTACTTCTCGAAAAACGTTTTGTTATCCATAGTCTTCAATTAACTTCCCTGGGGTAATGCCCTATAGCATACCCTCTGGGAGAAATCGCACAAATGGGGGTTACGAGATGAACGTGAGGGCACGTCCTGCCTTCCCAGCGCGGCCCGTACGGCCAATGCGGTGGGTATAGTCCTCATAGGACTGTGGGAGGTCGTAGTTAATCACGTGAGAGACCCCAGAGATATCGAGACCGCGTGCTGCCACATCGGTAGCCACAAGCACCTGGACATGGTCCTTCTTGAAGAGACCGAGCGCCTGCTGGCGCTTGCCGTGGGTCTTGTCGCCATGAATGGAATCAGCCTCAATCCCAGCACGCTTAAGGTCGCGAGCAAGGCGCTCAACGCCGTGCTTGGTCTTTCCGAAGACAAGTACCTTATCGAACTCAGGGTCCTTAAGGAGCTCGACGAGGCGCTCGAATTTGCGAGACGGCTCGACGCGCACCACATCCTGGTCAATCGTTGCCGCAGTGTCGCGAGTCTTCACCGAAATCTGAACCGGGTCCTTGAGGAAGTCACCAATAAGGCGCTCAATTTCACGACCCATAGTAGCCGAGAAGAAGAGTGTGTGGCGCTCCCTAATCATCTGCGAAAGGATGAAGCGCATGTCGTCGATGAACCCCATGTCGAGCATACGATCAGCTTCATCGAGCACGACGGTGCGGAACTTCGAGAGATCGAGCTTCCTGCGCTCCATAAGATCCTTAAGGCGTCCTGGCGTACCGATAACGAATGCAGGGTCGCGCGCGAGCGTGCGAATCTGCGGCACGATGTTGGCGCCACCGACACAAGTGACTGATGCGATGCGAAGCATCTTCGCGAAGCCAAAGAACTCCTGCTCAATCTGAATAGCGAGCTCACGAGTAGGAACCATGATGAGGATGCGCTCAGTGCGATCCTTAATGACCTTCTCAATAAGCGGAATAAGAAATGCTCCAGTCTTTCCGGTACCGGTGTTTGCAAGACCAACAACATCCTTGCCCATAAGAATCTGGGGGATGGCCTGGTCCTGAATCGGGGTTGGGGTGGTGTAGCCCTTACCAATGATGTTGTCTTTCAACTGTTCGCTAATAGGAAGATCAACAAATGCAGTGGTGGGTACGAATACCTCAACATCCGCTACGGGAGTTGCTTTGTTAATGAAACGAGAGACATCGAAGACGGGGTCTGCACCACGGCGACCACCTCCACCACGGCGAGGTCCACCGCGTCCACGAGGGGCGCTGTTGTTTCCGCGGTAACCCCCAGCTCCTCCACTGCGTGGAGCGCTGCTGCGAGGGCCACGGCTTCCTCCGCCCATGCCATGCTCCTTGAGATCATAGCTTGATGCGGTGACTGGAGGCTTCCATCCTTCCTGCGCAAAGCGCATGCCTGCCTCGTACGCGCTGCTGCGCGCTGGGCCACGGCGATTGAACGGACGTCCACCACCTCCGCCCATAGGGCGACGAGAGCGAGGACCGCCTGATTTATTACCATTACTTGTATTACCTGAATGCGACTGATTCATACATTTATGTAGTTTCGCGCGACGGTCGGTCGCGCAATGAGTTATAGAGCTCGATCTGGCTCGGGCGGGGCCGCAACGTCCTGAGAGTTCCGAGATTGCTTACACTTTCCTTCCCGGGTCTTGAGTATCTCTCAAGACGGAAACTGGAGTGACGTTGTAGGACTACCGTAGCACGCTTACGCAGCTTTCACAAGAGGAAGCCGTGCCACCGCGTACATAGAGCCTAGCAGGACGGCTGCAGCAAAGTACTGGCTCGGAGCCAAGGTTACGCCGTAGACAAAGAAGTCGATAGCAATGGCAGTAAGTGGGAACGCTAGCTCGACAATGGTTGAAACACTCGCGGGGGTGGTGCGCAATCCTCGGTAGTAAATCCAGAGTGCAAGCATGCCCGTTGAGACGGCAATCGCGCCAAGAATCAGGAGGTGCTGGAGCGTCACGTGCCCAAGAGATTCCCCTGCTCCAAGCGCATACACAAAGACAAGCGCAATGGGCACCGTAAGTAGAAACCGAAGTCCTGTAATGAACGTATTCCCATGCGAAAGTAAAGTAAACCTGGAGAAGGCGGTTGATGACCCCCACGCAATTGCTGCAAGGAGTGCATACAAAGCTGCGGCCACTTGGCCCTGGCCCTCAATGAGATTGATATGCCCGTTCGGGAAGGTAACGAAGTACCCAGCGATAAGCGCAATGGCCGCCCACACCAGATAGAGTGGGCGCACGCGCTCCTTAAGCACGACCGCTGCGGTCGCGACCGTAAATACTGGCTGGAGCTTCTGGAGCAAGAACACCACTGAGAACGGGATGAATCCAACCGCCAAGAGCGCGCTGGTGAAGAAGACGGTGCCGAGCACACCCGAGAGGAGCGCAACCAAAAGCATGGCACCCCACTCCTGTTTTGTGAGCTTCTCAGTCTTCCATGCACGAATCAAAAACGGAGAGATGAGAATGAGCCCTATCAAATGCTCGTAGAAAACAATAGTCGCCGGCGGCAAATCAAAGAGTGCACGACGCAAGAGTCCATCAATACCCCACAGCACTGCTGCGATAAATATTAAGAACGGACCGTAGTTCATGCTTTACGTCGGTTAATCCCCCGTTCAACGGCTTCAATGGCACCGAAGAGTGCGCCGCTTCCCACATACCAGAGCATGTGAATTACAATCGCGTAGTAGATACCTCCTGGAACGCCAAGGATGAGGAACGGGAGCATGAACCCACCAAGCGTTGCACTAATCGTGAAGTAGGTAGCCCAGAGTGCCTTGGTCGCAAAGAACATGTGGAGGTGAATGATGGCGAAGACCAACGCAGCGAGTGGCACAAGTTCAGACGTGGGAATACCTGCTGCCGAGAGTATGAGGAGCATGATGCCCACTGCCGTTTGCTGGAAGATAACATCACCAGTCTTAGAGAACAGGAAGCGCGTATCAATGAGGAGGAACTGCTGGTCGGGGAACGCTTCTGCAAGCTTTGAAGGGGTCTGGTGGAGCTCCTTAAGGCGCGCGTATACCCAAGGGTTTATGATAAACAGCACAAAAAGGCAGAAGAGGATTGCCATGGTGGAACCTGACTGGTAGAGAACCGTCGCATAGTGCGGGAAGAGAACCGCAAGCACCCCCGTCATCAAGATGAAATAGATGAAGGTAAGAAGTGGGTTTTTGGAGAGCGTTAGGTGGAGCCTACGGTTAACGACGTAGATAAACCCCAGACGGTTGACCATCACAATGACGAGAAGGAAGGCAATCTCAATGAAGAGTCCCATGCCCTCTAGAATACCATCCGTTAACGACGAGCCTTAGCGCGGTCAGTCTCAGTCAAAAACTGCTTGCGCAGGCGCACGCTCTC
>CAZJPR010000025.1:0-4279 GCA_964548265.1 uncultured Candidatus Saccharibacteria bacterium
CTTAATAAGGGCGCTACCGCAAGCTTTGATTTCCGTAGTACCTCGCTCGCCAAGAGTGGCACCGGTATGGCTGGGGTGAACATTGGCGCCGTTGGCGGAGCTGCCCACCACGGCATTGAGGGCATTATCGACGAGGAGAAGGGTCTTGATCTCAAGCACGCTGAGGCAAGGGAGGAGGAGCACGAGCGCGTGCTTGAGACGAGACAGAACGAGTATCGTCGCTACGATATGCAGTTCGAGGAGGCGGGCGGTAACACTGCGCTTCAGGCAGGGAATGCGAAAGCACGACAGCTCTTCGATAAGCGCAAGGAAGCGATTGATAACCTCAACAAAACTGAGGAAGGTCGTCTGTATCTCGAACTCGACAACAAGAAGGAAGAAACCGCGCTTCTCAACGCTCTTAAGGCCCAGCAAACTTCGCTCAGGCGTCAGGCGAGCGATCTCAGGCAACAAGCAGCCGCAACGAGAGATCCTATTGCTGCGGCCGGTCACACTAGGGAGGCGACCAGACTCGACCAAGAGGCAAACGCCATGGAGGGAGACGGAGGCTCCATCACGAACCAACAGATTCGCGTGGATGATGTCAGTCACGCTGTTGAGGAACTCAAGAATGCAATCTTCTATGAGAAACTCAGCGATAGTCGACAACTTGCCCGAAGTGCGGATTGGATGCGCTTCATCCCGTTCAGTGTCGGTGGGGATTCGAAGCGCCTTGCTTCGAACAAGGAGTTCCGTGATGCGTACCGTAGTGATGCTGATAAGCAGACTGACAAGATTGTCGGAGCACTTGCTGCGCTGTCAGCTAAGAGCAGTGGCGGCTCTGCATCCCACCAGGCTTCTAAGGTGGAACAAGCCGTTGACTCAGCTGGCAAGGGCGCCCACTAATCTATGCCTACCAACGAACCAAAGAAAACATACGATGAGGCCATCCAGGAGGCTTGGGATGCAGCACCTCCGTACGTACGTGAGATGCTCGCTTCGGCCGAGTTCCAGAACTTCCTCAAGAGCTTTGAGGTGCGGTTCAAAATCTCTCCGGACAGTGCAGGGGCGGCGTCGTACGAGGTTGTTATTGCACTTCTTGGTATTACCAGACCCGAACAACTGCCTGCAGCCCTCGCAGCGTACGCCCTGGTGCCGGATTCCAAGATGGACGCGCTCATCACCGCTCTTGATGAGGAAGTATTCGCACCCTTGCTTGAGAAGGCGGGAGTCACAAAGCAACCGAAAACAAACTCTGAACTACCAGAACCACCACCAATCAACAGGCTGTCGAAGGCACCCCCCTCCAAGGACCTCCCCGGTTCAGCAGCCTCAAAGGCGCCTCAAGCTCCAGCATCTGTACCTCCTGCCGCCCCTGCTCTCGATGCGGTAAAGATTCCAGTACCCAAACCATTCGGCGCCGATCTTGCTGCCCCCCTGGTGAAAGTCGTTGCACCTCCTGCTCCTCCGGTGGTCGCGGAACCTCCACTCATTCCGATTAAAAAACGTCCCGGCGAAACAGGTGTATCGCTTCCGCCAAAGAGTGCTAGCGCCGGGGCGAGACTCGACCCGTACCGCGAGATGCCGGAGTAATTTCCTGCAGGATAGGCCGCCGTTATTCCTCGTTCTCTTGCTATACTATTCCTGATGGAGTACCAGGTACCGCAGTTCATTGAAGTCGAAGACAAAATCTTCGGACCGCTTACCTTCAAGCAGTTCCTCTATCTCGCCGGCGGCGCAGGTCTCGCGGCAGGGCTTGTCCTCTATCTTCCACTCGTGCTTGGGATCATGTTCGCACTTCCTGTGGCAGGACTTGCAGTAGGTCTGGCCTTCTACAAACTAAATGGGAAGCCACTTATCGATCTTATCGAAGCGGGCCTTTCTTTTTATGTGAGTCGCAGGCTCTACCTTTGGAAGAAGGAAGCAAAGGTTGAAGAAGTTTTGCCGAAAGTGTCGCTCGCCTCTACGCTCGCTGAAGACGCTCCGCGCCAGAAGCTCGACCTCACGACGAGTCGCCTCAAAGAGCTTGCGCTTTCGCTCGACAGTAGAGTGAACCTCGACGAAAATCATGTCTGACGCCAACGCAACGCAAGCATTCGTCCCCGTGAAGGAGGTCCGCAATGGGGTCATCATCCTCAAGGATGGCGGCTACCGTGGTGTCCTCATGTGCTCCTCTCTTAACTTCGCCCTCAAATCCGCAGACGAGCAGCGCGCCATCATTGGTGGATTCCAGACCTTTCTTAACACCCTCGACTTCTCAGTCGAAGTCGTGGTCCACTCTCGCAAGATGGACATTCGTCCGTATCTTGCGATTCTCAATGAACGCACACAGGCGCAGACGTCAGAACTCATGCGCATCCAGTTGCGTGAGTACATACAGTTCATCACTAACTTCATTCAAGGCACCGAGGTCATGACCAAGGTCTTCTATATTGTGGTGCCGTTCACCCCCGCGATAGCTGGCACCCTCTCTAAGAACCTGCCATTCCTCAGCCCCAAACAGACAAAGCAGGAGAAGCTCGTTGGAGAGACCGAGACGTTCGATGAATACCGCATTCAGCTCGAGCAGCGCATGTCGCTCGTTGCCGGCGGAATGTCCTCGACTGGACTGCGGGCGGTTCCGTTAAAGACCGAGGAGATTATTGAACTGTTGTACCGCTCGTTCAATCTTTCAGAGCTCGACACCCCGCTCCGACTCACCACACATTAATATGGCGCTCCTCGACTTTTTGAAACGTAAGAAGCAGACAACCCAGGATTTGGCGGTTTCGCTCGCGCCGGTGGTACCCACTGACATCTATGCAGCCGGCGAGCTCGACCTGGCCGATACCATCGCGCCGGCGGCGCTCAAGGTTGAATCAAAGTCACTCGCGCTCGGGGAAAAGTTTTCTCGCACCTTCTATACCATCTCGTACCCACGCTACCTTACCGATAGCTGGTTCACGCCGATTGTGAACCTGCCCCGCGTCTTCGATGTCGGCATACATATTCATCCAGTCGAGACTGCGTCCGCTCTCCGGAACTTCCAACGCAAGGTGGCGGAGGTGGAGAGTCAGATTGCCGAACGACAGGAAAAGGGTCTGGTGCGCGATCCGATGCTCGACACTGCCTTCCAGGACCTTGAGAATCTGCGCGATCGCCTCCAGCAGGCGGAAGAGCATCTCTTCGATGTGGGCGTGTACCTTACCGTGTATGGCTCGACCGAGGAAGAACTCGACAAGATAGAAGGAGAAGTGCGCGGTGTCCTCGATTCCAAGCTCGTCTACACCAAACCAGCACTCTTCCAGCAAGAACAGGGCTTCCGTTCCACGTTACCGCTTGCGCTCGATGAACTTGCGGTCAACTCGAAAATGAACTCGAGTCCGCTCTCCTCCATCTTCCCGTTTGTGTCCTTCGACCTCACGAGCGACCGCGGCATTCTCTTCGGCATCAACCGTCACAATGCTTCCCTGATTCTCTTTGACCGCTTCTCACTTGAGAACTACAACTCGGTGGTGTTTGCGAAGTCAGGTTCGGGTAAATCCTACGCTATCAAGCTCGAGATTCTGCGCTCCCTGATGTTTGATACTGATGTCATCGTGATTGACCCTGAGCGCGAGTATGAATACCTTGCGGAAGCTACTGGTGGCCGCCTCTTTAACATCTCGCTCTCAAGCGAGCACCACATCAATCCGTTTGACCTTCCCCCAGTGAAGGACGATGAGGAGCCTGCAGACATCCTTCGCTCTAACATCATCAACCTAGTGGGTCTTTTCCGCATCATGCTTGGCGGCCTCACGCCTGAGGAAGATGCCATCATCGATAGGGCCATCACTGAGACCTACGCGCTCAAGGACATCACCGGCGAGGCAGATTTCACGGGTATGGCCCCTCCGCTCCTTTCCGATTTCGAGAGCGTGCTCTCGGGCATGGAGGGAAGTGGCTCCTTGGTCACCCGTCTTTCTAAGTACACCCGCGGTACCTGGTCAGGCTTCCTCAATCAGCCGACCAACGTGGATATCAAGAAGCAGTTCGTGGTGTTCTCAGTCCGCGATATGGAGGACGAGCTGAAGCCAGTGGCTATGTACATCGTCACCCACTTCATCTGGAACGCCGTTCGCCACGAGCTCAAGAAGCGTCTCCTGGTGATTGACGAGGCATGGTGGATGATGAAGTCGGAGGACACGGCATCCTTCTTGTATTCGCTCGCTAAGCGCGGACGTAAATACTATCTTGGTGTTTCGACCATCACGCAGGACGTGGAAGACTTCCTCCGTTCTCCGTACGGCCGCCCAATTCTCACTAACTCTTCCATTCAGCT
>CAZJPR010000026.1:0-4037 GCA_964548265.1 uncultured Candidatus Saccharibacteria bacterium
CTGGCTTCTCCGACCTCTGCATCGCTCGGCATGTTACTTCCACTGGTGAGAGCAAGAAGATCAGCTGAGGCAGTGGCAAGAAGCGCTGTCTGGTTGGTGTTAGGTGTTGGAGTTGCTGTGAGCGTGCCCTTGATGCGATTGAGCTCCGCGAGCGCAATCTCTGCGCGGCGTATGTTTGCTTCAGCACGTGCAAGCGTAGGCTCGACGGTTGCCGTAAGCGTCGCTTCAGCAACGTCGTCGTTACAGCTAGCGAGCGTTGCCTGAGTTGCAAGCGCTGCCCCCTGGAGCACCTGCCAGCCAGTGAGGAAGGCGGTGATATCCGATATCTTCGAATCGATATTTGCCACTAGTTGTGTCTCGCCACCCGAACCCTGGGAAGAATCCCCAATCTGCGTCACGAGAGAACGCCCGCCACCGGAAGGTGAGTCAGAGGTGCCAAGAAGGCCACCTGGACCGAAGACCTGCTGCACAAGCTGCCCAACCAACGCACCGACAATTTCGTTAATGGAGTCAGCAAGCTCGAGCTGACGTACACCGGAACCTAACTGGAACGCAAGATAGTCCTCAGTGACGGAGCCCGGTGTCTTTATGTTGTGGTTAAGACACTTATCACCGGCGCCAAGATTAACTCCTTGGGTGTTACCTGATCTCTGATCAACGGTTGCCGTAGCCTCAGTGCCGTCTGCCCTCCTTGCACGGATGCAGTCACCTTTCCAGGAGAGAAAGCCGTCTCCCCAGCCGAGCTCGGTGACATACTGATCCACCTCTTGCATGAGACGCACTGCGTGCTCATCACGAGCTGCAAACTGGAAGCAGTAGACGTTGTTGCCACACACTACGTTCGATTGATGCCATGCCTGCCATCCTCCTTGCGAGAAATCACCACGGCGGAATAGATCAGGATTCTGACTGTAGTTTTGAATGTTCGAGCGCAGACGGTATGCAAGACGTTCACCGCTCGTGTAGATGTAGTAGCTGGTCGCAATACCTTGCCCTATGCGCTCAGCGAACTCTGAGTTGATCATGTCGCCCTTCCCAACATCTGTGAAGAGATCGGCAAGAAACGCATTGGTTACCTCGTCCTGCAATTCAACGAGGCTTTGGTTGAGGTCAGTCTCAAAGGCTGGAGAACCATTGAAGCCGGAATTAATCCAGTTGACGAGACTCTGCGTAATTGAGTTCACTACCGCCTTGGCTGCGGCCCAGGCAATTCCCTTCAACACCTGCTCTACGAAACTCTCCTCACACTCAACCGCGTTGCCCTGGGATTTCAGGGTGTTGCCGAGCCCGTCATTGACTGGAACTGCTGCCTTAGCACCGCTGGTGACCGTACTGGCAGCTGCTCCTCCGACGGCCCCCCCAACACAGCCGACCGTAGCATGTGCAGAGACAGGAAGGGACATCGCGAATATGAGCGACAAAAGAAGCCCAACGAATACCCTCGTGGGAAGAAGGGTGCAGTATCTCATGGCTGTGTAGTGCCCCCTGCGTAGAAGACAATCATCGAACCCACATCCGTGCCGGTGCCGGCACCGTTTGCACGAATGGCACTAGACAGCACCGTCATCGCATTAAACATCTCAGTTGCGGTAGAGCGGTAGAGCGCGAGGGCCCCCATAACAGGGAGCGGATCCTCCTTGTAGCGGGCGGTCGCAAGTATGACCTTCGAGAGAGTATCGAACGAACGAATCATCTCAAGGTGCGCCGCCGCAAGTGACGTAGGAGCAGTCAACCGTATGTTTGCCTCTGCAAGGTTGTGGTACATGCGTGCGAGGGCAAGAAGCTTCGGTTCTGCCGAATCCTCTCCCTGCTCAACGAACGCCTGTGCAAGGGAAAGGAAATCTGTTGAGTCCGCAGGAACCTGGTAGGCAAGAAATGTTTTTTCGACGCTCCCAATATAGGTGAGTACGTCAACGGTTGGAGATTGTGAAATCGACGTGATGGTGTACTTGGATTTGAGGACGTCGGCAATCTTTTCTGACAGATCTTTCAGAAGGAACGTAACCAACGCTTGCTGATCGGCTTCTCTGAGTGGTTTGCCGCCGCTCTGAGAGACGACGCTTTCGAGAAGCACGCGTGAGAATTGTTCCGTCAGCGAGCCCGCCGTCGGTGCTTCTCCTGGCACCTTCGGATCAGACGGTTCCTGAGCCGCATTCTCGCTCTCGAACTGCGGCTTCACGAGCCCTGCCTCGACTGCCTCCCCGTCCTTCATTCCCTTCTGTACGGATTCTGGATTATTCGGATCTGTCTTGTAGAGAGACTCCTGCCAGTCGGGAAGACCATCCTTATCAGTGTCTTTAGCTGCATAGGCCTTGAGAATTTCCTCAGTATCCTCGGCAGAGACTGACGCAGGAGGATTAGAAACCACGAAGGCGCCAGCAATAAGTCCTACCGCCACAAGGAGTGAAAGAGCAATGCTGGTTGTGCGGATAGAGTACGCCACGGTAGTAGCTAAATAGTATCACGCGGACTTCACGGAACCCGCTCCCTACCTATATATATGTGTATTAAGCAGACAGGGTGCGGGCAAGTGTACGCCACCCGGCAAGCGACACATCCTCAGATCGAGCCTTCGGTGGGATTCCTGCCTCCCTAAAGGCGCTCGCCACCTTCTCCGCAGGAGCAAGTACCCCTAGATTTCCTGCTAGAAGCTTGCGCTTATGGGCAAATCCAGCCCTAAGAACCTCAAAGAAGGTCATCTCTTCACTCAGAGAGGCGAACGCAGAGTGTATGTCAGAAATAGTAAGGACGGCTGAATCAACATTCGGCGCAGGACGGAACGCCCCACGAGGAACGGCGAATTGATACTTGGGAGTTCCGTATACTTTTACCGAGAGTGAGAGAAGACTCTCTTTTTTCGCGCGCGCAACACGCTCTGCAACTTCCTTTTGTACAAGAAGCGTCATCGAAGATGGCTTTGAGTCTGCCGTAAGGAACATGCGAATAATCTCTCCGGTGATGTAGTACGGGATGTTGGCGACAAGCGTGTACGTCTTCAGTATGGATGGGTCGAACTTCCGTATATCGTCGTGGACGAGAGTAAGAGAGCCCTCATGTAGTTCATTCGCAAACGTTTCTTTGAGTTCGCTCACCAGCTCGCCGTCTGCCTCCACCGCGACCACCTTCTTTGCGCGGTCGAGCAATGCGCGTGTGAGCATGCCCGTACCCGGTCCAATCTCAAGCACTGTGTCATTCTTTGAAAGTCCGGCAGCGTCCGCGATGCGCTCAGCGATGCGCCGATGCATGAGGAAATTCTGCCCAAGAGATTTCTTTGCCTTCACAAACTAGAGCGAAGTGCCCTTCATGTAGACGGTTCCCCAGACTTTCATGCCGCACACGTCTCCTGGCGTGTAGAGTCCGAGTATGAATGACGTGGGTTTGTCGATGAAAAAGGGAAACTCAATGACCTTGGCCAAAATAGCGTACGGACCGCTGGGAATGGGAGGCGGAGCTGCGACTATCGCTATTTTTCCTGTGCCGGTAGGGCACTCCACAATTTTGGTGATGAGTCCGCCGAAGGGAAGAACAGCGTGCGCAGTTGCAGGAATTGAAAGTACGAGTGCGGCACCAACAAGAAGTACGGCAAGGGTTTTCATAGGTACAAGTATAGCAGAGCTATTCAATGATACGCTCCGTATCGCTATGCACGTACTCGACCATAGATGCATCAATATCCTCAAGAAATGAAGAGGGGTCTGCAAGAAAGTCCGTGCCATAAATGCGACGCACCCGTGCCAGTGTGAGGTAGAGCTGTTTGCGTGCGCGCGTCATCGCTACATAAAAGAGCCTGCGTTCCTCTTCTTCATCTCTGTCTTCTCCTTCATGTCCTTCATGTGGAAACAATCCTTCTTCAAGCCCTGAAACAAACACCACCTCGAACTCCAGTCCCTTCGCTGCATGCACGGTCATGAGTGTCACTCCTTTGCGTTCCTTCTTGCGATCGAGCTCATCCTGGTCGCCTGCAAGAGCGGCTTCGGCCAAAAAAGCGCTTATTCCCTCGCGTCCTGGGAGATCATCGTGTCGGCTCGCAAGAGTCG
>CAZJPR010000027.1:0-1316 GCA_964548265.1 uncultured Candidatus Saccharibacteria bacterium
TAGGGCCTTTAGGTGGCCTTTAGTGGCTCCTGGAGCCTCTGCTGGCTCCTTGTTCAGCAGGAGGGCCTGGTCAATGGTAGGAGTAGAAAAGAGGCAGGAAAGCTCTCCCGAAAGCATCTCTCTGGCCTCGCCAAAAGTGTGGGCACGCTCTTTGAAAAGATGCGTCGCCTTCCGAAGGCGCTCGGGGTCAGAGGCGGTAAGCCCCCCACGAACAAGGAACTCTTCATCAGGAAGTCTTCGCATCCAACGCTGGTTCACATCCTGAAACTTCACCATGTCGAAGATGGCTCCGTTCTTCTGCACATTAGAGAACTCGAATAGGTCGACCAGTTCGGCAAGCGTGAAATCCTCCCGGTCGTCTCCCGGATTCCAGCCAAGCAGAGCGAGGTAGTTGATAATAGCCTCGGGCATAAATCCTTGCTCCTTGTACTCAAAGAGCGAGACAGCGCCGTGACGCTTCGAAAGCTTGGAGCGATCGGGAGCAAGAATGAGCGGAAGGTGCGCGTACACGGGACGTTCAAGACCAAGTGCTTCCTGAATAAGAATCTGTCTCGGTGTATTAGAGATATGATCTTCGCCGCGAATGACATGTGTAATACCCATATCACTGTCGTCAACCACCACCGCGAAGTGGTAGAGCGGGTCATCAATGGAGCGCCCGATAACAAAGTCAGAGAGCTCAGCAGTATCAAACGTAATGTTCCCACGTATCTCATCGCGGAACGTAATGGAGCGCCCCGGGTTTCGAAGCCTCACCACCTCCACTTCCTTCCCTTCTTCTTTGGCGCTCGCTTCCTTGGAAAGGTACGCCTTGTCTTCTTTCACGAGCTTGTGCAGAAGTTCAGTGTGACGTTCAACGCGCTCGCTCTGCCGGACAATCTCACCATCGTGCTCGAGGCCTAGCCACTTCATTCCTTCGATAATCTCTGCTTCGTGTTCAGGCAGACTTCGAGCGCGGTCAGTGTCTTCAATGCGGAAGAGGAACTCGCCACCGTTCTTGCGTGCGAAGAGATAGTTGAAGAGCGCGGTGCGGGCTGTGCCGATATGAAAGCGCCCAGTGGGGCTTGGTGGAATGCGTGTGCGAATCATGAGGTCTTAAGTGGCTCTTCGTGCGAGAGTGCAACGGAAAGCAGCTCTTCCGCGATGATGTCAGCAGCGTCTCGAATGGCAAAACCAATGCTCTTGGCGTGCATATCCTCTGCCAGCGCCTTATCGGTAAGAATGCGATGGCATTCGGACACAAGCACATGCGGCGAGAGGTTGGTCTCTTCAATAACAATCGCAGCACCGCTGTGTGCGTAGGAGTAGGCGTTGGT
>CAZJPR010000027.1:1416-2853 GCA_964548265.1 uncultured Candidatus Saccharibacteria bacterium
TCCTTCCCGGTCTGGTGGATGACGTTCCCGAGCTCAACGAGTTCTGGAAGTGAAGCAAGCAACGTCTCGTTCATGCGTACCGAACCGCTTGAACCCCCGAGGACGAGAATTGTAGGGACGTCCGGATCGAGATCGAGATACTGATGTGCACCTTCTTTCTCTAGCCGCATGAGGTCCTTACGAACAGGAATGCCGGTCCTGGCTATCTTCTTCTGTGCATTCTTTGGGAAATACTGTGCAGCACTGTCGAACGCAATACCAATGCGATACGCAAAGCGAGCGCCGAGCAGGTTCGCCCTTCCTGGCTTGGCGTCCGACTCATGCACGAGGATTGGAATGCCAAGTACTGCAGCAGCAAGGACGGTTGGAACACTTGCGTAGCCTCCTTTGGAAACTACGACGTCCGGGTAGATACGCAGGAGCGTCAGGAAGGACCAGGCGACACCGAATACCGTTACGAACCAGTCGGTGATGTTAAGGAAGGAGAAATAGCGCCGCATCTTCCCTGCCGGACACTTGATGAACTCAATCTCGTTCTCAAAGAGCGCTTCCGGATCGTACGCCGATGGCGAAATGTAGTACATTCGTGGAGCCAGGAGATGGCGGTCACGAACCTTGTCACGGATAGACTCCGCGATTGCGATGATGGGGTAGAAATGGCCCCCCGTTCCGCCGCCTGTAAAGACTACTTTCATACGTTAAAAAATAGCATACTCCCTTATTTCGTGCGTTTCGTTCGATGCGCCGCCACGTTAAGAATGATCCCTACTGATGCGAGCGCGCATAACAGAGCCGTACCTCCATGTGAGACAAACGGCAACGGAAGCCCAGTCAGTGGGAAGATGCTCAACATCGCTCCTATATTAAGAAACGCTGAGAACGTGATGATGAGCGTAAGACCGGTTGCTGCGTATGCTCCGAAGGCGTTGCTTGCGGTTGCCGCGATGGTAAGTCCACGCGCAGCAAACGCCATAAACAACAGTACGACGAGTACGGTGCCGACAAACCCAAACTCCTCACCAAACACGGCGAAGACAGAGTCCCCTACCGGCTCTGGCAAATAATTAAACTTCTGCACGCTTTGCCCAAAGCCGCGACCGAGCAACTCGCCCGATCCTATGGCAATAAGGGATTGCTGAATCTGGTACCCACTTGCTAGTGGATCTCTTGAAGGGTCCACAAACGTTAGTACGCGCTCCATAAGGTAGGGGCGCATCATAACGAGGAGACCGAGCCCGACAACGGCCGTCACGAGAATGATCCCGAAATCCCTCCAAGGTGCACCGGCAATAAAGTAGAGCGCGACGGCGGTGGCCCCGATAATCAACACTGTCGAGGTATTGGGTTGAGCAAGCAAGAGAAGTGCTGGAATCCCTACAATCACAATGAACGGAAGCAAACCATGACGGAAGTCGCGGATAGTATTCTTCGCCATCG
>CAZJPR010000028.1:0-1092 GCA_964548265.1 uncultured Candidatus Saccharibacteria bacterium
ACGTAATTTATTTAGCATGCGTATCGCAGGCGTCACCATTCCCGACAACAAGCATCTCATCCATGCGCTGCCGCTTATCTTCGGCATCGGGCCTACGCGCGCGCGTGACATTTTGAAGAAGGTGAAGATTGCAGAGAACAAGACCGGCAAGGATCTCACTCCCGACGAAGAGCAGGCAATTCGCGTCGAGGCTGAGTCCTACCTTATTGAAGGAGAGCTCCGCCGTGAGGTCTCGCAGAACGTGAAGCGCCTTAAGGACATTGGGGCTGCTCGTGGTGTACGCCACGCTCGCCGCCTTCCGGTGAAGGGTCAGAGGACGAAGACCAACTCCCGTACGGTTCGCGGTAACACCCGCAAGACCATGGGTTCGGGTCGTCGTACACTTGAGAAAACATAATTATGGGAAAGAAACGAATCATCAAGAAGAGCGGACGCGGACTCGACCAGGGTCGCAAGGAGCGTGCCCTCGCCAAGAGTGCAAAGCGCCGCATGGAGAAGGGCATCCTCCACGTCGAGGCTACCTTCAACAACACGAAAGCGGTTCTTACCGACGAGAAGGGCAATGTCGTTATGTCCTCTTCTGCAGGCGCACTCGGTTTCTCCGGTGCTCGCAAGTCGACCCCTTACGCAGCGGCAAAGGTGGGAGAGCTCCTCGGCGACAAGGCACTCGCTATTGGACTTAAGGAAGCTTCCGTCATCATCCGCGGTATCGGTGCAGGACGTGAGAGCGCACTTCGCGCATTTGCCGGCAAGGGCATTGGTATTAAGGCAATCAAGGACCAGACCCCCGTTCCTCACAACGGCCCTCGTCCTCCTAAGGCACGCCGCGTATAAACCACTATGAAAATCGGACCTAAGTACAAGATTGCCAAGCGTCTCGGCCCAATATTCGAGAAGACGCAGACCCAGAAGTTTGCTGTTGCGCAGGAGCGCTCTGCTGCAAACAAGAAGCGCGGACGCGGACGCCCAGGAGGCACCGAGTACGGCAAGCAGCTTCTTGAGAAGCAGAAAGTGCGCCTTACCTACGGACTCTCTGAGCGCCAGTTCTCTAACTACGTGAAGGAGGCTATGGCCGCAAAGGGCGCAACCCCG
>CAZJPR010000028.1:1102-1944 GCA_964548265.1 uncultured Candidatus Saccharibacteria bacterium
TTGAGACTCGTCTTGATAACGTCGTCTATCGCATTGGACTTGCGCCTACGCGCCGTGCAGCTCGCCAGATGGTCTCTCACGGCCACATCACGGTGAACGGTACGAAGACCACCATCCCATCTCGCCGCGTGTTCCTCACGGACCGCATCGGGGTACGTGCAGGCAGCAAGAACGCAAAGTACTTCGAGAACTTTGCTGAGAAGTTTGCGGAGCGCCCTCTCCCATCCTGGGTTTCGTGGAATCCTAAGGAGATGGAGGGCGGCATGACGGAGCTTCCGAACGCACAGAATGCGCCGGTTGCCGGTGACTTCATTGTCATTCTGTCGTTCTACAGCCGTTAATTTTATTCAACCAGGTAATTACGATTGAGTTATGGAATACCACATCACACTTCCTTCTAAGCCGCGTGTTGTCTCGGAAGAGGGCCTTCAGGGCACCTACGAGATTGATTCGCTTTATCCAGGGTACGGGCACACGCTCGGCAACTCACTTCGCCGCATCATCCTTTCGTCTCTTTCAGGCGCAACGGTGACCTCGGTCAAGATTGAGGACGTCCAGCACGAGTTCGCCACCATTGAGGGCGTTCGCGAGTCCGTCATGGAGATTCTTTTGAACCTTAAGCGCGTGCACTTCGTTCTTCAGGGCGATGAGCCACAGATTGTGCGCCTCTCAGTAAAAGGTCCTAAGCAGGTCACTGCAGGGGATTTCACTCTTCCTTCTCAGGTACAGATCATGAACCCTGACGTGCACATTGCTGATATTGCCGGCAAGGTTGGTCTCGAGCTCGAGGCTACCATTGAGCGCGGACTTGGTTACGTTCCTCGCGAGCAGCTCACCAAGGA